>JAHISQ010000127.1 GCA_018818125.1 Candidatus Rifleibacteriota bacterium
CTTGGTGCTTTCAAGATCAACAATTTTTTCGGGGTCAAAGTTGGTGAAGTCCATGTGTGATATTCTAATTCTCTGAAGGCAAAAAGTACACGCTTTTCTTGCGAGAAAATTTTTAGTACCGCGAATTATTGAGAAGATACCTTTCAGAACTGAATGGGATCCGATTACCAAGGCCTATGTCAGAAAGACGCTTCAGATTTTTCCGAACCCTCAGACAGGCACTTTCTTTAACTCAAATCTTTCTGATATTAAAGATTTTACCTTTAATTACAAGGCTGAATTTTACGATGTTTATCTGCGCTGGTATCAGTACACTTTTGGTAAGATCACACCACCGGTAATAGATAAAACGCTAAACCCGAAAATTCACCCCAAACCAGCTATCAACCCGATCTGGCGTGTTGACGTCAGTGGTGTCTGGTATCCGACTATCGGCGATACCAAGGTAAACATCAGATACCGTTGGAATCGAGATTCCCTGAATAGCAAACACGAAAAATACTACATCGAATACGGCAAGATCTTTGACGGCATGATCAAAATGAAAGATGTCATCAAAATGCTGGCTAATCTCGGCTTTGGCCAGATTGACGTGCCAGTTTACATGGCTCTCGAAGGACCTGAGCCAAAACTTTACCTGGTAACTACTCCGGAGATTGTTAAAGGAGCAAGAGTTGCGCCCATGCCATATCGTGCGATACCAGAGTCAGACTGGCTGTCCGGTGCCGGCGTGATCCCGGGTTACACCCTGCATCCGACAACTCAGACCAGATCTCGTGGTTACATTCGAGAGTGCGCGATGCCGCCGGTATTTGGTGCCGATGGCAAGCCCAAGGCGGGGCCGGTTAAATACGTGTTTAACAAGATTTTTGATGTTAACAATGATGACAAGGTTGACAACGCTGATAAGGCTTTCTTTGACAAAGCCTTTCCGGTTGCTGACTTCAATGAAGATGGTAAAGTGGACGGCAAAGACTGCGGAAGCGTATGGCAACATGCGTTTATCAGCTTTCCCAAGGCATTTGATGGTCTCGCGGCGCAGATTCGTGCCAGATTTGCCGCTAACCCGGCGCTGCTGACCAATAGTCGTGTAATGGCCTTTGCTGGCCCTGTTGAGATTCCTGAGGTTTATGTTAACGATGGAATTACCAACCGCTATGTTCAGATCGGCTGGCGTGGTAATGCGCTCGTCGGTGAATTTTACATACAGCCGATTCCGGGTGCTTCTTCGAAGAATTTCAAGTTTTCTTCAACGGTGATGACCTACAACACCAAAAGCGACCCAGGTGTTACCGGTGCGAATTTCCTCCCAAATCTTGGGCCACAGCCACAACCAACACTGGCTCAGCTTTATCGTAAATCTACAATTGATTTTCCGGATGGCACTTTGCTTGGCAGACTTAAAAAGTTGACTGTCGAAGTCTATCCAAAAGGCGCATTTTATAACAAGGTAAATGGAACCAGTGCCTGTGTGCACGGGCTTGGTGACCCATGGGGAGTCGGCGCTCTTGAATCTGTTGAATCAGGCTGGATGGGAAATCTCTTTATCTTTGGTGATGCAGATGGTAACGGTTATTATGACAAAAATGATATGGCACAATGGGATAAAGTCAAAGCCATGGATGGTTTTTTGCTGTCTGGTGTCTGGCAGCATAAAATAGGAGTGGCGCCGGGTGCGGCTGTGCAGACCGATAATGATAAGTCATTTCGGGTAATTGCCGGCGGCAAGTTCTCAGTTTATCCGCCAGACGGTGTTTCCGACTTTGTTCATAAAGAATCATATAACTATAAGTTTCTCAATCCGACAATCTGGGCTTACGATCCTGCTGATAGCAACCAGTTCTCTCTGGGTAGAAATTTTGTGCTTGAAGGCGGCTCATCTGACCCGGAGAAGCCCAAAGAACCGCCGAAACCACCAACAGAGGTACGATCTCTGCCAACCAGTATCGTCGGTCCGAATGATTTCCCGGAAGACATTCCGCAAACCTGGACTCTTGCTGGTGCTGAAGAGGTCATAATCAAACCAGGTGAATGGCAGCAGACATGGACAATATCTCCGTCTGTTCCAGGCGGTAATGGTGCCGGAACTCGCTTTACATATGAATTTCTGCAGGCCGGTAAATACACTGTCATTCATACTGTTAAATATACGCAGCGTATTGTAACTGCGGTAACAGATGGTCTTGGTATTATTGTTTACTATGCTGCGACCGATATTCCGCAGACCAGAACGCTAACCTACGATGTGCGCGTTTATGACCACACTCCGGCCGACTTCGCCGACCCGATTCTTACTCTCAATGGCCCGGGCAATACAGCTACTTATGCGCCGCAGTGGGGCGTCGATGCTGTTGCTTTGCGAGCAAGAGACTTTCCGTCAGCTTTCAAGGCTTATCCTGAAACCAGTCCGACCGATGTCACAAGAGTTGGCATACCTGCCATGACCAATAACGACTGGGTTTATCTGCGAGCTGCAGTTAACGGCAAGGAACATCTCGACGAGAATTTCGACCTGGTCAACGCCGCTGGCACAAGCTATGATTACAAGGCAAAGCTTGAGCTCAAGTTTGCCCGCAATGTTAACGAAACTTCCGACCTCAACGAGAGTAATCTGGCCGGAAGCGAGCACCTGGAAGCGTTCAGCGGTATCCTGCTTGAGCGCCCGATTCGCATGAATATTGAGGTTAAACGGCAGCAGCCTGGCGGAGCAATCGAAGCCTGGCGGAGCTTCAGCTATCTGCCGGACAGAAACTCCCAGGGCACTCTTGACGTCGATAAATCGGCTATGGCCACTTATCTGGTAAGAGTTGGCAGTCGCTATGTCGAAGTTAAGACGGTTTCCTTTACTTCTGATTATGCATGGGATCTGCCGCTTCCGACTTTCCCGAACGAAGGTTATGAAACCATAGTTACTCTGGTTTGTACGAGACGCGATTATTATCTTGATCATCCGAGCCATGAGGCATCTAACAAGACAAGGTTTGGCGCTGATTACAGTCGCCTTGTTCTCAATAACGACGGTAAAATCCGATACCTGGATCGTGATATGACCAGTATCTGGCGCCGAAAAGCTTTTACCGTTGACGTTACCCCGCCGACCATCGCCAAATTCCAGGAATTTAACGGTGCTGGCGGTATGGATGCGATCGTCAGTAACATCATTTATGGCAACAGTGGAGATCAGACTAAATATCTGATTGGTATCGAAGATAACCATCCTGGATTTGGTCCTAACGATGGTCTCAAAAATGGTGGCACCAGACGCTCGTGGTATCCACGTATGTGGTTCCAGAAAATCGACGGTGCAGCAGGCAGGTTTACTCTCAGCGCCAAAGATGGCTATGAGTTTCCGATGATTCTGCCTGCGCTTAAGGATAAGCTCTCTACCGCTGCCGATGGCGATCTGTCACCCGACATCGACAAGTTCAACCTGGAGCGCATTGACGGGCATCGTCTGGCATTGCTTGAACCTACCAGTAAAGAACTGCTTGGTACTCCGGGTAATCGCGAAATGACGATTCAGCACCAGTTCTCGAATTACATAGCCGGTAAGATCAAGTATTTGATTGAGATCGAAGATGGTTCGCGCAACTATGTGCGTCAGGAAGGCTATTACAATCTGCTCGACAACAAGCGCCCCAACCTTGATCTGCGTCTGGCAACAGCGAAATACCAGCCGTTGCCTGATGATGGCAGTCTCAAGCTGCTCTCAGGCATAGCTAAAGATACGCCGTTGGGACCCTCTGCTCAGCCATTCGGTTCTTTGATCTGGGCGAGCGCTGCAGTAAAAGATCGAGTTAAGGGTGCAAAGTCAGGTTTGTTCAATGTCTGGAGACATGTCTACAATGTGCCTGATCAGAAGTTTGTTGGTGGTACCTTCAGCAGTGAGTTCACTCTTCCTGGCTATACTTACGATCGCAAAGCTTCACTCAATTCTGGAGCCAACTATGTGATCTCCGAGAAGAACATCAGCAAAATGGATGACCCGATAATAAAACGGGCTGATACAGACATTAAAGCCGCGTTTATTGTTGCCAACCCTGGTGCTCTCGGATTTGCTGAAGACGAATTGATCATGTTCGATCTGTCGGTTCGTGATAATATTCTGTTCTGGCAGAACGATGCAGAGGCTCCGTTTGGCAGACCTGTCGCCAGCAACAACTTCAAGAGCATCTATTACAAGTTCAAGGAAGATGTAAAAGATGAGCACGGAGTGGTATACTTCAAGGAATTTGAAGACAAACCGGTCAAATCTATGGAGGATGTTGCGCCGCTGCGTTTGTTAAACGCCGATGGAACACCACTTTCATATGTTTTCCGTGTGGGTAATGCTGACGTTAAAACCGGACTTAAGAACAAGAGTGGTAACTCCAGTGGCACTAATTCATTCTATCTCAAGGTTATTGATCTTGATGGCAACTCGCGGGAACTCGAAATTGACTTCCCGATCATTCCGAGCCGCTTCCAGATCCGTGTTCTTGAGTCTACTACCGAAGCAGAGCGCAGCGGAACTGGAGCAAAATAACATGGGTCGTTGTGGTGGTGCCAGGTCATTGCGTGGCCTGACGCTTGTCGAAGTCGTGATTGGTATGACCATCTTTGCCTTCGCGGTTGTACCTCTCGTTGGCCTGTTTGGCCGTGGCACCACCTTCACCCAGGTTAATGCCGACCATCTCTCGGCAATGCACAGCAGTTCATCGTATTTACGGGCGCTGATGGGACTGCCTGGTCGAGATATCCCGCTGGGTAGTCCGGTCGAGCTCAATAAGACCTTTGGCTCAGACCCGGCAAACTGCGTTCTCATTCCCTCCAGTGCGGTGATAAACGGCACTGAGTTTACGTATCGTTTGCGCACCAGGTATGTGACCAGAGATGCTGACGAGACCGATTTCTGGTTTGATACCATGCCAGATCCCGACCATACAGCCTCTCTCACTGCTTATAAACAGTATTTCCGTCTGGAAATGGAAGTTCTCTGGACATCAAAGATGTCTGGTACTACCGAGCGCTTAAATCTCTTTGTTTACAAGGCGGATCTTGGATGAAAAGGTGCCAGAGCCGGCGGGGTTTAGTCATTGTTCTGGTTGTAGCAACACTAACTACTTCGCTGATTTTTGCAGCCTTCCTGTTAACCCGCTCACTTGGCCAGAATTATGAAAAGATCGCGACCAGCGAACGGACGCAGCTGGAACTGCTTTGTATCTCAGTCATCGAAGCTGCCAAGCTCAAAATTCGTGCTAACCCGACCGAGCTTTATGCTGCGTTTCGTTACATGCACGACTTACCGGTTGCTAAACGCACAGATGCATTATATAACGCCTTTTTGAACGATCTTAAACTCGAAGTTATCGATAACCGTTTTGCGGTCGAAAGCCCAGGTCGGACTGCCAGAGTCACCTCTATTGAGCGCATTGGACTTACTAAACGTGAAAATGCACTTGAACCAGGCTATACCGAAGACTATATCCGCATTACCGCGGCGGCGTCTTCGCAGATACTGCTGGCCGGGGACCTGAAAAGTGATGTGACCATGAAAGTAACTATACAGATGTTGAAAATGGAAGACCGATGAGAAGTTTTTTTAAACTCACCAGATCAGGGGTAACACTGGTTGAGGTGCTCATTGCAGCGAGTGTTATGGCTGCTGTTTCGTTAGTAATCATGCAGTTTACCAGCTGGATGACCAATGCCCAGAAGATTACCGGCTGGAAGCAGAGCGCAATAGATGAACAGCGGATTAATGAACTTTTCTGGCAGAAATATTTTTCGGGTGCGACCAGCCGTATTGAGTCGTTGGTTGTTGATGCTCAGGGCGTGATTACATCGCCGGCGGTTATTGCAACAGAACCAGTAAAAATAAGAGGCGCCGGTGTTGGCGATCTGATGGCGGGTTATCCGGCTGATGGCAGTGAGTGGCCGATCTGGACCTTTAATACCTACGAAAAAGAAGCGGCAACCAATAATTATGTTGAGTCCACGGTGATCGGTTATCTCAAGGGAGTTTCGCCACACATCGAATTCTATGGGCGGGTGAGCCGTGGTGCTGCCGTAATTTCGCAGCATAAGCTGATGAGCAATGTTTTGTCGATCAGCGGTTCTACCAGGAACTTTACAGACGAGAACGTAACAGTGCTTACTGTTAATTTTGTGGTTAACCACCCCCTACATACAAATATTCAGGTGCGTAAACAGAGTAATTTTAGAATTTCTACAATTCTTGAGTCATTTTAGAAAATTTCAGGAGAAAATAAGATGTCTAAGACAAATATCAATAAGTTGACCAGTATATTTATCGGGGTGTTCCTGTCTATCGCGCTTACTGTGCCTGGTTTAGCCGACAACACTGTGCCAGCGCTTCCAACTGTTGATACCGAGACTGTGATTGATCCTGCCGTTCCAGGTGCTGATGCGGTGACTATGGTCGAGCCTGCAGGACAGCAGTCTTTCTTTGTCGGACTGCAACCTCAGCATAAATTGTATGTTCAGGGATATTTGATCGATGCTTTGCATTTTGCGCATAATTCTTATGGTTATGTTGCCTGGTCGATGCGTTCATCCCGCCGCAATCTTCAGGAAACTCTTTTCGAAGTGCATCTTAAACAACTCGAATATTTCATTGCTCAAACTATAGGTTTGGCGGATCTATCGATGAGGCTTACCCCTGACAGCAACGGTCTGCCAGAGATCAAGGTGCAGCTCGAAGAATTGAGCCGTGCGGTAAAGCTTATGCTCGAAGAAAACAAGGTTGCTGCTGATGTAACTGAACCCGGTTCAAAGGTAATTGAATCTGGTAAAATTCATGAGCAGGTTGGCAAGGCTATTCCGGCGCTGGTTGCCAATTTGCAGAAGGCTTTGCAGGAACAGGCTTCTGCTTCTGCCCAGCTTAATTTTAGCAAGTAATTTACAGACAGTCACAAAACCTTTATATTGTTGCTGCTCTTAGCCTGAACTCTCTTGGTCTGCGTGTCCTGTTTTTTTATGAGTCGCGCTGATAGCTGGTTTTATCGTGCTTTTATACTTTATGCAATTGAATAGAAAACAGGTTTTGAAATGACTTCAAGAGTTTCGAAGCTGATTTTCATGATCGCTGCTGGCTTTATTCGGTTTTCTGGCCGGAATGTCGGGCTCAGGTTTTTTGGAGTGATTTTTGTGCTAGCCTGTGTCTTTGGCCTGTCACCGTTGACGGCAGAGGATTCTAGAGTCAGCATTCCGCTGGAAAAGACTCGTCTTGCTTACCAGATGCAGAAGTGGCAAGACGTTGTGCCTGCGGCCGGCGAACTTCTTGCTGCAGCTCCTGAGCATTTGGAAGGTCACTTTATGCTGGCAATTGCCGAGACCAGGCTTGGGCAACACGAAGCAGCCATCAAGCGGCTAACCTGGCTAAATTTTAAAGTTGCTGATAGCGCTGTTTATCGACACTCTCTGGCCGAAGCTCTGTTGGCGGCCGGTCTGGTCGAGCAGGCGATAACTCAGGCACAGTATGCCGTTCAGCTGGCACCAGCTGAACCTATGTATAACAGTTTTCTTCAACGTATTTCTGCAAAGGGCGAGGTTAAGACAGTTCCCGCGACCCCGACTGATATAGCTGGAGTGTTTGTGTCGTCAGCACCAGTTGTTAAAACACCCATGCCAATTAAAGAGAAGACTGTCAGCGAGTTTGAGGAATACATAAAATCGGTGGCTGACAGCTGCGACAAAAATGCAGACCAGGAAATGCAGCTGATTTTTGCAGCTGTTACTGCGAAGCCAGAATTGATGGCTGATCCCAACTGGTCATTATTACAAAAACGTTTAAACAGACCTGATAAAGACTTGTATAAAGAGGCGATCAGGCAGTTTTTGCTCTGGAATTCCGGGGAACAGAGCCTCAAGGAATACGAGAAATTTATTGGTCAGTCACGCGTAAAAAATCTTGCCTGGCAGAGCGACGAAAATCTTCAGAAAATTGCTGAAAATCTGGCCAGATACGGTGTTACGCCCGGGCGAAAGCCTGAATCGGCAGTGTTGTCAATGGGCTCGCTAAGCTGGTTCGAATCGCTCGACGAGAATGTTCGAGTGGCTTTTTTTGATGCGCGTTACGATGATGCCTGGACTCTTCATACTGCTGCTCATGAATCTGAGACTGGTGGCCTTGCCGCCTACCAATCGGCAAGGCTTGCTCTTGAATTATGGCAGTTAAATAATTTTAAACACGAATGGCTGGAGATTGCTCAGAAACACCTTAAAGAGTGTGTGAATAATGGTGTGTGGCGAGAGAATGCTGAAATTTTGCTGACTGAGGTCACCGGCATGCTCGAGGGAAAAGTAAAGTAATGAAGAGGCTTGAGATTATACTGTTGCTGGTAATTATTGTGTTCTTTGGGGCAACAGCCTATTACTTTCATAACAAATATTACAGAGCAGATTTGCCGGAGAATATAGCACCTCTGGAATCTATTTTTTCAATTGAAGTAGCCGGCCCTCATCAGTTGCCAGATGAGAAAAAGCTGGTCGCAGAAGTCGCTGATACATCAACAGCATCGTCAGCGGTTGCCGCTTATGAGACCACGCCCACGTCGATTGATCTGGTTACTGGTAAAAAGCTTTCCAACGATCTTTTGCTCTGGCCATTGAATAAAAATCCAGATTTCTGGTTATTAAGGGCATATGTGAGGCAGCAAAACTGGCAAGTTGCAGCGCAGGTAATCGAAGAGGCTCTCAAGAAACCTCAGCCATGGCATCTGCGTTTTGCTTTTGGCTGGTTTGCCTCGCGAATTGAGTTTATAAGATGGCTTGAACAGAAGCCAGAGCTGATAGCCGGGCAGGTTAAAGATGCGGTGAGCGCCATGGTTGGAGACTTTCCGGAAACATTTTCCGGAAAGGGATTTGCGCTGGGAGTTGGTTATCTTGCTTCAGACAGCGAAAAAATCATGGTCGTTCCTGCGCAGTCGGAGCTGATTGCATCTGTTGCTGCAATGTTGTTGTCGTTTGTAAACGACTCTGATCATTTTGTCCGCTGCTTTCTTCGCAACCAGATCAGAAGCCAGAGATA
This sequence comes from Candidatus Rifleibacteriota bacterium, assembly GCA_018818125.1. Taxonomy (GTDB): domain Bacteria; phylum Muiribacteriota; class Ozemobacteria; order Ozemobacterales; family Ozemobacteraceae; genus Rifleibacterium. The sequence continues at coordinate 9,032 of JAHISQ010000127.1, forward strand.
TTGTCAGAAGCTTTGCCGTTCGGCAAATATGCTGCTGGAGCCCCCGGAGATCTCTGAACGTTATGCCGCAGTAGATTATCTTTATCAGGCGAGATTGTTGCAGATGGCTAATCTGGGCGTAGTAAGCAGGGTTAGCGCAGAAACGCTCCGGTCAGATATTGAAGAAAATTGGAGTCTACCAAATTTGCCGGTGTGCAGTGGTCATCTGCTCACATTTAGTCGAAATCAATGGGGTTGTCCGCTGCACGAATCTCTAGATGTACCATTGGAGGCGGATGCGGAAGACTTTATCGATGGGGCATGGGCGGTATTTTTGTTGTGTCATCCACAAGTGAATTCTGATACCTTTGATTGAGCCACTTTTCGGGGGTTGAGTTTTGAACAGCAATATTAACAACAAAAAGCCAACGCAAGAACAGACAAAAGCGGTGGCTGATGCGAGCAAAGCAGCTCCAGACAGTCCGGATCAGGGTGCTCAAAAAGATCCGAAAACCGCAAAAGAAGCTTTAGTAAATCAACTCGGTGGCTTAGACCCAGATGAGGTAGCTGCCCGCATTCTTGGAATTGTTGATGAGCACCAGGACGATGAAAACTTTGATCTTGAGGCCTCCAAATTCTGGTATCAGGCAGCTTACAAAGACCAGCTTGAGGACTTGTTTCAGGAGAAAAATCGACTGCGTATTCTGGTAAACCAGCTTAAAAAGCGAGGTTACACTGAAACTGAGATTTATGACCTTTTTGCCAGAGTTCGCAAGGCTAAGCTATCGTCTGAAAGGACTCAGGAGGAGGCTGAGAAGAAGTCTGAGCTGCTTAAGAAAAAGCTCATGCACATTGGCATGCTTCTGGCCACCGTTTTCATCATCGGGCAGATGTTTTTTAAATCGAACGAGTACGCTTTGGCGCGCGAGAAGCTAAGAATTGCCGAGGTCAAGACGCTGCTTTGCGAGATCAATAAGCCACCATTACAGACAAAAACTAACTTTGATGCGCAATGGAACGAGATAGTGGGTTTGACCACCGGTATTCAGGAAGGTATGCTTGTTAAAACAACTACTGGCGCTCACAAAATCAAAATCTCTGATAAGGCTACAATCGTATTTGATGCCGCCGCAATTTTCAAGGTCGAGAAGGTAACGCTTGACCTGACCCTGAAGAAAGTGGCCGAGGTGGATATAAATATGCAGCAGGGGATAATTTCGTGGGATCTTGCTGAAGATTCTGGCGTAAAGTTAAAATTCGTTTTTTCGGGCGCAAGTTTGGCGGTTAGTTATGGAATGGGAAAAATTGATCTGATCTGCCGCCCCAGTCGAATTGCTGTAAAAGAGGGTGAAACCAGCATCGGGATAGGTCGAGCTTTGTCGCGTTCTCTTAACGGCCTCATGGAAGCGATTCTGTCTGACCCGCCTGAGATTAAGATTTATGACACCTACTGACTTTCTTGCTGCTTTGCTGATTTGTTTGACACTGTTGGCATTTTCCGGCGTTTTACGATAGAATGTTGCAGTTGGAAGAGGACTTGTTATGCAGAACAGTGCGCAGATCATTCATCGGATTCTTACCGAAAAGCTCAGTGACGGCGAGATAAAGAACGTAGTTTGCAGTGTCAAAGACACTGCTGGTGGCGATTATTCAAAGGCACTCGTCGAAATTCTCGAACAGGTCGCAGATCTGCTCAATGTTTCGGAGCGCCTGCTTGATAACCTGCTACAGCTTCTGGTTGAGGTTACCTCAGACATTGCCGGTGCTGAGCGCGGTACTCTTTTTCTGGTAGACACAGAGTCCGGTGAGCTTTTTTCGAGGGTTTTTGGTGGCGAAGCTACTGAGGAGATCAGGTTCCCTCTTGAAAAGGGTATTGCTGGCGCGGTTATGGCATCAGGCGAGATTCGCATTGTATGTGACGCTTACAATGACCCGCTTTTCAACCAGGAGATAGATCGGCAGACTGGTTATCAGACCCGCAATCTGGTGTGCCTGCCGGTAAGTCTTCAGCCCAGCGGGATGGTTATCGGGGTTCTCGAACTTATTAACGTTGCGCAGTTGCCCTTGCCAAGTGACAAAATGGCAATACTCGAGAAAGTAACTGCGAATTCGGCACGTGTTCTGCATAATGCCCATCAGTTTGAACAAATTCAACAGGCGCGCGAGAACGAGTCGCATCTGCTCGAGATTACTTCGGTGATTTCTTCAGAACTGCAGCTTAAACCACTTCTTGAGAAGATAATGGAAGCTGTAATCATGATTCTAAGCTGTGATCGCGCCACGATTTTTCTTTATGACGAGAAGAACAATCAACTCTGGTCACAGGTCGCTCTTGGCATGCGTGATCAGGAGATCAGAATCCCTGCTAATCGCGGTATTGCTGGCGAAGTTTTTACAACGGGCAATACAGTAAACATTCCTGATGCCTATAAGGACAGTCGTTTCAATCAGGAAATCGATCGCAGAACCGGGTATCGCACTCACAACATTCTGTGCATGCCCCTGATCAACAAGCATGGCGTTAAGATCGGCGTTACCCAGGTATTGAACAAGCGGGGCGGTGCTTTTTCGCGTCAGGATGAGCGTAAGCTTGCGAGTTTTTCTTCGCAGGCTTCAATTGCCATCGAAAATGCCAAGCTGTTCAATGAGGTTCTCAACGCCCAGAACTATAGTGAAAGCATTCTTAGAAGCCTGAGTAACGGTGTAATAAGCGTTAATCACATGCGCCGCATCGAAAAGTGCAATGGCATCGCTTTGCGCATTCTGGGTGCCGAAGAGAGCCAGATAATTGGCAAATTTGCCGATATCACCTTTACCGGTGATAATCACTGGCTGGTTGACAGTCTGCGTCGGGTAATCGCGACCAATGATTCAGATAACTTCATAGATGCTGAGATCACCAACCTGCAGGGCAAAAAAATATCGGTAAACATGATGGTGGTGCCTTTGCGCGACACTCACGAGCAGCCCATGGGCGGACTGGTCATATTAGAAGATCTGTCAGTCGAAAAACGTTTAAAGGGCACGCTTGCGCGCTACATGACCAAGGAAGTCGCAGATCAGCTGATGGATTGTGAGGCGCAACTTGGCGGGCAGATGCGAGAGCTGAGCATTCTATTTTCCGATATACGAAGCTTTACAACAATATCTGAGCAACTGGGTCCACAGGAAACAGTATTGATGCTCAACGACTACTTTACCAGCATGGTTGATATCGTATTTCATCATGGCGGCATTCTTGATAAATTTATCGGAGACGCCATATTGGCGGTTTTTGGTGCGCCGTTCTCGACCGGTGAAGATGCCGAGCGTGCTTTGTCAACTGCAATCGATATGATGAGGGCATTGAAGAGGTTCAATGCCGATCGCATGCTCAAAGACAAGCAGACGATCAACATCGGCATTGGCATTGCTACCGACAATGTTCTTGTTGGCAATATTGGCTCGATGAAGCGTATGGATTACACGGTAATTGGTGATGGTGTTAATCTTGCATCGCGCCTGGAAAGTGCCACGAAGTTTTATCATGCCGACATTCTGATCAGTGAAAAGACTTTTGATGACCTGAAAGCCGGTCATCAGAGTCGTGAGGTTGATTTGATGAGGGTTAAGGGTAAAACCAAGCCGGTTAAAGTCTTCGAAATACTTGACCATCACGATCGTCTGTCATTTCCAAACATGGAATCTGTGATCGAATGTACACACCGTGGTATAGACTTTTATCGACAGCAGATGTGGGCAGAAGCTATGGCTGAATTCGAATCGGCAATCCGGATGAATCGCCGCGATGAGCTCTGTAAAATGTATGTTGGCCGTTGTTTTCACTTTCAGAAGAATCCGCCAGGCCCAGAATGGGACGGCGTTTGGACCATGACCTCGAAGTCGTGAGGAATTCTCAGCATTGCCGGCATTTTTGCCCGTTCGGGTTAAACAAATGAACATTGTCAGACAGCAGAATGTGGTTTCGAAAAGCTCAACCGAGAGTAACCGTCAGAGTTCGCAGAATTCTGCGCCAGCCCGAAGTCTGGCGGATCATAAGTTACCAGATTTTAGAAGGCTGGTTTTGCCAACGTTTGGGCTTATTTTTGCAGGGTTTCTCGTTGTTTTTGTCTTCGGATTATTCATGCCTGGGCGGCAGTCTGCAAGCAGAGACACTGGTGGCGCGGTACTTGCAGAGCAGTTTGTGCGCGAGGGCAAGGTAATCAGCCTCGAAAATGGTGTTGTTGAATTCGAAACGACTTTCGGTGAGCGTTTTATGATTAATCCGACGGCGGAAGGTTTCAGGACTCCGGAAGTTGGCAGTCTGCAACGCGCCTCTTTGGTGCCATTCCGGCGGAGTGCCGAGAACATATATCTTGCGCGAATCAGGTCGCTCCGCAGGATTAGTGAGTATTCGACGCAAGGCATGGGAGGCGGTTGATGGCAGATACTGCAAAACTAAACGCCGCCGCTGCCCGCCATGCCGAAGATCTGGTGGCTATCAGAAAGATAAGAGAGGGTGATGTAAGAGCCCTTGAACGTTTGATCGACCGCTATCTGAACCAGTTAATGGGGTTTTTCAGGTATTTGCGGGCCCCCGAGTCGATGGTTGAAGATCTGGTGCAGGAAACATTTGAACGTGTTATCAGAAAACTCGATGCCTATGACGAACAGAAAAAGTTTTCAGTCTGGTTGTTGACGGTGGGGCGTAACCTTTATTTTGACCAGTGTCGCCGCGAGACCCGCAAGCGCGAGCATCAGCAGCAGATTGTTTCTGAACCGGTCACTTCGCCAGAAGACGAAGTGGTCGAGAGACATACCGCCAGCGAATTGTTGCAGACTCTGACACCCCAGGAAAAATTTCTGGTCGATCTGCGTGTTTTTCAGGGCATGCCTTTTGCTGAAATTGCTGAATTAACAGGCGAAGTAGAGGCGACTTTGCGGTCGCGGTTTTTCAGGATCATGGGACGTTTACGAATAACGCTCGAAAAAAAAGCCCCCGGAGTGGCCGGGAGCTGCTGAAATTATTTGCACAGGGAAATTTCAGCGCTACTCACTGTCTAATGATGGAATTGTCTCGGTTTCAGAAGAACTTGCTTTTTGCTGACCCATTCTCGATTTTTCTCCGGGCCCCAGAACTGTCGCCGGGGCGTGGTCGGAGCTCACTCTCACTTTGCCCGAAAGCACTTCGACAGTTGTATATCGAGAATAAGACTCGCAGACAAATACTGTGCCAAGAACGGTAACAATTCCGTGTGGAGTTGTAGCGACAAATTCACCCATTCCCCGCGTAACCTCAGCTCTTACGTGACCCTGAAGCAGGTGAAACCCGCGTGGTGCAAGAGTCAGGCGCGCGGGTCCCTTGACCAGCAGACGTGACCGGTCTGGCAGCGTTATTTCACCAGAATCGTTAGCGAACAGGGCAACCGGGTTGTCCATGGACACCTGCTGCGACTCTCCGCCATTTAGACTGAGCGTGAACGTATACTGCTGTGGCAGGCTGGCGATCTGGGGTGTGCCTGCTGGCGGCTTGATAACAGTTGTCGACTGAGTGGTCAGGGTGGACCAGGCGGCAACAAGAACAATTACAGCGATTGAAAGTTTCCAGAGCCAGGCGAAACTGGTAGCAAGAGAAGCTTTTGGAACTTCACTGCGGGCGGTAACAATCGGTGCCAGCTTTTTAATCAATTTAAGCTTGAGTTCAGGGTGTGATTCATCGCCATAGGCACTGTCTTCGCGCTTGAGCAGCTCGATTGTGGCGATGGTCTGCCGGCACCCATCGCAACTTTGCATGTGCTGCAAAGTTCGGCTATCTGGAGATTGCCGATTAAGCACGGATTCCAGGCAGTCCTGGCAGAGTTTTTCGTTTTCACTGTTACTCATAATCTTCACTTGTAGAAAAGATTTTTAAACTATTACACTAAATCTACGATTGAGTTGCAGAAAATGTTGCAAGAAAATTTAATTATCTGAAAATTGTATTTGAGTGTGCCAATTTGGATTGATTCCGGGCTGATTCCAGGCGGCATGAAAAAATTCGGGGTACACTATGTCGAAGAAGTCGGCAATCGCCAGATTGCCTTTGGGAGCAGTCGATGAGCAGTTCTTGTCTTTTAAATCGGCTGCGTCTATTGAGTCGATAAGTTGCAGGGTTACCATGAAATAAAACTGATTGCGCCCGTAAGGTTGCAACATAACAGGCTTGATCTCGAAAAAATTTACACGTTCACTTAAAACCTTCTTTGTTGTCTGTCCCTTAAAGGTTTCTTCTCTTGTCAATTTCAGGAAAGGTCTATCTGGGCTGGTGCCAGGCTCGATGCGGTAGTTGATCAGGGCTGTTTCGCGATAATTCACGCCAGAGCTCTGACTTGAAAAGATTTCGTTCATGCGGGCATGAGTCGGGAAACTCAAGAAAGTGTACATGTTATGTGGCGCCACCCCGGTTATGTACATTACATTGTCGAAGTTATATACCGAATCATAGGGCAGAGGGAAACAGGCGAGTTTGAGATCGGCATAAACCTGTCTGATGATTTTGCGTGCTTCGAGAGTAGTTTCCAGGCGCAACATGCCCTGAAGAGATGATCTTGTGCTAAATCTAAGTAACATAAAAGCTGTGCCGGCCAGTAAAGCCAAACATGCCGACACCACCATAATTTCAACAAATGTGAATCCCGTTTTTTTACTGGTCATCTGGGGCGCTCCAGTATAAGAGATTCAAGTGAAACCGTGCGATTGCGCATCCACACTTCGATACGACTCATGCTTCTTGCTGCTACCGTAACTTTTATGCTGATAGCTCTGAGGCTGCCATGACTTACGGATTTAAGCTCGATCATGCGCTTGAACATCGAGGCTTCTGCCGGGTATTGAATCTCTGAAAACCGGTTGAATTCAATGTCATGCATGCTGTTTGTCGGATATTCTGCTGGTGGAGAAATGTTGCCATCTGCGATCATGCGTAAGCTGTCGTAGCCAAAGCCACGAAATACCTCGATAGGTTCTCTTGCCAGGCTGAATGCGAGAAATTCATAGTATGAATCCATTGCCTGCTGGTTTGAAGAGCGATTGAGCATAAACATCGACAGTGCTGCAACAGCCAGAATGGCCATGGCAAAAACTATTTCGATAAGTGTGAAGCCTCTTTTGCTCATTCGTCTTTTTCTACAACTCTTTCAAAGGTTATCCAGCGTGCGATATTTACCTGATACAGGTCATTCTGGCGCTTAAGCGCAGGGTCATAAGTGATGCGATGTTCTTCGCCGACACTCCATCTGTCGATAGCAAGGCGGTCTACAGCCAGACTGCCATAAAGGTCGAGACGGCGATTAGCCTGAATATGGCCGTTGCGGTCAAGAATGCCCATGCTGATAAGCGATGCCTCAATTCTGTGGTCTGTGTTAACGGTAATAGGCTGACCGCGGGTTGCCAATACGCAGACTACTTCTTTTCCGGGGGCTTTTTTAATGCCAGTTTCGATTCTGATGCCGGGGGCAATGAGTATGCCACAACCTTCGACTTCAATGTCGCCGTCACCATTGCCACCGAGCACAACTGGTTCTTTGCATTGAATTATGCCGCGCAGCTTGAGTTTTTTCTGACGAGGCAGATATATGCCGAAACTTTCAAGCTGTCTTCGGCTCAGGTTTTGCCTTGACCACAGGTTAATATGGGCAAATGGCACGGCAGCGAGTGATGGGTCTTCAATTACACCTGCCCAGCGTCGGAGATAAAAGACTGGCTGCGGTAACGGGCTTGGTTGAAGCAGATAGGCATTATTTGAATCAATTTTGGAGAAAAGATCGGGATCCCTGGTGTCTCTGTATATCTGCGATTTGAGATAATCGATATCGAGACCGTCTGGCTGGCGCCCATTGAACCGTTCTGGGTCAAAACAGGTATATTTGCGGGTAGAAAAGTCGCGGAGCAACTGGTTGTCGTCGATTCTGCGACTATCAAGGTCGGTGTCTTCGCTGGGTCCGGCAAATATTCGTGCATCATTGAGCTCGATAAACAGGCTGGCAATCTGCATAAACCGCTGTCTGACGTTGCCTTCAAGGATCTGACGCAGGCTCTCTTCCGGTTCTATCACTATGCCTGCACCAACGGCTGGCAATGACTGGTCAGAGTTTGCTGGCCAGCGCCCAAGGCGAAGAGCGTTTCTGATTTTTATGATACTTGCTGAAGCTTCGGTTTCAGCAAGGTCGTCATCGCACAGTGGCAGTTTTTCGAAGAGAAAATCAGCCGAAAAGTTGGTCATAACAAAGTTCCCATAAGACAGCTCGATATCGTGCAATACTTGGCGTGCCAGCTTTTTTATCGCGGCAAAAAAATCTGGTAGTAGTCTGAAAATCTGCTGATCAGCCGGATCGTATGAAAATTCTTTCTGCTGCGGCTGTGGAATGAAATGCATGCGCTTTTTATCTATATTTAGATAAACATGCTGGCCGGGTTTATTACCGAAAAAAACCTTGCCAAAAGTGGTCGGGTCGGTGTCGGACTGACTTATCACCAGACGCTGCTTCGCCGGGTTAAGACTGGCTCCGGCTGAATTGGTAAACTCTTCCTGGCCGTTGCGCAGAAAAAGCGCATAATCAAGCACGTAGCTGCCGGCATATTCACTACGCTGAGTGCTGTTGTCGCGTCTGGCAACAATTGTGACTACCTTGTAATCGTGATGTCTGGTCATGGTGCATGCGCTGCTTACACTGTGCCGGTATTCTTCTTCTGGCTCGACCATTACTCTGAGTTCGATGGTGCCGACGCCTTCCTTGCCGTAATAAGAAGTGCCAGCCATATCGGTGTTACGAAAGTCGACTATTCTGGCAGTAGCACTGATCGAAAATCGTGAACCGATTTCCATGCTTTTTGCCTGCTTGATCGTCAGTTCAACCGGCACTTCGATACCGCGTTGATTTTTCTCGCTGAGATCGATATTGCTACAGTCGATGGCCGCCGGTCGTTCGACCAGATACCTGAAAAAGGTGCCGTCGGGCTTTTCGCTTTCGGCAAGAACATAAGCCAGAGCTTCTTCTATCGCGGCAGCAGCAAGCTGGCGAGCCACTTCCGAAGTCTGAAAGCGAAAGGCGCTAAGCCTGGTGTGGCGGGAATAAAAGTGCAGTTGCATGGCCAGAAGCCCGATAATCAGCAGAACAAAGATGGCCGAAAACATGGCTATACCACTTCTGTTGTTTGCCTCTCGCAATGCTGTCATGTAACGCTCCGCTTCAAGTTGCGCTATAAGTCTACTATCTTGCCATATTTAAGGCAAGCCGCGCAGCATGGCATTATTGAAAATGTGGAAATTGCCAGCGAAGCATGTTAAATTGGCAACATTAAATTGTTGAACTGGAGACTGGAATGACAGAGGGAAAAAAATATCGCCTGGTTACCCGCAGTGATTTTGATGGTCTGGTTTGTGCCGTGCTGTTCAAAGATATGAACATGATAGATGATATCAAGTTTGTGCACCCCAAAGATATGCAGGATGGCAAAGTCGAAATCACTGATCGTGATATCACCACGAACCTGCCGTATGTCGAGGGAGCGTATATGGTATTTGATCACCACCTGAGCGAAACTATACGCAATGAGGGTAAACGTGATAACCACATCATTGACCCCGAAGCGATGTCGGCTGCCAGGGTTGTTTACAAATATTATGGCGGTAAAGAGAGATTTCCAAAAGTTGCTGAAGATATGATGACTGCGGTAGATAAGGCAGATGCGGCTCAGTTCAGTGTCGATGAGATACTGCGCCCGGATAACTGGGTGCTTTTGAATTATCTGATGGATCCGCGTACCGGTCTGGGGCGCTTCAGAACCTTTCGCATTTCAAACTACCAGTTGATGATGGATCTCATTGACTGCTGCAAAGACATGAGTATCGGTCAGATCATGGAACTGCCTGACGTAAAGGCACGTGTAGATCTGTATTCTGAACAGGATGAACTGTTTCGCGAGCAGTTGCGGCGCTGTTCGAAGATATATAAGAATCTGATTATTCTTGACCTGCGTGACGAAGAAGTGATTCATGCGGGCAACCGTTTTATGATCTACGCACTGAATCCGCATTGCAACATTTCGATTCACATTCTATGGGGTTTTCAGAAGCAGAATACCGTTTTTGCGGTAGGCAAGTCGATTGTTGACCGCAGCTCAAGAACCAACATCGGTGAGTTGATGCTTAAATACGGTGGTGGCGGGCACCATGCTGCTGGCACCTGTCAGATTGAGCACGAAAGAGCCGAGGCCGTGCTTAAGGAACTGATTACCAAAATTAATCACGACGGCTGAGCAAGTTCTTTTTTAATCTCTGCGCCTGATCCTGTGGGGTTGGCGCAGATTGTATTTTAGTATGCACCAGATTGCGGCAACGCCATCGCGCCAGCCGATTTTTTTGCCCTCTTCGTAAGTGCGGCCGCTATATGTAATACCGGTTTCGTAAATGCGTATGCCTTTTATTTTTGAAATTTTGGCAGTAATCTCAGGTTCGAAGCCGAAGCGGTTTTCTTCGATTTCGATGCCGGCGATAATTTCTCTGCGGAAAGCTTTGTAGCAGGTTTCCATATCAGTCAGGTTAAGGTTTGAGAACATGTTTGACAACATGGTCAGAAACTGATTGCCGACAGAGTGCCAGAAATAGAGAACTCTATGCATCTCGCCGCCGGAAAAACGCGAACCGTAGACAACATCAGCTTTATTCTCAAGAATCGGGTTGATGAGGCGCTGAAATTCGTTGGGGTCGTATTCGAGGTCGGCATCCTGAACTATTACGATATCGCCGGTGGCGGCGGCAAACCCCGAGCGCAGAGCCGCGCCCTTACCCTGATTCTTTTCATGGAAAACGGTTTTGCCGACCTTGCTGGTCAGCCTGGTTTCGATGATGCTTCGGGTATTGTCGGTAGAGCAGTCATCAACCAGAATCAGCTCTCTGTCTATACTCAAGGGTACTTTTAAAACGAGATCAACTATTGCTTCGACCGTGTTTTCTTCGTTGTAAACAGGTATGATGATAGAGAGTTTCATTGTATTGGTTTCCATGTGGCAATACGGCTTTTGGCTCTGCTTATCTGTGCTGCTGATAGAGTTTGTTCCAGTTCGCGGCGAAGTTTTTGTGAGTCTTTGTCTCCCTGTTTTTCAGCCAGGTTATACCAGAAGTATGCCTCTTCGATGTCACGATTCACACCTTCGCCGTTTTCATAAAGCGTGCCGAGACTGAATTGAGCGGTTACGTTGTTGCGCTCAGCTGCTTTTTTGTACCATTCAGCTGCGACACTGGGGTCTTTTTCGACATGCATGCCGCAATAATACATAAAAGCAATGTTTACCTGGGCTTCCGCGTTGCCATCTTCGGCTTCAGGCAGAAACATCAGAACAGCTTTGCGGTAATTTCCTTCGACGTATGCTTTTCCAGCTTCTTCAAGGACCGGCACTTTTTTGCCACAACAGCCGGTGGCAAGTGCCGCGACCAGAGTAATCAGCAGCAGAGCCAGCAGGCTTTTTATGATGTTCATCATTATTGGCTTTCCTTAGTAGATTATCCTGAATCTATAATTTTTTCGCCGGTTTGTAAAGGTTGAGATTTGGTTAAATTGCTTTCAGTTACTGGATTATCTTTTGAAATTGTTTTAACATTCATGTCTAAGAAGCAATAACGGGGAGGAAAGTTCTCAATGAAGCGGCGATTGAACATGGCTTTGCCATTGATATTCGCTTTTGTTTTGACTTTGCTGCCCTTTGGACTGTTGGAATACAACCAGCAGCAGCGAAATAAGATTCAAAGCGAGAGAGCAATTACCAGCTGGGAACAGTCGGCTGGCAATTACCTGCAGCTATTTCGCTCAATCTGGTCTCTGGAAGCTCAGATAAATCGGCGATTTTTTTTACTTCACAAAAATCTGGCGGGTTTACAGAAAGACAGGCAGATTGACGCGGCAAGTTTTATGAGCGACTTGCAGAAGGCCTTTCCCAAAGAATTCATGCCCCAAAATATTTATGCAGGGGTGGTTAATAAAGACGGTCGTAGCGTAAATATGTTTGGTGGCAGCGGTTATACAGCAGTAAAACAGCGTTTTTTCAAGCGAATTCTTGATGGTCTGGGCAGACAGAAAGACAGTTTCAACAGTTCTGAGCTTTCCAGCTTGAATGCTGCTGTGCGCGGCACCTTTGGTGATATATTGGATTTTGAACTGTTAAAGAACCAACGAGCCGGGAAAATATCAGCGGCTGTTTACGGAGGCCGACCTGTGCTAGTTTTGTGGGACACCACCACCATCGCTTCTCGGCAAAAAATTGTTTATCTGATGCTTTTTTCTCCGGATGCTATCAGTCGTATTGGTTCAATGCAGCTTGCCAGCAAATTGCTCGGGAGAAAATATGCGAAGGTGAGCTCCGTTCTGGTGCCGCTCAAGCAAGCAAGCCCAGAGTTAAAACCAATTTTCGATGGTTTTCTTGATGACGAGCACTGCAAGACAGTAATGCAGTGTCTCAGTGAATTTGAAAAAGGTGAATTGAATCGTGACAAGCTGTTTCCGCCTGGAAAATTCGTTGATTACCGCGGATTGAGAATAATGCGGGAATTTATCGATTATGCTGTGCCATACGAAATCTGGATATTGAGTCGCGGTCAGTTTACTGGTGAACAGCAAGAACCATTTATAAGTTTTGTCTTGCGTCTGTTTTTTTACACAGTCTGGATTCTGATCTTTGCCAAGGTTTTAATCAGTGGAAACCCTGTTGGTATAAGTCTTAAGGCCTGGTTGTCGTTGACTTTTATGGCGGTCGGTGTTTTACCTCTGGTGGTTTTTTATGTTGCCGGACTTTTTCATGTTGATTCTTCTGCATATCGGCGCGAGCAGGAAGCGATTAAAAACGCTTTGCAGCAACTCGAAGAAGCGGACGCTTCAGGAGAGGCTCTTTTGGCAGATTATCACAGTTTTTGTCAACGACAGGAAAACGACCCCGAGTGGGCTGCCAAAATGACCGACTGGAACCATGCATCATGGGATGATGCGATTGGTAAGCTTCAGGCTCGATTTATTGCTAACGGGTTGCAGCTGGACGCGGTTTATGTTTATCCACCTGATGTGGCAAGCATAACTGGCAAGATGGTCAGCTTCCCTGAAAGCGAATTTACCGAACAGCGTGAAAAATCTACCTTTGATTTTTATGGCGGCTGGATTCGCAAAGCCTATTACAGCATAGCTCCAGAGATAATGGTCGGTGAAGAGCCAGAGTTGCAAATGTTCAAGGGCCGCAGTGGCAAAGAAATGATGAGGTATTTTCTTTCAAATCGTGGTGATATCGAGTTTGTCGATTTTAGCGAAGACAAGTTTTTTCTCTACCAGAATTTTTTGCTTCGAGATGGCAAGATCAGGAACTGGTATGTTTTTCGCATCAGTATTTCGCGGATTTTCAAGCGTTACTTGCGAGAGTCAATATTTAATCTTCAGAACATATATTCTGAAAACATTTATGCAATAGCAGAGATGAATGGCTCCAAGTCCACCACGGTCTTTCCGTCTCCCCGAAGCAAGGATGCGCTGATGATGAAGCAGGCAGCAGATCACCTCATTGAGTTGGTAGCTGTGACCAAAACCGGGATTATTGAGCAGAATGATGACCATCTGGTGGTGGTATACCCCTGCATTAAGTCGGGCCCGTTCATTCTGGCAAATCTGGTTTTTTTCAAGAACTTTAGAGTTCGTGCTTTTCATCAGGAAATGATTTTGTCGTTCATTGTCATTTTAATGGCAATTCCGGTTTTTCTAATTTCGCGTCTGACTGCTGAATACCTGGTAAGTCCGCTTATGAACGTCGAAATCGGTCTTAGGAAAGTGTCTGCCGAGGATTACTCACAGAAGTTAGGTCTTAAGCGGGAAGATGAGCTCGGAAAATTGACTCTGGCATTTGACAAGATGGTTGAAGGCATCAAGGAACGCCGCAATCTGGGCCGTTTTGTTTCAGCTTCGCTTGATCAGCAGGTGGCCAGAGATGATAAAGCTGGGCACAAGGGTATGGAAGGGCGTTTTGGCGCAATTTTGTGCTCCGATATCAGGTCTTTTACCACGCTCAGTGAGTCATATCCGGTTCGCGATATTGTTTTTATGCTCAACGAACATCTTGCGGCCATGTCTTCATGCATAAAAGAGACCAATGGAATGGTCGAGCAATTTGTTGGTGATTCAATAATTGCAGTTTTTTATGGTGAAAGTCTTGGTGATGCTTCGAATAAAGCCGTTGGAGCAGCCCTGACAATGATCTCAAGGCACCGACAGATAAATGTTTTGCGCGAACAGCAGGGCAAATTCTGTTACGAATTTGGCATTGGTATTGATGCCGGGCATCTGCTCTCAGGTACCGTTAAGGCAGGAAATCGCTTCGAATATCTCGTAGTTGGCGACGCGAGAGTTCGTGCAGAGGCTTTGGAAGCTCGTTCTAAACAGGGAAGACATACCCGGGTAATTGCCTCCGAAAAGGTATTTGCATTGACTCGTGGTCTTTATGATTATACCCGACTGGGTGAAGGTCCTGAATATGAGCTTGTCGGCGAACGGGAGGGTAGAATCGGATGACGCTGCATAGAAGCCTCGCGTTTGCCCTGTGTTTTATTATCGTTCTTGCTTTTACAATAAGGCTTGAAGAAGAACTCGGCAAAAGTGATCGTCTTAAAATTGATCTGTCGGCTCAAGCATTGCAGCTTAATGATCGAATTCGCCAGGAGGCAAATGTTCATTCTCTTGTACAGAAAGCATTTGGTCGTTTCAGAGATCTAATATCGATTAATTACAAGAGTCTTTTCAGGTATGGTTGGCCTCCAGATTTTTTAAATTCTGAACTGCCTATTAACTCTTTATCGGTCGCTCTCGTCGATAATCAGGGAAAACTGCTGGAAACCGCCAATCTGGCTGGTGATATTGACACCGAATTTATTGAAAATTTTGTTCGTGTTGAATGTCTGAAAAATGGAACATACACGGAAGACGTGCTGTTTAATCCGAAGCACAAAAGCTTGCTTTTGCGTACAGACAAACTTTTGGGCGACTTTATTGGTTTGTCAATCGACCGTACTGCTTTTATGCTGATGCGTGCAGGGCGCCTGGCCACGTTCAAATCCGAAGAGAAGCTGACCGGAGTCTATTGGGACAAACTTACCGTTTCGTCTGAACAAACGGTTTTCTTTTTCTGCCGACTTGATCTGCACGCAATGACAGCTTCGCATATCTATCGAACCATTGTTAAATCAGAATTAGATGCAAACCTGGCTGTGGCGTTTTATGATCGCCGGAGTAAAGAATTCCTTGTAAACAGTGATTCTCCCGTAATCTCAAAAAAGGCGAACTTTGATTTTATTAAAAAAGTTTGCAGCGACGCTGAACATGTCCAGATTGATAAAGCTGAACAGGCTAAAGTTGAGCTTTATCGGCAAAATGGCTTGATCGTTGTTGTTGGACGGGTAGTCGCCGGAACTGACTTGACTCCAATTGTTGTTGCAGAGCTTGAAAGCGGTTCGAACCGATTTGCTGATCGTTTCGCAAATGTGGCTTTTTTCATGGTTATTTGTGTCGCTTTGCTTTTGTTTGTGCAGGTTTCAGTTTTTGCTCGTGGACTGCGGCTAAGTGTGGGTAAGGTGCTGATCATAGCCAGTCTGCTGGCTATCTTTATGCCATTCCTGATGGGTAGTTCGATTTTTCGCCTGATTTTGCGAGAAGTAACCGACAGTGAGCGTCTCAAAATCGAACGTAATCTGCACAATATTCTTGCCGGGATCGATTCTGGAGTGCGCCTCTATAATGCAAATCTGTTTCAGAGTTTTTTGCGCTCTTTTGCTCACCCTGACACTTTAAGGGATCTGAAGCGGGCTCGCGAAATACAAACTGCCTATGATAAAGGCGGGCCTGAGGAGAAGAAGAATATTAATCTTAAAAAGATGGACGCTGCCGTTTTTGAGATTGCTGAACGGGCTTTTGCTCCCTTTCTAACAGGTTTTGAGTCTAGTGGAGTGAGGGATCGCCGGGCAAATGCGATTTTGATATTTGGTCCAAACAATTTTATGCGTTATTACGATCGTTTTAAGCGCGAAGTGGTGGGACACAACGAGAGTTCAAGAACCGACTCAATGTTTGTTCTGCTTAATATGTATAAGAAGACTGTCGAAAAATTTTTCCCCATAGCAGAATTTGTGTCAGGGCTATCAGAACTCGATAAAAATATGCAAGCCAATGAGATGGAAAAATTTGTTTACGAAGAAATCAAAGCGCAATTGGTTAACTCTGTTGGCGCCGAGCGATTTTATGAGCTTTTTTCGAACTTTGAGGGGCTTAACAACTTGCGCTCCAGCGTTGGTGCAACCCTTTTTAGTGTTTTTCCGCTGCGCGTAAACGGTCTGATCGAATACTTTTGCGGAGTAGGTTGGGATGAATACGCAATTGGTGAATCGTATCTCAAGACTGCTTTTGCTAATATAATAACCAGTCAGAAAGCCCCGCACAAGCTCCGTTCTCTCTTCGATCTGCTTGATCCGGCATCGCTGATAGACGCCGCGCCAGTTCTGCTGCAGACACATAGCGGAGTGCGTGCTGAGGCTTTTTCTTCTGATGAAAATGAATCGGCCAAGCTGGCGATGATGATTAGAAGCTCGTCACGTAGTCGTCGTCTGCACAGAGAGACTGGCTCAGGAGAAGATTCTGCGCTTTATCAGGTGCTTCCTGGCAGGTTTTTGTCGCTGTATACAGTAGGTGGGAGACAGGATACGTCGCATCTCGAAAGAATTGAGTTCTGGCGTCACATAATTTTTCTCTTTGGAATGCTGATTTTTGTTGTTTTTGCAGTTTTTGCGGCTGTCAATATCAGTAGATCTTTCACTGGACCTCTTGAACACCTGCTCTGGGGTCTTAATATGATTGAGTCCGGTAATTACGATGTAAAACTCAAAGACAGCCGTGAAGATGAGTTCGGTTCGATCTCGCGAGCTTTTAATGGCATGGTTAAAGGACTGCGTGAGCGCAACGCATTGGGCAACTTTGTTTCAGAATCGGTTCGCCGACTTGCCCGTAGTCCAGAGCTGTTTGAGAAAGCTCAGCAGGGCAGTGAAGCCAAATATACCATTCTTTTCGCTGACCTCGCCGGCTTTACCAGGTTTGCAGCCAAAGCAACCGAAGAACAGGTGTATCACAAACTGGAGTATAGTCTCGATCATTTTTTCCGTTATGCTGAGGAACTTGGGGGCGAAGTAGACAAGGTCATCGGTGAAAAGCTTCTGATTGTCTTCTCACACGAACAACATGGGAAAAAGAATGCAGCAATCGCGGCTATCAAGCTCGCAAAACGTATGGTTGCTGCCTTTAAGTCTGATAAAGAAGTTCGCCCTGTTTTCGGGATTAATTCTGGCCGGGTAATCTCCGGGATTATCGGGACTCCAGAAGTCAGAATGGATAATACCGTAATTGGCGACCCGGTTAATGTGGCTGCCCGCATGTGTTCGCTGGCTAACAGCGGAGATATGCCAATTGTCATATCGGGTGCAATTCGCGATTGTCTCGGCGCAAGTTATCGTGTGAAGCCGGTTGCAGTAAGCAAAATTCGCGGCAAGAAGCAGGAAGTTGAAGTTTTCAGCCTTGAGGTCTAACATTTTCTCTGCCCGGAGCAACGGTCAGCGAAAATAGATCTCGGCGTATATCGGCGTGTGGTCAGAGAATCGCAACGGCGCGTCTATCCGGCGACTGTTTACAGTTGCTGTTTTACCATGATGCGGTCTGACCATGATGTAATCTAGCTTTTGTGTGGGTTTTGGGTAGCCGGCTGTCGACAAATCGCAGTTGTCGCGAACTATATCGTCTGGTATCCGGGCTTCGAGATCTGCTGGTATCAGGTTCATATCGCCGCCGATAATAGCTGCAGCGGGCAGGTTCTCAACAATGTCAGCAACACGACTGAATTGCACCAGGTTGGGTCGGTAGAGCTTGCTACGGTCAGCAGAATAGAGGTGGGTGTTGAGCAGATAAAATGGTTGCCCACGTATTGTAGTCTCAACGAGAATAAAGCCTTTTTGCGCGATCAGCTCTTCAACATTGTGCTTCAGCGAAACCGCAAAGCGTTTTGCAGATGCTTTTTTTGCCGGAAACCTGCTTAAAATAAGCAAACCCGAATAATTGTAGCCGATTCCTGCCGTGTAAATAGAATAATAGCCAGGAAACGCGGCGATGAGCAAAGCCAAGCTGTTGTTGTCCCATACTTCCTGAAGGAAAATGATGTCGGGGTCGAGCTGCCGCGCGCTTCTCGCGAATGCTGCGATTCTTTGCGCCTGATTGAAAAAAAAAGGTACAGGGAAAAGCAGCATATTAATGCTTAGCGCTTTAATCGCCACGGTATCGTCTTTTTCTTTCTGTCTTTTGTTGATAACCGGTGCTATGACTGTAACCTTCGGCATGTTTGCAGCTGCGATCAAATCGTAGAAACCGGTAGCGCTGATCAGTGCATCAATGCGGTCAAGCACCAGGGATCGTTGTGCCCTTCCCAGAAACCTTGCAATTCGGCTCAGACCAGGTGGCCGAATTGGTTTGAGCGAAAAACTGTTTGCTGCTTCAAGGCTGTTGTATCCGGTTGTGATAAGCAAAATGAGCAGAACTGGCCAGATAAATAATTTATTTTTAATAAATGTGTACATAGGTGGTTTTTGTGTCAAAATTAAAGGAATTCGTAGGAAACAGGCAAATTATAGCTTTAAATCGACCAAAATGCACTTAAATTACGAAGGGGTTTAAGACGATGAAGTAATTAGAGACTAAGACGAATCGGAAAAGCCACCTCTCGGCCTGAAAAATAAGGAGCAGACGATGTATAAAATTACTAAAGATCAGCGTAGGAAGTTTCTTGAAATACTTGGTTCTTTTATGATGCAGCCGCTTCTTAAAATCATTCATCAGCCCTCAATCACTCCAATGACATCTATAGAGCAGTAAACCAGAAAAATTGAATTATCAGGAGGCATTATGTCTGTAATAAATGTTGTCGCAAAGATGTCAGACCTTCCTGTCGAAAATGCAAAAGCAGAATCAACATCTTCTGGAGACGCTTTTGAGCAGGTTTTGCAGACGGCTGTCAATGATAGCGCTGCCAATGCTGCAAACACCACCTGTATTAACTGTGCTGCGGCTACTTCTGCGCCTCAAACGACTGAAGTTGAAGCCGTAACTGATCCGGAAATCAATAGATCGGCAATGTATCGTTTCACTGTTTTTGTCAGGGTTAGCGGTGATATGGAAGCACTTAGCCAGACTCTGGCCGAAGAATTCAAATCGTTGACGAAAGGCTTTGTAAATGAGCTGCTCGGCGAAAAGGAAACCGGAGTTGAAGCCCTTGATGGCTATCTGAGTCAAGCAGAAAGCTCTGTCGGCAAGGGGCTGGAGTCTTCAAAATCTCTGATCGACAGTATGATCAGTGCGGCTGACTACGGACTTAAGGCTACCATAGCGTCAATGAGCGGCTCGTCATGGATGTCGAGTCTGGGAGGCAGTTCTTCTTCTGGACTGACCTCAACATCGATGGCTGATATCGCAAAGATATACCTGCAGGACAGTGTTAACAAAGGTGCTAGCGGCTCAACTTCGACTATTGCCAGTAATTTTTCTGCCGGCGCTGTCAGTTATGGTGGAGGTTATCAGTTGCAGATGGTAAATGGGGCGACCGCGCCGCTCAAGATTGCATCTGAAGATTCAGAAACACCTGAAGTCGCTGCGCTCAGCCGCAAAGACAAAATTCTAGATAGATTTCTTCAGCTTATCGACGATATATCTGGCGCCATCGGCGGAAGGGTCATTAAGGCAGGCTATTCAGTGTCTTTTTATGACAGTGCTTTGAGCCGCGACATGGAAGTAAAAGAACCGGCCTCAGCCCAGGTAGTGAATGCCGTCGACGAGAGCCCTGTAGAGAGCGTCGAACCGGCTGAAGAAGTTTTAATATAAGTGTAGAAAGGGAGTTCTAGGGGTTTTTATTGGGTGCAAACCAATAGATTGGGCTGTCTCATGAGGAGACAGCCTCATTTTGTACCGCGCCTTTACCCCATATGTCTCAGCAGGGTTCCCAGGCCCCAGGAAAGCGCGTTCGCGACGGCGGATATTCCCAGGCAGAGCCTCCAGTCGCAGGAGAAAACCAAACGATAGATGGCCCCTTCACCAAGCACGATTGCTCCTTCGATTCCCAACAAAGGCAGTCCGCTCATACGTATAAAAAGAGGCGCAATAAACCAGAGATAGGGAATGGTGGCTACCGTTGCCAAAAAACCAGTCGCGATAATTTGGGGCGAAGAAATGCGCTCTGATGATACTTTCCCCAAGGTTCTCAAACCGATCCAAAGCACCGGTAGTTCGATCAGGATCGATCGTCCGAGAGCGACGAGAAAAGCATGTTCAAAGTGCGGAATCATGGTTGAGGAAAAATCCGGAGTTCATTCTCTTGCACCAAGGGCTCGGAGCAATTTTCGTATGTTTTCATCCTTGGCCAGTGAAAGAGGGGATTTCCCTGAGCGGGATGGTATATTTGGATCGGCACCCTTTTCGATGAAAAGCTTTACCAGTTGGGGAGCATTCATTACAACCGCTTTAATGAGCGGGGTAGAGCCATTTTTGTTGAATACTTCGAGTTTGGCTCCATTGGAGATCAAATACCGGGCCATCTCTACGAGCTCCTTGCGGTATTTATTGCAGATCGTGCCGAAGAGAGGGGTTTCATCAAGATGGTTGAGTGCATTGACGTCCGCTCCCTTTTCCAGAAGAACGCGGGTTAAGGGCCGTCGATCGAAGCGGGCCGCCACGTGAAGGGGAGTGTCGCTATTGGAGGAGTTTTTGCCCTTCACATCGACGCCACTTTCAAGAAGGGCTTTGATGATTGGGAGATCGCCCTTCTCTATCGCGGCATTGAGAGAATCGACTCCCCCTCCGCCTTTTGAGCTGCTATCAAGGGCATTCAGAAATTGAACGATTTCGACTTTTCCTTTTTTGGAGGCAGCCGATAAAGGAGTGTCGCAGAAGGCGTCCTGGATGTTCGATTTATTCCCTTTGGCTAGTAAAAATTTGACCAATTCAAGATTGCCGCTTTCCGCAGCCCAATGAAGCGGAATGCGCCGCGCCCGATCAAGGGCGTTCACATCGGTTCCGGATGCGATAAAATTTTTCACTTCCGCAAGATCACCCGCTTTGGCGGCCAAATGAATGGTTTTATATTTCCAGGTTTGTATGGGAGGCTCTTTGGGCAGGTTGGGGAAGGGGTTCGGCATTTCCTTGATGAGAGCCGCTTTGTCGTCTGAAAAGGTAGTGATTTCCCGGGCCAACCAGACGATGAGCTGTTCTCCCTGAAACCCGGCGATGCGGTATTCCCGAAAGATTTGACTGGAAGTGTCAGAATCGTCGTTCGAATAGAAATCCCAAAAATTGATCTGGTCTGGACAGAGATAGAATCCTGGCTGGTTGTAGGGGGAGGTGAACTCCACCTTTTCGCCGCGTTCGCCGACATTCCGGGATCTGTTCGGGCCGGCGAGATTGGGCACCCCGGGAGGCCTGCTCTCGACTTGTTTTAAATTGGAATTTCCAGAAGGTGATAATCGAGATTGGTTTACTTGAATTGGCGCTGAAGGTAATGGCGATAGTTCAATATTCAGAGCTGGTTCTAACGATTTTTCCTCGTAAATTCCCGATTGAGAGCCCTCATTGATGAGGGTCAACAGCATGGCGTTTTTCTCGCTCTGGAGAAAATCGTTGCGGGAAGCCATGACAACAAGGCTATGCATTTTATAGATAACACTCAGTTCGGTATTTGAGGCAAGCCGATAATAAAAGGTTCCCCAGGGCCCGCCTTCCTGGCAAAAAAAGGTCATCTCGGAAAATTCCGACTGATTGGAAATCCACGCGTGAACCGGAACTCGCCTGCCTCTGGGGGGAATGTCAGCCAAGAGGGGCGGGACGAAAAGCAACATTCCTTGAACGATGAGGCAGAGAACAGTTACTCCCCATCTCGCCTGATGCGTTGTCCCTTTTGTTTTCACTTTGGTTTTCACTTTGGTTTTCCCTTCGTCCTGATTGTTCGAATCTCTTGGAACTCGAAAGTCTCGGCCTGCCAAAAAACTGACGGCTGGAGTTGAGCTTTTCGGCGCGGCTTGTCAGCGTCCGTTGCAGCTGTCACTACTTGCGAAAAATGTCCGACCTGTCATTGTACAATACTTTGAACAAAATGAATTTTATCACGTCAGTTTTCCTGAGTCATGTATGAGTTCAAACATTATCGACTTCCGCAACCGAACAACCTTTTGTAATCGCGACGGGTTACCGGGATTGCGATTTATTTCATGCTTTCTACTTATTTCTCATTGGCATGATGTAGTCACCGTAAATAATACGGGCGCTTTTTTCGAATGCTTCGCATTGGTTATGATTTTGTTGGCATAGATTCGTTTAAGAAGCCTTTCGAGACAAAACAAGAATCTGCGATTCAAAAATGACTTTCAGTTGATTTACTGGTTCGGGCTTTCTGCAGGCAAGGTTTCGACCTCTATCCGCATATATTTGCCTTCATCCGTGACATAGCCACTCAGGTCGCCTTCATAAACAGCATAACCGCCGTCTGGTTCTCTGATGATATTGGTGAAAATGTGTGGAAGCACTTGAAGGCCTTTTGTATCGATGAAACCCCAGCGGTTATCTTTATATACTGCGACCACGCCGTTTTTTATTTCTTGTGTCATGTCATATTGAGTTGGAATTACCATCCGGCCCATTTCATCTATGAAACCATATTTACTGCCTGCTCTGACCCTGCAGAAGCCTTCTCTCATATTGTCGATTTGATCAAAGGTCAGTCGGACACCAGGATTTTCTTCGAGAGTGAACAAAACCCATTTAGAATCACGTTTTGCAAGAATTACACCGGTTGAAAATGATCGTATCTCCTGGTATTCAGGTCGGATGCACCAGTTGCCCGCTGTATCTTGAACGCCATGTCGATCACTGAAAGTAGCCATTTGCCAGTTTTGAGGGTGGCCGTAGAGTGCTGTCAATTTAATCAAAGGCTTTTCTGGCGGGTTGCCATGCAAATCTATGATTTTTATACCGGTTTCGTCTTCCACTGCCGCCTGCCACCACGAAAAATCTGTAGCCCAGGTATAACGTGCCGGGATAACACGGTTAAGTTGCTGATCCAGAAATCCCCATTTCCCGCTTTTGTCCTGAAATGCGGCTCTTTCGTTATGAAAGATATTAACGCATTTATAATCAGTTCTGACAAGCTCATTCGTTCTGAGATCGAATATCGCCACCGAATCTTCTTTGGCAATACGCAATAGAAATTCGTCAAGAACTGTTATCAATGAATCTGACAATGCCAGCAGAACTGTGCCGTTGACATCGAATAGCCCCTGTTTTCCGTCATTCCAGACAACAATGGTTCCGTTTGGGTTGACTGTGCAGTCATCGTATATGGCCGGCAGGATCAGCCCCCTGCTACAATGATAAATTCCGTTTTTCAGGCCTTTGCTTACCTTTATAAGTTCACTGCCGGGTATCTGATAGATGTAGCCATAATCAGGCTTGAGCAAATACTGGCCTTCTTTGTTTATTATGCCGGTTCGCTCGTCAATTGTAACGAAAGCCGTACCCGAAGCAAAGTCTTTGACGGTATCGAACTGTTCAGATACGACAAAGCTGCCTGAAACGTCTATATAACCCCAGAGATTCTTTGAGCGCACGGCGGCCAGACCTTCTTTGAACCTTTCAATGCGGTTGAAGATCATGGGTGTGACCTGAGTTCCATCAGAACCGACAAAGCCCCACAGATTGTTGGCAAAAACGGCGATACGGTTGTGTGACGTTGGTAGTATGCGTTCGTAGACTTGACGGGTTACCAGCTTGCCGTCCTGATCAAGCAGGTGCCAGCTTCCATCTTTAAACATGGGGAAAATGCCAGCATTAAAACCGTTGGTCCAGTCTTCGAGCGGATCCACTTCATAAAGATCGTCAGGATTGCCTCTCTCGTCAAAAAACGTTATGGAATTATCTGATCCGCCATTGTATTTCTGCAATGACCAGACTTTTTCAAATTCAGGTTTGATAACAAACTCAGCCAGATTATTTATGATTCCCCATTTGCCGTTTAGCTTGACTGGCGCATAGCCATGCATGAAGCGGCAGACCTTGTCAAAAAGCGGGGCAACCACGTATCTGCCACCTGGTGCAGTGTAACCCCAGGCGCCGGTAGCTGTTCCGGTGTCAAAGCCAAACTTATCGCCGACCTGGATCGGCTTGAACTCCCAGTTGTCGATTCCCTCAAACCGGAAACATGCTTGCTTGTCAGCAAAAGTGATATGTGTCTTTTGCCCATAGCATGGTTGCATAACTGTCAGGAGCAATATAACTGCGAAAACAGGACGCATCTGCATATCTATGTGTTTCCTGAAAATCATAACTTAAATCGGTGCCACATTCTTCACAGGCCATTGATGCAAGAAAAAGTTCTCAAATTCTGCTTCTTCAACCCATGCCTGAAACTTACCAGAAAACAATGAAATTCGCCAGCGAGCAGTTTAAAATCCGCTGCAAGCCTTTGTTAGACGTTTCAGGACATGCTCTACGAATTTTCCTATCCAGAGACCTCTCACCATGGAACAAACTCAGGTGAGCTAAGAATCCTGTTTAACAAAAACTTTCCGAATAGCCAAGATGAGGTTTAAAGCTTATTTTTAGCAGGGAAGATTATGGTGCTGGTTGTTTTCTACTACTTTGCGGGGTTATATTGTCGCTAAACAGGAGATAATCAATGCCGAATTTAAATATCGAACCGATCCGGGATTTTTATAGACACAGCTGGGCGCAGAACTACGGCGATACTTCGGCAAAAGAAACTCCGGAATTCTGGGATACACGCGCGGCTGATTTTGCCGCCAAAGCTCATTCACCAGAAGCTCGACAGGAAACACTTGAATTTTTGCAGCGCTTTGAATGGCGTTCTGACGAAAGAGTTCTCGATGTAGCAACCGGGCCAGGCACCTTTGCCATACCCCTGGCTCGAATGGTAAAAGAAATAACGGTTACCGATTTTTCGGCAAGCATGCTTGAACAACTGCAAAAACAGGCCGTCAGCGAAAAAGTTGGTAATCTGAATCAGATTCATGGACGCTGGCTCGATATTGAGCCGCCCGGTGTTTTTGATACCGTGCTCTGTCTCAACAGTCTTGGCGTTATCTCAACAGATTCCGGGCACCAGCCTCAACTTGCCGAGGCTTTGCAGCGCCTGCGCGATGCCACTGGCCAGCGTCTGATCGTTTTGATTCCGCACGCTGATTCCCCGCTGAACCGGGAAATGCGTAGTCTGCTTGAACTTGAAGAGCTCTCGCTTGAGCGCCTTCGTGTAGCGGTTCTGTATTTTGCCATGGTTGACAGCGGCATGCTGCCTGATCTGCAGATTATCAAAAGACCATTTCGCTGGACATTCACCAGTATTGATGAGGCTCGCGAGACTCTGCTCGTCAAGGGCGGCGTCAAGGATGGCCAGAAGTTCAGAGACAAATTTGACGCTTATCTTAAAACCGCTTTACAGCAGGACGCTGAAGGCCGGTTATGCCTGAGTTACCAGGTTTCGCAGGCGCTCTATGTCTGGAACCGCTGATGGAACAATTCTAGTATTCCCGATAAAGGGATCGCTCGCTCAAACATTTACAGCTATCGCAAGCTGGTAAACGCACAAGGCAGCTATGATTCTAATAATTTGCGCAGGGAATCTTCGATTCCTTTAAGGTTAAAAGGCTTTAAGAGAATAGATTTGACGCCAAAATTAAGCAAGCTTTGGGCTTCTTCATTGTTACCATAGCCCGTTGTCAACATAACCCTGATATCTGGTTTTATTTGCCTCATTAGTTTGAAAGCTTCCTTGGCAGCCATCACAGGCATTCTCATGTCAAGAATTACTCCATCGATAAGTGTCGACTGTTGCCGCAGAATATCTACGGCTTTCTGGCCATTTGTTGCTAACATGGTTTTGTATCCCAGTGCGCAAACCATTTCATCAAGAATCTGTAGAACTGTCTCATCATCTTCCACCAGAAGAAGGGTTTTTCCCGGAACATTTTCGCCAAAAACGGCCTGTTTCTCTAGTTCAACCTTTTTAAAACCAATCGGTAATATGATTCTAAATGTCGTTCCTTTTCCCAATTCTGTTTCCAGATCAATTGTTCCCTGATGATTCCTCACTATTCCATAGACCATTGCAAGGCCCAATCCGGTGCCTTTCTTTTGTCCAGATAATTTTGTAGAAAAGAAAGGTTCAAATATTTTTTTTCTCAATGATTCTTCGATCCCAGAGCCAGAATCGGATACTATAAATTCGACAAATTTGTCACCAGAAATGTCCGGGTATTTTTCTGTAAAGACTCTGTCTCGGGTAATATTTGCTGTAGAAATTTGAATTGTTCCGTCATTTTCAATTGCTTCTCTGGCGTTAATGACAAGATTCATAATCACCTGGGACATCTGCGCTGGATCTGCATCAATCAGCCATAGATCGTGACAAAAGTCGGCATTGATTTTTATCCCTTCTGCGTTATCAATACTTCTTTTCAGAAGTTCAAGAACATTCACCGCGATGTCATTTAAACAGACCGCTTCAACCTCGCTTTTGCCGCGGCGCCCGAATACCAGCAATTTGTTGGTTAGTTCTGCTGCCCGTTTTGCAGCATTGATTACTCCATTCAAATATTTGATCTTTTCTGAGGAATCCTCTTTTTCCAGCATAAGGGAAGAATAGCCCATGATTCCACTGAGCATATTATTAAAGTCATGGGCTATTCCCGCTGCCAGGTTTCCAATCGAGTCCATTTTCTGTGCCTCGATAAGCTTTTCTTCTGATTTTTTTCTAAGAGTTATGTCTCTAACAACAGAAATGATTCTTTTTATTCCCGAAATAGCTGATTTTCTCTGCGAAACTTCTACCCAGAAGACTTCATTTGATTTTCTTTTGGCTTGCCATTCAAAAATATGATCAGCTGTGTTTAAAAGTTCTTTTTCATCAATAAACTTTATGATCTCATTATGATCGATTGTGCTCAAATCATCAATTTTGAGATCTTTAAACTCTTTTTGAGAGAAACCAAACATTCTGACGGCAGCTTCGTTTACTTCCAGAATTTGCCAGGTTTCTTCATCATAAATAATCATTGCGTCCGAAGCAGAATTAAAAATCTCCAGATATTTGCTTTCAGCATGCTTTCTTTCGCTGATATCTCTTGCGGTTGCAATAAAGTAGAACTTGCTCTCAAAATCGACCTTTTTCAATTTTACTTCAAATGGAATCTTGCATTTGTCCAAGGTTTGCAGATAAAGCTCAATTGTCAGATCTCTATGCTCTGAATCTGGATAGTCGGCAAAATACCCACTGATATGGTTTCTGCTTTCAGTCGCAACAATATCAATAAATCTTTTTCCTGATAATTCTTCATCTGAATTAAAAAAAATATCATTGCCTGAAAAGCCTGCCTCCAGGAAGTCACCATCTGGATAATTCATCAGGAAAAAGCAGTCATTACTCTGATCAAGAATTGCTTTGAATCGCTCAAGCTCCCTGAGTTTTCTCATCAATTCAGGGTAATAACTTTTCTGGTGAGAGCGTTCACCAAGGCCAATTATTTTAGCTCTCAGATCACTATTGTTGCTGCTGAAGTGCTTTTTCATAAATATTCACAATATCCTCTAATGTTGCATCCCGGGGATTTGTTACAAGACAGGCATCGTGGAGCGCATTTTCTGCAAGGGAAGTCAGATCAGAATGTTGTATGCCAAGTTCTGAAAGCGTTCTGTTTATGCCAATATTTTTGCGAAATTCTGCGATTCTGCTACACAATTGTTTTTTGACATCTTCACGACAATCGCTTGATTTGACGCCAAATATTTCAGCAATGTCGTAAAACCTTTCTGGACAGGCGATAAAATTAAAATCTATAACCCAGTCAAGGAGAATAGCATTTGATTCACCATGTGGGGAGTCTACATAACCACCCAGGCTGTGAGCCATGGCGTGAACTGCCCCGAGACTTGCGTTTGAGAATGCCAGGCCAGCATGCAGACTTGCAAGCATCATTCTGCTTCTGTAATCAAGATTTTCTGGGTGTTCTACTGCCAGATGCAGATTCTCCCTGACAAGTCGAATGGCCTGCATTGCATGAAGATCGGTAATCGGCGAAGAAGCATTGGAGACATAGGCTTCGATGGCATGAACCAGGACATCCATACCAGTGAAGGCTGTCAATTCTCTGCTCATGGTTGTAGTTACTTCCGGGTCAATTAGAGCCAGGTCAGGAACAACCAGTTTTGATATAATGGCAATCTTGACTTTACGCTTCTGGTCAGAAATGATCGCGAACTGCGAAACATCTGCCGAGGCACCAGAGGTTGAAGGAATGCAAATCAGGGGAGCACATGGTGACGGAACCTCGTCTACGCCCTCGTAATCAAGAATATCTCCACCATTAGCTGCAACAATTCCAATCCCTTTGGCACAGTCAACAGAACTTCCTCCGCCAATTGCAATTATGGCATTGCACTTTTCCTTTATAAAAAACTCTGCGCCAGTCCTTACCTGCGTTGCTCTGGGGTTCGGAGAGACATCTGAAAAAATACTATAAGGTATACCAGCTTCCATAAGGGAGTTTTCAACGCCAACAACCCAACCAGCCTTAATTAGATTGGGGTCGGTAACAATCAGAACTTTTTCTGATCCGAGGTTTGCTGCGTATGTTGCTACAACCTTGCGGGCTTTGACGCCAAAAATGAATTCCGGCGCGACAAACTTTCTCAGCTCATGAATGTTATTCATAATATTTAAGAACCTCAGGCACTTATTTTTTCTATTTATGGTGTGATTCGAATTTGTTTCAGTACATCTATATCTGTCATACTAACAGAAATTAAAGATTGGAGCAAAAACCTGTCCGGGTAAGCATTTGCGTTTGAAATCATTCGTTCCAGTCAGTGGCCAATTTGTTCGGCGTGACAAGACTTTTTCCTCAACCATCGGCGATTCTTCAGACACAACGACAACTTCCACGTCTCAGGCCTCGGTTCAAAGTGTGTTCGAGCTTCACAATCTCAACGTTTATATGTTCGGACCTTCACGCTCGCTTGTTTTACATTTTTTTTGCCTGGCTTGCTTGCAAAATAGCTGTCAGCACTGGTAAGGTAAAATGAGAAGAGAGCTTTCCTTACCCAAATGAGTGGTGAAAGTCAGAGGAAAAAATGTCTCTAAGTAGTCGAGAGAATCTTTGCAGATCATTTGCTTCACGAAGTGTGCAGCACCTGCTTGTTTTCGTTCTTTTATTTTGCGGATTGAGTGCTTTGCTTCCATTATTTGCATCGCCTCCTGTCATTAATATTACCTACGACGGCAAAATGTTGTCGGGCTGGCAGAAGGAGGCCGGCCATTTTCCGAAGTTCGTTAAGCGTAGTTCGCGGCCAGAAACATTTTCAGATGAGCTGACAAAAGAAGAGTTGAATTACTCGGCTGTGGTAAGAGTGTATTTTGTCTCTGAACTCAAACTCGGCGAGGTCGCAGAGATGGTTAATACACCACGGTTTGATTCTGTCGACTGGGCTCGGAAAAAAGCTTCCATGTTTGGCTTGCCCGGCACAGAAATTCAATACACGGGTAAAGGTAAAAGCGCGGAGAAATATTTTTACATCCCTTTTGGCAGAGATTTTCTCTGTGTTGAATACATAGTGAATTTAACTGTTAATACAGTCGGCAAACCGCTCCCACTGAAGCAAATATGGGAAATCGAGCGTACTGCCCAGAAAGCTATGAATGCCCGGGCTGAAATCCTGAAAAAGAGCTTGATAGCAGAATGCGAAACGATTTTGAGAGGCTTGAAATACCACGGATCAGCCGTAATTACGGGAACCCACGAAACAGGACAGGGTGAAGAAGGTGAGGGCGAAAGCACGCCATGGCGCACTGCTGCTGGAACTGCTGCAGCTGCTCTGGCGGCAGCGGCAGCGGCAATCCTGGCAGTTGCGCGCACTGGCAGCGGGGCTTTGGCTGTTGCCAGGTCAGCTGCTGCTGACAAGAAGAGCAAGGACAAAAAGCTTGACCCAAACAAGCCGGCTGGTTACATTTTGCAGTTGAGCACTCGCCAGATATTCATAAATTCAGGTGAGACGGGGCAGTTGTCAGCCGCAGTCTGGACTGTGACAGCCTCTGGCTCTTATACGCTTGCGACTGGTGCCAGAATCAGCTTTGCACTGGTAGCGGATTCAAGAGTCAAGCTTTCATCCTATGCAGGTAAGGCAAAGGTAACGACAACAATCACAGCAGGGCAGGAAAGTTGCAGCGAAATTTTGCAGGTAAATGCTTCTATTGATGGCATGGAGTATCAAAGCCAGGTTACGATCGAAGTTCTGGCTGAACAGCTGCATTTAAGAACAGATCCAGATAACAGACGCTCTCTGGTTGTCGACGGTGTTGATGGCCTCTGGATAATGGCCTGCGTTGCTGACGAAGCCAGGCAGAACATTCGAAATCTGCCAATAAGGTTTATCCCGCTAGGGCAATCTGGCAATTGGCTGGATTTGAGCGAGCCTCATGTTACCGAAGGCTGGACAATGGTTTATGTTCGTGCGGTTGACCCCGCTGCAGTGCGCGGCCAGCGTTCAATATTGCCCGATAACTTTCTTATTGAAGTCAGTTGTCCCGGAGTTGAGGATATCAGGACGCAGAAGGTGTCGTTGACAGCTTTGCCCTTGCCTGAAATGGAAATCACTCCCGAAAAACTGGAGTTTTCGGTTAACAGTAAAGGTGAGGGAGTGATTGATGTCTCCATAACCGGTGATGCATCGCAGCCTTGGCAGTTTTCGGCATGCTTTGCCGAAGGCGATGAACCTAATGCGATGGTGAAAGTTGAAAATCAAGGGAATACGACTGCGCGAGTGCTCATTTATCCAGCATATAATGATATTTCGGCAGAGGACTTTAAATCCAGTTCAGTTCTGAAAATTATCGCCGAGCATTCTGGCTGTGCTGATTTAGAACGCCATGCGCGCATCAGTATTTTTCGCGAAGGCCTGTTTGTTGATGTGAAAGGCCAGAACGAGCAGGGAGCTTTTATTGTAGCGGCAGATGGCAGCGGTACCGCCACCCAGATTGATTTTCGGGTTTTCGTTTATGACAGCACAAAGAATTGTATGATTTCTGATCCGAAAATGGCAGCGAAACTTGATTTTAGCCTTCAGGAAGCAGACAGCTCGACGGTTGCCAATGCTTTGCATTTTGGCAAGTTTTCCTGCACCTGTACCGGTATCAAATCCGGCAACATACCTTTTGCCTCTTACAGCTTGCGCGTAGAAAAAACTATTCCCACTGATGGCCGCCAGATTCCAGGGACTTTTCTGGTAAGTGTGCCTGGCCAGTCAGGTGAAGAGTTCACCACAACTCTGCATATCCTGTTGCGCACCAGCGCACTTGGGGTTGGCGGGCAAAACTGGCAGATTGAGCTGAACCGGTGTGAACTCATTATCAGCGAATATGTGCCTGCTGAATATTGGCAAAAGATGCAGGGGCTGCTTGATAAGCGAAAAATGGTTCTCGGCGCTGAGGGCTTGTATGAATTGCGCCGCAAAATCTGGAATATAACGAGTCAACTGGTTCTGGCTCAGGGCGAAAGAGCTTATGAAAATCTGGCAATTTGGGAAAATCGTTGCCTTGTTCTCTGCGAATGGGTTGAATGGGGCTCTGATCTTGCTTTCGAATCAATTGCAACGGCAACCTACGGCACGGCGGGCGGAATTGCAGCCAAGCTGGTCAAGGATGTCATAAAATCGTCGCTGGTTTCTTATTCAGAAGGCAAGAGCGCAGATGAATGGTTTTACGAATATATAAAGATTGAACTGGGGATTTATAAAGACTGTTCTTTGGAGTATATCTGCAATATTTACGAAAAAGAGCCAGCAAAATGCTATGCAATTTTTATCGGTTGTACTTTTTTGAGCAATCTCTGGAAAGGCGACAGTTTGTGGGATGCGGCAAAGGGTGCGGCCTTAGCAGCAGCGAACCGCAAGATTGGCGGCTGGATTGTAAAAAAACTGGTAAAAAGTCCGAGGTTTACTGATTTTTTCGATACCAAACCACCCAAGGATAAAGCTGTTTTCTGGTCTGGCGCCGCCGCCAGGGAAATAGCTGGCAAAAAGGGTTCGCCGCTCGGTTACTGCGAAGGCGGAAAGTGGGGCGAAGAGGCTCTTAGTGATCTTGGTCTCGAATGGAATGACGCTAAGGCTGCATGGGAGAGTCTTTCTAGAAGATATGCGCAACAGGCAAGCGGGAAAGTGCAGGTCTATCTGCCAACAAAAACCAAGCCAGATTCAATTTTCAACCGGGTTGAGTATCCTGAGCTGATTAAAAACAAAAATGTTTCCAGTATCGAAATTTTTGTTCAAAAAGGCGGCGACTGGGTTCTACAGACCGTTGTTCAAGGGCGGGGAGGCAATGCATGACAGATGTCGGAAACTTGGCGCAGTTTCTCAAAAGCGTTGACAGTCGTGGCCAGCTCTGGCTGGATGATTACGATATGGATTCATTTGAACTTCTAGAAGGGAAGGAGCGTGACACTGCTCTTGAGTTGATCGTAAAACAGCTTGTTTCTGGTGATTTACGGGCGGCGCGTGCGCTGGCTACGATAGGAGAATCCAGATTCGTTGAACAGCTTAAAAGTGCTTTATCTACTAGTGATGGTGAAATGCGCGTAGAAATTGCGCGGGCGCTGGCAAAACTTGGTGCCGGTGACGGTATGCTGGCAGTCATAATTGAAGTGTTGCGTTCATCAGATTTGTCAGATCGTGCCAGCGCAGCTTATGCTCTTGGCGAATTCAGATTTCAGGAATCATATATCGCATTGCTTGAAACTATCAGAAATGATCGCGAAACTGAGGTAAGAACAGCTGCCGCCATATCGTTGATGCTGCTTTCCGGTTATATGAGCAATCCGCTTGATCCTGTCTGCAGCGATGTATTGATTCGTCTGGATCAAAGAGATCCAGCAGAATGGCAAGCTGTGGCTGAAGAATTTATTACTAAGCTTTCGGTAGATTGCGACAGATGTGATTGCTGTGGCGCAATTTGTGATAGATCTCAGATCAGCTGCAGGATCTGTGGCACGGCTCTAAAGGGAAAAAGTAAAAAATGAGCAATCAGTCACAGCAGATGGAACAGTGGCAGGTCGTTGTTGGCGAAGTATTGCCGGCGATTGATGAGCTTTCTCATCAGTTCTCATCTTTGCCTGAGCTTGATTCTGAGCCGTATGAAACTGGTGAGCAGCCTGAACGTGAGTCTTTGAATGGCAGAGTCTGGTATCTTTTGTTTTCCACATTTAATGAACTGATCTGTGTCTTCGCAACAGGTAATCCGATTGCTTTTGCGAATCTTTCGATCCGCGCTGGTTTGACAGGATTTACCGCAATGACGGGTTTTTTCGCTGGAAGCAGTCGCGGCTTTTTGTCAGCTCTGAGTCGGTTGTCTGCGTTTGCCTTGATGGTTTATCAAGGCATCTCACTGTTCGGTCTGCTGGCTGAAGCGTATCAGAATCCAGCTGTTCTTGGCCCTCTGGTGGTTCAGCTTTTCAAGGGGCTCCTGGCAGGTCAGCTGCCACAGATAACTGGCGACATTGTTGAGATTCTGGCCTTGCTGCATGGCAGTTGGATGCTTCTGCTAACCCAGGGTTTCTCTTTTATAGCTGCATTTCGCATTTTGCGGGCAAAATAAAGATGAGGGTCTGGTTCTGGAAGTTCCTGAATTATTGTTTTTCCAAGTTTTCACGGACCGCTGCTGTTTTTTTTTGATCAGGTCGTGGTATCCACTGAAGTCGAAATGTCGAATTCACCCTTACGTTCAGCTGGTTTTAGTCTGAGGTAGCAGTTATACTGGTCGTAAACGACAGTATTATAGACTTCGCCGCTTTCAATCTGGCTCCAGTCGGCTTCCCAGTAAAGTTTGTATTCATTATATTCAAACTTGCGTGGCGCAAGTTTATCTTCGCCGATATCCAGCATTTTTCCTGGTAATACAACGGCAGAATCAGGCCTTAAGCAGGTGTAGTAACTATTACCGGAATTGTAATAATCTGTATGAGTGAGTCGCGTTGTAATGTTGCATAATTCACCATTTACGCAAAAAGCGATCAATCCCTGTTTTTTGTTTATAAGCATGGCGATTTCATATCTGACACCACTCTGCTCGATACTGTCGAGCTTGAACTGCTGAAAATCACGCTTCTGGAGCCATCCGATCGGAGGGTTTGCAGCTCTGCTGCTCTCCGGATCCTTCATGGGCTGGTAATCCTCGTAGGGATTTTCTTTTGGAAGAAACTCGTTCATATACCCTTTAAGAGGCTCAATGTGTTCCTTTCTCCGCACAAGTTCGAATTCCCATCCGCCAATCCTGAACAACGCCAGTAGACAGCCTTCGCCGACTTCCTTTACTTCCTCGTCAGATATTTTTCCGGCATCATAGGCTGCAATAAGCTCATTATAGATCTTTATGATTTTTTTGATCATTAAATCAGGTCTTGGCTTTTCTGCACCCATGCACAGGTAACTCACAACATCCAGTGCCTCGCCTCTTACTTCAAAATCCGCATGGTCCAGATATGCAGCAGCCCGCGTCAGGGAAGCAGCATCGGTCTTGTCGCGTAATCTGCTGAGAGTTTGTGCGCAATGCAGTCGCTCAGCTTCCTTCGGGTCAGTCACATTTTTGTTGGCTGTAATCGCACGCATAGACAGTGGAACTTTGAATGAATCAGAATGGTCGTCTGCTTCACTGTTCGTCGATTGTTTTTCTGGAGCTATTCTGCCAGCTCTCTGCTTTCCTGAAGATACAGCAGGCACATGCTGGTAATGCCGGTTCAATATAGACTCAACCTGTGACATACTGCGCAGCCAGGAAATTACTTTAAATATGACAAAAACAAGCGGCCACATTATAGCAGCCTGAAGAAGTGCTTTCAGTGTGTGACCATCTTCAAAACTGAATGTTGGAATTAGCGCCATGAAAAGCGCCACAAACGCTAACGCCAGAATCGTCAGCATAATAAAAACATTCCTGATTATTGTCATGATTTCTTTACCTGATTCTGTGCGTCATGCTCATAAACGCGGCTTCTTACTCGTCAACCCGTTTATTTTACCACAAAGGTTGAAAATACCCAAATTAGCGGCTACTGCCGTCGAGAACTCCTTTACGGTTAGAAGAATCTTCGCCATTCGATGTTGGCATTATCGGCATAGGTAAATCGATAAATCGGACTGTTGTTTTTACCCTTACGTTCTTTTTCCTTTTCTGCTAAGCTCTGTCTGTTAAAGAATCATTTATAGAAAAGGCAGAGGGCCAGATCAATGAGCATGCACGAATCCTTTACTTACCTGGACTGGTTGGTTGTAGTTCTTTATCTATGTTTTACCACCTGGGTTGGGCATCGCCTCCGTGGTGAGCAGGGTACTATCAAGGACTTTTTTCTCGGTGGAAAAACCCTGCCATGGCAGGCTGTTACCGGTTCAATGATCGCAACAGAAATAAGTGCTCTTACTTTTATTGGTGTTCCGGGGACTGTTTTCGCGGTTAATGGTGATTTTACCTATCTGCAGTGGGGTCTTGGTTCTATTATTGCACGCTTCATGGTTGGTTACTGGATAGTTCCTTTATATTATGAAAAAGAGATCTACAGCCCTTATGATTACATGGGCAACAAGCTTGGCAATAAAATCAAGGGGCTGGTGACTTTTCTATTTTCGTTGGGATCGGTTCTGGGCCAGAGTGTTCGCGTTCTGGTAACTGCAATTATTCTCAGTGTTGTAACTCCGCTTTCGATTGAGTGGTGTATTGTTGCCATTGGGCTTTTCGCCATTGCCTGGACTCTTATGGGTGGCATGCGCACCGTTATCTGGACAGACGTTGTTCAGTTTTTCCTTTTTGTCGGCGGCGGTGCAATCGCTCTGGTATGGCTGATATTTGGCGTTGACGGCGGATGGGGGCAGATACAAGAGACCGCCAGTCATGCGAAAGTTGTTCAGGTAGAATGGAAAGGACAAAAGCTTGAACGAACTGTTTATATCGTTAAAGAAGGCGAAACCAGCAGAAGTTTAATTGCCATCGAAACCAATCGCGATGGCGATCCTACACTTGTCGGAGAAGTTTTTAACGGCGGCGAGAAGACCATGGTCAAGATCGGTGAACAGACAGTCGAAGCCAAACTTTTTCTGAAAGACAAGATGAAGCTCCTGGATCTGCGCATTTTAGATCCTGAAACCGGCAAATTTCTTATTTATACTCTCTGGATCGCTTTACTGGCGATGCCATTTCAAAACTTTGTTGCCTTTGGCACTGATCAACTGATGGCGCAACGTATATTCTGCTGCAAAAGTCCGGGTGATGCTCGCAAAGCCATAATATGGAGCAGTGTTTCTCAGTTTATTACCGTTTTAATGCTGCTGGTGAGCGTCGGGCTTTATACATGGTATCAACAGAAACCTGTTACAACCGAGGAATTTATGCTGTTTGCCAAAGATACTAATTATGTGTTCCCGGTCTGGATTACCAAGGTGTTGTTTCCAGGATTGTCAGGTCTTTTGATTGCAGGGGCTTTTGCGGCAGCAATTTCCAGTCTCGACTCAATTCTGGCCGCACTTTCTCAGACAACCATGTCAATTTTTTACGGTCGCGAGAAGTTCGAAGAATCTGGTGAATCACAGGGCATGGTCTGGAAATCAAGATTAATGGTTATTACCTGGGGACTTGTTCTATCTGGTTTCGCTATTGTTCTAAACAAGATCTATCAGAGCGGCGAGAAAGATCTTATCGGGCTTGCTTTCAGAATGGTTTCCTATACTTACGGTCCAATGCTGGGCATTTTGCTTCTCGCTATTTTCCCGGTGCGCTCAAGCGTTAAGGGTATTTTTGTTGGCACTGCAGTTTCGATGTTTCTGGTGGCAATGATTCTTCCCGATGCGTTTAATATATTAAGGCTTGCTGGAATTGATCTCTCAGCCTATCAGATTCAGACTTCTGTTCCTTTTCCTATATTTTTTCCGATAAATGCAGCAATAACCTTCTTCTTTGGCTGGATATTTGGCAAGGACAAGCCGGCTTTGAGCTGATTTTAATTTTTCGACCTGGTCTTCTCTTCGGCTGGAAAAAGGGTCAGGGCATCAAAATCTGTTGCCCTGACCCTTTTTTATAATCTAAGTAAAACGATACCCGACTAGTTACTCAGCATCGCCGGAGTCGTCGCTACCAGAATCGCCGCCAGCATCATCTCCGGCCGCATCGTCATCTGCTTCATCAACGGCAGCCTCTGGCCTTAAACAGGTGTAGCATCTATTGCCGGAGTTGTAATAATCAGTATGAGTGAGTCGCGTTGTAATGCTTCATAATTCACCGTTTACGCAAAAAGCGATCGCACCCTGCTTTTTGTTTATCAGCATGGCGATTTCGTATTTGACGCCATCCGCTCGATGTTGTCGAGCTTGAGTTCCTGAAGGTCGCGATTCTGCAACCAATCCTGAACATACCTGCAGGCAAGAATAGTTCAATCAAACAGGGCGGCGACTGCTTTTTTGACCTTTTCTTCGGCTGGAATGAAGGGCAGGGTGACGTGGTTGCTATTGCCGGCTCGGTTAAAGGCGGCGCTGACTTCTATTGCGTTTTCGCAGCGGCCCCAGGCACGGCGCGAAACGCCGCACATTACGTCCCAGGTCATCGCCTGTCTGATGATTTCGTCGACGCGTTCACTGCCGTCGAGCACGAGACCAAAGCCGCCGTTGACCGATTTGCTGATGCCGACACCGCCACCGTTATGCAGCGAGATAAGACTCATGCCGCGGGCGGCATTGCCGGCGTAGCAATGAACTGCCATTTCGGAGGTGATATTGCTGCCGTCTTTGATGTTGGCGGTTTCGCGGTATGGCGAATCGGTGCCACCGGTATCGTGATGGTCGCGCCCGAGCATGATTATGCCGATTTCGCCTTTGCGCACCATGTCGTTGAATTTGAGAGCAATTTTAACGCGGCCTTCGGTATCCTGATAAAGGATGCGTGCCTGAGTTCCTACTACCAGGGCGTTTTTCTCAGCGTCCCGGATCCAGACCCAGTTATCGCGATCCTGAGCGCGGCGGGTCGGATCAATGCAATCCATCGCTGCTTTGTCGGTTTTCTGCAAATCTTCGTGGCGGCCGCTCAAGCAGACCCATCTGAATGGGCCATAGCCAAAGTCGAACAGCATTGGCCCCATGATATCTTCAACATAAGAAGGAAATATGAAGCCGTCGCGCGGGTTTTCGCCATTGGCGCAGATTTCTTTGACACCGGCGTCATAAACCGCCCGCATAAAGGCATTACCATAGTCGAAAAAGTATGTGCCACGCTCAGCCAGAATTTTTATTGCCTCAAAGTGGTCTTTAAGAGAAGCATCGACCAGATTTTTAAAACGAGCCGGCTCTTTGGCGATCATCTCGGTGCGCTGC
The DNA here is from genome assembly GCA_018818125.1 of Candidatus Rifleibacteriota bacterium. Taxonomy (GTDB): domain Bacteria; phylum Muiribacteriota; class Ozemobacteria; order Ozemobacterales; family Ozemobacteraceae; genus Rifleibacterium. The sequence continues at coordinate 47,518 of JAHISQ010000127.1, forward strand.
TCGAAGCTGAGTCCTTTTGGGCAATAGCCACCATCGTAAACGGCGTGACATGATGTCTGGTCTGACAGCAACTCGATATGCACGTTCTTTTCGACCGCGTATTCAAGCAGATCGACGATATTGCCATGAAAGGCAATCGAAGTGGTTTTTTTGCTTTTCACATATTCATCAGCCAGTGCAAAAGCCTGTGCCGGTGTCGTAGCAATTTGCGCTACCCAGCCTTGTTCATGGCGGGTTTTAATGCGCGATTCATCGACTTCGGCGATTATGCCGACGCCATTGGCAATCTCAACAGCTTTCGGCTGAGCACCGCTCATGCCGCCAAGTCCAGAAGATACAAAGAGGTGCCCGGCGAGGTCTTCGTCGTCTTTGACCCCAAGCTTCATGCGCCCGGCGTTAAGGATCGTGTTAAAGGTGCCATGAACTATGCCCTGTGGGCCGATATACATCCAGCCGCCGGCAGTCATCTGGCCGTAGTTGGTAACGCCAAGCTGCATGCCGCGATGCCATTCTTCCTGGTTGTCAAACATGCCGATGAGCAGGCCATGGCTCATTATGACTCTGGGCGCTGAAGGGTGCGATCTGAAAAGTCCAAGCGGATGCCCCGACATGACGACAAGCGTCTGCTCGTTGGTCATAACTTCGAGATATTTTTTTATCAGTCGATATTGCATCCAGTTCTGGCAGATCTGGCCGGTTTCGCCGTAAGTGACGAGCTCGTAAGGGTATAGAGCGATGGCAAAATCAAGGTTGTTGTCGATCATTACCTGAAAAGCCCTGGCCTCAGTGCAATTGCCTTTGTATTCGTCTATTGGTTTGCCAAAAAGCTTGCCAGCAGGACGGAACCGGTAGCCATAAATACGGCCACGAGTTTTGAGTTCACCAAGAAATTCTGGAATCAGGGTTTCGTGCAGCTCTTCTGGTACATAGCGCAGTGCATTTTTGAGGGCGGTTTCGGTTTCATTGCGATTGAGAGTGAAACCGCGATCTGGTGCTCTTCTAATGCCAACTGTAAACTCAGGGTATTCTGGCAGTGTGGCGTCGAGCTTGATTGTCATTGCTTCCGCTATTGTTCTGTTATCTAACATTCCTTACCTCC
>JAHISQ010000128.1 GCA_018818125.1 Candidatus Rifleibacteriota bacterium
ATCTTCTCCATCGACTTTGTTAACATGTGAGCCAGCAGGGGTACCGTCTTTATTCCATGTCTCGTGGGCTCCGCTGGCGACACCCTCTTCATAAGTATTTACGTAGAAGTTGTCACCGACACCAATTTGGCTGTTGCACGTCACTGGCGAAGGAAATAACTCCAATTGAGACTTCTGGGCCAATCGACTTGAGAAACTCATAAACCGCCTGTTTGACGGCCGGCATATCCTCTTTGATGCTTGATGAGCGATCAATAGTCAAAACGTAGTATTGCTTCGGTTTGTCAATTGTTACGACAAACTCCTTGACCAGTTCGCCCTCTTCATAAAGTGTGAAATTTTCTTTTGTGAGCGCTATTGGCTCCTTGCAGAAAATCTTCAAATGCGTGTTGATGAGCGGAAACCGGCCACCATTTACCGAAGAGATGGTGGTTGACAACCCTTCGGCTAATACCGGGGCTAGCAAGAGCACCAGAAAGATAGTTGTCAGATAAGACGATAATGTTTTCATGTGGATCCCTACCTAGATGTTAAAAGCTGTTTTCTAATTTTAGCAAACACTGGGCCATCGCGCAGAGAGGAGCAGAGATTTTCTTTTGGAGAAACGCTGGTGGGAGATTTACTCTTCGAACTCAGGAATAGCAATACTCCAGAAGTTATTTTACAGACCCGGCCAGGTAGAATTATCTATGTATTTCGGATGACCGGGATCAGTTCTATCAGTTCTGGTGTCATATCTGATGTATTGATTACCTTTAAAGAAGTAGGCTTTGCCATTGTATCTGTTAAATGCAGCATCCACACCACTGGTCCATAAACCCTGCCATGTTTCATTATTAATGTATTTAGGATAGCCAGGATCAGCACGGTCCGCCTTAATATCATAACGAATATACTGATTGCCCTTAAAAAAATAGGCTTTGCCATTTCCCCAGTTAACAGCAGCATCAACACCTGATGACCAAAGACCGGGCCAGGTTTGATTGTTAATCTGCTTCGGGTAGCCGGGATCAGCATTTCCTCTTCTCAAATCATATCTGATGTAATATGAACCTTTGAAAAAATAGGCTTTATCATTTGTCCATTCAACTGCGGCATCAATATCCGATGTAAATAAGCCAGGCCAATATTTTGTCTGAATCCCTCTCGGATAATCTTTTGCTCCATAACCCGGGTCAAGAATCCATTTTGAATAAACTCCGCCGTTAAAGAAGAAAACATTGCCGTTGCACCAATTCAAAGCAGCTTGGATCTGTCTAAGTTTTGGACCACTCGGTGCAGTTTGACCATGACCAGAATTAGCCTGTCCATAGCCTGCTGGAGCAGTTGGAAGCCCCCAGCCTCCGGAGTGAATTGTTTCACCCGCGCAAAAAACGGGTATCAATAAAACTGTTATGAGTAAGATTTGAAACTCATAAGAGTTAAAAAGTCGTCTAATCATCTGATTCTCCTTTAATACAGAAATATTAAAAAAATTGCAGTAAAGTAATGCCAATCAGCTCTTACCGCTATGTATATTTTCAACACCCATTAATGTTACTCTATCATCCACGAAATATAAAGACAGGTTTCATAAACTGGAAATCCTTATTAAGGAAATATTTAAATGAATGAAAATACGAATAGAGACTATTTTGCACAAAAAGCCGGTATCTACGAGCAAAATGTAAGCGGCGTTGATAACGTTGAAAATATTGCCAATTCTATTATTAAAGCAGTTTCGCCAAGTAAGGAAATGCATTTGCTGGATTTTGGTTCCGGGACCGGATTGCTGTTGGAGAGGATAGCTCCTTTCGTTGCAAAAATTACAGCTTTGGATGTATCTAAGGCAATGAACAGCCAATTGGAAGCAAAGCTTGCAAGGTTAAAGTGTGATGTTGAGATTGTTGAGATGGATCTTTCCCGGGCAGATCTGGATAAAAAATTTGATGGAATCATTTCATCGATGACGATGCATCACATCGAAAACATAGGCGCAATGCTGAAAAAGTTCTATTCAATGATCCGTGTTGGCGGCTTTATCGCTATCGCAGATCTGGATACCGAGGACGGAAGCTTCCATACTGAAGACACAGGTATTTTTCATTTGGGTTTTGATCGAAACGAAATTGCAAACATGGCGAAGGAAGCAGGCTTCGGAGATGTGCGGGTCTCATCGGCCAGTGTAGTGCACAGACCAGATGGTGATTACCCGGTTTTCCTCTTGACTGCAACGCGCTTATAAAGTGTATGAAATAACATCTTCGTTACTGATAAAATATGGACAATCGCAAGGTTTTAAAAGTTTCGGCTGGGGCAATACTCATCATGGTGCTCGTGAGCACCGTTTCCTATTTGGCAGTGATGATCTTGTTCGGCCCTGAGAGTCTTGACTATTTCAGGAAGCGAATGCACCAACCGGCGGCTTATTTAGACAATTTCTGGCGTTTCTGGAGTATCTTTTCCCTTTTCCTGACAGCAAACCTATGGGGTTTTCACGCCGGCTTCACCCGATTTTTTCCTCCTTCAAGCGTTACCGGGGAAGAAGAGAAAGATCTTTCTAAAATCAAGTCTGCTTTCATGGTAGCCCTGCTTCTTGGAACCATCGCCCATATCCTTTTGCGGCAAGATGTGGCATTCTATAACTCGGCAGGATGAATGATTCCGGTTAAAATTCGATAACCCCTTTTTCCGGTGGATATAGAATGACAACTTTTTTTTTCTCAATGGTCTTTCCCTCTGAATTCTCATCTGTCCAGGCAAGGGTCACTGTATCACCATCCCGGGTTCCTTTGAGGTAAATTGTCTGTTTTTTGGGGTTGGGTTTTGCCATATTGAACCAGACTTCGTTTTGCAATTCCTCATCATAGTAATGGTCATAGATTGCCAGATCAGGATCCATTTTTTCGAGGGCTTTGATCATATCACCTACGGTAAATTCCTTCATGTTTACTCCATTCAAGCAATTCGGTGCTCCCGGATTTTCTAGCTCTATTTTATCATAGGATTCTATGTTGGTCGACGAGCTATCGGGGAGCCCCATGATCTGGCGAATCAACAGTGAAATTGACATGGGCAATAGATGGTGATAAGGTACAATCAAGTAGCGCAGGCTTGCTATTGACCTGACTTACGGCTCTGCAGTCCAACCACAGATGTGAGGCACGATTGAGAATGAAAAACGTTACTGCTGTCCATTTTGTTGAGGGGAATGCTCAAACGGAAGTGCGCGATTTGCAGCACACAATTATCGAATTGCGCGTCGAGCTTGAAAAGAAAAACATTGAAACTGAGGATGCCGTTCAAACTGCCAGACGTGATACTGCACAGGAGATTGCCCAGTTAAAAGCCACCATCGGCGAATTACGCGACGAACTTGAGCGCTCAAACATTCTGCGCGAGCAGCAGATTCAGCGAACGCTTTCCGGCAGCCAGGACGAGATCGGCCAGTTAAAAAAACACATCGAGGATTTGCGCGCCCAGCTGGAAAGCCTTCTTATCGATAAAGATTCCGCCACACAGGCAATTCATGCGTCTTATGCCGGTGAAATACAGCAACTTCAGGAAATGACAGCCAAGTTACGCGATGAACTCGAAACGGCAAGGTTTGCCAGGGAAAATTCGGTTCACCAGGAAAAGCTTCTGGCCGCAGGTGAAATTGCGCAGCTGCATGAAACAATTCAGGCGATGCGCCTTGAAATGGAACGGCTTAAATTGTGATAATTCTTCGTATTTATCCGGGGAAAGCAGGCGAATATGGAAAAACAGAATGAAAAGCAGGTGAAGAGGACAAGAAAACCAACTGCCAAAAGCAGTTCGTCAGACATTGTCAAAGATCAGAGAAAACGTTTGGCAGAAGCGGAATTGCTTCTCGATATTTCACACAGGATTTCGGCAATGGATTCGCTGGACTCGGTGTTGAAAATGCTTATAGAAATGGCCACCTCCACTTTGAACGCTGAGCGAGGCTCGCTTTTTCTCAATGACCCGAATACCAACGAATTGTATTCGCGCGTAGCAATGGGAAATTTTATGCGCGAGATCCGTATTCTCAATACCAACGGCATTGCAGGCTATGTTTTCAGCAAGGGTGAAGGGGTAATTGTTCCGGACGCATATGCCGACCCACGTTTCAATCGAAACGTTGATGAACAGACAGGTTTTGTTACCCGCAACATCCTGTGCGTTCCTATAAAAACGGCTAAGGGCGAGACCATGGCCGTTGCACAAATTCTGAACAGGAAAAAAGGGAACTTTAATCGCAATGACCTGTGTTTGTTCGAGGCAATGATGAAACAAGGTGCGCTGTCTTTGCAGAGCCTTCAATTTATCGAGCAGATGGAGAACATTCGCAAACAGGAACTGGAATTCATCAATGTCGTTTCAGAAATGACCTCAGACATCAAGCTCGGTTCGCTGCTCCAGAATGTAATGGCAGAGGCCACCCGAATGCTGAACGCCGAACGCTCGACGCTGTTTCTGCATGACGAGAAGTCTGACGAGTTGTGGTCAGAAGTGGGACAGGGGCTGGAGTCAACCCAGATCAGGTTTCCCAGCCATGTCGGCATCGCAGGTGCAGTTTTCAAGTCCAACAAGACCATCAACATCCCTTATGCCTATGCTGACCTGCGTTTCAACCCCTCTTTTGACAAGAAAACCGGTTTTTTTACGCGCTCAATCCTGTGTGTTCCGGTAGTCAATAAGAACGGCAGAACCATAGGAGTTACACAAGTTCTCAACAAGCATGGCGGTCCATTTTCGCAGGAAGACGAAGCGAGATTGCGCGCTTTTACAGCCCAGGTATCGATTGCGCTCGAAAACGCAAAGTTGTTTGCCGACGTTCAGGCAATGAAGAATTACAATGAAGCCATGCTCGAATCAATGTCCAACGGCCTTATCACTCTGGATGCCGCTGGCAGAATCGCAACTTGCAATGCAGCCTGCTCCCGCATTCTCAAAGTTTCTGGCGCCGCTATACTGAATAAGAAGGCTTCTGATTTTTTTATCGACGAAAACAAATGGGTGATGGAAAAACTGCATCTGGTCATGGAAACAGAAAAGCAGCAAACCTCTATTGACGCGCATTTGAGGGTCGGTGCCGAAATGCTTTCGGTGAATCTGACTGTGCAGTCTTTGCTCAATATCGACCAGAAACGCATAGGTTCGATGATAATCATCGAGGATATCAGCAACGAGAAGCGTCTTAAATCAACAATGTCGCGTTACATGGACCCGGCCATCGCCGATCGTCTTCTGGCTTCCGGCACGGAAATTCTGGGTGGAACGAACGTTGAATGCACCGTTTTATTTGCTGACATCCGTGGCTTTACCACACTCACTGAACAGCTCGGACCGCAGGGCACTGTGACCCTGCTGAACGAGTATTTTACGCTTATGGTGGACTGTATTCAGCATGAATGTGGGATGCTCGACAAGTTCATCGGCGATGCCATCATGGCTGCATTCGGGATTCCGGTTCCCCATGATGATGATGCTGACCGTTCAGTGCGTACTTCTATCGCAATGATAGAGACTCTTAATAAGTGGAATCATCTGCGCACCTCTGAAGGCATGCTTCCCGTAAATATCGGTATTGGCCTGAATACCGACACGGTCGTTTCGGGCAACATTGGATCAAGCAAACGCATGGATTTCACCATTATCGGAGATGGCGTCAATCTAGCCGCACGCCTTGAATCCGCCTGCAAACAATACGGCACGAAAATCCTCATAAGTGAATTCACCTTGCGCAAACTGAAGGGAACTTACCGGCAACGTGAGATAGATCTGGTAGTCGTTAAAGGCAAAACCCAACCCGTTTCGATTTACGAGATTATGGCCTATCACACCCGAGAGAGCTTCCCGGGCATAGGAGAAGTGCTGGGGCTGTTTAAAGATGGTCTGTCTGCTTATCGTGCCCGCAAATGGGATGCTGCAATACAACTGTTCACCGATTGCCTGACGATCAACCCCAACGATAAGCCAAGCAAGATTTACATTGAGCGCGCCCAGTTCCTGAAACTTAACCCCCCACCTGAAGACTGGGTCGGCGTATGGGTGATGGAATCGAAGTAGCCAGCGCCGGAGTGTTAAATCATGGATCAGAGTGGACGGGAGTCAGAAAAACAAGTCCACGCCGAAAAACAGACCCGATAGCAGTAAGAACAGCCTCTTCCTCAAGATTGAGTCCACGGGCAGATTCAAGAAGTTCCAGAACTGAAGGTGACTCCTTCGCCATCACAAGAATAGCCCGTTCAAGGGGAGCGAGCAAGTGCGTGATGGGTAGAGCTTTTCCCAGTAACTTAGCCTGGGTATTTGCATGAATATCGCCTCCCAGCACCCAGGATTCAATGAATCCTATTGGTCCTGCCAGACGCAACCTGCTTTGAATAAGCTTTTCGCGAAAACTGTGATTGCGTAACAGTCGTTCTACCTGGAACGCCGCTTCAATCTCGTCACCGGCATCTCTTTGCGGCGGCTCTGATTCCTCAACAATGGTCAAGGGTGATTCTGCGGGGTCGCTCCACTGAAAGGCCAGAAGAACAGAGACAATTCGGGTGTATTTTTGCGTATTCAGATTATCGAACCAATCATGCACTGAAGACAAAAAGGTGTCATAGCTTTCGTCACCATCTGCATGCCCGATGGCATATTCGGCACCAGTATATTCACGAAGACGAAGAATAAAAATATCCATTGGTGCCCCCCCCAGCCATTCGCGCAATCTTACAGAGAGTGGCTCGCCTTCGCGCTCACCAAATTCGGTGACAATCTGGGCAATTCCACCCTTGGCAAGATGCTTAGGTAACCCGGCAATAATACGACTTTGGACATCCTCACCTGATTGCCCCCCGTCACGAAACAAAAGCAAGTTGGCCGGCGACGGTACAAACGGTGGGTTTGCCGTAATCAGGTCGAAGCGTTCTTCTCCGACGGGTTCGTAGAGATCTCCAACCGAAACTTCGATATTGGCTGCTCCGGATGCCTGGCTGTTAAAGCTTGTACATCGGGCAGCGCGGGGGTTTATATCAACAGCCACAACGCGTTGAGAGTGAAAAGCCGCGAGGATGGCATGAATGCCAGAGCCTGTGCAAAGATCCAGAGCAGCGCCGTAGGGCCGACGCACGGTAGCGCGAGCAAGCCAACGGCTGTCGTTGCCAACAAACATGACCTGATCTGACGGGGCTTTTACATAGCCCGCCTGCGAAAGCATTGGCCAGGCAAGATCAGAAAATATCAGTCGATTGCCTACGGGAAACAACGAAGCACGTGCGTGTGCCCGACCTTTCTCGTCGAGCGAAATAAGTCCTGCACGGAGAAAAAGTTCCTGCGTGTCTTTGTCGAATAGCTTATTTAGTTCGTCAGGTGAAATCAAGCCCTGCAGAAGAAAAAGATCTATGGCAATGGCCAGCACATCTCTTTCAGCAAGTTGCCGGCTACGATAAATTGGGATGGCGCGCCAGAGAAGACTGGTAAGGTCAGAAAGCCCCAGACGATCACAGACAAGTGCCTCGCAGTAGCCTATTTTGGATACATGCGAAACAGCATTGCGAAGGGCCTGCACATCGGCATCATCAAGCGTGAAGGCAGCTGAGTCGGACAAACCTGTCTCCTTAGTTTTAGCATTTTGCGCAATTTGAACTCCAGCATCAATACCCGGCAGTTCAAGGGATTATATTATGCGGTATTGCCGGTGTCATTTAGTATTTACCTATGTGACGACTGAAAACAGAATACATTAAACAAAAAAACTATGCCAGTGCACAAATTATGCATAATCGCAGATCTTGAACTTCATCTTCCTGCAAATTTGTTGTATATGAAATGCTATAATTCAACACCAGCTTGAGGCTCCCAAAGGACTTAATTGAGGAGATTTGGCCGGATGAGAAACACAGATATTTGGAGAACTTCATTGACGACTTTTAATAGAGCGGTTATGATAAGAAACATTGTATGAACTGGCCGTTGGCGGCCTTTTTTTTTCAAAAAAGGAATGTTTCATGAACTTACTTAAAGGTTACTTTCGTTATTTTGCTTGTGCATTCGCTGTTACTACACTCTATTTCACACCTTTTACGTTGGCGGCAAAGGAAAATCCGAAAAAAACCTCGCTAGTTACCCCGGCAGGCAACAGCGATACTACTGCCAGAAGACAAACGGCAAAAGTCGGTTGGGGCCCGGTTCTCGGCCTCGTAGATGTCAATTCAGCAGCTATTCGATGGAGCACCACCGCAACAACAAGTTGTTCTCTGCTTCTGAATGGCACGCCCACTGGTCACGTCATCAGTGACGGTCTTTGGCATCAAATCTCTCTGGAGGGACTCACCCCCGAGACAAAATATTCCTATCAGATCGAGTTCGAGGCTGGCAGGCAGCGCACTCGCTCAACTTCCTACGAATTCACGACTGCCCCAAAGAATCTTTCCAACTGGAGTTTTATCGTTTTCGGTGATACCCGAACAAATCATGCGGACCATCGAAGCGTTATCGACGCAATCGGTCGTGTTACGCCGAAGCCATGGCTGGCTCTGCATACGGGCGACATGGGTGAAAATGGCGGCCAGACAGAGTGTTGGAATAACTTTTTTCAGATTGAAAACAACCTTCTCACCGGAACCCCCTTCCTCGCCTGCATGGGCAACCACGAAAAGGGAAGTCCGATCTTCTATCGCATGTTTCAAAACCCGCTCAGCGTGCGCGAACAACCCCTCGGATATTACTCATTTCACTTCGCAAATGCTCTCTTCATCGTATTGAATTCTGAAAGCGATCCCCGACCTCAAACGGCGTTCCTCGAACAGACACTGCGACGAGCCTCAGAAGAAAACATTCCATGGAAATTCATCATCTGGCATCAGACACCATTCTCCTCTGGAAGCCATGGCGGCAATATTAATCTGGCAAATCAGTGGGTTCCACTTATGGAGAAATATGATGTCACCTGCGGCTTTTACGGCCATGATCATTTGTATGAACACAGCATCAAGAACGGGTTCCATCACGTTACCGCCGGGGGCGGAGGTGCCCCGTTGTATGCAGTTTCGCGCAAGCCGAATCCCTATTCAAAAAAGGCTATTTCCAAACTGCACTATATGCTCGTAAATGTATCTCCAGAATCTGTGAATTTTACTGCCTACGGCGTCGACGGCAAGAGAATCGACTCTTTCGATATCAGTCTTGATAGCGCACTATCTGGCTCAAACTCAAAAACTGGACAATAAGCAAAATGAAAAGATTTCTTGGTACCCTCATTATGGTTGCGTTGATGTGCCTTCCAGTACTGGCCGATTTTGCTGCTGGCGAGAAGGCTTTTAATGATCAGGATTTCGCCACGGCATGGAAGGAGCTGTTCCCTCTCGCCCAGAAAGGCGACCCCCGGGCAATGGAGGCTGTAGGCTGTATGTATCTCGACGGAAATGGAGTCGAGGAGAATCTCAATGAAGCTATGCAGTGGTTCACCAAAGCAGTCGACCTTGGTTACCTTGATGCCTACAACAACATCGGGTTTATGTATACAGAAGGTCTTGG
>JAHISQ010000129.1 GCA_018818125.1 Candidatus Rifleibacteriota bacterium
ATCTTGAAGGGATCAAAGGCTTTACGGTAGACAAACATTCCACCGGCGGCGTCGGCGATAAGACCAGTCTGGTACTTGGCCCGGTCCTGGCTGCTCTTGGGCTCAAGGTAGCCAAAATGTCAGGACGCGGACTTGGCCACACCGGCGGCACTATTGACAAACTTGAGGCCATTAAAGGCTTTTCGTGCGATCTTACCACCGAGCAGTTTGTCGAAGCAGTTAACAAAATAGGTGTAGTAATAGTTGGTCAGACCGGCAATCTGGTTCCGGCTGACAAAAAAATCTATGCCTTACGGGATGTCACGGCAACAGTCGATTCAATACCGCTGATTGCTGCATCCATCATGTCTAAAAAGCTGGCTGTTGCAAACAAAGGCCTGGTACTTGACGTTAAGGTCGGCAGTGGCGCCTTTATGAAAAACCTCGACGATGCCCGTGTGCTAGCGCGTCTGATGGTGAAGATAGGCAAGCAGGCGGGGCGCAAAGTAACCGCAGTGATCTCGAACATGGACGAGCCTCTTGGCGAAATGATCGGCAACTCTGTCGAAGTAATCGAAGCTATAGATACCCTTCGCAACAAGGGACCTCAAGGCTTTACCAGTCTGATCAAAACTCTAGCTGCCGAAGCGCTGGCTCTAGGTTCTGAACTCAGTCGGGCCGAATCCGAAAAAAAAGTGGCTGAAGTACTTGCCGACGGTCGTGCCTATGCCAAGTTTCTTGAAATGGTCAAATTCCAGGGTGGCGATATATCAATGATCGACGATTACAGCAAACTACCGACCGCTAAAAAAGTCGATGTAATCAAAGCTGATCGCGACGGATATATCAGCCATATCAATTGTGAAGAAATAGGTCTGGCGGCGATGATGCTTGGCGCAGGACGCGAAACCAAGGAATCTATTATCGATATGGGGGTCGGCCTCAAGCTGGTCAAACACGTCGGTGACAAAGTGAACAAAGACGATGTGCTGGCCGAACTATATCTAAACCCGGAACTTGACAACAGCCGTGCCATAAACAGGTTGCGCAATGCTATCGAGCTGAGTGACACTCAGATTATCGCTCAACCACTGATTCTTGACATAATTTCGTGAGTTGTAGACCGATGCAGGGAATTACCAGTACTCCGGCCCTCAGGCTGGCATTCGAAGAAAACGAGGCCAAAACTCTCTCTAAGTTCGCCTGCCTGGCGAGCAAAAGCAGGGGGCGGGAGCATCCAGAAAATGACTGCTATATTCGCAGCTGCTTTCAGCGCGATATTGACCGTATAATTCACAGCGAATCTTTTCGCAGACTTAAGCATAAGACTCAGGTATTTCTCTCACCTACGAATGACCACTTCAGAACAAGATTAACTCACACTCTGGAAGTAGTCTGCACTGCCCGCTGCATTTCGCGCTGCCTCAACCTCAATGAAGATCTGACCGAAGCTATTGCACTGGCCCACGATCTTGGGCACACTCCGTTCGGACACAGTGGCGAAGAGATTCTTGCCGAAATCAGCGAAACCGGATTTCATCATGCTTCACATGGAGTAAGGGTAGTCACCTGCCTCGAAAAAAATGGTCAGGGACTGAATCTGACCCACGAGGTTATTGACGGTATACTCATGCACAGCAAGGGGCGGCATGGTTCAGCAACTTTTTCCAGTGAATCTTCGTTGCCACTGACCGTAGAAGCTCAGGTGGTAAGAATCGCAGATCTGGTAGCCTATATAAATCACGATATCGACGATGCAATCAGAGCAAGCGTAATCACGGCAGATGATTTGCCAGGCAATGCCAGGCGCCTGCTCGGCGATCGCCATTCGGTAAGAATTCATACCATGGTTCGCGATATCATCGACAACAGCATGGACAGTGATCTGATCCAGATGAGCGAGCCAATACGAGAAGCGACTGCGGAGCTGAAGAGTTTTTTATATAAAGATGTCTACACCCGTCCCGAAATCGATATCGCCGTTCAAAAATCAAAACATCTGCTGGGGCAGATGGCTGAGTGGTTCACCAGCCATCCTGACGAATTACTCAAGCACGTTCGAGGCCATATCCCAGAGGAGCAAAGTTTTAATCGCACTCTTGTCGATTATCTGGCAAGTATGACCGATGATTTTGCATTAAGAAGATTTCAGGAAATTTTTGTGCCGCATTACTATACTTTTAGCGATTTAAAAGCGCGCAAAATGGAGAATTCCCAGTGAAAATGCTCTCTATCAGCAAGAAAATTCTAGCCGGATTTTTGTTTATTCTGGCAATATTTATTGCAGTTTCAGCTCTTGCTGGCTACAACATGCTGGCACTGCGTGAAATGGTCAATAACCTCAAAGGGAACTATACCTCGACAATGCTTAACTCTCAGGAGTTGATAGCAAATCTGCATCTCGCTTCAAATTCTGCTTCTGAAATTATCAGGACTCCTGGCAACCGCGACGAACTTATAAATTTTTACACTTCGGCCAAAGACATCGCTTTTAGCCGCTTTGAAAGCATCGACGAAAATCTTAAAGACCGCTTCCTGCAGAGCGCACCAAGTGTAAGCGCTTTCAAGCAGTCAACCGAAAGCACGATGTCTGAGCTCTTCGAGCTGGCCGACAACTTTCTGGCTCTACCTGCAGGCACAGAACTTACCCCCGCCAGTACAAGCGAATTGCTTGCCACCATACGTGATAAAGAAACCGAACTTACCCGGAAGTGCCGCAGTCTCTGCGAGGCGCTTGCGAACTATTCGCGTTCAGTTACGCAAAGTGCTGTCGACAAGATGTTCACTATCATGGGCTATGTCGTTAAGATTCTTCCAGTAGTAATACTGATTTTTGGAATTGTCTTCACCCTGTTCATCTCGAACGGCATTTCGCGCCCACTCGAACGTATTGTCAGTTCAATGTCTGAGGCCGAAAAAGGGCACCTTCACACCCGACTGGCTTTTGACAGCGACGACGAGTTTCAGCGCGTTGCCGAAAGCTTTAACCGTATGCTTGAGGGTATCTGCCAGATGATTTCAAAGGTGCTTGAAACCAGCGATGACCTCGCGACAAGCTCTCAGCAGCTCAGCTCAGCATCGGTCGAATCGGCAGCAACTCTGCTTGATATTTCCAAAAACGTGAATAGCATTAACCAATCTTCGCACGAGATATCAAGTAATCTTGAAAAAACGACGGCGTCAGTAGAGAGCTTCTCAGAGTCAGCACAAAAAGTCGCACAGCTGGCAGAAACCGCTGTAAACGCAGTTAAAGTCACTATCCAGGCTGCCGACAAAGGTGGCAAGACAGTAAAAAAATCTGTCGAAATGGTTGGCAAAATCAAGGAATCTGTTGATATTGCCACTCAGGTAATTCTCGACCTCAACTCTGCTTCATTGCAGATCAGTGAAATAGTTAACACAATCACAGCAATCGCCAGTCAAACGAACCTGCTGGCGCTTAATGCAGCAATCGAAGCAGCTAGAGCCGGCGAACAAGGCAAAGGGTTTACGGTTGTCGCCGGCGAAGTGCGCAAACTGGCTGAAGAATCGGCAGAAGCGGCGGAAGCGATCGGCACCAGAATTGAAAATATTCTTACCAAGACACAGAACGCGGTCGACTCAATGACATTAGGTCGTGGACGTGTTGAGGACGGCATCAGAATCATTCGCGAAGTTTCTACCAGCCTCGACAACATTATCAGCAACGTCGATGACGTTAACAAAAAAATCACCGAGATCAGTTCAATTTCCAGCGAACAATCTGAAAACTCGCTGGTTATGACAAGAACAATAGAAGATATCACCAGTCTTACCAAAGTTACTACTGATCAGCTGGGTATCGTTGCTACTTCGGTAGAGCAGCAGACGACTACAGTCTCACAGGTGTCAAGTTCAACCGAAGACCTGGCAACTCTTGCAGACGAGCTGCATCTGCTGGTTTCTCGCTTTACAATTAAAAACTCTTAAAACCAGTGAGTTTCATAACAATCGGCAGAAGAACAGCCCAGGCCATCAGGGCCGAGGTCGCAATCAGCAATCGTCGACTGTAACTTGCGGTTCTTTTTGAATCGAGCGCAAAAAAATAAACGATCAAAGCCAGCACCAGACTTAAAGCCAGCGCGGCAGCGTCGTACCCCCTGCCGTAGGCAAGCCAGATAAAGACACAGTTAAGGCTTGAGCCAAAAAGAAACACGCTGCTCAGCATAACGACCCAGCTCACCAGCGACTGATGACGACGGCTAACGTTTCGGGCAGCATTGCCCAGATCTTTTGTTTCAAGAGATTGTTCAATATTCTCATTCATGGCGGCTAATCCTGGTAAGCACTGCTGAATACATGGCTCTAACGGCAAAAAGCCATAAGAGTAACCTGATTATAGACTTGCCGCCGCCGCTTTTCAATAAAAAAATCTCTTCGCTGCTGGTATTTGATAAGTTTCACTGAATGGGCTATAATATAGCGATATTCTTAAGACAGGCAAAATGGCAAGTTTAAACAACACATACGCGCAAAGACACTATGAATCTGCCCTTGACAATTTTGAACAGGGGCAGTATGACAAGGCTTTGCAACAGATAGACAAGGCAATAAAGAACTCGCCAAACAACCCTGATTTTTACTCAACAAAAGGCGTTTTTTTGCATCGCATGAACGACGTTGCACACGCCATAGACGCATACCAGGAAGCCATCAGAGTTGCCCCGGACCACACCTTTTCGCACTACAATCTGGGTCTGATTTACATGAAGCTCAACAAAGTAGTGCAGGCAATCCAGGAATGGGAAGCCGTAATTCATGCCAGGCCACGTGACACTGACGCGATTTTTAACATAGCTGTTGCCCTTTCACACCTTGGCAAAAGCAAGCAGGCAGTCCCGTTTTATGAAAAGGTCATTGAGCTCGACCCCGGGCATGTGCAGGCACATCAGAATCTGGGCGTGATCTTTCGCGACGAAGGCGATTTTATAAAGGCCAAATATCATCTCAAAAAGCTGCGGGAACTGGACAGCACCTACATAGAAGTAGTTGAATCAGAAATAATCAAATGCGAAGAGCAGGAGTTTCTCAAAAAACTCGAGTATGATAACCAGCGAATTTCCGAAAATCTCTCAGAAGAAGACGACAGCATGCTCAACAATGCTCTCATTGCCGTTATTGAAGAAAACTTTGACAAGGCGCTTGAATACGCCGAGAAGCATCTTGCGGTATTTCCAGACGACATACAGGGCAGGTTGATCCGAGGGCAAGCGCTGTGTGGTCTGTCACGCAACTCTGACGCAATCGCTGTATTCATGAGAATTATAGTCGATAGCCCGGAATGTCTTGACGCCATGTCTCATCTCGGCAATATATTCCTGGAAATGGGCGAGATGGAAAAAGCTCTTGAGTATTACGAAAAGCTTAAAAAGCTTGATAGCGACCACTCTCTCATCGATGAAAACATTCGCAACATTAAAAACAAACTGACTGGCAGCGTCAGAAACGATGATTAACCGAATAGTTAAGCCCGGAATCAGAGCCAGGCTCACCTTGATTATTCTGCTGATTTCGCTTTTACCGCTGGCATTTCTTGGTCATCAGGCCTACGACTACCAGAAGCGAATTATCACCGAAGAAGTTACGGCCAGTCACCTTGAGCTTTCTAACACTCTGGCGCACGGCATCTATGAAAACCTTGAGTTTACCCGCAGACTTCTGAGTGCCATTGGCACACTCAACGCAATAAAGACCTACAACAAGCCGGTAATTGAAGATTTTTTTAACGCACTGATGAGTCAGTTCGCTTTTTTTAAACTCATGTATTTGATCGACAGTGATCGAAACATAGTTGCGAGCTCTGACCCCAATACACGACTGCCAGCTGGCTGGCTTTATTCAAAGGCGATTCAGCGCAGCTACCAGGGCTCACTCTCAGAAGTTTTCACTTCCAGCGATGGCGTCTTATACATGACCCTCGAATCAGTCATCAAATCTACACAGCTACACAGCATCAGTGGCGTGTTGATTACTGAAGTAAACCTTTCAAGCATCAGAGACCTTCTACGCACCGCACTGCGCAACTCAAGATCACAGTGCCTGATCCTTGACGAAGCAGGCACTGTGATTGCTCAGTCGTCACCGGAAGCCCGCACTCTCGATATTACTGCAGCAGAAGCACTAGACAGCGACCTGACCAAACTAAAAACGATTGATGGCGAACCCTATCTGATCACTGCCGTGTCTCTGAAAAAATTTGATTTTTATCTGGCTCCAAACTGGACAATAATCCTGCAGATCCCTGAAAAGCAGGCTTTTAATGCAGCATACCGTTTTAGAGAACGGATTACCAGAATACTTGCCCTAACCGCCATCATATCGATAATCCTGGCTATTTTGCTGGCTCAAGGCTTCACAGCACCGCTTGCTAATCTGATCAGAGGCGCCAGACATATCAGCAAAGGCGATTTTGATCATCAGACAAAACCGGTGAGCAACGACGAAATTGGTGATCTAACCGCAACATTTGACGAAATGCGCATTAATCTGCGCGAAACCAGAATCGATCTTGACTACCGCATCATGCAGCTTTCGACACTTTATGAGGTTGGCAAAGCAATTTCGTCAATTCTTGATTTTCGCAAACTTCAGAACATGATTCTGGAAATCGTCGTAAAAGTAATTCGAGCGGAAAAAGGCTCACTCATGCTGCTTGACGACTCAGAAAAGATTTTGACCATTGGCGTTGCAATTGGCCTGAGCGAGGGGATTACCCGTGACACCAAGCTCGAAATCGGAGAGTCTGTCGCCGGCTGGGTCATCAAGTCATGCCAGCCTCTTTTTGTGCGTGACACCCGCACCGACAGTGAATTTCAGACAATAAAGAAATCATATGTCAGAGCCGGCACCCTTATGTGTGTGCCATTGATGGCTAAAGACAAGCTGTTAGGCACTCTTAATGTTTCCCGTTCAGATCCAAACAGTTTCTCTGACAAGGATTTCGAGCTGTTTGTAAATCTCGCCAATCAGGCAGCCATCGCGATCGATAACGCACGCCTATACCGCTATGCTGTTACAGACGAAATGACAAGGCTCTATAATCACCGCTATTTTCAACAACGACTAGACGAAGAATTACAACGTGCCGACCGCTACGAAAATTTTGTCTCACTTATCATTCTTGACGTCGATCATTTTAAAAACTTTAACGACACCTATGGACATCCTGAAGGTGACCGGGTTTTGAAAACAGTTGCAAAACTTATAGAAAAAAGTGTGCGCGAAATTGATATTCCAGCACGCTATGGTGGCGAGGAGTTTGTTGTAATCTGCCCGGAAAAGAATGGCGAAGGCTCGCTGGCACCAGCCGAGCGTATAAGAACTGCAATCGAAAACTACGATTTCAGAATCGATGGCAAAAAAGTAGCGGTTACTGTCTCGCTTGGAGTGGCCTGTTATCCAGACCAGTCCCGCTCAAAAGTCGAGCTGATTCAGCGCGCTGATTTTGCGCTGTATTATTCAAAAGACAACGGTCGGAATCGCGCGACCCTCTACAACCAGATTATGAACCGCGTCGCTGATCCTGCTGTAAATGACGGCTGATCTCAAACTCAGCCCGGACAAAATCTTCACCGGTATCAATATCTATTGAGTCGGCCTCAGACATTGTGTAACAGCCGTGATGCGTAAAATTATAAAGACTTCTCTCTTCGAGCAGCCATGACCGCTGCACCAGATAAATCGCGCCATTTTCAATAAATCGGCGCGGCAGCAATGCAGAAGCGGCAACAATTCCGGCCGGCGACTCTGGACTCGCCAGTCCTGTATTCTGATCGACCCTGAACATCCATTCTGGCTGCTGACTTACCATCTTCATGGAAGAGAGGCTGACAAAGCCACTCCTGTTGAACAGTTCGACAGCCTCTCTGACATGAGTTGGCTTCAGCAGTGGTGAAGTCGTCTGGATCAATGCGACAATTTCTGGTGCCGGGGAACTCTTAGCAAGAGTTTCGACGGCATGCAGCAGAACATCTACAGATGAAGCGGCGTCACCAGCAAGCTCAGTCGGGCGCATAAACGGCACTTCAGCACCAGCTCGCCTGGCTTCGTCAGCAATTTCTACGTCGTCGGTCGAGACCAGAACTCTGGAAAAACAGCCACTGGCGAGCGCAGTCTTAACGGCACGTGCGATTAGAGATTGGCCGGCAAGAGTCAGAAGATTCTTGCGCTTAAGTCTTTTGGAACCACCGCGAGCCGGAATTATTGCCCAGAGCGAAGCAGCTTGAAGCATCAGTATTTAAGCAGAGCAAAATACTTGCTCTGATCAAATTTTTCACGTCCCTTTAAAAATTCCAGTTCCACAACAAAGGCTATTCCGGCAATTTCGGCGCCAACATCCTGCAACAACGCTACAGCCGCCTCAGCGGTGCCTCCGGTGGCAATCAGATCGTCGATGAGCAGAACCTTTTCGCCTTGAGCAACCGAATCGGCATGAATCTCTATCGCATCAGTTCCGTATTCAAGACTGTATTCGCGACGTATTTTTTTATATGGCAGTTTGCCAGCCTTGCGAATCGGAACAAAACCGACATTCAAGCGCAATGCCAGGGCAGCACCAATGATAAAGCCGCGTGATTCGATACCGCACACACGAGTTATGCCAGAATTAGTGTATTTGTCGGCAAATGCGTCGATCATTGCAGCAAAAGCCTGCGGGTCGCCGAGTAACGGGGTGATATCCTTAAAGATAATACCTGGCTTGGGAAAATCCGGAACGTCTCTGATGTAACTTTTAAGATCCATATTGCCTCGCTTCGTTATGATTTCTTCTGTTCACTGCCAATTTTCTTCTGAAGCTTTTGCCAGCTTAAAAAATACGCCTCAAGCTGCTTTGGCTGAAATTCGCCAGCTTCATACTTTTTGAGTGCCATCTGCCCCATCTTAAGAAAAAGCTCATCACGCTTTTTGCTGAAGCGTTCACCTTGAGAAGCTGATTTTTTCTCCTCAGGTGACTTCGAAAACAGGCCTTTAAGCTGTTCAAAAAATCCCTGAGGCTTTTTTTCTGCTGCTTTTTCTTCCTGTTCGGCATACTTTTGAATGAAAAAGTTCATGCGCAAAATTTCGTGACCCGTGGTCAAAAGCTCTGGAAATTGAACTTCGCCAGCCTGATAAAAATCAAAAACAGTGCGACCAGCCTCTTTAAAGACTTCATCAGCCTCTTTGCGAAGGTCAGTAACCGAAAAGCTCAGTTTTGCCTTATTCGAGAGACCAACCGCTTCATCTTTGCCCTGCCGAAAAAATTTGCCTACGGCACTGGCAATGTCTTCCATCGCGCCTTCATCTGAGCCTTTGCTCTCTGCCGCAGGTGTCGCTATTTTTTCTTCAGACAGCTGCGTCACCATTGTTTCGGTGGGGGGCTCAAGGCCAAATTTTTCTTCCATCAGCTTCAGGGAGCGGATTGCGGTTTCCTTGAATACACCTTCGCCATTTGTTCCCAGGCCTCTCAAAAAAGTCCAGGCAGTTAAATCATGGTAGTTAGCCAGAGCAACAATGGCTTTTATCCGGGTATCTGCATGAGTCGAAACGCGCACAGCTTCGACCAGCAGCTCTATCGCTTCTCCGGCCTGAATGTGTGATAGCGCATAGATCGCGCTGCCTTTCATCCATTCTTCAGGAGAATGGAGCATTTTTTTGAGTTCGGTAAAAACTTTTTCTTCGCCGAAAGATTGCAAAGCTTTGGCTGCCACAGCACGGATACGGTTATCCGGATCAGAAAGAGCTGAAAAAAGGCTGGGTATCGATTCTTCGACTCCCAGATCCTCCAGTGCTTCAATAGTATTAGACCTTACCCGATTATCAGGGTCATTAAGAAAATGGCTGAGAATACCTGCCTGCTGTTTGTCGATAAAAAGCTTAAGACTGCTTATCAAAGCCGCCCTGACAAAAGCATGCTCCTCTGTGTCGAGCATTTTTATAAGCTGGTCTTTATATTGCGCCAGATTGGCGGATTTAATTTCCATAACACCAGCAAGCCGGTCTTCATAATCTATAGAAATCAAATTCTCATCAATTTTTTCCCCAGTGGCTGGCTCTTCTGCGGATCTAAGAAGTTTCTCAGTTTTCTTGATCTTGTCGATTGCCTTACGAGCAAAAAAACGAACAGAAACATTACGATCTCTGGTGGCTTCGATCAGGTTTTCAAGCACTGCTTCGCGCGTTTCCCGGTCGGGGAAATCCAGCTTCATCAAAGTCATAGCCGATAAAGCCCGCAGATCATCATCTGAATTGGTCAGATCTTTAATGAGTCTTTTAATTTTAATATCCATATTCTCGCAACTTCCCGATTTCTGAGATAAAATAGTCTAACATATTACCAGCTCAAAAAAAACAGCACCACCCCCGTCTGGAGATGGCGCTGCGACATTCTCATTGGCAGCCTGTGATCAATAAGCGCGAGCGACAAAAACTCTTCTTTGCGCCGGCTGGCCACAAACGACACAAGCAGTATCGACCTGACCGTCATTAAAGCATCTGATGGTGGCGCCGGCTTCGGCCTTAAGTCTGGCCTCGCAAGCAGCGCCGCCGCACCAGCAAAGATCGGCCATAGACTGTTTTTCCTTTATTGCTGAGATGAATTCATCAAAACTGCTGACCTTGCAGGTCTTGTTTTTGAGAATTTCTGAGGCCTGAACGAAAAGCGTCTGTTGAATTTCCTGCATAAGCCGCACAGCTGTAGCTTCGAGCTCAGCATCAGGGATGAACATCTTTTCGCCCGTATCGCGGCGCACCAGGCAAACCTGATTTTTTTCAAGATCTTTCTGACCAATCTCAACGCGCAACGGCACACCCATCATTTCATACTCCGAGTATTTCCAGCCCGGCTTGAAGCCTTCGCGATCGTCGAGGTGCACTCTGATGTCAATGCTGGCCAGTCGCTTCATAAGCTCGCGTGCTTTGCTTAAAACATCTTGTGAATCCTTGTAAAGTATCGGAATTACAACGGCCTGAATCGGCGCAACCTTTGGCGGCAAACGCAAGCCACGATCATCCCCGTGCACCATTATTACAGCGCCGATAATTCTGGTCGACATACCCCAGGAGGTTGTCCAGGCGTATTTGCGCTCACCATCTGAATCAAGAAATCTGATATCAAACGCTTTGGAAAAATTCTGACCGAGATCGTGCGATGTGCCAGATTGCAGAGCCTGCCCGTCTGGCATTAATGCCTCTATAGTATAAGTGTTCAGTGCGCCGGCAAATTTTTCCTTCTGACTCTTTTCGCCGGTAACCAGTGGAATAGCCAGTGATCCTTCAACAAAGGTTTTGTATACTTCCAGCATCTGCATCACTTCTTCCTGAGCTTCTTCGTGGGTGCGATGTGCAGTATGGCCTTCCTGCCATAGAAATTCAGTAGTGCGTAAAAATGGCCTGGTCACTTTTTCCCAGCGCACGACGTTGGCCCATTGATTGATCAGCACAGGTAGATCACGGTAACTCTCGATCCACTTTGAATACATGTGACCGATAATAGCCTCTGAGGTCGGCCTTATCGCCAGACGTTCTTCAAGTTCTTCATGACCACCATGAGTTACCCAGGCAACTTCTGGCGCGAAGCCTTCGACGTGCTCAGCTTCTTTGGTCAGAAAACTTTCAGGTATAAACAATGGAAAATATGCGTTTTGATGGCCAAGCCTCTTGAATTCTGCATCGAGAATCTTCTGAATGTTTTCCCAAAGCGCGTAGCCGTAAGGTCTGATGATCATACAGCCCTTTACCGGCGAATAGTCGGCCATACGCGCTTTCAGCACCACATCGGTGTACCAGCGAGAAATGTCTTCAGACTTCGGGGTAACAGCTTCCATAACCTTTTTGCTTGTGTTCTGAGTATTGGGTTTGTTCATCAGCTATGCCTTTCAAACGTGGATAAAACAATCGAGGGCTCATTATATGAACCCTCGATTGTCATGTCAAGATGCAATTTTGCTCAGTGCCCGCCAGCTCTGACCTTCTGAGAAAGTGCTTCAATAAGCTTGCCGATCCTCTTGTTGCCAACCGGCAATTTGCAGGCCTGGTGCAAGATCTGGCCAGCCACACTGATTTTGCCGAGCTGGAAATTGGCCAGGGCTAGATAATAAGCAACTTCGGCATCGTCGGGATGCAATTTGAGCAGGCTGTCAAGAAGCTGGGCGCCGCGCTCATATTTGGCAACCAAAACGCAGGCCACACCAAGATCGTGATAAATTTTGGTTTTCATTTTCGGACTGGCTTCGATTTCACCGCCCACAAATTTTTCGTAGACCTTGATCAGGTCATTCCAGTTCTTCAGCTGCCTGTAAACCTTGCCAAGAACATAGTGAGCTCTGGCATGATCAGGAGCTTTGCCAATGAAAGTCTGCAGATAATCACGTGCCTGTTCATAGCTATCCTGCTCTGAGCACATGATGCCCATGTAAAGATAAATATTGATCGGCGGTGACTCGTCGGTTTCGAGCAGCATGCTGAATTCAGAGATGGCTTTTTTGTATTTGCCAACATTATAGGCCTTGAGACCAGCGCGATAATGCGGCGAAACTTTGGGCACGACTTTGCCAGGCTTAGCCTTCTTCGGCTTCGCAGGTTCACCACCACCAAAATCACCAAAGTCGCCCAGGCTGAGCAGGTCTGGCAGGTCAGAATCAGAAATTTCGCCACTGGCATCGCTTTCAGATTCGTCTGCATCCTCAACTTCTTCTAGATCCTCTAGGCCTCCCGCTTCTATCGGCGCTTTTCGACCACCTACGACAGATTCTGGCAGAACGGGTTCTTCGAATTCTTCTGGTTCTTCGGTCTGCTCTGGTTGTGGAGGGGGTGGAGGTGGAGCAGGCTTATCGGCCACTTCGATCTTCTCAAAGCTTTTAAGTAAAGGAACAGGCATGCTATCACCCAGATCGAGAATTTTAAGAGAACTGCTCAGCGAAGGAATAAGTGCTTCAACCTGGGTTTCGTTTTTCAGCTGCGAAAATCGTTCGACAAGGTCTTCGAGAATTTTGCGCTCGCCGGCTTTAATCAGGATCTCAGACAAAGCTCTGATAACCTGCGGATCTCGCTGTTCAAGCCTTGGCGCTATAGACTTAACGCCTTCGACCCCGCCAATAGCGGCAACAGCAGCCAGGAGAGCTTTGACCACCGGCAATCTGCGATCTTTCAAATGCAATTTGATTGCAGTCAGTGCCTCTTCAGTCGGATGAAAAGTAAAGAAATTCAGACAAGACTCGAGATTTGGCGCTGCCCGCTCGGTTTTAAGCAACCCGAGAATTTTTTTATGGGGAAACTTCGACAACCGTGTTGCCATATCTACAGCGTGCTTGCGAATCCATTTGTTCTGGTCAGAAAGTGCCAGATCGAGCTGGTTAAAGACAAACTCAGAAGAGAAATTACGTAAAGACTGAATCATGCGTTTGCGAACCACTTCGCTTTTATCGCCAACCAATACCGCCCCAAGATCATGGTATTCGTCTGATGGAATCATACCAAGAATAAAAGCAGCGCTGCGCCTGAGCTGCACGTCATTTGACGCAGCCATTTCCTGAATTTCGGGCTTGATCTTCTCCGGCTCAAGCTTGGCAAGAGCCAGAATAACATTAGCTCGAATTCGGTTATTGGGATCATGAAGGTGCTTTTCAACGCGTTCTTTTATCTCTTCGGGCGGCAGAGTCAGGTCGCCGATCGCTTCGATCGAGTTTGCCCGCAAACGAGCATCTCTAGCCTTAATACCCTCATCAAAAATTGGCAGCAGGGTCACGCTGCGAAATCTGGCAAGAAACGATATCATCAGCGCTTTTCGCCGCAAGTCTTCGTCCTGATGATATTTTTCGATAAGAATCGGAATAGAATCGAGTTCGCGCATAATACACAACAAACGCAGGATAGTCATCGAGATCCATTCATCGGGATCGGATATAAATTCGCAAAGTGCCAGTGCAGCTTCTTTACCGCCAATATTAAATAGAGCATTTGCGGTCTGAAAGCGCACATGCCGGTCAGAATCTGCAAGAAACGGCTGCAGTTTGGCAACCATCTCAGCTTTTTTCCTGAAACCAAGTTGCTCAACGATGAGATCGCGGTGAACAGAGCGTTGTTGTTTAAGCAGATCTATTAAAAAATTCTCGATTTCTTCACCGGCAAACTTGCTACCGGCGATGATGGCCTCTTCCTGTTCAGGATGATTCTGCAGATAGCTGAAAACAATACCTTCAGACTGTGGCAGACCAGCTTCAGCAAGTAACAGGTTGAGCCGAGCGCGTGTGCTCTCGGAGAGGTTGGCGCCGAGGTTATTGGAAACAGTGGCCGTGATCTTTTCTCTGAGTTCTTTTATTCGTTTTTGTGCTACGTCGTTCATTCTTCGAGCTCCTGCAACAGACTCTTTACAAAAGCCTGGTCGACCCCTTCTTCTCTCATAAGTTTTTCCAGAGAGTCTTTAAGGGTCACACAACCATCGCGTTTGGCCATGATCATAGCTGTATTAAGCTGGTTGTATTTTTTATCGCGAATCAGATTACGAATCGCCGAGTTTACCAGCATAAGCTCATAGGCAACACTTGGCGGCTGCATCGGGTCGATATTTGGTATCAGCATCTGCGAAAAAATGCCGATCAGACTCAGGCTCAACTGCGAGCGCGCTTCCTCCTGCTTGCCCGGTGGATACATGCTGACAATGTGCTCTATTGTCTGCGCTGATCCCATGGTAGGCAGAGAAGACAATACCAGATGCCCAGTTTCGGCAGCCATAAGCGCCTGCTCAATAATCGCACGCTCTTTGAGCTCACCAATTATCATTACATCGGGGTCTTCGCGCAAGGCATTGATAACGGCATCATAATAGCTGTTAATGACCTGGCCGATCTCAACCTGTGTAAACACAGCCTGGTTTGGCGTATAAATGACTTCAATCGGGCTTTCCATGGTAATGATGTGGCGGGCAAAACGTTTGTTGATGGCATCGGCCATTGCCGCTATCGTCATACTCTTGCCCGAACACGATGGGCCAGTTACCAGGAAAAGACCACGTGGGCGGGCGGAAATATTGATAAGAGCTTCAGGCAGTCGCAAACTCTTGATACTGGGCACCTTTGGCGGAATAAAGCGAAACGAGCCGGCCAGACCTTCACGCTGCTGAAATATGTAGTATCTTATGCGGGCGCGGTTGTGACGATATGAAAAAATAGAATTAACATAGAATTTGCCACGCAGTTGTTCCTGCTGATCAGCACTTATTATAGGCAAAAAAAGATCATACATCTGCTGAGGTGCCAGAGCCTCATCCTCAGAGATGATCAGATGCCGATTAACCCGGAATGAGGGTGGTGCGCCCGGTTTAAGAATCAAATCGCTGGCACCCATTTCCAAGGCTCGTTCAAAATATGCAAACACATCCGGTTTCATACCACACCTCCGGAACCGTCGCGCTCTTCGATTTTACGCTTGACATATGTCTTGTTATTGGCAGCCAGAAGCGCCTCATTTTTCTCGATCTTGCCTTCACAGGTAAGGTCGACCAGGGCATTATCGAGAGATATCATACCAGTGCTCGATCCAGACTCAAGATAAGACGAGATCAGATGCACGCGATTTTCGTTGATGAGACCGCGAACCGCCGATGTATTAATAAGAATCTCAAAGGCAGCAACCCGCCCGCGAGCATTCTTTCTAGGCACCAGCGTCTGAGTCACTACGCCGATCAAATGCGAAGCCAGGCGGCCGAGAACTTGCGAATGCATCGTCTGCGGAAACAAATTCACAAAGCGATCTATTGCCTGAATAGCGCTATTACTGTGCAGGGTAGTCAATACCAGCTTCCCTGACTCTGCCGCCAGAAGCGACATTTCAACCGCATCGGTATTGCGCAACTCGCCAACCATCAACACATCGCAGTCCATCTGCAAAGCCCCTCTGATACCTTCTTCAAAGGTCAAACAGTCAACACCAACCTGGCGCTGACTGATCAGACTCATTTCGTCTTCGAACAGATATTCGATCGGATCCTCGACAGTTACGATGGTCTTATGATAAGTGGTGTTCACATGCGTGACAAAGGTTGAAAGTGTTGTCGATTTACCAGCACCGGTAGCACCGGTTACCAGAATGATGCCCTTAGGGCGGTCAGCCAGGCGACGACCAGACATGGGCAAATCAATGTCGGCAAACGACAGGTGTTTGAACGGAATAACCCTGTATACCGCATTCCCGCCATGTATATCATGAAAAAGGTTAACTCTAAAACGAGCATTATGAAAGCTATAGCCAAGGTCGAGCTTACGATGCTTGATAAAATTAACCAACTGCAGGTCATCGAGAATAGATTCAAGCATCGCCTCAAAATCATCATAAGAAACGACGGGCATGTCTTTTACTGGCCGCATTGTGCCATCTATTCTCAGGATAGGAGGATAGCCCACCTTGAAATGAAGGTCAGACGCTCCCTTTTCAACGCAGAGATTCAGTAACTCAAAAATCATTGCTCCTCCAGCCTCTATATACGTTTGACCATACAAGATCGAACAATCACAAAACCGGTTTTAGCGTGCTCGATCAATAATTCTACAGTTAAATCGGTGCTATGAACCATATAATTTACCAATGCTACCAGAATTAGCAAATTTTTGCCTGCAAAATTCACTTTTTGCCATTAATGATTACAACTGTTATAATCCAACAAAAGTTTTGAACAGGTTAGCGAAACACACAGACAATATGATTGAATTACAAAGCGTAACACGTATTTTTCCCAATGGCGTAAGAGCTCTTAACAATATAAGCCTTATAATCAACCCAGGTGATTTTGTTTTTCTGGTCGGGCCAAGCGGAGCCGGCAAAAGCACTTTTCTGCGCATGCTATTTCGCGAAGACACGCCTACCGAAGGCAAAATTATTGTCGATGGCAAGGATATAACGCTGATGCCGGAAAGTCGGGTGCCCTATCTGAGGCGCAACCTGGGAATAGTTCTTCAGGATTTTCAGCTTCTCAAGCGCAGAACGGTTGCCGAAAACGTCGCTTTCGGCCTGCGGGTAATTGGCGCCTCGGCAGCAGAAATAAGCAATCGCGTTCAGGAAGCGCTAGAGCAAGTAGGGCTTTCACACAAACGCCGAATGTTTCCAACTGAACTTTCGGGTGGTGAACAGCAGCGCGTCTGTATCGCGCGCGCCATTGTAAACAACCCGCTCATACTTATTACTGACGAACCTACCGGCAACCTTGACCCCATGATTTCTCAGGAAATTATGCAGCTTTTTCTGGAGATAAACTCACGTGGCACCACCATCATCATGGCCACGCACAACCACAACCTGGTGAACAAACTGCGCAAGCGCGTAGTAGCACTGGTTGATGGCCAGATAATCAAAGACGAACTCGGCGGTACCTATGCTTATGAATAACACTATCGACTGGAGTATCCGCTAATGTCTCTCGCAAATTTGTCATTCTTTGTCAATGAAGCCGGCACTAACATGAAGCGCTCGGCCATGATGGCTTTTATAACTATTTCAACCATAAGCATTGCACTGGTAATGATGGGAGCTTTCCTGCTTGCAACAATGAACCTGGAATCATTTCTGCAGCAGATGCAGTCAGAAGCGTTGGTTACAGCTTACCTCAAGTCGGGTTTTGCGATAACTGACGCTAAAACTCTCAGTCTTAGACTAACCAGCTGGGAAGAGGTTGAAGACATCGAAGTTGTCACCCCGGATCAAGCTGCGCGCGAACTATTCAGCAGTCCCGATGACCAACAACTCCTGAAGATTGGCTTTGGCGAGGGCAACAACCCGCTCCCCACCACCCTGCGCATAAAAATAAAATCTGGCAGCATACTTGAATCGCTGTTGCAGAAGCTCAAAATCGAGCCAATGATCGACAATATCAGCTACGGCGAAGATCTTTTTCAGCAGTTTCATGGCATGTCTCAACTGTTATGGCTGATCAGCCTGGTCATTGTTATCCTGCTTGGCCTCGCCTCACTCTTTATTGTTTACAACACGGTTCGACTCACACTTTTCATGCGCCGCGAAGAAATCGTGATAATGAAACTGGTTGGCGCCACCAACTGGTTCGTCAGAGGCCCATTTCTGGTCGAAGGCTTTATTCAAGGCCTGGTCGGCTCTTTTCTAGCCATAGTAGTCCTTTTCTCGGCATACAGATTCATGCTGGCCAAGCTCGCCGAACTGATTCCCTTCTTCACCGCCAATATCGGTTTTGAACAGCTGTTCAAGCTGTCAGCCAAGCTCCTGATGATGGGTATAGTTCTTGGCATTTCCGGAAGCCTGCTGTCACTGCGCGACATCAGCAAATTCAGCAAGTCATCGCCAGAAGGGGTTTGACGATGCCGTGCCGACGCGACCGACTGCTGCTGATCATAGCTCTGACTGTTGCAGTGCTGATAAATCTACCAGCTTTTGCAGGCAAGGACACGGATGGCCGCGTGCCGCGTGAGCCAGGGAGGGCGGAAGCGGCCAAAACCCGGCCAAAAGGAAACGATAACCTGCAGATCGAGATCGACTCAATCAATCTGCAACTTGATTATCTCAAGGTCAAGCTCAGCGACAGTCTTAAAAAAACCCGCAAACTCGAAGCCCGGATCAAGTCAAAACGAGACGAAATAACCCAGCTTCAGGCGCAGGTAGAACAGCTCAATGAGCGCCAGAGCGAGATTACACTCAAAATCGCGGACATTGAAAAAGAGAGTCTTAATGCACGCGAACAGATAAATCTTCTGCTGGAAAGATTTCGTGCAAGACTTGTGCAACTGCACAAGATCAAACAGGGCACATTGATCGGCTCGGTTTTTTCGGCGCGCGATCTAAATTCGTTTTTAAACCGTTATCAGATGGTTAAGTATTTGCTCAACAGTGACAAGGAGTTGCTGCAACAGCTTAAAACTCATGATCTGCGCCAGCGCAAACTTGCAGTCGAAATGCAGGCCCGCCAGCAGCAACTTGAGTCGGGCAAAGTTGAGCTGGCCGAGAAGTCAAAAAAACTCGACACCGAAAATTCGGCATTCAGGGCCATGCTTTCGACGGTGCTGCTGGAGAAAAAATTGTTTTTAGAAAAGGAAAAGACTCTCGCTACAGCCCGCAAGCAGCTCGAAAGCGAAATCAACCGCATCGAAGAATCTCGCAATGCCCCAGACCTCGAAAGTGAGCTGGCAGTAGCTGCTCCTCTGCAAACAGAGCCGGCAATAGCTTCAGCACACCTGCCGGAATCTGCACCAGAAGCTGCTAAAATTATGAAATTTATGTGGCCGGTCATCAAAGCCAAACGTCAGAGCCTTGACCAAACTGGTGATGAGCTCACCACCGCGCTCTATATTTCTACAATCGGCGAAACAGAGGTACAATCTGCGGCCCGCGGCAAAGTTGCCTACCGTGGCAGTATAAGTGGGCTCGGCAATGTGCTTATAATCGGACATTCAAGAGGATTTTCCACGGTCTATGCCCGCCTGGACGAAATATGGGTCGGGCTCGGTCAGATCGTGGAGCGCGGCGAAGTCATTGGCCGCATTATTGGCGGCCGCAACCTGACTCTGCAGTTTGAAATTCGTTTTGGCGGCAAGAAGCAACAACCGCTCGACTACCTGTCAGTAGAGTGAGTTTTTTTGTTTTTAACAAATATGTTAAAGTGTTATACTTCAGTAAATCATGTTTCAGAGTCTTAAGGAGCATTTGTAATGATCAAATATTTTTTTCGCGGCATAATCCTGACTGGAGTTATTATTGCGCTCCTGCTGACTTCTAGCGCTAAGCCGCTGTTCGCTTCATCTACCAATCTGACTTACTTTAAGTCGCTTGATCTTATAAGAAAAGTGCTTGAGCTGATCAAATCAGACTACGTCGAAGAAAACCTCGACGAGCAGAAACTGATCTACGGCGCCATCGAGGGCATGCTCAAAAAACTCGACGACCCCTACACCCGCTTTATGGAACCCAAGTCATTCAAGGAAATGCAGGTCGAAACTCAGGGCGAGTTCGGGGGGCTGGGCATAGTAATCTCCCTCAAAGACCGCATGCTTACGGTTATATCGCCGATCGACGACACCCCGGCAGCAAGGGCCGGAGTTCTGGCCGGTGATATGATAATAAAAATTGACGGCAAGGATGTTATCGACATCGCACTGCACGATGCTGTCAAATTGCTGCGCGGTCCGGTAGGAAGCAAGGTTATTCTTTCTATATTGCGCGAAGGCGACAGAGAAAGCCGTGACTATGAACTAACACGAGAAATAATCAAGCTGCCAAGCGTAAAATACTGGGTGATTGAACCCAACATCGGCTACATAAGACTGACTCAATTCATTCAAACTTCATCAGAAGATCTCGAAAAAGCCTTGATCGACCTTGAAAAGAATGGTGCACAATCAATAATTCTGGATTTGCGCAACAACCCGGGTGGCCTGCTGACCTCAGCCGTCGAAGTTGGCCGCAAGTTCATACCCAAGGGCGATATTGTATCAATCAAGGGTCGCGACGGAGAAGAAAACACCTACAGTTCGTTTTTCAAATATCATCCGCTGCTACCCCTGATTGTTCTCATCAACGAAGGCTCGGCTTCGGCATCAGAAATTGTT
This sequence comes from Candidatus Rifleibacteriota bacterium, assembly GCA_018818125.1. Lineage (GTDB taxonomy): Bacteria > Muiribacteriota > Ozemobacteria > Ozemobacterales > Ozemobacteraceae > Rifleibacterium. The sequence goes on from JAHISQ010000129.1 coordinate 20,532, forward strand.
GCCGGTGCAGTTAAAGATAACAAGCGCGGACTGCTGGTCGGTCGCAAGAGTTATGGCAAAGGTTCGGTTCAAACCGTCATTTCGCTCAACGACGGCTCAGCAATGGCGATGACCACTGCTCTCTACTACACTCCATCAGGTATAAACATTCACAAAACAGGTATCGAACCTGACATCAATGTCGAACTGCCAAAATTTGACGAGAGCAAGCAGGAAGAGATACGCAAAGCAATAGAACTCGATCAAAAGTATCTGCAGAAGCTCAGCAATGCTACCTTGACTGCCGAACTCAGTTCAGGCACTATTACGATCACCGGCGAAGGCGATGCTTCAGAAACTTATAAATTAAGCGGCTTTGTCGAACCACCCGACAGCTTCACCCACAATAAACTGCAGATGTTCGTCATTAATCCCTATGACACACAGTTGCAGCGTGCAATCGACATTCTCAAATCTACCGCAGTCTTTCTGCCGCTGATGAATGAAAAATAACGTTCAGAGGTAAAAAAATGCACACCAGCTTTTCTACCAAAATGAGCAAGCCCGCGCATCCGCGCGAAGGCGTCTCTTTGGTAGAGATCCTAGTTGTAACCGTTGTCATCTCGTTGATGGCTGCTATTTCCTTTCCGGTCTTCAAGATCGTTCAGCAGCGCGAAAAGGAACGGCGGTTGCGAATAATCCTCTATGATGTGCGAACCGCCATTTCGGGCAGTAAGTCAGCATTGTCCAGCCGCGAATTCACCGACGGCTACCGCACTTTTGTAACACTCTCCGGACTTGCCCAAATCACCGACGATGCGTCAAAAACTCTTTTCTTAAATACCCTTGCCAATGATGGCTATGGATTTCCTGGAACAATGGCCAGTCTGACCACCCCGCCGTTTACTTTTGACATTCCAATAAGCGCTATTCCGGGTGATATTGTAGCTATAAAGGTTGATCGCAAGTTTCTCAGACCCAGGCCAGCAACAGACGACTTGCCCCCGCACCCCTTCACCAGCTGGAATCCAAACGCCACCTGGACTAAAGTTCTCAAAAACGGCAATATCACTGACATCAGGTCGGATGGCGCCGGACTGGCTCTGAATGGGAGTATCACCGATGACTGGTAAACATCGCAATGGCTTCTCCCTTTTTGAAATGCTTATAGTCGTGGCAATCGTTGGCATGATTGCGCTTGCTACTGTCCCAGTAGCCGAAATAACCTACATTAAAACACAAGAAACGCAACTGGAAAAAAATATGGCTGACATACGCCAGGCAATCGCTTTATGGAAACGAGACTGCCGGAATGTCGTAGTTGCACGATATGGGTATAATAAGCTCTTTGAGGTGCCTGACAGTCAACTTTACCCGCCAACGCTGGAGGCTTTGACAAAATCAATGTCTCACCCAATACTGGCCACAGACGGAAGCATCCTGCAGGACAGTGTGCCCAGCGACATCTATTTTTACTCACAGCCATACCTGCAAAGAATCCCACAAGACCCCTTTGTTGGCGCAGCAAGCTGGACAATACACTGCGCATCGGGCACGACAGGATTTTATGAAAACGGTAATACTTGGATGCCGGCATCTGCCTCAGGAGTATTCGACATTTCCTGTGTTGACAATACTGGAAACCAGCGACGCGGTTTTGTTACAGCGATCGATGGAACCAAATATACAGACTGGTGAGGAAAAATATGACTAAAAAAGGTTTTACTATAATTGAGCTCCTGATAGTGATAGCCATTATCAGCATTCTGGTCGGGGTGGCAGTGCCGTATTACAATGATTACATCTACGACGCCCGCCTGTCTACGCTAAGACAAAACCTGGCGAGCTATCGCAGCGTGCTCAATCAGTTTCGCGGCGATAACTCCCGGGGTCCATTCTTAGTGCCGGTCAGCAGCGGCACATTTTCCTTACATGTCGATCCGAGATCAGGTAATGCCAGTGGCTCAGAACTTGTTTCCGGGTCAGTTCAAAATATCAGTAACGTTTTCGTGCGACGCAGTAATCTTAAATACCTCCTATCAATGCCAGTGTTTTTAAATCCCAAAGACGGTTCGCCCATACCCTCGTCAGACTGGACGCTTGGGAGTCCATCGGCCTATTACTATGATGTCGATACCAACGGAACATTTGATATAGGAACTGAGTTCGCTTTTGCAGACTACGATAACAACGCAAGTTTCACTGCCTCTATTGATGCCCAGATACTCAACAGCGTAGCACTCAGTGGGTCTGGGGCTGGAGATCCACTCGACTACACCAGTTTCGTTGTCACTGCAGATGGTGTCGACTATTAAATAACATCTGATATATAGCCGCTAATTTACAGCTTTGCTGAAAAATAATTAACAAATGAATTTGATGTGCCGATACTTGTGAGGAAGGACTAACTAAAACATGGCCGCAGACTTTCTAAAAAGAAAAAGAATCGGTGAGATCCTGGTTGAAATGCGTGCTGTCACAACGGAACAGCTCGAAAGCGCACTCAAGCGTCAGCCTTCTCTTCGCAGGATGCTTGGCGAAATTCTCATCGACGATAAAGTTATCAACGAAGAAACTTTGTTTCGCGGCCTGTCCATGCAACATGGTATCGAGTTTGTCAATCTCAGCACGACTGATCTCAGCCCCGACTTGATCAGACAGATTCCAGAAAGTCTGATTAAAACTTACAAATTTATTCCTATTCGCAAAGAGCCAAAATCTTTGACCATTGCAGTATATGACCCGACCAACAACAAGATGTTTGACAGCATCAAGATGGCAACCGGGTTCATGTTCATCAAATGGGTGCTGGCCACTAAAACCCAGATTCTGCAAATCATCAACGAAGTGCTGTATCGCCCACAGAACGTTCTCGACAATGTGCCGATCGACGAACTGCTCAAAGACGTTAAGCTTGAATTCACCAAAGAAGAGAACCTCTTCTCTGAAGCTTTTGCAAACACTGGGAGTCAGAGCGACCTCAACCTTGAAGAACTCAAGCGTGAATCAGACCAGACCTCGATTGTAACGCTGGTTCATAAAGTCATTCTTGATGCCGTTAAGATGAGAGCATCAGACGTTCATATTGAAGGATTCGAAAAGATCATTCAGGTCAGGTATCGTATCGACGGTATTCTTTATGACATTCTGCCGATCGAAAAAGCTGCCCAGATGGCGATTATCTCGCGTATAAAAATCATGTCGAATCTTGACATCACTGAGCGCTTCATGCCACAGGATGGCAACTTCAAACTCAGAGTGAAGAATCAGCAGATCGAGTTCCGTGTTGCGATTCTGCCCTCTATTTATGGGCAGAACTGTACGATCCGTATTCTCGATGCTGGCCGCGTCAATCTTGACCTCAAGGGCCTTGGCTTTCACGACGACGATCTAAGAATTTTCGAATATAACATTGGTAAGCCCTGGGGACTTTGTCTGCTCGCCGGTCCAACCGGTTCGGGTAAAACGACAACTCTTTACTCGGCACTTTCTATAATCAACAGTCGCCAGAAAAAAATCATTACAGTAGAAGACCCGGTCGAATTCAAAATTCCTGGCGTGCACCAGATGCAGGTTTTTGAAAACAAGAACGACCCCAGCCGCTCGCTGACTTTTGCGCGTGGTCTTCGCTCAATTCTGCGTCTTGACCCGGACATTATTCTCGTCGGCGAAATCCGCGATTACGAAACCGCTGAAATTACAGTTAAAGCGGCTCTTACCGGTCACATGGTTTTCTCGACAATTCACGCCAATACAGCAATTGAAACGATCAATCGTCTCGAAAACATAGGTATCGACCCATACCTCTACGCTTCAGCGCTATGTCTACTGGTTGGACAGCGTCTGGTCAGAAAGATTTGCCCACACTGCAAAACTGAAATCGAGCAAACACCTTATCTGGCAGCTTCTCTCGGGATCGAAATGAAAGAGCTCGAAACTCACAAACTGTATCGCGGCATGGGCTGCAAATCTTGCAACAACAGCGGCTTCAGAGACAGAACTGGTCTTTATGAAGTCATCGAAGTAAACCATGAACTCAAGGAAATGATAGGTCAGCGCCGCTCCAGCATGGAGCTGACGACATTCCTGCGCAAACGCAAGGTCAAAACCCTCTCTGAATGCTGTCTGGCAAAGGTTCTCGAAGGCGAAGTGCCTATCGAAGAATATATCATGATCAATATGGGAAGTTAATTGATGGCAAGGTTCGGATCTAAAATCAATACGGTTCTTGAAATGGGAACCTACGAAATGCGGCTTCTGGTGTTAGAATCAGCGGTTGCAGGAGAAATACGACTGAAGAAGTGTTTGTCAACAGACACTCCCAAAGACTTTGTCGTATCAACCTTTATCGAATTCCCGATAATGGAAGCCGAACCTGTCCGCAAGGCCGCTGCCTCTTTGATAAAAGAGGCCAAACTCTCTTACGAAAACGTGATGGTGATGATGCCGGATCATTCTTCACTGGTCAATATTCTGGTGACACCGCCACGATATTCGCGCAAGGAAATGGAAGAAGCGGTCAAGGAAGATCTTGAACCAGTCATGCCGCTGCCCTATGACAACTGGTTTATGACCCAGCAGAGTGTTGGCAGCTGGGAAGAAGACGAGATCGTTCTGGCTATTGCCACCATCAAAAACAACCTGCTCGAAGCCGGCAGCATTGTTCAAAGAGCCGGACTTAACCCGATAATGATGGATCTCAATTTTTTCAATGTAGCCAATCTGATTGAGCATTATCTGGTAAATACCGATAACAAGGGCAAAAACATCTGTCTTATCCATCTTGGGCATGAATCAACCTCGGTTGGTGTATTCAAGGACGGATTACTACGTTCATTACAAAATCGGCCGATTGGTGCTTATGACTTTACCAAACAGCTCAGCAAGCACTTTCACGTTCCTGAGCCAGATGCTGATCAATTCAAGCGCAACGAAAACTTCTTTTTGCCAGAACCTTCGCCAGAACAGGATGTGCAATATAACTTTACCGTTATTAAAAATGTATTCGCTCTGCTTTGTCGCGAAGTATTCGGTGCTATCGAAAGCTACCTGACCAAATTTAGAGAATTCACCATCCATGAAGTAATTATTTCTGGTGGTGGTGCTAATTTCGAAAACATTCACGTTCTGCTTGGAACCAATCTGAATACAAAAGTTAGATGTGTGTCTGAACTATACCAGCTCTCTGTGGCTGGCAAACCAGTCAATGATGCCGAACGCAACTCACTGGCCGCGGCCTGTGGCTGCTTTTTGAGGGAATAACATGAAGTATCAGTTTGACCTGCTACCAAAGGAATATAAAAGCCTGCCCCGCGACACACTGGGCATAGCGATGGCATTATTGACCATTCTGGTCACCATTTCAGCTATTGGAAGTATGTCAATAAAGAACCACAGTGAACTTTCGGCTGTTCAGGCACAAGTAGACGGGATGGATACGCAGGTGCGCGACATGGTCGAAAAAACTGGCGCTTTACAGCCGCCGATAAGCGAAATCAACTCTCTCAAAAACAGCATCACATTCATAAACGAGAACCTTGATACCCCTGGCACCAGCCTTGTAGATTTTCTTGCCACGCTGGAGGCTTCGGTGCCTGATCGAGTTGTAATCACTGACATAAGCCCCAAAAATTTTACTAATATTAAACAGAATTTTACTCTCAGCGGCGAAGCGTCAACCATATTTGACGTGCTTGAATTTGCCAATCGACTTGAACAGAGCGGAAAATTCACCGCGATGCTCAAATCCACTGCGAATGTTACACAAGATGAAGGCTCAGTCCAGAAATTCACCCTGGATTTCACCTATCTGGCGACAAAACGGAAATAACTTTGATCAGAAGGAAATGACGTGAAGACCAGACTACGATCGATAATAGAAAGAGTTGTGACCTACGGTCTGATTGCGGCAGCAATCAGTGGGTTGTTGTATTTTCTGGGCTCGGTAAACCGTCTGCAACGCCAGTCGATTGCCGACAAGAGCCAGGAATTGGTCACACTCAACAAAAAACTTGAAGAATCACAGACTGAATTTGCAAAACGGCGACAACAGGTTGCCGATATAACAACTCAACTGCGCGATAAGCGCCAGGAAGTTAAGGACAAATTTGAAAAACTGCTTGAGAATGCCTCAAATTACACAATTTTCATAGAGCAGGTCCAGCGCAAAGCTCGAGCGCTCGAAATTCATATTCAGGATTCCACATATAAGCCACCGGCACCGGTTGCGGGCGCAGGATCCAGCTATCTGGAATTCCGATTTGATCTGAGAATTCGTGGCGCATACAACAAGCTGAAGCAATTCTTATGGGAAATTGAAAACTCACTTGGCAGGCTGGTTAAAATTTCGCAAATCGAAATAGTTCCACCGTTGAGCGATTCGCAGGGCAATATGTCGATGAAACTAACTTTATCGACCTTCTTTTTACCCTGATCGGCGATACAAGGAAAACGCATGACTCAGAATGAATTTCTTGATTACTGTAAAAAGAATAAGATGGTAGCTTTCGGCGTACCGCTGATAGTGTTCGTTCTGCTACTCGACAACCTGGTGCTCAAACCGGCCCGTCAGAAAAAAGCTGACGAAGCTCGCGGCATAACCACCCAATCTGCACCGGCAAACCCTGCTGTTGCATTGGCACCAGGAGCTCCCGCCAGCGAAAAAGGACCACTGGCACCGCCAAAACCGCTGGCGCCAGTTTCTTACCTGCCGCTGTCAGACGCCGTCGACAGCAGATTTGCAGCAATGCAAAGTTATCCGTATGGTCATGGACGCAATGTCTTCACCGGTATCGCCGCAAAGGGCATTGAGATAATGCCAACCTTCACAGATGAAGGAGTAGAAGAAGAAAAAGAAGAAGTCTTTGAGCGTCCAGACATCACCTATCATGGCTTTTTTACGGTAGGCAACGACCGCGTCGCTATTCTACGTTTCGCCGACGAACTACTATTGACCAAGGTTGGCGGCGCGCTTAAACGCACTCCGTTTTTCCTAAGGTCGGTTTTTCCAGAAAAAATTGTAATTTCAGACGCCACCGAATCGATCAAAGAGTTCGAAGTTTCGCTCTCTGATAAACCTAAGGACTAGCTGCAATGGATCATGCAACCCTGAAAAAGCTGTTTCAGGATCGCGACAAAAGCGTCAGGCTGTTCTGCCTGAAATGCATGCTGCGCGATCGACTCGAAAATGTAGACGAATACATTCTCGAAGGTCTTCGCGACGGACGCCCGGAAATTGTGGCTGCCGCCATGAAAGCTGCCAGACTGACCAGCAACCCTGAAGTCTTTGGCATGATCATCACCTATCTTGAGTCGCCCAACACGATTCTGCGTAGTGAAGCTCTACATTCAATGTATGGCCGCAATCAGCCGGCAATCAAAACAGCTATCTGTGACTTTCTCAAAAATGAAGAAGATCCTTCTCTGGTAGCTACTGGCATCAAAGTGATTGGCTCCTTCAAGTCGGCTGAGTTTCTTCCTCTGCTAAAGGCTTTTTTGAACTTTGCCGATGAACGGGTCAGAGCAAACGCGGTCGAAGCTCTTGGTGATATCGAAAATCCAGAAACAGTAGAAGTCTTAAAAGTTCTGGTCGCAGACCGTAACAATCGCGTTCGTGCCAATGCCCTGAAAGCGCTATGGCAGAGGGGCATTCGTTTTGGCTTGAATACGCTTCCCGAAGAACTGCGCTCACCGAACACCAGAAAACGTGCTTCCGTGGCATACATCCTCGGTGAGATACAGGAAGATCGTTCTCTTGACCTGCTTGTCGGATTGCTCAACGATATCTCGCCGACTGTGCGTAACCGCGCCGTTCTTAGCATTGGAAAAATTGGCTCAGCGCGCGTAATCAGCCAGCTAATAGATTCCTTCATGCATGAAGACGAGAGCAATATCCGTGACACCATAATTAAAACGGCGCTTCAGCTCAACCAGGATCTGGCGCTGGCACGCCTGGTCGAAAAGTTCAGTCGCGAAGAGAATGCGCGCATACGCGCAATGATGATAAAGAGCGTGGGCAGGGCAGAAGATGCCAAATCAATAGTGTTGTTGGCAAGAGCCCTACGCGATAGTGACGGCAGAGTCAGAGCCAATGCAGTTGATTCGATCGGGCAGCTTGAAGACCCGCAATACTCCGATCTGCTTTTCCCTTTGCTGAACGACTCACACAATCGAGTACGCAGTAATGCCGCGACTGCTTTATGGAAACTGGGTGGAACCGGCGCGGTTCTTACTCTCAAACAGATGTTACGCTCTTCTCACAAACAAATGCGCTCTTCTGCCGCCTGGGCGCTTGGAGAAATCGGTGCGCTGCAATTCAGCGATGTTTTGCAGGATCTTACCAGCGACGCCGATCCGGATGTAAGAAGATGTGCATTAAAAGCACTGGCAAAACTTTCAAAAATAACTTAGACTAACAGGCGGTCATACTTGGAGAAAATGAGGAAGTCATGAACCGCTTAAAATTTACACCAATCGTTCTACTTACAGTGCTCGCTCTGATTGCGAGCGTTTGTGCTTTTGCCGTATCTGATGAAGCTCGCGAGCTCAATCGCAAGGGGATGCTGGCAATATCGGGCGGTCATCACCAGGAAGCTGTCCAGCAGCTCAAACAGGCGATGCAGCTTGAACCAGAATGGGCTGAGCCCTACTACAACGCAGCACAGCTCATGCGTCTTCGCAATAACCACGAAGAAATGGGTAAAGCTTTGCGAAAGGCGGTTTCGCTTGAACCTGCCAATCAAACTTATGTCGATGCATATGTAAAACTTCTCAAAGAAAACCTGCAGGGCGCTGAAAAAAGTAAAAATCAGAGTGAAATCAAGCGTCTGCGCCAGGAAATATTGAGAGTAGATCCAGGCGAGCTTAATGTCGGACTGAAAATACTTGATGAGCTCATGAGCGCCGGCAACCTCGATCAGGCTGCTGATATCGCCGAAGGACTTCTCGAAAAAAACACGGCTCTACGGACCAAATATGATTCCGAAAATATGGGCGAGCTTTTTTACATTCTCGGAAAAATTGCTCTGCAGCGCAACAATCTCACCGATGCCAGAAACTATGCCGACAATGCCAGCAAGTATTCGATGGCCAGGCCTGACAGCGCCAAAAATTTGCTGTCTGAAGTGCGCGAAAAACAGGCAGCAGCAGTTTCGCTACTGCTGACCCAGGCACAGGAGCAGGCCTCATCCGGTGACAACGCCGGCGCGATAACCACACTCATGCGTGCCGATGAAATAACACCAAATAACGAGCTGGTTCAGCAGGAACTAAGCAAACTTCAAAGTTCTCGCGATGCAAAATCTGCCATGATAGACGCCCAAAAACTGGTAAAAAACGGCAGCTGGCTGGAAGCGAGAGACATGCTTGAGTATGTGGTCTCAGTTGACGCAGGCAACAGCGAAGCGCAAAATCTGCTAAAACAGGCTGTAGAAAAAGAAACCGCGCTGATGAAAATTCTGGAAAGAGGCGAACGCCTGCCCAGATATTCCGAAGACCGCGCCGGACTGGTCGAAGGCTTTTTACGCCGCGGCAAACAATTTCTCGATGCCGGCAACCAGAAAGATGCGATGACATCCCTCAGCCGTGGCATGGCTATTCTTGAGCTCGACTCCGGTCTTAAGCGCTTTATTCCTAAATTTCAGACCGAGTTGAGCAAAATTCAGGTTGAAGACGACAAAAAAGATCTCTGGCGTAAAGGCACCGAAGCCAGAAATGCTTACGAATACGAAGACGCTCTCAAATGTCTAGACAAGTTGCCGCGCAACTACGACGTGCAACTGCCCAGCTTGCTGGCGGAGTGCTACTGGAAAACCGGAGATCAGGAACAGGCACTCACCATGGCCCGCTACCAGCTGACCATTCAAAAAGACAATAACCGCGCAAAATTTATCCTTGGCTCGATTTTTCTTGAAAGAGGCGAAAAAGAGTCAGCCTTCAACTATTTCATGGAAATATACGATTCTGACCCCGAGTATCCTGAACTTAAGGATAAGCTGCTGCAGTCGAGCGCAGCAAAGTGGAAAACAGTGTTTCCGATACTGATAATACTTCTTCTGGGCTGGATTGCCTACGCTCTTTACAAATATCTGCCCGAATACAACAAGAACTCTTCTTTGCGCAAGGCAAAGAGTTTCCTCAAAAAAGAAATGCATGAGGAGTGTATCAACGAACTGGTTAAGATTAAGCGACTTCCCAATCTCACAGATTTTGATGGCGCTTTGATCTCGCGCATACTCGCCCAGGCCTATCTTAAAAGAGGTATTTACGACCGCGCCATCGGCGAGTGCAAACATCTTATTTCTATAAGCACGAAAGACGAAGAAGCTCATTCCTGGCTTGGCTATGCTTACCTGGGACGCCGCATGCTTTCTCCAGAAAGTCTTCCTGAACTTTTGAACCTTTACCAGAAAGACCCACGCAATATCGCGCTGGTATCGCTTCTGGGCTCTCACTACACGCAATCAAAAAACCTGAATGACGACGGTGTGAAAATCCTTGAACAATGGCTCAATCTTGACCCTAACAACCCCGAGGTGCTCAAACCACTTGGCCGCTATTATCTCAAAAAAGCCCGCAGTGACGACAATGCCATGAAAGTGTTCCAGAAAATGATGGAATTCGGTTCACCAGAACCAGAGTTTCTGCTCGGGGTTGCCAAAATTCACCTCAAGCTCAGGCAATTCGACAGCTGCCTGCAGTTATGCGAACAGGTCATTAACGGCGATGTAAACAACGAACTGGTGCATTCGGTATTACGTGAAGCTTACCACAAGCAGAGTCGTCTCGACGAGCTGCTCGAAATTTACGGAAACTTTCTACAGAACAACCCCTATAATGTTGCTTTCCAGAACGGTTTGAGGGATGCGCAAAAGTTGGCCGGGCACGAAACTGCCCGCAAAAGTCAACAACCCGCGACACAGGTTACTCCCGAACAAACGCCAGAAGTAGCTTCTGACCAGATTCTCTGCCCGAACTGTCAGCAGATAAATTCATCAAAAGAATATTGCTGCCAGCATTGCGGCCAGAATCTTGCCTGAGGAAACCAGCCCTGAATCAATCGACCCGTAAAACAGTTATCGGCAGAACCATGACCCTCATGGGTCTATGCCTGCTTGCTGTGTTTATGCTGCTCCCGAACAGCATGATTCAGGCGCGCACAGAAGAGGATTACGCCACACTGCGCAAGTTCCTTAGTGCCAGAATGTATGGCGAGGCGTATCTGGAACTGATTCGCATGGAAATGGCTGTAGACGAATTCGATCCCAAGCTTGAGAAGTTGCGCAAAGACTTGCTCGAACGGACGAGAGAGCGCCTGGGCAAGCAGGCTCGCGTGAATCCAGATGATCCGACAATTTTTACAATTCTTGCTGACATCAGTTTTCACGAAGGAAAACTCGAAGAGGCCTCAATGCATTGCACCAAAGCCATCCAGAACAAAGGCGGACCGACAGCCAACTACGTCTTTGCAAAAGTTTTGTTTCGCCGTGGCAATCTGGCGCAAGCATTTGATCAGATGGCGACAGTGCTTGAAAGCATGCCTGATTCGCCAGTAGTTTTCGAAGATTTTCAATTTCTGTATTCTTGTAAAAACTACGGTATAGCGACCGCACGCAAGCTCAGCAAAAATTCAAATTTTATCAAACGTGCAACACCTGTTGCCGGAGATACGGGTTTGCCTCAGGTTCCAGAGAGCCCGTTTGAAAATGATCCAACCACTACCACAACAGCTGTGCTGGCTCAGACCACGGTGGAGCCCGACAACACCACAGCCATTGATTACGCTCGGGTAAACGCCCCAGACGAAGGTCCGTTGCCAGATGACCCGGACATAGACTCAGGTGGTGATGAAACCGAAGAACCCACAGATGTGGGAGATGACGACGACTTCACCGAGCCGACAGACCCGGATGACAACACGGTCATAGCCAGACCAATGCCCGAGCCCCCCCCCGCACAGGTAGCTTCACCTGCTCGCGACCCTGAGATTGAGCGCATTCAAAAGGCTGAATACTGGCTTAAACAGGCAGAAGGGCAATTTAACAACCGCAACTATGACGATGCCAAAAACAATCTTGAACGAGCCGTCGAGATGTATCCAGAGATACCAGGGCAGGACAAAATAAAAAGCAATATCGACAAAAAATTCGATCTCTTCAAGCGCTATCGTGAGGCAAAAGATCTATACGAGCTTGAGAAATATGACAAGGCTCTTCCAGTTCTAATGGAAGCCTACAAAGAAGAACCAGACAGATTCAAAGAAGCGCCATTTTACATTGGCAAAAGTTACATTCTTCGCTCAACCCCGGATCTCGACAAGGGCATTGAATATCTAAACATAGTGCTTAAAAATCCCGACCTGGAACCACTGCTGCGGCGAGACATTGAATGGACAAAGCTCGAACTTTTATACGCCCTCGGGCAATACGAACAAGCAGATGCTATTTTCCAAAATTTCCGCAAAAATGAAGAGGCTTTTGCCAAAAACCAGCCAAACTTCAATCAGATGCGCATTGGCATCTGGTATAATCTCAACAGCTTCTGGGTGCATGCTGGTCTCGGAATTTTCATGTTCCTGTTTCTCATAGTATTTTTACTGCAGTTGTTGCCAGCCATATCCATGTCGCTTTCAGATCCGCTTAAGAGTGCCAGGTATGCTTTCGACAAAATGAAGTATGACAAAACCATCAGCATAGCTGAAAAGGCACTGTCGAAAAAGCAACCCGTACAGATTGAACGGGAACTTATCGAAATTCTTGTAAAAACTCATTTCGAGCTCAAGAACTACGTTCGTTGTCAGGAAAACGCGCGGCGACTGCTGGAAAAATTTCCAACCAACAATGTTGCCTGGGGCTTCCTTGCAAAATCTTCAATAGCTTGTCACGACACATCAAGTGAGGCTATTGCCATGTATGAGACTATTTACAAAGAAAACCCCGGTAAAACCGAATACCTGCCAATTTTAGCCCGACACTACGCCAAAACACGAAATTATACGGTTGAAGCGATGGGAATACTGATCACCTGCTATCAGACCGGCATTCGCGAATCCGAGATAACACTGGCCCTTGCACAGGGCTACGTTCATAATCGCTCGATGGGCAGCGAAATCATAACTCTGCTTGAAGAAGCACTCAAAATACAGGATCTGGTAGAGTTTCGCGAACTGCTGGCGCGCAACTATTCAAAGTCCGGCCAGTTTTCAGATGCAGCACGAGAATGTATCAAGGTGCTTAACGAAAACATCAATAATATGGGCATTCATGTGGTCTACACCTCTTCCATGAAAAAGCTGAAGATGCTCGATGAAGCAGTTTCGCAATACAAGGAATTCCTGCAACGATACCCTGGCAATGAGCAACTCAGCGAGATTCTCAGCGGCCTGAAAAAAGATGCTTCCGACTTTTCTGGCAGCGAAAACGACAACTACATGACCGACATACCGGATGAATTGCCAATGCCGGATCTGCCAGACACAGACATGTCTTCAGGTTTTTCGGCAAGCGACATAGACATCGAGAACTTCGTAGAGCCTCCTCCAGAAGGGTTTGAAGCTGACGAGTCCACCAACATTCCAATTCCTGATTTCCTAAAGGAAGCGTTAAGACCTGAGCTTGCCGACCAACCAGAAACACCGAAACTCCATTCACCAGAAAAAGCTTCTGCAAATGTGGCTAAGCATACTACCGAGTTACCCACTCTTGATCCATTTGCCGATGCCGACTCTTTTCTGGATGAGTTTGCCGGTGACCTGCCGGAAGAACTGGGTGGCCCTACAGCTGACGCAGAGATTGACGAATTCGCTTCTAAAAACATGATTAACGAAGAAGATTTAATCGAAAGCCTACCTCCAGAACGTTCTACCGAACGGCCTGTCGAGCTTCCTGCAAATCGTCCTACTGAACTTTCAACGGCATCTTTTGACAAGTCGGGCAGAAATAGCTCTAGCGGTTCGCAACAGAATCTTGTTCTGGCTCGCGAAAAAGCTCAGCGCCAAAAATGGGATGAAGTCATTGAGATACTCAGCCCTGACTTCGCATCTAACCGGGACAAAGAAACTGGCGTACTGCTGGCCAATGCCATGCTACAGAAAAACAGCCCGGTTATGGCCATGGAAATACTCGACACCCTTGATTTCGACCCTGAAATCATGGCAGAAAACATCAAAAGCATTCTTTATCGAACTGGTGTAGCACTAGAGGCTGCGAAAAAATACCCCGAAGCGCTCAAAATGTATGACACAATCTGCAATGTCGATATCAACTACAAAGACACCTTCGACCGGTCAGACAAGCTCTACGGCCGCAAACAGGATTAAAGACACTGTGACTCGCCGCTAGAATTTTCCCATCAGCAATTCGCAGTTCAGTGCCAGGCCCTCTATTCTGATGCCCGTCGCACCGGCAAATGTGTAACCAGCACCAAATTCGAGTATGATATGGCGACTCAGCGGCAGAGCTCCCAGGATCATCGGTTCAAAATAAGTGAATGAGCCCTGAGTCATAACAAGCCCACCAATGCTGGTGCGCAGATTGTAATTGCCACCCCCGAGTGTAACCCGCCACTTGACCCGTGAATCTTCACGAAACGAATCTTCAAGAGTAAGGCCAACCATGTCGAGATTAAATTTGAGGGCGCGACCGTTAAGCGTTCCTGAAGAATAGATTAAGCCAAGTTCAGGATCCCGTAAGCGACCGGCAAACAAACGTACGCCCCATAGCGTCATATCGCCGCCAAAATCATCGGGAGCACGCACTCTTTTGTATTTCATCAACGGACCAATGCCGCTGGTAATATCCATGCTCTGAGGGCGTGAATCCATCAGCAGAGTTGGCCCGGTTGCCGCTCCTGCCACGCTAACCAGTAAAACCATCATGCAAAGCGACAGAAAGATTTTAACATTATTCATATCAGAGCCTATCGGCATTTTGCTAAGAACAGTAAACAGCCGCGCTACTGAAAAAGGTTGATTTGCCGTGCCAGTTGTCGTTATTATATTAGTTTCTGATATACTCGCACCGATCATATAGTTTTTTTCGAATTACAGGTAATAGCAGGAGGATATAAATGAGCAACGACGTCGGCCCGACCCCACTGGGCAAGTTCGTAATGTTTTTGTTCGTTATCGGCTGTATTTTTGCTGCAGCCATATCGTTTTCCCCAGAACTCAAGAGCAAGCTGTTCTCCTCAGGAGACTCTTCTGGCACACCTTCGTCTGGCTCAGGCACCAGCACAGGCCCTGGCGACCAGGTCGCGGCCACCGGAATAAAGGTTGAAGCTCCCGACACAGCTGGAGTAACCACAGTACAGGAATACGCTTATGTTCCACGCGAAACTCTCCCGCCTGTAAGCGGCGTTTCGGGTTACAAGTGGGACGAAAACGAAAAGGTTGTGGTATTTCCAATCAACGTGTGGTTTGGCTGGTTACCAATTATTGCCGCCAACCATGGTTTTGCTCCGAATGAAGAGAGTGTTTTCTTTAAAAAGTATGGCTTCAAGGTTAATCTTAAACTGATTGACGACCCAATAATGGCGCGAGATGCCTTTGCAGCTGGAGAATCACACATTCTCTGGGGCACTCTTGACATGATCGCCCTGTTTTCACCTTCACTTATGCGTGACAGTCGCACTTCTCCGCGCATTTTTCAGCAGATAGACTGGTCCAGTGGCGGCGATGGCATTGTTGTGCGTGGCAACATCAGGTCAGTAAAAGATCTGGTTGGCAAAACCATCGTCTATGCTCAGAACAGCCCTTCGCAGTATTTCATCACCAATCTGCTTATCAATGCAGGTATTCCGCTCAACAAGGTCGAACATCGCTATACTGCAACCGCATTTGAGGCCGCAGCTGCCTTCGTTGCCGACAAAAGCATCAACGCCTGCGTAAGTTGGGCGCCCGATATTTATACGATTCCAGAAAAAGTAGCTGGAACCCAGATTCTTACTACCACAGCCGATGCGAACCGCCTGATTGCAGACGTATGGGCTGCCAGAGCAGACTTTGCCAAAGACCACCCCGAGATTATAGAAGGACTTGTCGCAGGCATATTCGAAGGCATGGGTATGCTTAAAAACCAGACGGTTAAAACCAAGGCATTTCAGCATATGGCTGAAGGCTACGGCATGAAAATAGACGACATCATGTCAATGGAGCAGGATGCCTACATCACAAACTTTGCCGAGAACCAGAACTTCTTTCTCAATCGCAACAGCCCGACCAATTTCGAGCGCACCTGGAAAAATATTATTCATGTGTATCGCGAACTTGGCCTGATTGGCACACCTGTGCGCTTTGACGAAGTAGTCGATTTTTCGGTTATCAAGAGCTTCGCAGACAAAAAAATGTTTGCCGACCAGAAAGAAGTGCAGGTCGCCCGCTTTGTTTCGACAAGCTATAAGAAGGTGTCAGCAGAAGCTCCGGTGCTGACACAGACGGTCAGAATTAACTTCTATCCCAACTCTGACAACATTTACGAGCCAGAACATAACGAATTTGGGCAAGCCATCGCAAACACCCTCTACGACCCAAGCGTCGATGCAACTCTTGAGAAGATTGCGCGTATGGTCGGCCAGTATGATCGTGCTCAGGTTGCTATTCTTGGGCATACCGACAGCTCAATGAAGGGCAAGGTGCCGGAAAAAGCAGTTAAAGACCTGTCAAACGACCGTGCAAAGTCAGTCCGAGATGCACTGGTGCGCAAATACAAGTTTGCCGACAAAAAGTTTGTCGTCGAAGGCAAAGGTTGGAGCGAGCCAGCTGATGGCTCAGACCAACTAAATCAGGCACTTAACCGGAGAGTCGAAATTCAGGTTTTCACCCCGGAAAAATAAGACCGCATAAGGAGTCAATTCATGTTCAAGAGGTTAATGAATCTTATTCGAGGCTTTTTCAGTCTATTTATCAGTGGTCTTGAATCGAGCAACCCGGAGGCTCTTATCGAGGCCGAAAAAGAGAACCTGAGAGCTCAAATTTCCAGATTTAACGAAAATCTGGCTAATCATGCCGCCTTCACCGAAAGATTGATGCGACAGATCAAAACTCTGTCTGCAAAAGATCGCGAACTGACCGCTAAGATTACAGCAAATCTTAAGGCCGGCAACAAAAAAGTGGCTGGTCAGCTTGCTTTACAGCTGCAAACAATCAAGCAGCAGTTCGAAGAGAACCAGCAGCAGCTCGAAATTGCCGAAAAAACGTTCAAAGATCTTGAAAAATCAAGAGATGTTTCGGTCAGAGATGCCCAGCATCGCATCGAAAAATTGCAGGCCATGGTCAGCGAAACTCAGATGCTCGAAGCCCAGGCTGAGCTCCAGGAAATGGCAAAAGGCATGATTTCCGGTATCGGTTCGAGTGGCGACACTATGAATCGCATCGGTACAATGCTCGAAGAACGCCGAGATAAGGCCGCTGGCAAAGCTCGTGTAGCAAGCGGCTATGACCGCAGCAGTGTCGACATGAAGGATGGCGAGATGGAGGCGCTTGGAGACGCAGCTCTGGCTGAATTTGCAGCGATGAATGGTCTTGATGCGGGTGTCAGCGATGCCGATATCACCGAAACCGAAGATGTTCCGCAGCGGGGCCTTGGTCCCATGGAAAAGAATTGAATAAGTTAATCAGGAGGATTGCATGAAAAGAGTTATTTTTGTTTTATTCGCCTTATTGTTGTGCGTGAATGTTTCATATGCCCAGGAAGCTACAGTTGTTGAAGCTCCCGATACCAACTCTGTTACCACCGTTAAGGATTACCAATTTGTACCACGCGAAACCCTGCCACCAGTACAGGGCACTTCGTCATACAAATGGGATGACAAAGAAAAAATCGTAACTTTCCCGATTAACGTCTGGGCTGGCTGGCTACCGATTATAGCTGCCAATCACGGCTTTGCTCCCAACGAAGAAAGCGTATTTTTCAAAAAATACGGCTTCAAAGTAGATCTAAAGCTTATCGATGACCCGGTCGCCGCACGCGATGCCTATGCATCAGGCAACAGCCATGTAATGTGGGGCACGCTCGACATGATGGTGCTTTTTGCGCCTGAACTGGCCAAAGACAGCCGTACCGCCATGCGCATTTACCAGCAGATCGACTGGTCAAACGGCGGCGACGGAATCGTATCCCGCACCAAAATCAAAAATGTCGCTGATCTCAAAGGCAAAACCATTGTTTATGCCCAGAACAGCCCCTCACAGTATTTCGTCAGCAACCTGCTGATCAATGCCGGCATCGGACTTAACGAAGTCGAGCACAAATACACTGCAACCGCTTTTGAAGCTGCGGCCGCTTTCGTTAACGATCCTAAAATTGACGCCTGCGTCAGCTGGGCACCAGACATCTATAACATTCCCGAAAAAGTGGCAGGAACAAAAATTCTTACCACCACAGCAGATGCTAACAAGCTGATTGCCGACGTATGGGCTGTGCGTGCCGACTTCGCCCGCGACAAACCCGAAATCGTCAAAGGCCTGGTAGCAGGTATTTTTGAAGGCATGGATCTTCTCAACGATGCAACCTTTAAGGGCAAAGCATTTCAGTGGATGGCTGACGGCTATGGCATGAAGGTAGAAGACATCAGAAGCATGGAAGCTGACGCTCACACAACCAACTTTGCTGAGAACCGCGAATTCTTCCTCAATGCAAACAACCCAACTAATTTTGAAAGAACCTGGAAAAACATCGCTTATATCTACCAGCAGGCTGGGCTCGTCAAAGAAGAGTTACCTTTTAACCAGATAATGGACTTCTCGATTCTTCAGGAACTCGAAAAAGAAGGATTGTTCAAGCACCAGAAAGACGCTTATGTCAGCAAGTTCGTGCCAACAACCTACAAAAAAATTAATGCCGAAGCTCCGATCATAACTCAGACCGTCCGCATCAACTTTTATCCGAACTCAGCCAACATCTACGAGCCCGCACACGATCTGACCGGACTTCCGATCGCCAGCACTCTCTATGACCCCAATATCGAAGCCACTCTAGAAAGAGTAGCCAGACTGTCTGGAGCATACGATCGCGCAGTAGTTGCAATCGTCGGCCATACCGACAGCTCAATGAAAGGCAAAATCCCCGAAAAGATCGTCAAAGATCTCAGCTTAGGCCGCGCTGAAGCTGTTAAACGTGCTCTGGTCGATAAATACAAATTCGATCCGTCAAAATTCGTGGTCGAAGGCGCCGGCTGGGATAAACCTGCCGATCCAAGCAATCCCCTCAACCAGGCTCTGAACCGCCGCGTCGAAATATCAGTATTCCCGCCAGAAAGCAACTAACCGAACTGCATCCACAGCCGGCAGACTCGCGTCTGCCGGCTCAATTCAGGAAAGAATAATGAAACTCAGCGTCCATAAAAATTTTTTCGGCATCAGGACCCAGATCAAACTGGCCGACCAGATTATTCTGGGCACAATTCCAATAATTGTAATATTCCTTCTCTGGATCTACATGACAATAGGTGAAACTTATGAAGTAGTTTTGCCTGACGGCGTCTTTGAAAACTGGGAGCAGGTTGCGCCGCCAGAGGGTACCCGGTTTAACGATCGTGATAAGTTAACCATTGAAGATGCTAAATTAATAACTTTGGAAAATGAAAACGGCGAAATTGAGAAATTTTTAGAAAAAAATGGAGAGCGTTTCCCTCTAAAAAGCCTCTATCCAACCGAATTTAACAATGGAGTGCGCATCTCGCTGAAAGCGGGCAGGCTAGTTCGACGTGAAAAAATAAAACCAGACATGGTCGATCTAGAACAAGATAAGACGGCCTCGAATACACCTTCCAGCTCACTGGAAGGTGGAGATTCTGAAACTACACAAAAAAACGAAGTAGCCACCCCATTAGAAGGCGGAAACGTCCAGGCAAGTCAGGACTCTACCACCGAATCAAAAGTTCCCGACAAAGAACAAGATTCAAAGACTTCTCCTGTTGATTCCTCTCTGCCCACACCTGCAAAGAGTGAAACTGAAGTGACATTGAAAATAGTTTATCAATACGAAGCAATACACACTCGAAAATGGTCTTCAACTACGGTACCAAGCCCAGGTGAAGTCATTCATGCGTTCGGGTCAGTATGGTCAGAACGGCAATTATCCAGAAGCATGCTTTACAGCTTCTTAAGGGTTGGTGGTGGTTTATTGGTTGCCTTCTTAATTGCTTTCCCTCTGGCATTGATGATGGGAACTTTCAGCAAATTTAAATCTATGTTTTCGCCACTCATGCTTTTTGGTGGTTATCTTCCAGCTCCAGCACTAGTACCTTTATTTATGGTGTTTTTTGGAATTAACGAAAAGCAAAAAATCATGTTTCTTGCCTTCGCGTTTACCATTTACCTGCTTCCGTTGTTTGTAAAAGCCTTGGAAGAAATCGACAATGTTTATCTGCAAACCGGCTATACTCTTGGCGCAAGCAGGTATGACATTTTAAATAAAGTCCTGTTGCCAATTGCGCTGCCCAACATGTTCGATGCCATACGTATCGGCTTTGGCGTAGGCTGGAGCTACATCATGCTTGCCGAAATGCTTGATCTAGGGGGATTCGGACTCGGAACACTTATCATTACCAGTCAGCGCCGCAGTCTAATTCCGGACATATATCTGGTCCTTATCACAATAGTTGTTCTGGCTTTTATCACCGACAAAATCTGGGATCTGGTTGACCGCAAGATCTTCCCATACAGGAGGCAGGAGCGATGACCCAGCCAGAAAAACCTAAATCATTTTTTCGCAAAATAGCCGGGCTTTTTTATCGTTTCGACGGCGTCGAAGCCAAAAAGCAGATTACTTCCAGACTGTCCGCACAGAAAAATCTGCCAGCAAAATCTGTTAAAAGCAAACCTGAGTTAATAAGAGAGCCCGTTGAAGACAATGCGCCTGAGCCGACCGCAAGCTCTGACAGTACAGAACCAAGAGAAGCAGTGCCTGCAAAAGAGACCTTTCCGTTTCCGCAAAATCAGTCTGCAGCAAAGCCCCCGTTCAACGAACCTGAAAAGCCATTAGAGCCACGTGATTTTTCGCAACAGACCAGCATTAGGGCACAAACAACTCAACCCACCGCAGAAACTTATGAAAAACCGTTTCCAATAGACTCTGCCGAGCCCTATGAAGAAGAAAACATAATTTCTGCTGGAGCGCGAGCGGCTAAGAATGCCGATGCTGCTGCAGCAACTGGCATAATAAATAAATATGATCCAATAGTCAGCTTTCGCAATGTGCACAAGGTTTTTAATCCCGGCACGCCAAGCGAATTTGTTGCCCTTGAAAATGTAAACTTCGAAATTGAAGATCTTCCCGATGTTGGTGAATTTATTGCGTTGATTGGTCCCTCAGGCTGCGGCAAATCAACGGTGCTAAACCTTATCCAGGGCTTTCAGGAAGTCGGTGGGCCAACTACCGGAGAAATTCTGATTCGCAACAAACCCGTAACCGGGCCGGGGCGTGACCGTGGCATGATTTTTCAAAAATACAGCTCGTTTCCACATCTCACAGTACTGCAGAATGTCATGTTCGGGCTTGAACTCAACCGCGAAAACTCGGGTTACTCAAATAAAATAATGGAAAAGCTGTCACGGGAAATGCTGACAAAAGTAGGCATGAGCGGACACGAAGATAAATATCCATACCAGCTTTCTGGTGGACAGCAGCAACGTGTAGCAATAGCAAGAACACTTGTGCTCAGACCGCGCATAATTCTTATGGATGAGCCTTTTTCGGCACTCGATGAGCCGACCCGTATTGAAATGCAGCAGCTAATCACCAATCTCTGGAACGAGGTCGAAGCTACTGTGTTTATCGTAACCCACTCTATTGCCGAAGCTGTTTACCTGAGTGATCGCATCTTCATGTTCAAGGCCAACCCTGGTCGGCTGGTCAGCCAAATCCAGATCAAAGACGATGACATTGGTAAACACGTGGGTATGTCACCGCTCGAGGTTCAGGAAAGCCAGAAATTCAACCATTTTCTCAAACATATTACAGATGAATTCATAAGAATTGGTGGAACCGCCTGATATGGTGCCAAAACGCAAACCCGGTTTTTCAGACTATCTGGCAGAGGCTTTTAACGCCGGCCTGAACATAAAAGGTATGGGAGAAATCCCAATCAATAAACTGTTCATTCTTGCCTCATTCATTCTCGGTTTAAGCAACCCCGGCTTCTGGTTTCTTGGCATGGCACTGGAGTTTGTCTATCTCTGGTTTCTTTCCACCAATCCGCGTTTTCAAAATTATGTATTTGCCAAACAACTTAACGAGGTCAAGGAGTCGCGATCACAAAAGATGAATGAGTTGATCGCCAGCCTGACACCTGACAACCACTCGCGCCTTAAGCGCCTTAACGCTAACATATCAGAGATTAACAAATTGATGCGCTGGAATGTCGACGAAGGTGCTACCTTTATGAATCAGGGTCGGCAACAGACACTCAATCAGCTGCCGTCAATTTTTCTGAAACTTCTCAAAACAAGACAATTGATCGAAGATAGCCTGCAGCGAACCAAAGCCACTGATATCAGCAATGAAATCAAAAAACTCGAGAAGCAGATGCAAACTCCTGATATCAGTCCTGCCATAGAAAAATCGCTGCGCGGCAACATCGAGATACACCGTAAACGCCTCGATAACCTCAGCAGCGCCAAAGAAAACGAGATGCTTGTCGAAATGGAGCTGCAGCGCATCGAAAATCAGCTACATCTGGTGCGCGAAGAGATCGCTCTCGACAGCAGCCCCGAAGGCTTAAGTTCGAGTATCGACCGTGTAAACAATGCTCTTGGCGAAACCCAGGACTGGATTAACTCCCATTCCGACTTTTTGCGCAAGCTGAGTGGTCCTCCGATAAACGACCAAGACCTTGAGTCAGACAGTGAAGCTGTTGTGCCTCCACCATCCAACCAGGAATTCGAATAAAGGGAAAACGACGCCATGGCAAACTATCCAAAATGGGCCAGCGAAATGGCCGAGATCTTCAAAAGCGGCTCTATAAGTCAGTTTGTGCTCTACGGCAACATTGATGACTGGGTTTCGTATAAGGCAGAGACCGATAATAAGCTGCACAGCCTTTCCTTAAAGGATTTTCTGACCAACGTGATGTTCGCCCCATTCGAGGTTGTAATTTGTTACGACCGGGGGCACGGCATAAGAACCAGCAAGGGTGGCGAGCTTTTTTTTAATTTTCTCAGAGCATTTGACAGCTTTCATCGCACAGCCTACACCGGTAGCTCTGCTGGTGGAGAATCGACTCTCGAAGCTGGCAACGCGCTTCCCAAAGATCCCAAAAAAGCACTGGCACTGATAGACCGTTTTATCAGGCACGGTTTAACACGCACCAGTCTTGACAAAGAAGGCAAGCCCAAGTCGAACCCGATGCGGGTAGCGGTGATAATTGAATACACTCAATATCTGCTGCCACGCGCCGAGATTGCCTACACCACTGCCGAATCCGTTGAAACACTAATTCGAGTATTCGACTGGGCTGCAGACCCTAACATCAACAACGCTTACATAAGCACCTGTCTGATCGCCGAGAATCTCAACGATCTCAACCGGCAACTTGTTGAAAATCCGCGCTCTGCCAAAATTCAGATAGAGTTACCCGACGCTGAGCAGGTATTCAACTTTGTTCAGTCAGTAACTGCTTCGACAAGTGATTTTTCGAGCATCTGCGACGTTGATCGCGAGTCGCTGGCGCAAAAACTCGAAGGCTTGTCATGTATCGATGTGCAGAATCTGATCGAACGTGCCATAAAGAACAACCGCCGCATCACCATGGAATATCTGCGCGAAGTCAAAAAAGAAATGATCGAGAAGTCTGCGAGTGGCCGCATTTCGTTCGTAGAATCGACCAGAACCATGGAAGATGTTGCCGGACATGGCGAAGCCAAAGTCTGGTTGCGCCAGGATGCCGACCTTATGAAACGAGGCAAAATCAAGGCACTACCGATGGGTTATTTGATCAATGGCCGCATTGGAACCGGCAAAACCTATCTGGTTGAATGTTTTGCCGGGGAAGCCGGAGTACCCTGCGTCGAGATCAAGAATTTTCGCGACAAATGGGTTGGCGCGACCGAAGGCAACCTTGAAGCAATCTTTAAAATTCTACATGCCATGGGTCAGGTAATAGTATTTATCGATGAAGCTGATCAGGTGGCCGGGAAGCGCGACAGCAGTTCAGGCGATTCAGGCGTTTCTGGCCGTATCTATGCGATGCTGGCGCGCGAGATGGCCGACACCCGCAATCGTGGCCGTATTTTCTGGATCTTTGCGACATCACGCCCAGACCTGCTCGAAGTAGACCTTAAACGTGTCGGGCGTCTCGACGTGCATATTCCACTATTCGCACCGCAGACAAAAGAAGACAAGCAGGCTCTTTTCAAGGCACTGGCGCGCAAAAACAAGATTAAGATAACCGACGAAGATCAGCCGGATTTCCCGGACACGCTTGATTTCGGCGGCAACGAAATGGAAGGCATATTGATCATGGCTTCACGCA
Organism: Candidatus Rifleibacteriota bacterium; assembly: GCA_018818125.1. Lineage (GTDB taxonomy): Bacteria > Muiribacteriota > Ozemobacteria > Ozemobacterales > Ozemobacteraceae > Rifleibacterium. Next base: position 44,976 of record JAHISQ010000129.1, read on the forward strand.
TGTTCGAACTGCAAAATGACGACGACCCTGAACGCAAGCCTGTCGGATATTTCATCAAAGAAGCCATGCGCGCATACCGACCAATGGCACATTCTGCCAGACTTGAATTCATGGATCTGGCAGCTGTGATCGAATGCACCGACCAGAGGTTCTTACCCGAAAAGTTTGCCACACTAGAAATCGACAAGGTAAAAAAGCGTATGGAAGAACTGAAGTTCGAAATCAGCGAGTAATCGAGAATTGTCAGCCCATTGCCGTACGGATTTTCTGGCGCAACTGCAGATACTTGGTTATCAGTATCGTTGTGCCAACACCAGGCTTAGATTTCAGCTCAAACCCATCTGAAAGTATTCGTATCAAACCAAGCCCACGGCCACGGCTCGAATGCAGACTCTTCAGCGTTTTTGGAATTTCCATGTGTGCGCAATCAAACCCGCACCCAGAGTCTTTAACAGAGACTTCGAGTCTGTTCTCGTAAATCAGATAGCCAATCTCAAGCTCAGACTCACCACCAACCCTTCCACTATGCTCAATAGCGTTGGTATAGGCTTCGTCGACTGCCATCGCCAGTTCAAATATCTGATCTTCTTCAAAGCCCATGCGACGGGCTATAACTTCGGTGTTGTCTCTGATCACTCTCAGGTAGCGAGGATTTTTAAAACGAATAAAAACCTGCTCAGGTTGTATATTTTTTATTTTCATCTGTCCCCCCCTTTGATCATAACCTTTTCCCATGAATAAGCAAGTTACAGCATTACTGGCGGGCATCGAAACTCGCGCTATTTTACAGAACCAGAATTTGATTGAAAGCCACATTTTTTTTTTGCAATTGCCTAGAACTGCGCTGATTAGATTTTTGCATTGACTGAAATTTTATGGTACAAATCAACATATGAGAATCTCACCTATACAACCAGACAACCGTATCTTCATACTGATGTTTGCGCTGCTTTATTTCACAGGCATCAACGCGACTTTTGCTCAGCAGAAGTTTCCTGCCTGGATGGATGAAGTTGAATCCGGGTCTAAAGCCAAGCAAGGCTTTAATGAGCCAAGTATGCCAATAGACCCTACTACTGGCCAGCCTGCCGAAGAGCGCGTCCGGCGAAAAGGCTTCAAGCCAGAACTGCCTGATTTTAAGAAAATGCGCGAAAAGGCTATAAAAGCCGAAATGGAAAAAAAGAACAGCGATGGCGACACTCTTGATAAGTCTTACAACGTGTCAGTCAGCAATCTTGAGCAGCTGAACAAGAACAAAGCAATGCTTGAGGAGCTTCTGGCCAACAATCCTGAACCTAATCAGCGATTACAGGTGCTTGACGGGCTCAAGGACATCGAAAATAAAATTAAACTCAGCCTGGAACTGCTGGCACTTATAAAAGGCGACAACGCTTCTTCTACCCCAAGACAGGCAATCGCCAGTCTAACGGCGAGCCAGTTTGATCGAGCCATGGCGCTGCAAAAGCAGTTGTTTTCAAGCAAACCCATGACTGCCGGCAAGATAACCGGACCGACGCCCCCGGCTGGCTGGACAGGCTCTGATACGGCGAAACTAAACGAAGCTGAAAATGACGACGATGTTGAAGCAAAAGCAGCCAGACTTCGCAACCGCCCATACCGACCGGGCCGCATCAAATCGTTTTATCTTGAATCGAAAGAGGCTCAGAAAAAAGCCACCGAGGAGGCTGACAAAGAGTGAAACAGCTGCGCAGACGTCTACTGGTAATGCTGCTGATTTTGTCGGGATTTTTATCTGCGACCTGCCAAGCACAGTATTCCGTGCTTAAAGGCAATGAGCCGCGCATCAGAGCAATTCTTTATCACTCAGACAACCCGCGTGCACTCATATATTACAACAATCAGCGCTTTCACGTTGTCGATAAAATGCGTCTCGACGACGAGTGGTATGTAGAACAGATCCGGCGGGAAAGCATATTATTTAAAAAGTCTTCGACGCAGACCTTTGCCGAAATCTACCTGAATCCGCCCAAACGCGCACGCAACCATCGTGACTGGTCTTTTTTCGGGCACCCGATCGCCCTGTGGGAGGCAATAGAATTGCTCGCACACGGCTTTGGCTACCAGGCTCTGATGCATTTCCAGGCAGGCGGGGCGGTTATTCCCGGCAGTCATGACTCCAATTTGCAAAACATGCTGCGCAAGGTCATTCCACCACACCACCGCTTTGCAGTTGTTGGCCCACTCCTGCTGGTATTGCCAGTTCAACCATCCGGCGAGGATTGGAAAGAGGTGCTCAACCGCATGACCAAATCTTCTCCCGGGCTACTGACTCTGCGTTACCCCGGCCTTAATAAGCCAGGGGTAATAATCTCGCGAGGTGACGACATTCAGTTCATTCTGAGAAAAATTTCGCTCGGAGGAAAAGTGCCGATTCAGTTCCCGCGTGATCTGCACTTTCCGGTTTATGCATCGTTTCGCAGTGTGCCGTTCGCCCAAATCCTTTCTAACACAGTCTATCTGAACCAATGCATTATCATAGAAAGAGAAGAAGGGCTCGAAGTGACTCCCTGGCCGCGCCAAATTCTGCAAAGACGCCCTTATGCAGATTATCCGCTGATACAAAGCCTGCCAATTGAGCCACAGGACGGTTCAGGCCCCACCCCTCCACCTATTGTAACTGAACATCTGCTCAAACACCCTCTGGTTTACCAGAATCCGGACGATCTATGACTAAGGGAACGCTGTCGCTCCAGAGGTGTGAAACATATGATCAAAAGCTGGTTTATAACGCAATCCAAAAACTGCTCGCACCTCTCGGCGGCATAAAAGCCTTTGTTAAACCAGGCTACCGCGTTCTACTCAAGCCCAACATGCTCAGCTGCAAGGAGCCAGAGAAGGCCGCAACTACCCATCCGGCCGTTATCGAAGCAGTAGCAAGAATCTGCTGCGAAGCTGGCGCAACGGTTTTTATCGGCGACAGTCCACCAGCCATATTCGGGCGCGCCGAAGAATTCTGGGACAAAACAGGATTCGCTGCTGCAGCAGCCAACAGCGGCGCACAACTACTAAATTTTGAAAGCGGCGACAAAAAACTGGTCAGATTTAACAGCAATGGTCGACAATTAACCGTTTACGTAACCCAGCATTATTATGAAGCAGATCTGGTAATCAATCTGCCTAAAATGAAGACTCACAACCTCACTCGTATTACCGGAGCTTTGAAGAACCTTTTCGGCCTACTGCCAGGCCTGGCTAAAGCTCAGTGGCACAAGGCCTTTCCGCGACCGGTCGAATTTTCTGATTTCATAACCGACCTTGCGCATCAGTTGCCCTGCGGCCTGACCATCATGGATGGTATAGAGGGAATGGACGGACAAGGGCCGGCAGGAGGCAGGGTGGTAAAACCGGGCGTTCTGATGGCAGCAACTTCGCCAGTCACTATTGATCTCGGATTTTGCAAAATTGTTGGACTCAACCCAGAAGAAATCCCGATGTTACGAAGATGTCAGGCACTCAACTGGGGCGCCGCTTCTCTCGATCAGATCGAAATCGTCGGAGAACCGATTGAAACGTTGACAATCCGGGATTTCCGGGTGCCAAGGCTTGCAACAATGTCACTGGTGCCGGAGTGGTTGATCAACCTTGCACGGAAATTGTTCTGGGCAGGCCCGAGATTACTGCCGGATCTCTGTATAAAATGCGGTCGTTGCAAAAAAATCTGCCCGGCAGCTGCAATAGTAATTAGTGAATCTGGCGCAGAATTCAATCGCAAAAGTTGCATTGCCTGCTTCTGCTGCATGGAAGTCTGCCCTGTCGATGCCATCGAAATGAAAACCAGCTCACTACTCGGGCTGCTCTTTAAGCTGCGCGGCATAAAGCGCAATATCAGGAAACGCAAAAATTGAAACGGTATCTGATAAATCTTTTTCATTGGCTTCAGGCCAGGCTCCTCAGCCTTCTTGCCCGAAGCTGCCATAACATGTCGTTGCGACATAAACAGCATCTGGCACAATTTTTGACTTTGCTGGCCTATGAACTACTCGGACTACGACGGCAGCAGGTTATAGAAAGTTTACAACTGCACCTGGAGTTGCCTCCGACTGAAGCTAAGAGACTGGGCAAAAAAGTTTACTGCAATTTCCTGCTCAACGCTTTTGAAATGGCTTCACTGGCATGTATCAGCCGCGAGCAACTGCTCGAAAAGCTTGATGTGCAGGGGCTTGAGCATCTTGACAATGCTATGGCTCTAAAAAAGGGAACGATTATCGTATCCGGGCACTTTGGCCTCTGGGAAATGATGCCGCATTGGTTGGCCATAAATGGCTACCCGGTTTGCACGGTAGTCAGGCGACAGAACAACCCGCACGTAGATACCTGGATGGAAAATATGCGCCAGCGCCTGGGCGCAAAAACAACAGACTCCGGCTTTGGTATCAGAGAAATTCTTCGCTCACTGCGAAAAGGCCAGATTCTGGCTCTGATGGTCGACCAGGATAACGGCAAACAGGGTGTTTTTGTGCGTTTCTTCAAGCACTGGGCTTCTGCACCAACTGGCCCGGCACAACTTTCTCTCAAAACGGGTGCGCCAGTTGTGCCACTGTTCCTTATTCCAAATTTCAGAGGCAAACATCTGTTCAAAATTTACCCGGCTATCAACCCGGACGATTACCAAAACAACATTGAAGGCCAGCGCCAGATCACGGCCAAATACACTGCGATACTCGAAGAGTTGGTCAGACAGCAGCCACAGAACTGGTTCTGGCTGCACCGCCGATGGAAGACCCAGCCTCACAACGCTCCAAACAACCCATGGGCACAACTGGCAACTAAAACTGATGATTCGTCTTTGACTTCTTAGCCCCAGACAGGCTAAATATATGTATAGAAAATCAGACTGGAGAAAACTGCAGAATCGGCAAAATGCTTTGATTCTGCACTATAAGTAATGAGCAAAATCTATCTTAAATCTTATCAGTGGCTACTTCGAGCCTTAGTTGAACTGCTCGATCTGTTTCCGCCACGGCGTATCGAAAAAGAAGAATTTGCTCTGCGCAAGGGAATTCTGCCAGAAGATTATGATGCCCCGGCAGAAGGCACATTCTGGATTCATGGCGCTTCACTCGGTGAGGTCATTACGCTGCGCCCCTTTTTGCGGGAAATGGCGCAACTATATGGAAAGAACCGCATTATTTGCACTGCAACCACGCTGGACGGGCTTCGCCAGCTCAAAGTCGATGCAATCTGCGGCTTTGCAACCCTGCTGCCGATAGAACTGCCTGCTTTCACAGTGCCATTTATCGAAAAAATCAGACCTAAGCTCATGATGATCAGCGAAACAGAGATCTGGCCACTGCTACTCGACACACTGGCACGCAAAAAGATTCCTTATGGCATCATCAACGGTCGCATCAACGAAAAAACTGTACGGCTCATGCGCATCGCCTGGCCTCTATTTGAGCCTGCAATCAGCAATATGGCCTTCGTTTTTCCGCAGGAAAAGCAATATCAGCGGCGATTCAGAGTTCTTGGCGTCGAAACTGACAAACAAAACACTCTCGGCTGCTTTAAATACGACATTGCCGAAAACATGCCAGACGAGCGCAAAATTCGCGACAAAGCTGGCATTGCCCATGATCGACCGGTATTGCTGTTTGGTAGCACGCACCCGGGCGAAGAAGAATTAATTTTAGATGCACTCGAACCATTATGGGACGGCCTCAATGCCACAGTAGTCATTGCACCCAGGCACGTCAAGCGTATCGAAGAACTTGAGGCTTTGCTCAAAAAACGCAATCTTGACTATAAAAAGGTATCAGACGGCCCTAAAGCCGTGCAGCGAATTCTTTTGGTTGACACCATGGGCGAACTGCGCAACTTTTATTCGATTTGCGCACTGGCATTTGTTGGCGGTAGCCTGATCAAAAGGGGCGGTCACAACCTGATGGAGCCTGCAGCCTATGCAAAGCCTGTAATCACCGGTCCAAACACCTCTAATTTTCGTTACGAAATGATGGCTTTAAACCGAGCACGTGCAGTCATAACTGTTAACAACTCTCATGAACTACGCGAAACCATCAGTCAGTGGCTAAATAATCCTAAAGAATTTGTCGAATTTGGATTACGTGCCAGAAAGGTTCTCGATTCAATGTCGGGTGCCTGCCACCGCACTATTGTGAGTCTACAAAAAATGAACCTGCTACCACCATGTCAGAAATCGAAATAGTTCTACGTCTTAACGCAATGGGCGACATTCTGCTCACAGTACCCACCCTTCGTGCTATTGCCGCGCAGGGTGTAGATGTTCATCTGGTAATTCACAGCCGATGGGCGCAACTGGCCGGGTTTCTGCCGGCAAACATACACTTCTACGGTGGCACTGGCAACCTGATAAAACTCGCCGGCCAGCTGAAAAAACTGCATGCCCGTGCGGTATTTGATCTGCAGGGCAAACTGTCAACCATTGCGCTACGTTCAATGCTCAATGCACCAATTACCAGAGTTTATCAGAAACGTAACATTAGCGAGCAACTGCAGGCTATACGTGGCAAATATCCATTGAGATTCTTTGATCAACGTCCAGTCTGGCAAAAGTATGGCGATGTCTGCGGAGTAAACATCGACAACCCTGATGCTACGCTGAATCTTAATCAGGCCTATCTTAATGAATGTCGGAAAATTTTACATGAATTGAGCCTCGAAGAAAAAAAATTCATTCTGCTGCATCCAGACGCTTCCAAACCCGGAAAAAGCATCCCGGCACCCCTCGTTGCAGCCTTACAGAAAAATATGCCCCATCCCACCGCCCTGATTGGCACCAGCGACAGTGAATTACCGACTGACATGCATAGCATCGATCTGCGCAACCGCTTTTCACTCTACCATCTACCGGGAATATTACATCTGGCAGCTGCCGTAATTTCTTCTGATTCAGGGCCCATGCACCTGGCAAGAGCTGTTAAAACCCCGATCGCCGCGCTGTTTTTTCAGACCTGCCCTTCGCTTGGCTTCGCGCCAATTCCGGCCAAAAATGTATTAGTGCTTTCAGAACCACTTGTTTGCAAGCCCTGCAGTCTTCATGGCCAGAACTTCAACTGTCCCGAAGGTCATTTTGCCTGTAGAGACGTAGATATTGCCAAAACTGTCGAAAAAATTTCGCACTTTATTGCAGGTTTTTTATGAAAACCATAGTTATTGGTCTAAACTGGCTTGGCGACATAATAATGTCGACACCGGCCATTGTTGCGGCCGCTGAAACCAGCGAGATACACGTTGTCACCAGACCACACCTGAGCGATGTCTACAAGCTTCTGCCCGGCAACATAACAGTCCATCCGATAGCGACCAATGCCGCCTTTCATGAAGTTATCAGAGCACTCAAGCCCTTACGACGACTTGGAGCCGATCAGGCAATTGCCCTGCCCGATTCATGGCGGGCAGCAGCTCTAGCCAAGGCCTGCGGCACCGGCAAAAGCATTGGCTTCGCCAATCAGTTGCGCAGTCTGCTGCTTAAACAGGCCATCGCCAAACCAGTAGATTTCAAGCTGATGCATGAGTCTGACCTGCATTTTATGCTGATAAAAAAAGCTGGGCTTGCCAGCAAAAAACCGGCTCTGCCAATTTATAGGCCTGATTCACAAATGCGCCGCGATGTTTTCGAAAAATTCGGGTTGAACGAAAACGAAAACTATATGGTTATCGCGCCAGGAGCGGCCTTTGGTTCAGCCAAGCGCTGGCCGCCCGAGAAGTTTGCCGAACTGGTCAGACTGATTTCAGACTATTACCAGATGCCGATTGTACTGACAGCCGGCAGTAGCGAAACCGATCTAACCAGATATATTCGTGACGAAGCACGCGGCAGGCTCATCGACACTGCCGGCCAGACAAGTATCACCGAGCTTGCCTGCCTGCTAAGTCAGGCAACTGCGCTCATCGCCAATGATTCTGGCACCATGCACCTGGGAGCGCTTTGCGGCACTCCCACAGTTGTGCCGGTTGGGCCAACCGATATGATGCGAACTGGCCCTCTCAACACCAGATTTGCGTCTGTCAGCACCGATATTTGCCCACAAGCACCATGCCGACAAAGAGTTTGCCCACGCCAGGATCAGATATGCATGCAAAATATCAGCGCTCTCGCCATCTTTGTCGAGCTGCAAGAACTCCTCGAAACTGACCATGACTAAACAGAGATTCATGGTTTCGCGCACTGACCGCGCCGGCGACCTGATTCTTACCCTGCCAGTCTTTCGTGAGCTGAGAAAAGCATTTAAAAACGCGCATATCATCGCGCATGTCAGGGCCTATACCGCGCCATTGCTCAAGCTTTGCCCGGAAGTTGATGAAATAGTAATTGATGACGATTACCCCGCCGGGCTTTTCTCCAGCCCACTGACAACCGCCTTCAAAAGGCTTAAGATCATCCACTGCTTCATGGTTCACCCGGCCGGGCGCGCCATAGTGGCAGCCTGGCGGGCGGGCATTAAAACACGTACCGGCCGGGCATCGAATATCTGGCAGATGCTGCTCAATGATCGCCGTGTGCAAAAGCGATCCAGTAATGAAAAACATGAATTTTGCTACAATCTTGATCTACTGCAGAGCATCGTACCAAAGATTGACTATTCGCCTTATATATTCAGGCTCACAGAAGAACAGAAAAGTCGCGGTGCCGCCAAAATAGCAGAACTGGGACTGCAGCGACCGATAATAATTCATCCGGGGCATGGCGGCTCAGCACATAACATCAGCACTGAACGCTATGCTGAACTGGCGCAAATGCTTATCAAACACAATTTACCGGTTCTGGTAAGCCTTGGACCCGGCGAAGAGAAACTTAAAAGCCGCTTTGAGCCAGCGCAGAACGGCCGACTGAACTTTTTGTGCAATGTTCCCGATCTCGCCGAACTGGGAGCCGTTTTTTCGGCATGTTCAGCTTTCGTCGGCGGTTCAACCGGCCCGTTGCATCTGGCAGCCTCGCTGCAACTGCCAGCAGTAGCATTTTTCCCGCCAGTAGCAGCCATGACACCGAAACGCTGGGGTCCGGTCGGCGGCAAAAGCCTTGTCCTCAAGCCAGATTTGGGTTATTGTAAAGGAAAGTGCGATAAGTGCGCCAATTCAGGCTGCATGACCCAGATCAGACTGGAGCCAGCTTTAGACTGGCTTTTAGAGGAACTTAACCTTGAATACTCCAATAATCGTCAATGAATACCTGACCATACCAGCCGAGCAACTGGAAGTCAGTGCGGTGCGCTCATCTGGCCCGGGCGGGCAAAACGTTAATAAGGTGGCGACCTGCATCGAACTGCGCTTTAACCCTGAACGTTGCCAGCAACTCAGTGTGCCAGTGATTAACCGACTGCTGGCACTGGCCGGCAAACGCATCGACTCAGAAAACACTATTATCATCACCAGTCAAAAGTATCGAGAGCAATCGCGCAACCTCGACGATGCCTGTGACAAACTAAAGAACATGATTCTCAAGGCCCTTACTCCACCAAAACCCCGACGGGCAACCCGCCCCACTAGAGCTTCTGTCGAAAGGCGCATCGGCAAGAAAAAACAGACCAGCGATAAAAAATCACAGCGACGCCGCCCAGACTGGTCCGACAACGATTAGACAAAATAAATACGTTCATTTGCTGCTGATAATGGGAACCGAAATCAATGCCTGAGTTACACACCTATGATTAATGAAATTGATCTGCATGGCCTTACCCAGATTGAAGCGGTCGAGGCTTTGGTTAAATATTATAATCGCCAGGTAAAAAATGGCGATTGCAGTCGCATTGATGTCATTCATGGCTATGGCTCCAGTGGCGAAGGCGGGTCTCTACGCATCAGAATCCGCGGCTTTCTCGCCAGTCATGCCGATTGTCTCAGATTTGAGCCAGGCGAATATTTTCTACCTCTCAATCCGGGTAAAACGCTGGTTTTTCCGTTGCGGATGCTGCCTGATGCTGTCGATCTGCTTGCCGATGAAATTCTCGAATACTGTTCCACAGCTAAAACCATGAGTAAAATCAGCGGGAAATTTCGCCGCCACGGCGATGTCAAAATTCAGGCGTCGATAAAAAATCTTGAGAAGCAGGGCGCCATAACCTCTTTTTACAAGGGACCATATCGCCACTACCAGGCCAAACTCCCCTGAAATGGCTCTCCACCTGACCGGCGATTAGGCACGACCAATACTTTCTCGTCAATAGACTGGCACTAATCCTCAATCAGCGTTGCCATTGCCACCATTATAATCTCATCATTTGCCATCTTGGGCTAATTAAAAGTGAAGCCTATTTACAGTAGTGTAGTATGGATTTTATTCGGGCTTGCACTTGCTAGCGTTATAATCATTCTTGTAGGCCTATTGATGAAACAGGCGTTTGCAAACTCGCCCACCTCCGCCGGGAGCCCGGCGGCCCCGGTGTCACGGCACTTTTTTTCTCGTGCCAAGAGGCAACAGTTGTTGTTAAAGCTTCTGAAAAACCCTCTTGTTACAAATTGTTTCTGGTGTTAATTTATCATTGCAAACAGAAGTTCTATTGGCAAGGAATCTGTAATGGAAAAAGAGCTTATTTCTTTCGAAGAAATCGAAAAAAGAATTTACTCTATTAGCGGCACCAAAGTTATGCTTGATTCAGACCTTGCAGAGCTTTATGGAGTTAAAACAAGGGTTTTAAACCAGGCGGTTACAAGAAATAAAGAAAGATTTCCTTCCAACTTCATGTTTATTCTTTCTTCTAAGGAACAAGCAAACTTGAAGTCACAAATTGTGACCTCAAGTTCTGAAAAAGGAGCAGACCAAACTTCTTGGGGTGGCAGAAGAACCGCGCCAAAAGCTTTTACAGAACATGGCATCTTAATGCTTGCAAATGTTATTCGAAGCCAAAAAGCTATTGATATTAGCATTCAGATTATTGAAGCATTTGTTCGGCTTCGAAAAGTAGGTCTTAGCTTTGCCGACTTTGCATTAAGGCTTGAAGCGATAGAAAAGCGTCTTGAGAATCACGATGAAGCCTTTGAACTTTTTAACAATATTATTCTTCCTTTACTAGAATCTCCGGAACCCAAGAAAAGAAAAATCGGCTTTAAACCTGATAAAAACAAAAAATGAGAAATTGAGAATGCATCGTATAGTAAGTATCATAACCATACTGCTGGTTCTGTTTTCTGCATCGTATTCGTATGCAGCGATTAACTACGACCAGAAAATTTCTGTCTACGACTCTGCAAAATCACAAATTCTGCGAAACATGGCCGAGAATTCGTCGTATTCAATTCTCGAAAATCGGCATTATCAGACGATTTCTCGCGTTAGTAACGACAACAACCGTAATCGTTACTATTCACCAGCCCTCGGCAGATTTACCAGCAAGGACCCGATAGGATTCGCCGCAGACGTAAATCTTTACAGGTATGCAGATGGCAACCCTGTAATTTACATTGATCCTTTCGGCTTCGTATCAGA
>JAHISQ010000130.1 GCA_018818125.1 Candidatus Rifleibacteriota bacterium
ATAATCGAAGCGCTGGTAAAAGCTGGAGCAGATGTTAACGCCCGCAATGACAAAGGCGATACGGCACTGATGCATGCCGATTCTCCTGAAATAATCAAAGCGCTGGTAAAAGCTGGAGCAGATGTTAACGCCCGCGATAAAGACGGATGGACAGTATTGATGCATGCCGATTCTCCTGAAACGATCGAAGCGCTTGCAAAAGCTGGAGCAGATGTTAACGCCCGCGACAAAGACAGCCATACGACACTAATGCATAACAGGTCGCCCGAAAATATAAAGGCGCTTGCAAAAGCCGGTGCAGACGTTAACGCCTGCGATAAAGACGGCTGGACAGCATTGATGTTCGACAGGTCACCTGAAATTATAACGGCGTTTGCAAAAGCCGGAGCAAATGTTAATGCTCGCGATAAAGACGGAAAGACAGCAATACATCATGCCAGGTCGCCTGAAATTATAATGGCGCTTACAAAAGCCGGAGCAAATGTTAATGCTCGCAATAACAAGGGTTATACAGCCCTAATGTTTGCCAGTTCGTCCAAAATTATAAAGGCGCTGGCAAAAGCTGGGGCAGACGTTAACGCCTGCGATAAAGACGGATGGACAGTATTGATGCATCAGGCTTCTTTCTGTAAAGATCCTGCAATAATATCAGCCCTTCTTGATGCAGGAGCGAATCCAAAGCTGAAAGATTACTTTGGCGATACAGCTTTAGATAAAGCTAGGGGCAACAAACATCTCATTCATACCGAGGTTTATCCACAACTAAAGTCAGCGCAGCATAGTTGGCTTTTACGTATTTTAGGTTTTTGAGATAAAACGAAGAGATCAATGACCTTATGTGCACAATGTACAAACCAAAGCCAATTACAATACCAGAGCATTTGCTAGTTTTTAAATTTTTCGAACGGCCTATGATGAGACGTTGGCCAGACCGGAATCATTTTTGGGCACAGTGAACGACAAAAATGTCACAGCGAAACAAAGGTGAGCTGCATCAATAGTGCTTTTGCATCATGGTATGACAATTGCTCATATTAATAGCAAAACAATGAAGAGGGAGAGAAAAAATGCTGGCAATCTATCTAAGTCTGGTGGTTGTAGGAATAATGGTCGCTGTTGCCGGCCCACGTGGTTTTCTGCTCGGGCTTGGTACTGTCTTGGTAAGCACTTTCTGGATACTTGGCAAGACTTTAAAAGTCGTGCTCGATGTTCTTGATGTAATAGATACCATCGTGAGCATTCTTAGCCTGTTCGGTTAAACATACTTTACCTCGACAGCTACCTGACAGCGCTGATTCGTCGTATTGACCGCCACCACGTATAGACTGTCCGCGGGTAACATCGACGATTCCACCTTAGAGTTCAAGTCAAAAAGGGAACCCAGCAGCTGGAGAGAGTCAGAAACCCGCCCCGCACCCCTTAGCAAATAAACATCAGTATAAGAGCCGGGAAACAAGGCATTTTTAAGCCGAATTTGCCCGGTCGCTCTGGCGGAAAAGTGCACGCGAAGAATCTGCGCGGCATAATTGGGCGGCAGGTCAGCCGTCCAGATGCGATTCGCACCAGAAAACTTCTCAGGATCTTCCGGGATCTGAATCAAAAAATCCTGTGTGGCTATTTTTTCGGGAGAGATATCTCGGCAGGCACTTTCCTGGCTGAAAGCCATCCACCCGGCAAATTCCCGATAGAAATCTGATAAGCTGCGCCTTGTCTTCTGATAGGTTCCGGTCTCCAACGCTCGGAGAGTCAGACTGGTATCAGATCCCTTTGCCAGGTCAATCCCTGCGAAAATGGCACCTGTTCCTCGGGCCGGATCTTTGGCCACGACCTGTTCAAAATAGCCTCGGAATGATGCCAAAGTTCCTGCCATCGCACGATTGACATAGGTCAAAAAGTGCATGGTTTCATAATGGTGTTCGTCACCCTCCCGGGTTGGAATGGTGGTAATGGGACGAGCCAGGTAATCAGGTGATAGAGAGCGAAGAACCGGGAGTTTTGGATCTACAAGACTGGCGGCAGCTTCGGCGGAAGCCTCTATCCACCAGAGACGACTTCCCGACATGCCGAAATCCCAGTAATACTGGTTCTGAACTGAGTGAAAGAGCTCGTGGGCCGAAGCGTTACACAGGGCTTGCCAGGTGCTGCTATTGAAGCCGATGCCGATGATACCGGTGTAGGAGTTGTTGGCATCAGCTCCCGTGAAAATTTCCTTGAAAATTGTCCCCCGAAACCAACTGGGTGAGACTTCTACATTCACCTGCGGGGAGGGCATGCGAAATCCCGCCTTCGAGTATTTGTCGTAGGCCAGGTTTAGAAACACCGCGGTATCGCGAACATAGGGCGGAAGTTTCGGATCCCGGGCATACTCAGGCCAGTCGCCTCCTGCCACGTCAAGGCCCGGAAGATCATTCTTTGTCAGGGGCGCATAGAAAGCGACAGGACTGTTCTCCAGGCCTATTTTCCTGATAGTATCGATGGTTTTCTTTACCCCTGGGCTATCCCGTCCCTGCCCTTTTTTCTCCGCCGCCCGAAGAATTTTCTCCATTTGCGGCGGAGTGATGTCATGAAGTTCGGGGTGATGGCTCTTTTGGTAAGCAATGATAAAGTTGTCCGCATCCAGAATATCCCAACCTCTCATCCGCTGTATAGTGCTCCATACCGTCAGATGCTGGGTCTTTACGATGATCTTGCAGTTTTTCTCATCGACCTGACTCGGAGTGATATGCCATGCAGTCTGTTTCGGGTTCCACCAAGCCAGAAAGACTGATTTATGGGCAGGCAGATTCGACGGCAGCATGGTGGGATCGTAGGAAAATTCAAGAGTGAGAGGTTTTTCAAAAACCTCATCATTTCCGAGGCAAATATCAAAAGAGTTCATGATGCCAACTGACAGGCCAGCCTTTATCGTCGGATTGTCGATTTTCGTAATGCTAATCCTGCTTGGAGTTTTCACCAGACCACCAGGAATTTTGACCGTCACCTGATTGTTCCAGGTTACCGTTTGTTCGGATGCGGAGGGTTGAAGAACCTGACTGACGAGAATCTGGGAACCCTGGATCGGCAACAGAGCGGGTTCAGTTTGTCCCCAAAGCTGATTCATCATCGTTAAACCCGGAAACAGAATCATGAGGGATTAAAGCTAAAGTCTGAAGCCGCGGCGGCGGATTTCGGCGATTTTAGCAGGAGGTGGCGTGCGGGTGTAATTGATATTATCAGTACGGTTGGGAATACCGACAAAGTGGCCTTCACGGCTGATCCGCTCAAGATTGCGCAGCAGACAACCTGCTTCGATCTGACTTGATCGATATGGAATCTCAATGTATGAGCGACAGCCAGTTGTATCAACTTCGCAGCGATCGATTATATCGCCGTCATCGATCTTTTCGTTCATCCAGTGAATGGTAAAGCCAACCGGCCGGCCTTCGATCCAGGCCCACATATCGCACAGAGTACCGCGATTTTCGGGCAGCAGGCCATGGTGAATGTTGATGCAGCCGATTTTGGGCAGATCAAGCACCGGTTTTTTGTAGATATTGCGGGTGCGCATGTTTACCATCAAGTCTGGTTCAATGCCGCCAATAAATTTAAGCGCTCCGGCTGTATTAACGCTTGAACAACGATAAACTTCGAGACCTCGTTCACGCAGAACTTTGACGCGCGGATCATTGATACGCGACTGCACCAGATTTCGCAGCAAAGCAAAGCTGAAGTGCGGCGCGCCAATTGCTAACAGACCCAAAATGTTTTTGAGCAGCAGTTTTTCAGGCACTTTAATAATAATTACCGCAGCAACTTCAACACCAGCAGGCACATTCGCCGGGTCAGTCACACGGTCAACCAGTGACAGATAGTTATCTTTTACATAGGTGACATCAGAGGTTACGTAAATTGTTTTCATAATCAGGCCTTTTTATCGTTTAATCCACCGGCACGGCCATAACGTGCGTGTGCCTGAGTAAATTCGTCGGCGGCCATAGCGCCGATAATAGATATTTCGCCGGCAAGAACTGCGGCAGCGAGAATCTCGGCGAATTTTGCGGCCTTGCCAGCGCCAGCGCAGCCCATCATTTGCAGGCAGCTATTTTGCGTCGGCAAGCGGGTACCGCCACCAACGGTTCCAACCATTATGCCCGGCAGAGTTACACTTATCTGCAGATCTTCGCCCACCAGCTGCAAGAAGGTAATGCCGGCAGCTGACTCGGCAACGCAGGCGGGATCTTGACCGGCAGCGATGTAAACTGCGGCGAGCGTGTTGGCATAATGCGCCTGCATGCCGAAAGAATGAGCCTGCATCGAGGTAACCATAGCCAGATCAGCAAGTCGACACATCTGCTGCGGAGTGGTGTGCAAAATGCTTTTGACCACCTGCGCCGGTATCAAACACTGAGCAACCAGCTTTTTACCACGGCTACGCGTAAAGTTGACCGCATTGATTTTCTTGTCGCCCGACAGGTTGGATTCAAGAAACCATTCCTGAATGACGCCAGGGTAGTTCTCAAGAATGTAATCAACCGAGCAACGAGTGGCAATAGTGGTCATATTTTGGCCTGAGGCATCACCAGTCGAGAAATTGAAGCGTAGAACCACCATGCTGCCGATTGGAAAAGGCTCGATCGCCTTGAGCTTACCATGGCTGGTGGTGCTCTCGGCCGAGCGCGCGATCTTGCTGAAATTGTCGGCAACCCAGTCAGTGAACTTTTCGAGCTGTTCCAGGTCTTTCAAAACAAAGACCGGAGTGCGTATCACTCCTTCGGCAACAATGCGCACCTGTGCACCGCCCGACATACTGATTACCTGACAACCACGTGACACCGATGAGACCAGTGCCCCCTCGGTCGTGGCCATGGGCACCAAAAAGTCGCCATCAGCATGTTTTCCCCGCACCTTAAGCGGCCCGCAAAGACCGACCGGCACCTGAACGAAGCCAGCAAAGCCTTCGATATTGCCGGTAAAGACAGCCGGATCTTCCGGCACCGGCAGTTTAAAATCATTGTAATCAGCGGATTTGCGCACATACTGCTGACGCTGTTCGAGCGCGGTCGGCGAGAAATCAAGCAGAGGCGGCAAGCCGGCTATTGCAGGCCCACCATTACTGGCTTCTTCTATTTTTTCCGGGCTGACCTGGTTCGAAAAGAAGTTGAAAAGCTCTTCGAAAGTCTCGACAGATGTACCGATAAGCTCGCGGAACGAAACGCTGAAGCGCTGTTCAAGCTTGATCAGCATAGCTACCACACCCAGAGAATCAAGTTGCATGAAAGAATCTAAACGAGTTGTAAGCTTGAATTTATCGGGTTCAACGTTAAGAAAAGCGGCGACTTCACGAATAAAGGCATCGACGACTTCGCGATCATCGGTAGATTTAGCTGCCGTTACCGCACGTTCACTCTGCTGATTCCTTTTTGCGGCTTCTGGACTGAACATGGCCGCCACTTCAAACCTTTTGATTTTGGCACTGGCAGAACGTGGCAACGGCTTATCAACAATAAACACCTTGCGGATTCTTTCGGCTTCAGGCCACTCAGCGACCTTTTTGCGGATGTCTTCTTCGACATACTCCTGTTCCTTGCCGACGCTGTAGTCCTTGAAAAATTCGTTGCGGCCGAGCAGTGCAATTGCCGGAATCTCAAGCTCGCCCTCGCAGTAACCAAAAATGACAAATTCTTCGGCATAAGGCAGTGTGGCAAGACGCAGCTCAAGTTCATCAGGATAAACATTGAGCCCTGACGCCGAAATAATGACTTCCTTGGCACGACCACGAATGTAGACAAAACCGTTATTGCCGATCTGGGCAATATCACCAGTTTTGAAGTATTCTCCTAAAAACATTTCCTGGTCAAGCTCGGGCTTACCAAAAACACCCGAAAAAATAGTTGGCGTCAAAATCAACAGCTCACCAACACCATCAACTGGATTACCGATCTTGACTTTGACTCCCTCCTGCGGCTTTCCGACCGCCTCAAGTGGGCAGTCTCGACCAATGAGAACTCCTGCGGCAGTTTCAGTCATGCCAAATCCCTGAAAAGTCCTTATTCCACGGGAGTTAAGCAGCTGCATTACCTGCGATTTCGGGGCAGCACCACCGATAATCATGGTAATTCCTGGCAGTTTCAGATCCGGTTTCTGCATGAGGCCGAACGCAAACAGGTCAGCCAGGCGGGGCACGGCCATCACGTAGGTAATACGATGTTTCATGATCACCGGAATTATCTCACCCGGATTGAAGCTGTTGCAGACAACCAGCGTCGAATGGCAACCGAGCATGACCAGGCCGGCATCAACCAGCGAAAATACGTGAGTAAATGGCAGCAATGTCAGCATGCGATCATCACGATGATAGTCAGAGATCTTAAGACCGAGTTCGACCGAAGCAACAAAAGCCTTGTGGCTGAGCATTATCCCCTTGGGTTGGCCGGTGGTTCCTGATGTATAGATAATGGCGGCGATATCGTGCGGCTTGAGTTCAGGCTCGCTGCTCTGTGGGCAAAGGCCTTTGCCAAGGCTGAAAACATCAAAATGTAGATGCAGCGTGTCACAGATCTCATTTTCGGTCATGTTAAACTCACCGAGTCTGTGCTCAAATAGCCTTGAAACAATGACCAAAGCGGGATGGCAATCTTCAATAATTGCCTTAAAGCGCGCAACCGCAATATTTCCATCGACCGGCACCGCAATCGCGCCGGCACCGGCAATACCCAGAAAAATCGGCAGCCAGTGCAGATGATTTTCGCTGACAAAAAGCACCCGGTCGCCTTTGCCTAAACCGGCTTCGCGCACCACTCGGGAAACGTTGGCAATTTCCTGCCAAAGCTGTTCGTAAGTGAGTTTTTCGCTGCTGCCGCGGCCATCATCATGAATAATCGCGTCCTTATCGGAAAATTCTCTCACAGGCGAGATCTTGAGGGTGTCACAAAACATCAGGTACTCCTTCGCGCTTCGATATTTAACTATTCTAGCATATTACAAAGCACGCCAACGCGAAAGGGTCTTTTTCGTTGTAGAGGAAATGGTGGTGTCATCGACAAATCCCCTGATTGGCTGATCGATTTAATTCATGCTACTCCGGCAGTTACTGATGTTTTTTTGGGAATATCTGCCTTGCTGAAAACTTTTTGATGAAGCGGTGCAAATAGAACCCTGGCCAGCCGGGAAGGGTCGAAAAATCCAACTTCATGAAATGCCAGAGTGCCCTTTTGGCTAAGTATAGAAATCTTAGAACAAGCATGAGGTTTGGATACAGTGCTTGGCGTTCGCTGGATGGTTTGACGTGTTTTCGCAGAATGTGGTAAAGGCTCCTGGGTGGTTTTAATAATGTAAGTAAATAAATCAAACAATTTCCGAAGGATGGGATGTTTTTCCAGTAATTGGATGATTGTATGTCTTTCGCCATCACTCCTGCATTTAAAAGGTCTTTCTCAAGCTGTGTATTTGGAATTACCCGCAGAGAAAAAATATTGAGGGTGAATGGTCGAGGCAAGGCGTAGATTAAATCAAGAGTGGCCAGGGTGTCCTCCCTGGTTTCAATCGGATTATCGAGAATAATATCGTAGGCTGGCGGAATCATCTGCCTTTTGAAGCGGTTGAGGATATGCGCTGCCGACTTGATAGATTTAACTGACGATGGGCGTTTGTAAAAGTCGAGAATGGTGGGGCTACCGGACTGAATTCCCATGCGAACCCTGTTCATCCCGGCATCGACGAGAACCTTGATCTTTTCCTCCTGGACATATTCCGGAATGACGCCTACCACGGCAAATGGAAGATTGATCTCTTGCTTATAGAGCATTGCAAATTCACTCAGAATTTTGATGTTGAGGGCCAGGAAGCTGTCGTCATTGAAGACAACACCGGTTATAAACTCGCTTTTGCCGATGGCACGTTTTATTTCTTGAATAATATAATGAGGGGAAGAAAAGCGCAGCTTACAGTAATTTGGATCATTTTTGATAAAAACCGAGTTGGAGCAATATGTACAATGTAAGGGGCAGCCAATTGTCCATATGGTATGGTAGAAAATGCTGCAATGCTCGATAATGTCAGAATTGGTGATCTCAACGAAACCTCTTTTCTTTTTGTAAATTTTTTCCCCATCCTGATAAAACATGCTGGGGAGCTTTGACATGTCATTTGATGTCATCAAAGCCATATTTTTGTTCTTTAACACACCGTCTGGTGTGTTAAACCAGAAGCTTGGAGAGTCGTAATAGAATTGATTCTTCTGAAACTTTTCTAGAAAGATTTCAAAGGCGAACTCACCTTCACCGGTGCAGATGGCATTGGCAGCCTGGATTGCGTCTTCAGGGTTGACTATGGGGTGAATGCCTCCCCAGACGATATAGGGGCCCACCTGGGTTCTTTTCCTGATGGATTTGATGATTCTCTTGACGATGGGAGCATAACCAGTCATGGATGAGATACCCACAATATCAGCTTCACACAAGGCGTCAGCGATTTCAGAGATTTCGCTTTCGCCCAGGTCGCTTTCGCCTTTCATCAATAATGTTTCCACCAATCCTCTGTGCTTCCCAGGAGTCAGGAAAAATAATTCCGTTTCATGGTGAATGCTGCGGATATGAGAGGCGAGTTTACGAATGCCAAAATTATCGATACCATTAAGGACGCTCAATAAAATAATTTTTAATTTTTTCTCAGACATTTCGGGTGTCCTTTTCTGTTTCTGGTTTATAGAGTATTTCCTGGCATGCTGATTCCAGGGCTTACTGTCCGGCCTGTCCAAGGTTGCTTCCCTCGAAATACCTGTCCACTCGTCCATTTTCCGAATCTCTTGGGCTCGAAAGTCACGTCCGCCTGCAACCCTTCGAACAATCGCGAAACCAACCTGCGATCGAAGGGAGTCTGGTGCAATGATTGGCTGGCGAAATCCCTCGCTTTTGTCCAGATACTTTGTTCAAAACTGGTATCCATAAGCACCGAATAATGTCCTTCTGTCCGTTTGCTGTCCGCCACTTGCAAAAAAACACCCGACCTGTTCATTATCCAAACCACATCAGCTTCTCAGAGTCGGGAATAAACTCAAACATTGTTGGCTGCCGAAACTAAACTGGCCCGATGGGCTCCCGCAAGCTGCTAATACTCTAGACTTTATCAGCTCACAAAGCAGCCAATCTTTGTCGAAATCCCAGCCAAAATCAGATCGTTTGTCCATAAAAAATAAAAAGAACATACCTTGCGACAAATTTTATGTCAATATTTTCATATGGCTTTTTATTTTACAGAGCAGCTTTGCTTATATCAGACATGTATCATTGTACACCGGCTCTCCGATAATGTGCCGGGGAAAATATCACGCTCGCCAAGAATGTCCGATTGCTGGGCAATATCCTCCCCGTAATCTTTCCAATACCATTATTCCTTTCTCTTTGATCTGGAGGTGACTATGGAGAGCTGTTTAGCTCATGGGCGCGGGTGAGTGCGAAAGAATTCCCAAATAATGTCATTGCCGGGAAAATATTTCGACGGCTTGTCTGAGCCAGTTCTCGGCACTCTGGTCGAGCCTGGCCAGGCGTGGCCCATGTCGTGAATAACGTAAGCAACAACTTCGGCATTATCACGACCGACGCCGTAGTGATAAATGGTTGTCTTCATTTTTTCATCGTAGCTGCTGACCGGTTCTGAGGCACAGCCATTGGCGGTTACCCACAGATTGATGGTATCAGATGCCGAAAGCATGTCCTTTGCTTCGCCGAGAGATGCCTTCTGGAAGCCACCTTCAATTGGGATGTGCTTGTCAATCAATCCCTGAATTATGCACACCGAAACTGGCTTCTGTGGAGTCGGTATCTTATGCCAGTCTTTTTCGTTCTGATCCTTGCCGCCGGCAGTGCCCACGACCGGAACAATGGCAGCAAAGCGATTGCCCGGTTGCGCAGCCAGAAAGTGGCAAAAAATTGCGCCATTAGACAGTCCAGTCGCATAAATTCTTTTTAGATCTATCGGATACTCGGTTTCTAACTTATCTAGAAGGGCATTAACAAAACCGATATCATCGATGTTATTTTTTTGAGCGTAACCAAAGCCAAAAGAAACGTTCCAGGTCAACAGCACATGATCCGCCTCACCGGTTCCGTTAGGTGTAACAAGCATAAAACCAGCTTCTTCAGCTTTTTTTTCGACTTCGTAAAAATAGAGAGCGCCGCGAGCGCCACCGCCACCGCCGTGAAACAAAAAGACTACCGGCAATGGCGTGGTTTTATCCCACTTTGACGGCAAATAGAGATAGTAAGAGCGATTGCGACCATCATGATTTAACTCATGAAACGTTGAATCTACTGGCTTCTTTAACATATTGCTGTCCATACGGCGCAGCATGGCATCTTTGATGGCAGCTCGCACGAACTGCGCCTGAAGCTGGCCTGATAAAACAAACATCAGCACGAATGAAGTAATTGCGAGAACTCGATTATTTTTTGAAAACAAATTCATTTTTATACTCCGCTTCGAGCGGGCAACGGCAAAGCTCGAAATCAAATTTATGTCTTACGCACAGGTCAAATCATAAACGATTATACCCTGATGAACAATAGAAATCGCGGCGATTCTCATTAGCATTGCAGGAATACGGCAGACTAATTCCACATCATCATGTCAAAATGGCGGGTAGTTTTTCAATTAACAGAACTGGCAATTTTCTTAAGGCTTCTACTTGACCACACCAGTTTTTCAAAATAAGCTGTAACCATGAAAAAACACATCATTTTTTTGGGAATACTTTTGTTAGGCGCATTTTTCTCGATGGGGTTCTTCTGGCCGTCAAAGCCGACCCCCGCAGACCTTGAGAAGGTATTAATCGAAGCGTTGGCACCAGCGATGCTTGGTGAGCTTAAGATCGAAAGCATTGAACTTCTTGGATACGAGGGTAGCTGGGCTAAGACGCGTATCGTTGTCCTCGGAGAAGAGTCTGTAGACTACTTTTACTGGGAAAGTGGAGAGTGGAAGTATTGCAATCTGATCGGTGGAATGAATTTGGAGACAGCAAAGCAACTTAAAGTTCCAGGGTCGCTCTGGCCAACCCCAGAAGAGTTAAAGAAAAACAGGGAGCGAGAAGAGACTGAAAGCAGCGAAAACCAGAAAGAAAGTCTTGCCCCAGCGTCTCATATCGAAACAGCTCTCAAGGCTGCTGAGCAGGGAGATTCCAGAGCAATGTTCACTCTGGGAAAAAGCTACGCCGATGGCTCTGGCGTTTCACAAAGCGACAACGAGGCCCTGGATTGGTATAGAAAAGCTGCGGAACTGGATAACGCTGATGCTCAACTTGCTCTTGGACTCTTCTACGACAAGGGCCGTGGAGGCCTTGCCACAGACCCTGTTACCGCCAGAATGTGGTATATCCTGGCTGGTGAGAATGGGAATATGACTGCGCAGGAACTCCAGCTTAACTCCGCAAAGCACATGACCAATGACCAGATACGCAAAGCTCAGGAACTTTTAATAATCTGGAAAACCAGGGAAAAGAAATAATCTTAAGATGCTTTGAATCCTTAGTCAAAAGGACTACACAGACTGGCGCCAGCAATAATACTTCAGAAAATCTCTTTGCTGCTGATACCGAAACGCTGGAGATATTTGCGCAGGCGGTCTGAATCGTTGGTTGAGCGTTTTTTCTGCAGCGAGCCGGCAAAAAGTTTTCGGCTGGCTTCAGCCATATTTGCTGAATTTTTGCAGATTTCCAGCACGGTATTGAGCTGGAGGCGGTCAAACAAGTCGAGTTCGGCGATCTGTTCAGGCTTGAGAAGACCAACCAGATGCGCCTCGCTATCTTTTTCGTCTTCGTTTCGCCATTCTCGACGCAGGCGCTCGATTTCGATTCTAACATCGGCGAGCCCAATACGGTTGCCATCGGAGAGAGTGATCATCCGGGCCAGTGAACTGTTGAGATCTCTAAAGTTTGCCACCCAATGGGCCTCAAACGAATTGGCGAATTTAATATAAGCCGCTCTCGCTTCGCTGCTGAAACTTACCGGTTTGCCGAGATTCTGCGAATGCAACTGCAGTTCGTAGTCAATATTGGGCTCGATATCTTCGGGGCGCTCTTTAAGTCCGGGCAAAGTAAATTCCCAGAACTTTATCCTGGCGAGAAGATCCTGACGGAAGCGGCCTGATCGACATTCCTGCTTGAGATTGCGGTTGGTTCCGGTAATCAGCTGAAAATTGCTGCGGATCTCTTTATCAGAACCAACTGGCAGATAAAGCTTTTCTTCGACAGCTCTCAGCAGCATCGCCTGCTCATCCAGCCCAAGCTCGCCAATTTCATCGAGAAAAAGAATACCATTGTCGGCGGCCTTGAGCAAGCCTTCGCGACTCTCGGTAGCGCCGGTATAAGCGCCCTTCTTGTGACCAAAAAGAACCGACATCGCCATATCGCCCCGCAGCGTAGCGCAGTTCACCTCGACAAAGCGTCCACTGACCTTGCTGTGCTGCCGGCGCAGTTCATAAATCTGCCGGGCCAACCGTGATTTACCGGCGCCGGTCGGCCCGGCGAGCAGGATCGGGGCATCGCTGCGCACCGTTACCCTTTCGACTTCGGCGATAAGCTGGTTGAATGACACATTGCGTGTTTGGATACCGGATTTGAGAAACGATATATCGTCGCCGGTCTGAATCGCAAAGCGGCGCGCAATACTGTCGTAGCGTGAAAGATCAAGGTCGATAATTTCGTAACTGCCCGGTGGCGAGTTATGCCGCCCCGGACCGGTCTGCAGCAGCATACCCGGAAAAAATCCGGCTTCAGTGAGCAGGAACATGCAGATCTGAGTGACATGCGTGCCGGTTGTGATGTGCAGAAGGTATTCTTCATCTTCGCGAAAATCAAACTGCTGAGAATAGCTCAGCAATCCCGAGAATACCTCTTCAAAATCCCATGGATTCTTGAATTCAAGATGCTCGACTATCACTTTCGTCTCAGGCGAAACCATTTCAAGATC
Organism: Candidatus Rifleibacteriota bacterium; assembly: GCA_018818125.1. GTDB lineage: Bacteria > Muiribacteriota > Ozemobacteria > Ozemobacterales > Ozemobacteraceae > Rifleibacterium. The sequence continues at coordinate 12,939 of JAHISQ010000130.1, forward strand.
GGCTTTGATCTGGCTGGCCAGACTTTCGTCGCGACGGCTGCAAAGCAAATGGAAGCGGTCAACCAGCAGTTCTTCGTGCTGACAGACCGAAACTGAGGGGCGCCAGCTTTCCCAACGGTTGCTCTTGCCGCGCCGGTCGAGGATCGTGCCTAAGAATCCAATTACAACTTTTTTCATAGTCCTGATGTTCGCTATTTTTTTAATCAGCGTTGGCCTTTCTGCTCAAAACAGTCATTAATCCAGCTTCATGAGCCGCAAAAATCGATACCTGCCCGATTTGCTTTAGGCGGCCATGCCATCACCAGACAATATATATTAAATTATATATAAAATATATCAAAAGATATACAAGCCTTTATCATTACAGTGCAGCAACACGACAAAACCTGCTTACAATCATGATCAAAGCGTCATTCTACATTCTGGCATGGCGATTGCAATTACTTTAGTGTCGGTTGATTCGTCCGCTCTGGTGCCCAACCTGTTGGCAAGTGCATTCCGGCAGCGGTTTGAAAGTGAGATCGACACCTCTGGATAGCTCATTGGTAGAGCAATGGCCTTATAAGCCATGGGTTGCAGGTTCAACTCCTGCTCCAGTCTCAACTGTTAAAAAACAGTTTCTCGCCTGAAGAGTGTTCGCGAAGGCTGCCGGGCCAAAACCCGAAGAGCGCACAGGGTCGGATAGAAGTAGCTGTGAGTCAGTTCGCAGGCGGCGGATACCGCATGTCTACAGGTCACGAGGCCCTTTTCCCGAGAACCGGCAGGTCCGGCGATCTGAAAAAGGAAACCAGCGGCGAAGATACATGCTTAAGCGGCTTTCAACAGAGACACAGTTGGCAGATGACGCGAATGTTCTGAGGGCCCTGCAATTACGGGATGTCTTAAATAGACAGCTCAGAGTTATAGAATCGAAAGGAGACAGGTTATGTTTAAACTGGTCAAGATCAACAATGCAGAAACGGGTTTGCGGTTCAAAAACGGCAGACTGGTAGCGGCGCTGCAACCAGGCTGGTATCTGGCGCGCACCCTGTTTGGCGAGCGCATCGATGTGCTCTGCGAAAAAGATCTGTTTATCTGGCATCAGGAGCTCGACCAGATCATCAATTCTGGCCTCCTGGCCGAACGCACAATGGTTGTCGATCTTAAAGATAATCAGCGCGCAGTGTTGTGGATCGATGATCGCTTCTACGCCCTTCTTGGCACTGGCCGGCAGATGATCTGGAAAACTCAAAAAGATGTCAGAGTCGAAGAGCTGGTCGTTGACGACCCGCGCTTTGAACATCGCCATCTTTACAAAATCGGTAAATCTGCGGCCACAAAGGAACTGCTCGAAACGATTCAGGTAGAACAGGGCGAAACCTGTGTCTATTACCGCGACGGCAAGCTCATCGCCGAATTTGAACCGGGGTTTTACGCTTTCTGGAAAGGCATTGCCGCTCTTAAATTCTTTGTGCTCAGCAAGAAAGAGAAGGTGCTCGATCTGACCGGTCAGGATATCATGACCGCAGACAAAGTGAGTCTGCGTCTTAATGCCGTAGTAAATTTCAAGATCAGAGATGCAGTAAAATCGGTTTCTGTATGTGAGTCGGCAGAAACAGCGCTCTATCGAGAATGCCAGCTGATCATGCGCGCGATCATCGGTGCCCGCAAAATTGACGAAATGCTTGCCAGCAAAGAACAGCTGACTTTTGAGATTGCTGCCCTGCTGAAAAGCAAAGCCGAAGTCTACGGCATTGAGGTAATCGGCTTCGGCGTAAGAGACATCATACTTCCCGGCAAGATGCGCGAGATCATGAACCGGGTTGTCGCCGCACAGAAAGAGGCAGAAGCAAATCAGATCATGCGGCGCGAGGAAACTGCGGCGACCAGAAGCCAGTGCAATACTGCGAAGATGCTTGAAACGAACCCGACACTCATGCGTCTGCGCGAACTTGAGCTGATTGAGAAGGTTGCCGAAAAGTCAAAAATCAATCTTTTCCTCGGCGAAAAAGGACTGGCTGAAAAACTGGTAAACATGCTTTAATACTGTCAGAGAGAATGGAGAGCACAATATGATCAGAATCGACGGATCTCAGGGCGAAGGCGGCGGACAGATTCTCAGAACGGCGCTGGCGTTGTCTGCCTGCACCGGCAAAGCGCTTCTGATCGAAAACATCAGAGCAAAACGCAAGAAACCGGGACTGATGCGCCAACATCTAAGCTGTGTACATGCCACACAGCGCATCTGCGCAGCGAAAGTGGAAGGCGACGCAATCTCTTCACAGACGCTCAGATTCGAGCCTGGCCAGATCAAGTCCGGTGACTACCACTTCGCCGTCGGCTCAGCCGGCAGTGCGATGCTGGTGCTGCAGACCGTTCTGCCGCAACTGCTGCTTGCCGAAGGCCAATCTCAACTGGTGCTCGAAGGCGGCACCCACAACCCGATGTCACCAACCTTTCATTACATCAACGAGGTCTTTATGCCGGTGCTGGCGAAAATCGGCTTCGCATGCTCATGTGAAATTGAGCAATGGGGCTTTTATCCGGCTGGCGGCGGCAGGGTACGCGTAACTGTTAACCCGAGCATTGCCGACAGCCTGAAAAAGCTCGACCTGTGTTCGCCGGGGCGACTGACCAGCTCTTCTGTACTCGCAGCTGTAGCAAAGATTCCATGGGAAATCGCAGAAGACGAGTGCAACACGATTGTTAATGCCGCCAGGTTTGAAGTGACGCAAAAAAAAGCAATATCGGTCGATTCGCCCGGACCGGGCAACGTTGCGATGTTACGCCTCGACTTTGAGCACTGCCCGGCTATGTTTACCGGCTTTGGCGAACTTGGAGTTTCGCGCAAAAAAGTCGCAGCATCTGTTTATCGCGAAGCCAACCACTTTTACAAATCTTCAGCAGCGATCGATCCACACCTGGCCGACCAGATACTGCTGCCAATGGCACTGGCCGGTGGGGGCAGTTTCACGACAATGGAGCCGACAGAACACACCCGTACCAATATGAAGGTGATCGAGCTCTTTCTGCCGGTTTCGCACGAGTTCAGCCAGATCGACGCAAAGCTCTGGAAAATCCAGATCAGCGCAGCATAAAGCGGCTTTAAAAGATTGCTTCAGGCTAGAAACCCCTTGCAATGACACATTTTCAATATGCGACAAAAAACTAACCCCTTTATTTGAGCCTTAGAAGGAGGCAAAGAATATGGAATGGATCAAAGATAAAAAAAGCATTTCGCCTTCAGCGCGAGTTTCGATTAAATCGTGGTGCAACGACTTGGAGCCTGACGCGCTTAAGCAGGCCGCCAATCTGGCGGCGCACCCGGCCGTAGATATGCACGTAGCTCTGATGCCGGACTGTCACGTGGGCTATGGCATGCCTATCGGCGGCGTAATTGCGTGCCTTGAGACGGTTATCCCAAATGCGGTCGGCGTCGATATCGGCTGCGGTATGGGCGCAGTTAAGACCAGCCTTTCAGTCGATGAAATCGGAGAACTACGCGAAATCAGGCAGATTATTGATGCCATCAAAAAACTGGTGCCGGTTGGCGAAGGCCAATGCCACGCCAAAGCACAGGACTGGTATGGCTTTGCCGAATACGAAGAGGAGATCTCGCGCAATGTTCCAGGCTGGTTCGACCAATCACACTTTGGTCGCGACCGCAAAAATCTCGGCACTCTCGGCGGCGGCAACCATTTTATCGAAATTCAGGCCAGCGCAGAGGGGCAGATCTGGTTGATGCTGCATTCCGGCTCAAGAAATCTGGGTTATCGCATTGCATCGTTTTACAACAAAATGGCTCTACAGCTCAACGACAAATGGCATGCCGCACTGCCATGCAAAGACCTCGCCTTTCTGCCGGCCGATTCAAAGGAAGGGCAGGACTATATCCGTGACATGAACTTTGCGCTACGTTACGCGTTGGAAAGCCGCGCCCACATGATGGCTGCGGCTAAGACCGTTATGGCCGAGCATTTTTCCGGTATCGAATTTATCGAAGAAATCAATATTCACCATAATTATGCCGCCCTGGAAAACCATTTTGGCCGCAAGGTCTGGATACATCGCAAGGGCGCAACCTCAGCATGCAAGGGCGAGCTTGGAATCATCCCGGGCAGCATGGGAGCGGCCTCATACATTGTGCGTGGGCTGGGCAATGCCGATTCGTTCAATTCATGTTCGCATGGTGCCGGCCGCAGAATGGGACGCATGCAGGCAAGCCGGCAACTGACTCTTGAAGAGTGTGATCGCGCCATGGAAGGTATCGTTTTTGACCGCTGGAGCAAAGCTGGTGGCTTCGGCAAAAAGAAAGGCAAAGGAGCCATGTATGACTTCGGCGAAGCGCCCCAGGCTTACAAAGATATCGACACGGTCATTCGCTGCGAACTAGACCTCATCGAGCCGCTGGTAAAGCTCAAACCACTCGGAGTGATAAAGGGTTAAGAACCCCGAAATCTATGCATGACGCAGATTTTTTAAGAAAAATCGCCGATGAAAAGAAGATAAAGAAAGCAGTAGTAACAGGCGGAGGCCTGATCGATATCGAAACGTGCGAAGCTCTTCATCTAGCCGGCATTGAAATAACCATTGTCGAGATGCTTCCGCAGCTCCTTTCTTTTCTTGACCCAGAGATGGCAAGTTAACCGGAATCAAGTTGCAAAATGGCACCGAACTGGATGGAAGGCGGAATTATGGCCAGGTCATTTCCAAAAGAAAAATAACAGAGCGAACTGTAAATCTACGAGGAACAGCTCAATGGCATCCATTTTTTTCAGCTTCGAAACATTCATTACAGCCAAAATTCCCTGCGCAAATCAGTGTTTTGCGAAATTCTTTATTGGCATAAGCCAAGAAAAAACTTGCTTTAACGGCGGTATTATTTTATAATATTTATATAGATTGATTATAAATTCAACCCGCAAGGAGGCATTAATATGCCAGGTTTAGACAAAACAGGTCCCAACGGTCTCGGAGAAGGCACTGGAAGAGGAGCTGGCGAATGCTTTAACGCTCAAGCAAACAATATGCGCCCCAGAAGCAGAATGATGAATGGAAAAGGTCGAGGCATGGGTGGTCGCGGTTTCGGAAGGAACATTGATAACTTGCACACAAATGCTGTTGTCAACGAAGCAATCAGTGAGCCACAAGCTAAGACACCTCATACTGATATTGATCAGCGCCTTAGTAAAATCGAAAACACCCTGGAAAAGCTTGCTGCGTTACTCATTAAAGATCCTGAAAAAGAAAGCGGCAATTAAGTACTGCTTCAAAATTATCCGGCATTAAAACGGCACCCTCAAACCAAACGCTGGTTCGTTGAGGCGGCATCTGAGAGTTCGTTTTATCAACAAAAAGCGCCTTGAAACAGATGTTTCAAGGCGCTTTTTGAATCTTTCTATTTCCCTTTTCTCATCGGCTTGTCTGCTTTTTTCGCAGCTTTTCCGGCTTTATTAGCTTCTCTTGCAGCTTTTTTTTCGGCTTTTTCTATTTTTCCGCTGCCATCAGTATCTAATTTTTCAATTCTCTTGGCTTTTGCATCTTTTCTTGCTGCGCGTTCGGCATCACTCAATTTACCGTCGCCGTCAGTATCAAACTTTTTCAATCTTTCTTCTTTCTTGTTTTCTTTCTTCTGGGCCTGCATGGCTTCGCGTTCAGCGTCACTCAATTTGCCGTCACCGTCAGTATCAAACTTTTTAATATGCTCTTCTTTTTTCTCTTTGTTTTCCGCGCGCTGTGCCTGCATAGCTTTACGTTCAGCTTCGCTTAACTTGCCGTCGCCGTCAGTATCAAACTTTTTGATATGCTCTTCTTTTTTCAGTTTGTTTTCCTGCTGCTTGGCCTTCATGGCTTCGCGTTCAGCGTCACTCAATTTGCCGTCGCCGTCAGTATCAAACTTTTTGACATGCTCTTCTTTTTTCAGTTTGTTTTCCTGCTGTTTGGCCTTCATAGCTTCGCGTTCAGCGTCACTCAATTTGCCATCGCCGTCAGTATCAAACTTTTTAATATGCTCTTCTTTTTTCTCTTTGTTATCCGCGCGCTGTGCCTGCATAGCTTTACGTTCAGCTTCGCTTAACTTGCCATCGCTATCGGTATCAAACTTCTTAAGATTTTCTTCTCTTTTCTTTTTGAGAAGGTCGGGAGACACTTTGTCATTGCCTTTGCCCAGGTTCTTATCGAGGTTATCACCAGCCTCCCCGACTTTGCTTATTGCCACAGGGCCAGCATCACTGCCTCCTGCCTGCGCAAAACAAGAGCCATTGAACAAGAACAGATAGATCATGATAAAAACCAGATTTTTTTTCATACAGCCACCTCATTATCTAATTTAAGAACTAAATCAAGTATCCCGTCAATGTCTTGCTTAGTTTCACCTGAACTTGAATGAGTCAATTATACTCTTTTTTACGTTGGAGTTACATGCTTCATATCATGCTTTATAAAACGCGTGACAGCAGCCTGGCAGTTGGAAAGGGTGCAGCTGTGCAGACATTTCCATCTCGACTGATCAATATCTCAGCGCTCGTCTAGAAACTTGCGCACGTTCGCAAGAACATCACTGCCTGTGAACAACGCCGGGTAAGTCTTTCTGGTGTATTTATTATAGACACAGACGATGTTTTGGCACTTTGAATAAAGCTCGTTTGCTGGATCGATATATGATTTATGATTTATCAGAATAATCTCTGCGTCGCCTGAAAATCGAGATTTTAGGTTTTTCTCAAGACTCTTCTGCTCCGCTAGCGGGAAGTTTCCACATGCATTTGCGAAACTGTAGAGAATCATACTCCTGCCTTCACGCATAGCTTTGCTATAGCCCTCATATTTGCTCTGTTTGCTGATCAATTTGTCTTTATCAAATCTGCTGGGACCGAGCACCTGTTCAATGCTCTCTTTTACCGGAACGACTATTTTCTCGTATTCTTCACTGTAACCAAAAGTCGACCTGTACAACTTATATCCGTCACCCTCTTTCCTGATAACGCCATAACCATTACCCGGAAAATTATCCATCAGATCCGAATAAAAATCTCCTTGTGGGTAACTAACCGTGTTTGGAAGTTCAATCACTTTTACTTCCGGGGCATAGGACTCCATAAGTTTTGTTATGAAAAAAAAGTTTCTCTCATTTAGAGGCAGCGAAGACGACTTTCTAGTTTGCCTGAACAACAGAACATCCTGGCCTTTGTCCATAGCGTCTCCTATCCCGAAGACCTTACTTGGAGCCTTGGGCAGAGGCAGATCAACAACCTCAATTTCACCCTGGACTCCACTAGAATATTCGATCCCAAGGCTCTTGCCACATTTGGTTATAAAAAACAGTGAAAAAAGCAGTATTGGAACAATAATCCAGACTTTGGAATCCATTACGCACTCCTTTATAAATTGCGGTAAAAAGTATAAAGCACAGTCTTAACCGAAAAAGCCCGCTGATAAGGCGAACTTTTTCTTCGCTCATAATTCAGTCCTGAAGCTTGTAACTCAGCGTCAATTTCCCAGCTTTTACTGAAACCGGGCTATACCTGATTTCTGCTTCATCAGAATACCAGTCACCGTTCCAGTCAAATTCAACCGGGCCTGATATGGCTGCAACTTTGTAAGGGGCGCCATTGAGCATCAGGATGACATCCGCCTTACCATCAATATTGCCACTGCCCTTGATGCTGATAGAGCCTATATGACCCTGGCCAGATTGTTTTTTGAGAATAATGGTTTCACTTCTTGTCACATCTACAACATTAACCAAGCGATCGGCAACCCAACAACCCGAGACAAAAACGGCAAGAACCATGCATAAAAGTAGTTTTATTGTCTTCACTGAGAAAAATCTTAAAGTTTAAGGTCTAACAAGACGTACGCCTTTTTCTTCGAGAATGACCAGGCCCTTTTTATAAAGGCCACCGACAGCCTTTTTGTAGTTCTTTTTACTGATGGCAAAAAGCTGATAAATTTCTTCGGCCGGGCTTTTATCGGTTATCGCGAGAAAACCACCACTGGCCCTGACTTTGGCGAGAATCTGTTTGCCAAGATCGTCAATCTTTTCAAAACCGGGCTTTTGCAGACACAGATCGACGCGACCGTCTTCTCTAATATTTTTAACGTAGCCCTTTCTTTTTTCGCCTATCTTGAGTTTCTGAAAAAGATCATTGTTGTACAAAAAACCAAGACCGATGTTATTGATAACTGCGCGATAGCCAAGGTCACTCTCGTCACAGATGATCAATTCAACTTCTTGATCCAGCTGCAAACCACCGGGCGTAACGGTAAGATACTTTTCAAGTTTTGTTGAAGCATTAATCCGCTGGCTTTTCGGATCGAAATACACATACACCACGTAGGAAAAGCCCCTGACCATCTTCTGCTGCTGGTCTTGAGCCGGCGCCCAAAGCTGCTTCGGCATGCCCCATTCAAGCAGAGCTCCATCGCTTTCAACAGCAGAGACTTTCAGCCGCGCGACCTCACCCGGCATGGCCAGAGGTTTTCGCATGGTCGCAACCGGCTGCCCGGCGCTATCCAAAAAAAGAAAAACATCAATTTCATCGCCCTTTTCAGCCTTACCTGTTACATCCCAGCCTGGTATCTTAAGCTCACCAAGCTGCTCGGCATTGACGAATATTCCAGCGGCAACACATCTGGTTACCTTCAGTTTGTTAAATTTTCCTATGGCTGCCATCTGTGACTCCCTGTTATGCCGGCGCACCTGAATTTGCTATATTCTACCAGAAATTGGCCAAATCTACCCTCACATAATTTTATAGAACGTGACTCTCTGCCGTTTGTTATAATAATCAGACAGTTTCAGTTCTGCGAAACTGCTGTTAACGGCTGTTATCCTAAAAACATTGCAGCCTTACACACACGAAATATTACGTTCAGCCTTGAACAGCAAAAATGCACAGACTTATGCTCTTAATGAAAAGATTTCTACTTCCTGATTTTTGCCTTTTACCTTTGTTGTTCCCCATCTTACCAGGCCGTTTTCACCTGATGCGAATGCCTGCGTAATACTTGAAACAAGAACAGAACTGCCATCGTCTTTTCCCGCCAGCGAAGCCAGCCTGGCTGCCAGATTAACCGCATCACCAATAACGGTAAAGTCAAGATGACCGTGACCGACTCCAACAACTCCAGAAATGACTTTTCCCGTGCTGAGACCCATGCTCAGATTGAGTTCAAAAGACTGCCGACAGGCAAGTTCATTCATGTGCCTGATTACCTTAAGAGCACTGGAAACCGCAGCAAGGTCACCACCCATTTCTTCATGCCGGAATACCAGCATGATTTTATCGCCAATAATTTTGTCAATTTCACCGCCATGCTCTTCAGTAGCCATGTTGGCGATCTCAAGATGTCTGTTCATGACTGCAAAGACCTCGGACGACTCATGTGAGCACTGAAACTGCAAAAAATCTTTTAGAGACGAAAACAGAATGGTAACAGTAATATTTTTGCCGCGACCAGCCGCTTCCGAATGCTCATCCGACCTGGCAACCTGTCTGGCTGATTTCGAAACATATTGACGCAGAACAGATCCCTCTTCAAGACCCTTTGCCATCTTATTAAATGCAAATCCAAGAGAGCCAAATTCATCATGCCTTAATTCGTCAAGTCTGACCCCAAGATTGCCGGCTTTAATAGTCTTGATAGCAGCAATTATCTGCTGTAGAGGAGCGATAAAATACATGCTGCATGCCATGCCAATGCCAAGGGCAAAAATCAGCAGAACTGTCAGCGCGAAGGCTTCCATCTGCTCACCATGCACCTTTTCATTTTCAAGTGCGGTAAGGCTTTTCTGTCCAGCCAGCACGGCCTTAATATTGGTTGCGGGCATTGCTTCATAAAGCAGTCTTTCCCCATTCGTTTCGCCTTCAATTCTTACACTGGTGCGAGTGAGGTGAGAATTCATCATGATGTCATACAGTTCAGGATAAAGGCCTTTTTGCAGAGAAAAAGTCTCGGGGTAAAAAAACATCTCATTTCGAAAACCGATCAGACCTACAGAAATATCCTGAGCAGACGTAGCTGATACATTTTCAGAAAATGCCGGCAGTGATTCCTTAAGATACTTGCCCTCAAGATTTGTTGCACTCCAGAACCAGTAAGTTAGAAACATCTCTTTACCTGATTTGACAATACTTTCCAGAATGTAGGTTGAAGTGAACATGAAACCTATTTCAAAAAGCCGCTCTGGATAATGGAAAAGATCAACATAAGTACCAGGACCGATCAGACGAAGAAAAATGTCATCGACCATTTCCTTTTCAAGCCCGCCGATATCAAGCTGATTACCGCCGACAGGCGCATTATCCATCTTGTCTGCGCATGGTCTGAACCGCTTGAACCTCTGTCTGGCATTCTGTATAATTCGCGATACAATAAAATCTTTCTTAGTGTTCTCATTAAATTTATTGTAGTAACCGATTAAATGCGTATGATCGCCTTTTGAGCTGATAATCAGAAAAAGGTGCATAAAAAGCATTTTCTGCTCAGCTAAGAGACTGAGACATTGATTGAAAAATTTACTTCTTGTGTCATTGGAAAATTGCTGACCTGACACTTTTTCAAACTTTTCAATCGTATTCAGGCTTTTAATGTAAGCAGTATGAGAGGCAAGATTATGCCGGCCATTATCATCTATGGTCTTCAGATCTTTATGAAGGCAGTCAGTCAAACTGAATTTTTGATTTTTGTAACGCTCGACAAGAAACTTTCCCGACAAAAAATTCATGCATGAAAGAGGTAAAATGGCACAGGCAAGAAAAGTTGCCAGAAGAAGAAAGCGCACCGAAAATTCGCGGCAATCGGGGTTTCTGATCTGACAAACCAGTTGCCATAGCCACACAGCAAACAGCATCAGAAAAACACAATATTTGAATACCATGCTCGACCTGTCGAGCATCTTTACCGGTTTGAGCTGCTGCAGCAGATATGCGCGATAATTCGCACTGAGAGTAACCGGAGCCGCTCCGATTACTGCATTATTAAAGCTGGTTAATTGAAAGCCCGGCTTGTTTATCTGATCTGATAGATCTGCCACATCCAATCTTCTCAGGCTATCTGGAGAACTCGCCATCCTTGCGAACAGATCTTTAAGCTCATTATGAACAGAAAAATATGGCGAAAAAACGGCTGTTTCACTGCTAGCAGGGAGAAAAAACAGTCCGGTATCACGGTTTTTCCAGGTTAAAGCCTGTATCTCAGCGACAAAATTGTTACTAACGTGGTCACCATCGAGATAAACCGCAACAAAAAACCGGTTATCAAAAATTGTCCAGTAAAGAACTCTTGTCCTGGTCAAACCTCTCAGAATCTGCCATTTTCCCTGCCATTCCGCCTGCACAGATGCCGGAAAACAAACCTGCATGCCATTCTTGATCTGCTTGATGGTTTCGGCTTTCTCATCTTTACTCAAAGTTCCGGTGGCAATCTTGACAAAGTCTGCATAAAACTTGGAAAATTCATGCAGCGAGCCTGATGCAAAAAGGTTTTCAGACTTTGCAAGATCGACCAGAACAAAATCATGTGCCGGAAGCCGAGACACAAACAACTGACGATAGTAAGGCTCAACCTCGCTCAAATTAGAATACGATGCAATTGAGCCGCGCGCATTTTTCCAGAACAGCTCGCAAAGCTTGGTCATTTGCGTTTCGTGACTATGCTCCAATATGATTTGATTTAGCTGGCTGAGAACATTTTTACGGGCACTTTCGAAGCCCTCATATGCCTGCAGTTTTTCTTGTTCATGATCGCCTCCCCATATCGTTAGAAATGGAAAGGCCAGGCAAAAGAAAAGTAACAATAAAACCACCAGATTTTTTCTCATGACATTACCCTCACGCGAGATACCAGCTCAAATCCTTCACCAGATCCGACCGGCACAGCATCCACCTGCTGTTTGATCAGGGCGAAGGCTTCCGGTGACAATATTATTCTGGTATGCTTCCCATGCTTCGAAAGCGCCTCCATCTGTTCGGCAACCTGACGACTCAGTCCAACAACAGAAAAGTCAAGACGCCCTTGGCTACCCATAGTTCCAAGCATTATCTGACCGCAATCGATTCCAATGCCGATTTCGTAGGAAAATTGCCCGGCATGTCTTCTCGATTCCTGCAGTCCAGCATGCGCCGCCATCATTTCATCAGCTGCAGAAACCGCATTTAAAAGGTTCTCGGTAATTTCGGCCCCTGTGAAAATTCCAACAATAGCGTCACCAATGAATTTATCTATTCTGCCTTTGAACTTTTCGATCGGGACAGAAAGGGCTGCGATGTTCTGATTGAGCATCTCAACAATTTCATGAGCTGGATAGGTCTCGGATAGAGTAGTGAAGCTCCTGATATCGGTCACCAGAATAACTCCATGCTGCTGCCGAGGTTTTATGGCATGTTCTACTTCATTTTCCTGAAGGTTCTGATCAAGAATACCCGACACAAATTTGCCGAGATTCTTTCTCTCTCGAAGATCCTTGACCATTTCGTCAAAGGCGATGGTCATGTCGCCAAGCTCATCATTGCGCTTAATATCAAGATTAAATGAAAGGTTGCCTGCGGCAATTTTCTGCAGGCCTTTTTCGACAAGAGTCAGCGGCTCAATAAGGTGGTTCAAAGTTAATCTACCGATGGTAAAAAGGAAAATTGCCATAACACCGGTAAATACAAATAATAACAACAAGCTCCGTCGCACCTGAATAAAAATTTCAGAGAGCGAAACACGCGAACCAATAACATAATTGCCAGCCTTTTTAGATGGTATGGCAAGATACAAAAAATTGTCCTTCTGAATACTGAAATCGGACTTTAACTGCGCAGACAATTTCAGCACGCTTTTCATTATACTGCCGTTGTTGCCAGCCCAGTTATTAGAATTGCCTTCCGGGAAAATTGGCCTGACTCCCCCAGGACAGATCTCTGCCGCCGTGAATTCAGCCTCTCCGGGAACATGCAAAGCGGCAAGACTTGCCAGCAGCTTACTCCGCAGTACTTTTTCAGCAGAAGCTTCATATACAAAATAAGCAAGAACTTTTCCGCCATCTGAAAAAGCCTGCGATAGAAAAAAGCTGGCCTGACCACCTGTCAGACGTATAATTTCAGCATTTTCGAGAGTATTGAGAAAAAAGTTTCGTGAACTCAGCATACCCATTGATTCGGCTGCAGCTTCCCAATTATTTTGAAACTCATCAAGAGCCGGGTATTCTTCTGGAAGTGCCTCTGGAGCATAAAAGCCATGGGTAACTTTTATCAGAGGAGCAAATAGGTCACACTTATCTTTATTCTGACTGCCAATAATACCGTTCTGCGGATAATACCTACCCAGTTGCCCAGGGCTGAAACAGTGCATTGAATCAAGTTCAAAACCATGTTTTTTGAAATAATCAAAAGCTGCCGCAGCCAAATTCGGAAAATCAATGCTTCCTGAATGACAATATTTTTGCAGCCAATCACCAGACAAGGCAAGTTTTCTGGCCACTTGAGAAAACGCAACCTGGATCTGAGTGGATTCATTATCTGCATAAATTAGTTTTTCGAGAGCGTTTTTACTTTCCTGCTGCACTCGAAGGCGGCTTTGAATATCGATATAATTTATCCCGGAAAATAACAGAAGAATCAGCGGGCCAGAAACAATCATCAGAAAAAGAAAACCAAAAGCAAAACGAAGTGAAATCCTTGGAAGGAGTTGCAAAAACAGGGTTAGAAAGACAAAAACAAACATTGTTGCAACCATCAGCCAGCGACAGGCAACAATAAAATTACTGATAAGCTTCCCAGAAACAGGAGCGCGCGAAAAAACCCAAGCCTGCAGCGGGATATTGTAAGAGAAAAATGTCTTCATTCCCCAGAAATCCTGCTGTTTAACTACCTGTCCGGGAGGGATATCTGCATTCTGTTCAGCGTATTTCCTGCCTGCTTCCCATAATGACCGCATACCTTCTGGAATCATTGATATTGCAGGAAGAGAAGCAATAGTTCCGGTGTTTTGCGGGAACGGCACCAGGCAGGGTACAAAATTGCCTCTCGAATGCTTCAAGAAATTGCAAAGAGCAAAAGTAACCGGCAGATCCGAGTTAAAGATTGATTCAGGAAAAAGAATAAAATAGCCAATGCTTTCTGCATTTTCAGTAACAAAAAAATTCCAATAGAAAAGATGTCGCTTATTCTCGAATGTTACAGGGGTAGACAAGCCTATTCTGGTCGAAGAAAAAAGATCAAGCATAGCGTCTTCGCCAAACACGCCCCTGAGAAGACGCTGTGCCTTTTTACGCTCTGCTGTTGAGCTAAAACTATTCTGAGCTGAATCGAGAAGAACGTCGAAAACATCGCTCATAAACCTGGATTTTCTGTTGCAAAGTCCTTGTCCATGGAGATTTTGTATTTCACCGGATTCTTTGCGGCAAAAAGCATAGACAAGCGAGTTTTCGGGGCGGTGAGAAACTGGAAAACTGTTGAGAAATGAGTTCAAAATCAGTTCTGACTGATCCTTTGAACTTGCTGCAGACCATCTGTCTCTGATCAGGCCGGTCATATTCCAGCCCATAGCCTCAATCTGGCTTTCTACAGTCAGCCTGGAGCTTAAATTCTGCGCAAGTCTTTTAACCGATTCTTCCCATCGACTCTGAAGAATCCCATCTTCCCATGCTTTCCGCCAGTTCAAGGTCCTTTCAAGAGAAAACAACACACCCATGACCAAAGAAAAGGGCAATAAAAAGAAAGCTAGACGCTTTAAACGCAAAAAAACAAATTTCTCATTCATTGCTAACGGCTTAGGCTAGTATTCTCAAGAACTTTATCTCAAACTTTCCGCTATATCGGCGCATTTGAATGTTCACATACTAGCAGAATCCGGCCAGACTTGCCAAAAAATTTATTCATTGCCAGGGTTTTCCACACCTGATTCGCAATTTCGGCAGCCTGCGATCAGCGCAAATCAGACAGAAATAGATAGAGAACTGTGGCGGGCAGAATAGCATGCAACAGCAGCCATTTTATCGATATCCAGCGCACTTTTTCCGGAGCCCAGGGCAAATAAAAAATTGTAATCTCGCGACCGACCATTGACGTGCTTAGCCATATCGGCGGAGACATGTTAAATGTGTGTTCGTCTTCATCTGATCGATTTTTTGCCAGATAAGTCACGCTGGCTATAACGATTTCGCCATGCGGCTCTTCGGGGGCAACAACATTGGGATGCCGGCGAAAACCATATTCGTCGTTTTCGTAAAACTTTGAGTCTGACGAGCGCCGGCCATCGACCCGCCCTTTGGTACGAACACCAGCACAGACATAAAAGGCGTCAAAAATCAGCATTAACACTGAATACGCGCACAAAGCGATCAAAACGTATTTAATACCCATAAATACAAAAAACAGAACAATCGCAAAAAGCAGCAGAAAACCAGCGCCAACAAGGGAATCTTTGATGTTCTGTTTCATGCACAGATATTATAATGCCGTGTTAACGTCAGAGTCAAACTTGATCAGAAATCAACTCACTCTCAGCTAAGCCGCAACAAATATTCTATCGATCTGATAGCTCTAATAGTGCCATTGCATCTGTCTGGTAAAAAATGTCGGTCTCAGTTATAATGCTCCCGGAAAGTATCACAGGACAGATGCTGGATGGCTCAGATTAAAGCCAGGAATTCTTTGCAGAAGCCTGAATATACAGGAACCAGATGTGTATTGAGAAGCGAACTACTTATTCAGGGGGAATTTATGAAAAAATGTTTAACTTTGCTGATTCTGGCGATGTATTTAATGGCGGGATCGGCTTTTGCCGGGCCTTACAATGCTGGTAATATCGAGGAAGTCAAACAGGTTTTTGCTGGCACTCCATTGGCGCTCACGCGCCTGATGCTTGATCTGCACCTTTCATATTTTGAAAGAAATGCGATAAGATACATGGATGTGCGAATCTCACCAATGATAAGAGCTGAAGACCACTTTGAAGTGCCAGTCGAAATAGGTTTTATGTTAACCGAGGATCAGATTCCGTCATGCCTGCGAGGCTTTGAAGAATCATCGGGAGGGAAAATGACCTCAACACCGCGATCCATAAACGTCTCTGTTTCGGCAGAAACGCTCCCTGTCGGCAAGCCTCTTCTGTCAATAATGTTGTTTACAAGCTTTCACAGCAACGCTGGAGCCAGCTATGACAACTCGCTGCAGAAAACATTTGAGGCCTTCTCAAAAGTAACTACCTTCTCACCCCAGATTAAAAAAGCTTCTTTAATGCCGCAGAACAAAAAAGATGAAAAGGATATCACAGTCAGCAGCGACACCTGGATAACCAACTTGCGAATAGATTCAGACAAGCGCATTCAGATGACCGGCTATGCAACTGACGCCAGGCTGGTAAACCAGCTCTGCCGAGACCTCGAAAGGACTGGCGCTTTCAGCGAACTGTGGCTTAGCAGCATGACTCGCAACATCTACGAAAAGCAGCCGGTAATGCGCTTCGATCTCTTCGGCAAAGCCGCGGCCGAGATTCCCGCCGAAAAGAACTAGAACTTGAAAGTTATTCCAGACTTATTCGGAGCTCACACACTTGAATACAACTAAATCAGCAAACCTGAAACCGCAGCCGGAAAAGTTTCGAACATTCGGCGGAGTTTTTACGCCAAGTGTCTTAACTATTCTTGGTGTAATAATGTTTTTGCGCTTTCCAGCCGTGGTTGGTTACGCCGGCTTGTGGTCTGCATTATTGATACTTGGAGCCGCCAAAACAATTTCGGTAATAACTGCCCTCTCGCTTGCCTCTATTTCTACCAACATGAAGGTAAAAGGAGGCGGCGCCTATTTTTTGATCAGCCGCAGCCTCGGTATCGAGTTTGGCGGAGTTATCGCTGTTTTCTTTTACATTGCCCAGACAGTGGCGGTGACGCTCTACGTCATTGGTTTTACTGAAGCAATTTTTTCTGCGTTCCCGGACATGTCCTACAGTTTCACATCTGTAGCTACTGTTACTAATGTTATTGTTGCAATCTGTGTCTTTATCGGAGCCGGCTGGACTATCCGCCTGCAATACGGCATTCTTGCGATTATGATGCTCGCCTGCGCCTCATTCTTTGCTGGAGCCTGGCAACATTTTTCTTTAGCAACGCTCACCGCAAACCTGACTCCACAATGGACGGGTGACATGAGTTTTTTCAGCGTTTTCGCCCTGTTTTTTCCTGCTGTAACCGGCATTATGGCTGGCGTAAACATGTCTGGAGACTTAAAGAACCCAAGTCGTTCGATTCCCACGGGAACCTTTTTAGCCGTATCTGTAACAGCCGTTCTCTATGCCTTTATTGCTTTTTTTCTCGCCGGAAGTGCCGAGCGTTCTGTTCTTCTCGGTGATACCTTCGTAATTAAAGACCTGGCATGGTCAGGAGTGCTGATTTATCTGGGAGTATTCTGCGCGACATTGTCTTCGGCTCTGGGCAGCATGATGGGCGCACCACGCATACTGCAGGCATTTTCCCGCGACGACGTCTTCCAGAGATTAAGATGGTTTGGAGCTGGAAGCGGTCAGTCTGACGAGCCCAGACGAGCAATCGTGCTTACTTTTGTAATCTCACAAATTGGTATTTTTGCTGGCGATCTCAACACTATCGCACCAATCATTACAATGTTTTTTTTAATCACCTATGGAACGATCAATCTGGCATGCTTTTATGAAATGATTTCGCATAACCCCAGCTTCAGGCCAACATTTCGCCTACACCACTGGTTTATAGCTCTTGCCGGCGCGTTAGGCTGTCTTTCTGTAATGATTCTGATAGATGCCAAAATGGCTGTTGTTTCAATGCTACTCGCTGGAATAATGTTTTACCTTATTGAGCGTGCCGAAGTCATTGTTCAGTGGGGTGATCTGCATAGCGGGCTGGCTTACGAGCGGGCACGCAAAGCTCTTTTGCAGCTGGAACAGGAAAGCTACCACCCCAAGAACTGGCGACCGTCGATTCTGGCCCTCACTGGCGGCACCTGGAACCGCATCAATCTGTTGAGATATGCCTGTCTGTTATCGGCAGGTCGCGGCCTTGTATCTTTGGCTCAGGTTGTAAGCGGCGATCTGGATGAGCACTCAATACGACAGCAGGAAGCAGAAAGAGTTATGCGCAACATAATACGCAAAGAGGAACTGCCGGCATTTCCAGTTGTTGTTATAAACGAGGATTTTCCTGAAGCACTCAAGGCGCTTTTGCAGTGCCATGGCATAGGGGGATTGCGACCCAATACATTGCTGCTGGGCTGGAGCCCGGAAGCAGGAAAGTCGGTGGTTTTCTCTCAGATCCTCAATCTGGGTTTGAAAATGCATCGCAGTGTTCTCATTGTGCGCTGCACTCAGAAAGAGGTCGAATGGGAGTTACCAACAGGCGCGATAAACATCTGGTGGAACGATTCAAGTAATAGTTCAATTTTGATTATGCTGGGATTCTTGATCAAAGAAAACCGGGCATGGCGCGACTGCACATTGCGAATTATCCGTCCAGTTGCCATCAAGGCCGATGTTCAAAATATCAGATCAGAAATGAAAAGTCTCTTAAAAGATGCGAGAATTCGAGCTGAGGTCATTGTTATACCCACTGAAAATCCAGTTGAAGCGGTAAGAGAAGCGATGGGCACCTCGGCAATATTGTTTGCAGGATTTGATATACCAACAGAAGCAAGTGACGACGAAGCTATAATAAAAATGCACGCGGTGATGTCATTGCCGGGAGACATTGTCATGGCACATAGTTCTGGCGACATTTCTCTAACGGCATAAACTGGGCTGAGCCAGCAAACTGTGACACTGAAGGCAACTAAAACTCGTAACCAGCACGCAGCCTGATGTCTTTGTGCAGATCAGAATCAGACCCACCAGTTATCATGCCACCAGACAGCTCAAGATAACCCCATTGCACACGACGGTGCAACCTCGCATCAAGGTTCTGTACCGAACCACCGCTGTTTTCCAAACGGGTATCC
>JAHISQ010000131.1 GCA_018818125.1 Candidatus Rifleibacteriota bacterium
CAAAGTAGGTTGCTGGCACCGTGTTAAGAATCGAATAGCCAACAATCATGCCGATACACAGCGCGATCAGCTGCATTGGTGCCATAGTTGCTTCGAATTTGAGAATAACCAGCAGAAAAATGCCAATTACATTGTAGATGTGCAGAGCCGGCAAAAAAGAGATCAGGCATGAGAATATAACTCCCAGTGCGCTGAAGTAAACCAGGTCCAGGTATTCAGGATGGAGAAGATAGTCGAGTATTGCCATTATTCATCCTCCGTGCTGTCACTTACGCTGACCTTTGACACTACCTTGAACGAACCTTTCTTATTGACCTCAAGCTCGAGTTTACCTTTGAAAATCTTGAGTAGACCAGTTGCTTCAATCAGATCTCCAGGGTTGATAATGCTCTTGTCTTCGCGGCAGAAATCAGGCACCCATACCGGAAAGCTGCCTTTTCCGTCGTCGATATTGACAATAACGCCTTTGCCATCAAAAACTTTGGTGCTCACAACGCTGCCAGTAGTGTTAATTGTCTGACCAGCCATTTCGATACTGACCTGGTTAGGCTCCACGGTTTTGGTCTGGGCCTCTTGTATTTCTGGTGCGCGTTTAATGAAGGCAATATGTTCGGACGCATTCATCAGTAGGCTGGGGGTGTCTTTCTGAAAGCGCACCTGTCCTTCAACCGAAACTATGTCGCCCTTTTTGGGGACCATGTTGTTGGCATCAATTTCTTTGGCAACCTTTGAATAGGCAGATATTCTTATCGTATTTTCCGACGCTTCATTGCTTTGCTTGACTACAAAGCCGAGTGAACCCCATTGGGGGTGAATTCCGTAGCTCTGCTCAACTTCGCCAACAACTCTGACATGCGCAAAATTGCTCAATGGGCCGAGCTCGGCAATTTTTACCTCAGGGGTTTTGACCGTGCGTGCAAAAAACAGCAATAATATCAGGCCAACTGTTGAAACTAGGACCGCTATGACCTTGAATACCCTTATTGAAAGACGCTTCTGGGTGAGAGCCAGGCAATAGGGGCAGCGTGTGTAAATGCCGACAAAACGGCCGCAGCTCTGACAGTGAGTCTCTTTTTTGTAGAGATCATCGTGGTCCGGAGAGATTGTTTTTTCCTGTTCCATATTACCTCTGAATGTTTAATTTAAAATCCGGTTTTAAGCACCTGAGCCAGGTGTGCTACCAGTTTCTCGGGGTAATCTGGTGGCATCTGCTCGGGAAATGCGATAACAACTGACGTAACACCGGTATGGCTGATTTCGTAATCGCTGCCCGCCTCAGTGTTGATTATAATCGGCGGGTTTTCGGACGCCATGCTGAATTTTAGAGCGTCGGCAAGTAGCTTGCCACGACCGCCGCGGTGATAATGTCTGACCGAGATAATACCGCCGATTTCGCGTTTGAACGACAGCAACACATCAAGGTTCTGTGCCAGATTTGCTTCGAGAACTGACTGATACTCAGGGCGACTCTGGCTTTCGGGAAAGTTCAGTCGCACAATCTCGGCGCCGGCACCCATTAATGGCTTAACCAGTCTTCTGATAAGATTGTCAAAGCTCAATGGAGCCATGATCGCGATGCGTTTGCCCATAAGCCCGGCAGCAACCTGTTTTAACGTGATGATCGGGAATGTTACCGGTTCGCCTGACGTGCGAATCCAGTAATCGGTTTTTTCGTAGCCCAGTGGCGGAGTTATCGAAAGTTTCATATTGCCATAAATCATTGGGTAATCAAGGTGAAAATAGCCATCTGTGCCACTGATCGTTTTATCATCAGCACCGTAACTTATTTTTGCATTTTTGATGCCTTTGCCGCTTGCGTCAATTACACGACCTAGCACAAATCGACTGGTGGGAGCCCTTACCGGCAGATTTGTCTCAGCATACTCTATGCCTTCTATAAGCAGCTTTACGTTAAATGAACCCTTTTCGTCGCCATTGAGGTCAAGATGAAGAGTTGTTTCACCCGTGTCGTTAGTGACTTCGCGATTTGTGGAGTTAGTGCCGTAAACAAGTGTTATCGGCAATGGCTGTCGGTTGAGGCGCTTCATGTCGTCCCGCAAAGTAATGCGAACCGGAAATCGTCCCTTGAAACCCTCTGGTATGAAAGGTGCCACTGAAGTAAGAATGCTGTTGGCAACTGGCAGGTTTACCTGCAGTCTCAATATGGTTCGAGCAGATGTGTTGCCGTCACTGCTCGAAAATGTCAGCTGCAGTTCATAATTGCCGCTGGCAAGCGGGTCAGTATTGTACAGACGATAAGTGTTGCCGATTGATGGCAGTCGGTCAAAGCCGAATCCGGAGGCTCTCTCTGGAATGATTCTGGCGTTAACCTTTTCTATTTCACGGTTTGACGAAAAAATCAGATTGAAAAACGATGTGTTGATCTTGACAGGATCTTCTGCAACAATAAATTTAACCCGAAGCACGCCGTCTTTGAATGACTCGCGAATGGCCATTCGCAGCGCCTGAGCTTGATTTGTCAGTGCTTTTCCTGTTTGCAATGACTGTTCTATTTTAGGAATGGTGATGTAACCGCCCTCTGTAAGCACCGAGGGCGAGGGGTTGTTGCGCAGAACAAAAAAACCGGCCGGCACAATAATTGATTCTTCACCAAAGCCCATGGCAGCCAGTTCGGAAACCATGCTGTTGCCGACCTTCTGCGAGATTCCGCGGTCGATTGCATTATAATAAATCTCGCTGCGGTTAGTCTTTCTCGGTTTGAGAGAAGCATTGTGATGAATCGAGACAAACAGGTCGGGGACTTGTTTCGTCGCCATTGCGACGCGTTCGCCCAGGGCGATGAAATCATCGCTGGCACGGGTCATGCTGACTTCAGCACCATCTGCACGTAGGAGGTCGCGCAAATATCGCGCCACCCGCAGGTTTACTGCCGACTCTTTAAGTCCAGTCGGACCAACCGCACCTGGATCAGCTCCGCCATGCCCTGGGTCAAGCATAATTGAGATACCCTTCAGGGGTTTCAGGGACTGCGCAAAGCCACCAGTTGCCACCAACAGGAATACAAATAAAATTGCCAGTTTTGTTCTGATCATGCCGCCATGTTATCACATGATCCGGCCAGGTCAAACAGTTACATCAAAAATAAGACTGTCATTGCTGGAAGCGTAGCGCCGTGGCGATTTCAGTGTATCAGTAGCGCCAGTTCATTTTGGTCGCCAGTTCGCTGAAATAAATTTTCTCTTCTTCGCTTAAATTTTGCGGAATGGCAATCTCGATTTTTACCAGTAGATCGCCTCCAGGCAGGCCGAGTCCGCGTAACCGAAGCGTATCGCCATTTTGACTGCCAGCAGGGATTGTTAGAATGAAATCCTGATTACGCGGGTCTTTAAGCTTTATTTTGCTGCCAAGTACTGCTTGTGCAACGTTGACACGAATTGTCGTTTCGATGTTGTTTCCCTTTACCTTGAAAGGGTGTTCATCTTCGATTTCGAGTTTAAGCTTGAAATCACCTGATGAAGTTTTGACATGCATGACCGAGCCGTTTGCTGATCCGGATGGGATGTCGAGAGTCTGTGAACCTCCCGGCAGGCCACTTACCTGCACTTTGCCACCAGCCATTGCTGTCAACAGCGGCACTTTGAGGGTTGCGGCATGTTGGCTCTCTCTCTTTGAGTGTGAACCGAAAAGGCTGTCAAATCCACTGAATCCAGTGCTTCCATCGCGGGATGAGCCAAAATTGAAGTTTTTTAGAATCTCAGAAAACATGTCTGAAGCTCCGCCGGACGATGTGTGAAAAAAGTCGCCGAGCGGCCCGTCTTTTGAAAAACCTTCAAAATTAAAGGAGCCCCTTCCTGCTCTGGCAGCATCATACTTTCGACGCGCGTCTTCGCGTCCAAGCACCTCGTATGCCTCAGAAACTTCTTTAAATCGAGTTTCTGCGTCCTTTTTGCCCTTGTTTATATCAGGGTGATATTTCTTGGCAAGCCGCTTGAAGGCTTTTTTTATCTCTTCTTTAGATGCGGTTTGCGGCACTTCGAGTATTTTGTAATAATCGTTCATATGGGCGAATTATATCACAACTTTTCAGAGCTGCAAAAAAAATGCATTTAATTGCCAAAAATATAGCAAATTTGCAGGTTTGACGGATTGAAAGTCGATCAAAAGCTGATTGTAGCCATGGCAGAGAAATTGCATGGTAGAGGCATATTCTCTCGATCAGGAGATACTAATGACCGGAACTTTTAAACTGGTTCTAAATACCTTGCTGGCGGCGCTGATTCTTACGTCAACAAGTGTTTACGCCGAGAATGACTGGCTTGATGCAACTCATCTGTTCGAAGAAGAAGTGCGAGAAGTCGTTGCTCTTGCTGAACGTGATGCGCTTGTGCAGCAACCAGTGCGTTTTCGAAGTCCTGAGCTGGAGCGCAAAGTTTACAAGGTTGGCGACATTGAAACCTTCTGGACTAAAAATATAGTAGAAAATGCCTTTGAACAGACAAAAGCTGTGCTCAAGTCTATTGGAACCCACTGCTATATCTTTGTTGAAGATGGCAAAAATATTAGTCCTGATGTGATCGAAAAAATTCGCACAAAATACGATAATTTGATTTATCCCACCAACACCAGTAACTTCGGCTCAGAGAAAAAGCCTGGTATTGACGGAGATGAACGCATCACTTTGCTGATGTTTGATATCAAAGATGGTTATAATGGTTCTGGTGGATTTGTCGGCGGTTATTTTTACGCAGTAGACACCTATCCCCAGGAAAAGCTTCCAGAACACCTCAAGTCGAACGAGCGTGAAATGTTTTATCTTGATATAAATCCCTCTGACCCGGCCGACGATCGATATCTGTCTACAATCTCTCATGAATTCCAGCACATGATTCATTTTAACCAGGATTCTTCTGAATACACCTGGGTTAACGAAGCCTGTTCTCAGATTGCTCCTTATCTTTGTGGTTTTGGCCATGCCAATCAGATTGCTGCTTATATGCATACACCTGATAACAGTATGACCGCATGGTCGAAAGATCAGATGCTGGCTAATTATGGACAGGTCTATCTCTGGAATTACTACATCCTGAACCAGTTTTTACACGAAGATCCCAAAACCAGAACTGATTTTTTTCGTAATCTGGTTGCTTCGCAAAAAAAAGGCATCGCTGGCTATGTTGAAGCGCTCAGTTCTTTGTCACGAAGCTTTAGTAACAGCTTCGACAGTTTTTGTATCGCCAACTTTATTAACGATGCAAGACTTGGTAAAAATGGCAGTTATGCCTACGATAAGTCACTGGCTCGTCTCAAATTGCCGGTATCAGAAACTTTAAGCGTTTTGCCTGGCGAAGTTGCCGGCGAAGTATATTTGTGGAGCGCGGATGCAATCAAGATAGATCTTGCAAGAACCCGTAGCGAAATTGAAATCTCATTTGCAGGCTTCCTTGGCAGGTTTAATGAAGACCTGTATAACAGCTTTACCGTAGCTCTTGTCATGTCTAATTCTCGTGGTAGCGTTGCACCAAAAATGACATTTATGAATATCGAAAAGATTTCCAGCAAGCTTCAGGGCGGCAGTATAAACGCCGTTGCCGACAAAGATTTCGACACAGCGACCCTGATCATAATCGCACAGGCACCTGAAGAGATCAATGACCTGATCTACACGAAATCAAAACCCATGACTTATAGTGTTAAAGTTAGCGACAAGGGTGCTCAGATCGCCAGAAGCGATTCTACTGCCGATGTTAAGTCGTCGATAAATGCCTATATAGAGGCTGCTGACATTCTTGAAACCGCTGATGAATCAGCTCTTTTGATTGCAATGAATTCTCTTGCGGCGACCAGCGATAGCCTTACCCGCTCAATAGGAGCTGAGCTTGCAGCGGGAAACTGTGACTCGCTCGACATTCTCACTCAGATGCTCGACAACGGCGAGGTTGATGCCGACAATATTCGCCCAGTCCTCAAACAGCTGGCTGATGTTGCTCAGTTCAATGCCGAAGCTGGTTTCTCAGAAACTCTCAGGCAGAAAGCTCATCAATTACGCACTTATTGACAAGCATATTCACGCGGCCGGAAGCTAAATCAAGCCCCGGCCATTTTTTTTGTCGGAGATTGGCGGTTTTTTTGATTAATGTGTATAATTACCTAATACAATCTGTCATGGAGACAACATGCTGATGCCGAAATCCTTTCTCAGAAAAGCCTGGTTGCTGATGTTGCTGAATTTATGTGTGCTACCAGTCTATGCAGAGATCATTGATGCAACACGTCTTTTTGACGAAGAAATGCATTGGCTCGCTGATAATGTTGCTAAAGAGACCCGCGATGAATTTCTTTTCAGAGAGTCCGGTATTAACGCCTATGCCGATTCAAAGCCGGCAGAAGTCGGCGACATACAAATTTTTAACACTGTCAATATCAGCACCAAAGCCAAGGAAAGAATCCGCGCTAAACTCATGAAAATTGGCAAACACTGCCAGGTTTATCTGCAGGACGGCAAAAAAGTGGACGGCAAAGTGATAAGTCGTATTGTAAGCGAATTCGACAGCCGTATATATCCAAATACCCGCTCAATGTTTGGCAGCGAGTGGTCACCAGGTATCGATGGTGACTCACGCATCACTCTGTTGCTGCTCGATATTCAGGATGGTTACAACCCACAGCAGGGGCGACGCGGCTATACCGCTGGCTATTTTTACGCTGGCGACTGCTATAATCGCAAAAAGAAGCCCGAAAGCAATGAACGTGAGATGCTTTATCTCGACATTTATCCCAGTGTTCCGGGTTCCAGCGAATTTATGAGCGTTGTCGCTCATGAATTTCAGCACATGATTCACTGGAACCACGACCCGAAAGAATTCACCTGGGTAAACGAAAGCCTATCGCAACTAGCCCAGTTTCTCTGCGGTTATGGTCATCCTCCCCAGACCCAGGCGTTTATCCGAAACCCAAACAATAACCTTGCAGCCTGGTCTGGCGACGATACATTGGCCAACTACGGGCAAGTATACCTTTGGGCTTACTACATTTCAATTCGCATTGCTTCGACTGACGAGCGCCGCCGAGCCTTCGTGCGTCGTATGGTTGATCAGTCTTCGCAGGGCTTTTCCGGACTCAATGCGGCTATTAAAAAGCAGGGTATTAAAAATAACGTGCGCAACCTGTTTCGCAGCTTTTGTCTGGCCAATTATCTAAATGATGACCGCATCGAACGTGGTGCCTACGGTTACGATAAACCCCTGGCCAAGCTTGCTTTGCGCCCGGAAATGCGCTTCGATGCGCCGCCATTCGCGGGGAAAGGCAACGTAAAATGCTGGTCTACCCGGGCAATCCAGATAAACCCGGCTTCTTTGCGTGGTCAGGAGATCAACGTGTTATTTGCTGGTCAGAAGATCGTTGCCAGCAACTATTCGAACAGTTTCGACGTCGCATTGGTGAGTTATTCGTCTGATCGCAAGCATCTGCCGGTGGTGATCTGGCTTGATATCAGAGATTTCAAAGCTTCGCAGAAAATCAGAATAAGCAATGTATATGACCGCATGATGATGGTCGTAGTTAATCGTGGTCCCGAGGTTATGAAGGTCGAACAGGCTTTTGCGCGCGGCGCCGCGCCAGCCGCATTCTCATTTGCTATTCAAAAGGGTTCTGCGACAGGCAATTCCCCAAGAGTCGCTTCGACTGGCAACGTTCGTCCGACCTCGCGTTCCAGCCGGGCGCGTAGTCGCAGTATTATCGAAGAAATCTCTAACAGCCCAGGCCTTGAAGAATCAACCGACAGCGTGCTCAACTCACGCGGAACCGATGAACAGTCAGCCGCCGAGGTAGAATTTGATTTTGGTTTCCAAAAAATAGCTGCCAACGAAGATCTTGTTGTTGAAGCGATTCGCGAAGGCATCAAAGAGGATGACTACGAAGTTGTCGAAGAGTTTGTCGAAGTCTATACTTCGTGTTCTGAGCTTAAGCAAAGCAGATTGCATACTTTGCGCAGTCGCATCCGTGACATCCTTAAATTTGAACAGTTGCAGGGTAACGCGAAAGCACAGACTTTTATCGCGCTGTTTGAATAACGAAATTCCAGTTCATCAGACTTGCTCCATTTTTTCGGAGCCAGTTTTTCTGGTGCAGATAGCCCGGGCATCTTTCAGCCACCAGCTTCCAAAAG
The DNA here is from genome assembly GCA_018818125.1 of Candidatus Rifleibacteriota bacterium. GTDB lineage: Bacteria > Muiribacteriota > Ozemobacteria > Ozemobacterales > Ozemobacteraceae > Rifleibacterium. The sequence goes on from JAHISQ010000131.1 coordinate 8,126, forward strand.
TTTTCAGAGTGATCAAGATGGCTTAAGTGAGCGGTCTCGTGGGTAACTACATAAGACAGCACATCGTCTGGCGCCATGATCAGCCGCCAGTTAAAATTAAGGTTGTTGCGGGCAGAGCAGCTGCCCCATCGTGACCTTGTGTCTTTAATTGAGATCGACTGGTAGGTGAAACCATGCCTGGCTTTTTGAATCTCAACATCTTCGCAGAATGCACGGCGAGCGTGAGAGCGGAGCCAGCCGCAAACATGTTCTGTGATTTGCTCTGTAAAAGACTCCTGGCAGGCATCAATAGAGGACATTGCCAATTGCAGCAAGTCTCCCCTCAGGGTGATGCGTGTGTGGGAAAACGGGGTAACTATTGCCCTGGCCTGCAAAAGGCGTCCGCGAAATGGTACAATAGGAAGTTCGAGTTCAGACAACCTCGTCAAACTTTCCGCCTCCGGCATTGACTAACTTTTTAAAGCCATGCTTTCTGATATTGTCATCAGACAGTAGCTTTTTGGTAGAAACTTCAGTGCTCTGTTTTGCGGGGAAGATTAGTCTTACAACTTCATTGCCGCATTCTGGGCATATTTGAAGCGCGTCTTCTCTGATCAGCTGCACAATTTCAAACTCATTCCTGCAGTATTCGCAGCATTGCTGCGAGTCTCTTGGCCGATATGTGTAAAAAGGCATGTTTTTAACCTCAAAACTTTCAATCATCTGATTGGCGAGTGCTTTTTTGTGCATCCGCTGCTTTATATAATAGCCCGGATTCAATAAGTTTTTCAAGGGCTGGCGTAAAGTCAGGAACTGGTAGATCTTTCCAGATGAGTTGCCAGCTTTGTGACCAGCTGTTCTGGTCGGCGCGCGCCTGAATTGCTGAAATTATGAAGGCGCTGCAAAGATCGAGTTCGACAACTTCAACGTCCGGGGTAGTCGAGAGATCTTTTTCAAAGCGGTATACAATCGGCCATGGGGAATCGCTGGTATTTATACCATGTCGATCCTGCGCAAGTTTTAACGGGTTAAAAGCGTACCACAGCGCACGACAGCCAGGTTCTACGCGATATTCGGTTTTGCGCACTCTGTTCTCGAACAGCGGTGTAATCTGTGGATTGCTGCCAACCGGAACCTTCTGTGTTAGTCTCAGCTCATGTTCGAGTAGCGAAGGAAGCATTTTCGCTGCCGAACTCTCAGTCTGAAGACTCTCGATAAAAGCCTGTAGGTGCTTTGCGATATTCTCGGGGCTGAAATTGTAAAACTGAAGCCGTTGCTGCCGCCAATAAGCTGCCAGTTGCATGAAAAACTGCGCAGCAGACCCTGAGAAGAAATTATTAACTATGTAGTTGAGGCTTTTCGGGTATCTGAGACAGTTGTATATACCCTCAACCAGTTTGGCAATATCTTGAATGCGAATGGCATCATCACAATTCAACCAGTTTGTGCGTAAAACGGTATAGGGCGGGGCCGGCATCGCCGACAGCTCACCGGATTCAACCTGGTTCTCAAGAGGAGTTCCGCGAAGCACTTTCACCAGACTGATTTGAATGCTGTGTGGTGACAGTTCCCAGACGTCATCGAGGCTCTTTAGAAAATCGCCAAGGCCGTCACAGGGAAGGGCGCCAAGCAGATCCAGGTGTAAGTGACATTTGGTGCGACTTCTTAGCTGGTGTATGCGTTCTCTAAGAATGGCAAGATCAAACCGGCGGTTCACAGCCTTCAGCGAAGCGGGGTTAGTAGATTGTATGCCGATCTCCAAATGAAACATGCCATCTGGCGCGTCTGCCAGCAGGTCAATGATTTCCTCGCTTAAAAAATCGGCATGTATCTCAAAATGGAAATTGATGTTTCTGTTGTTATTGGCCATTATATAGCTGATTATTCGTTTGGCTCTGGTGTGATCATGATTGAATGTGCGGTCGGCAAAGCGAACCTGGCGGTATTCAGATTTAAAAAACCAGTCAAGATCAGCTTCTACCCGATCTATCGAAAAATAGCGCAGTCTGCCTAGGACTGAACTCAGGCAGTATGTGCACCTGGAAGGGCAACCCCGAGATGCCTCATAGTAGGTAAATTTGTGTCTCTCTTTATAAAAACCAGCCTGAAAAGGCGATGGAATAACATCCAGATTACCAATAAGCTCGCGATCGGGGTTGCTTGATATATGAGAACCATCACGAAAAGTAATGCCGGCAATACCGCTTGTCGGGCTTTTGGAAATGAGTGCCAGTAATAATTCAGTAAAAGAAACCTCGCCTTCGCCACGCACGATGTAGTCTATCCAAGCATGGTGAAGCATTAACCACTCGGAGTTGAAAGAAACTTCCGGACCGCCGAATATGATTATAGTGTCTGGCAATGCAGCTTTTACTGCCCCAACTATTTCGGTAGTTCGGGTCAGTGACCATATATATACAGAGAAGGCAAGGATTTCAGGTCTTTCTGTTATCAGATCGGCAATTATGCCCTCGTTGGTTTGATTCAGGTCATATTCGCAGATGGTCATAGGCAGGCGATCTGGTTCTTTTAGCCAGTAAGCCTTCAGATATGCCAGAGCCAGGGCGCTGTGTGTGTGTCTGGTGTTGAGTGCTGCCGCAATAATCTTGGTCATGAGGATATATTAGCGCAAACGATTCTCTATGACCAGCGGATTCGAATGCTATGAAAAAAAAATACATAGGTTTAGATGATTGATAGAGAAATTATGTTTCCGTGCAAAATTAACACAAAACGCATTGATTGTGAAAAAAATCCCATGCGACCATTGAGTTGATTGGAGTTAGCGGTCTGTTTCGAAGTTATTTCTGGTTTTGAGCTCGCTGGGCAAGAGTTTGGTGTGTGTAAAAAAAATGCACGCGTGGGCTTTTTTAACGTGATATAATAGGAAAGCTGGCTTAAACAGAGTTTTTTTAGTTGGCACGGTTATTGCTACATTAATATTAGTTCTTTGAAAAATGAAAAAGCGTTTTCCGGATCGGCTAAAGTATGTTCATACTTTGTAATAGCACGATCGCACCACCTTCAAAACATGGTCACTCCTTAATTTGTAACACAGCTATTCTTTAAGTCATCAACAACCACAAAACCAGATCCACCTAATTTCACAGCATAGTCAATGAATAGTCATTGCATGATCCGGAAAGCTTTTTATAATTTTGTCATCTAACGATGACTCAACAGTCCTCTCAAAAGATCCTCTCACTTTGTCCCCGGCTTTTTGTCCGGGGATTTTTTTTTCCCGAAACCAGGTGTGAAATCTTTGTAACTGCGGTTTAGGCCTTGGGCGTGATCAGCCGCAACGTTTATCGGCTGCTGTCGTCAGGTGTGTCTGTTTTGAGTGCTGCGCAATAATCTTTGTCATGAGGGTATATTGGCGCAAACCATTCTCTATGACCAGCGGATTCGAATGCCATGAAAAAGAATATCCCCAAGGCTAAATGTTTGAGAAGAGAAACCTGATTTCGTGCCATTTCATCCCGAGTTGAAATTACCGCTCAATGGACAGTGCCAAATTCACACGGAATTCCAAGATTGTGAAAAAAATCCCATATTGACCTTGGATTTAATTGATATAGTGGGCTATTATGAAGCGATTCATGGTTTCTGGCGCACTGGGTGAGAGTTCGGTGTGTGTGAAAAAAATACACTTGTGGACTTTTTTAACGCGATATAATCGGAAGCTGGCTTAAACAGGGTTCTAAAAGTTGGCACGGTTATTGCTATATTATTATCAGTTCTTTGAAAAATGAAAAAGCGTTTTCCGGATCGTCTAAAGTATATTCATACTTTGTAAAAGCACGGTCACTCCACCTTTCAAAATACAGCCACTCACTAAGTTGCAGCATTACCATTCTTTTATTCATCAACAAACACAATACTAGATCCACTAAACTCATAGCATAGTCAATGAATAGTCGTCGCATGATCCGGAAAGCTTTTTATAATTTTGTCATCTAACGATGACTCAACAGTCCTCTCAAAAGATCCTCTCACTTTGTCCCCGGCTTTTTGTCCGGGGATTTTTTTTTCCCCGAAATCAGGTATTAATTTTTTTTTATATAGGTTGTGGCTTTGGGCGTGATCAGCAGCAACAGGCCTATTGGTCGCTGTCGTCTGGTGTGTCTGTTTGCATAGACTCTTCAGAGGCAGTACTATTATGTAATATTTTAACCACTTTCAGGCTGAGCTGCTCAGCTTTCCTGGTGCGGGCTACTACTGCCAGCAGAGCGAATGCAACCGACATGCCGGTAAAGCCAGATATCACGCGTGCTAAATCGCTGACACCGCAGCCAATAGAATTGCAGAGCCAGGGAGTCAATGCAAGACCCGCAAAAAAACCGGCAATAGGCAGCCCAAATATCAGCAATGCCGCTATACTACCTTCTCCTGGGTTAAGGTCGAGCAATACATCGTCACCTGGATTCACCTCGAAATCTTTGACAAGCGCTTTAATCTGCTTTCTTTTTGAACGCTTTTCGCCATCAAGAAGCCCGGTGCAGGCGTGGCAACCGGTACATTCCGGGCGCGGTTCAACTTCTACAATTGCGTAAACACCTTCGATTCCAGTTACTTTTCCCTGTAGACTCATGGCAATGTATCCGACCTAATATAAGTGATAGTATTTTACTACGGGACATTCTAAACTATAATTATGAAAAGCAAAAGAGCTGCATTGTATCTGGTGGTCATATTTGTAATGATACTAAGCGAACTTTGCGCTCAGATGACGAATTTTTTTGAGCAACCTGCGCCTGTTATCCGCTCTCCTGCAGTGTCTGCTGTGCCGCAGGCAGTGCCAGCATCGCCAACAACGCCAACAGCGCCTGTCGTTTCGCCAGACCAGCCCCAGCCTTACCAGGCTCCTGTGTATGATCCGGCTATGGATAACCACCTGATTGCACCCGCAGCAGAGGAACAGTTGGGCCTTTTCGGCCAACCGGTCAGCAAAGTAGAGAATCTGTTGCTGGCAAATGGTGCCAGGCGGCATTCATACGCTTTTGGAAAGTATAGTCGACTGATCCTGTCGGTTTATATGGTCACAGTATATTTTGATCGCAACAGGCGGGTAGGCGCGTTTTCTGTTGAACCCAGACCACCCTATAAGACTGTCGAGCCGGATGCTCGTAAGTTCTTTTTTGATATGTTTCTTAAAGGGGTTGATCTTTCAAGATTTCAGGCTAACCTTGCAAATACTAAGCTGGAAGTAAGATACGCACCCTGAAGCAAAAGCGAAGCAAACTCAGCGAATCAAAAATGGTTGTTTCGACGGGCAAAGTTTCTCGCGAAGGCCATGGATGACCGAATATTGGTCCGACCAATGACGCGCAAATCTAATTTTGGCAGATTAGTATGTGTGTTAACGACTGTTTAATGAGTCGATGTTTTCATTGGCTTTTTCGCCAGCTGCGATACCTTCAGCAGGTATTACCGTTTGTCCAGGTAATGGAGTTGGCTGACTCTTGATTCCAAGGTAGTTTTTTAGCTCGCTGCGATGTTCCCACATTGTCCAGCTGGACATAAATGCAACTATGTAAAGGTAGTCGAGATCCTGGAACTTTACCAGGAAAACCCACGCAATGGAGAGTAGCGGCATGGCTCCGGCAGCACTTAACGCTCCGGGTTTGCTTGATAGTCCCCAGAACGCGAGGAAGAGACCGAGAAACATCGACAGAAGCGCCGGAACAGGCAGAAGTGTAACCATTACGCCAAAGGTTGGCGCCAGGCCTCTGCCTCCTTTAAATCCTAGAAATGGGCTGTTGCAATGACCGATTACGGTTAGAATGCCTCCTAGACCCACAATCCACCATTGAGAATAAGCGTCCTCACCTATGAGACTTACTGTGAGCGGGTAAACAGCCACAAAGCCTTTGAGACAGTCAAGAAGACATACAAAGATACCTAATGGCAGGCCAAGTATTTCGAATACTTCACCAGGGGGCCGAGTATCGCGGCTGCCTGGCAGAATTAATGATTTTCCAGTTTTCAGGCGTGCCAGTATTTCACCGAACGGCAGGCTGCCAATCAGAAAGCAGGCAAGAAAATACTGGATTATGGTTGTCATAGAGGTAGTGATCAGGCTTTATCAACCATTTTAATACATTTTTTTGGGCACTTTTCGGCGCACAACCCGCAGCCAACGCACTTGCCCGGAAATATTGAGTGCTTTTCCTTCGGGGTGCCGCCGTTGATGGCCGAGAATTTGCAGACTTTATAACAAATCGTGCAACCAATGCAGACTTCCTCGTCAACTACTGCTACACGACCCTTAAAGCCGGGTCGGTTTTCCATGATAATGGTATGTTGCGGACATTTGGCAACACAGGCTCCGCAACCAACACACTTCTCATATTCGATTCTGGCAAGATTGTTTTCTACCTTGATAGCATCATAAGCGCAGACCTTCACGCAAAGCCCACAGCCAATGCAGCCAACTTTGCAGACTTTGCGAGTCTCAGCGCCACGATCGGTTGAGTTGCATTTTACATGGACGGTCTTTTCCTTGTCGACCATTTCAATCAGTTGTTTAGGACAGGCAAGCAGACATTTGCCACAGGCGACACACTTCTCTTCGTCGATTTCTGGCAGATGCTTCTGGTTGATTTTGATTGCGTCAAAAGGACAGGCTGTTGCGCAGGAACCAAGTCCCATACAGCGATGCGGGCAGAGCCAAGGGCCATTTTGCAATAAAACTGCAGCCTGACAGTTTGGAACACCCATGTATTCAAATTTCTTGTATTCGTCGCTATCCAAGCCATTGCATTTGACCAGCGCTGCCTTAACAACTGGTTTTTTATCAGGCGCGGATATTTTGTTGAGCCCGAGGAGGTCTTCAATTTTCTTTCGATTGATAGAAGATATTACCGGACATAGAGTTGCTGCTTCGCCTTTTTTTACTATAGCTTCAGCGAAACCAGCGCAGCCGGGGTAACCGCAGCCGCCACAGTTAGCTCCTGGCAGCAGCTCAAGTGTCTGCTCGATCATCGGGTCTACTTTTACTTCAAACTTTTTTGAAGCAAATGAAAGCACCGCCCCAAAGACGAAACCAAGAATACCGAGAACTAATACAGCTGATAAAATTTGCATATCGTAGTCCCTTATTAAACCAGGCCAGAAAAGCCCATGAATGCAGTAGCCAGAAGACCGGCAGTAACGAATGCTATCGGAGCGCCCTTCATTGTTTCGGGAAGTTCAGAAATGTCGAGTCTTTCACGGATTCCCGCCATAATCAACAGCGCGAAGAAGAAGCCGAGGCCGGCACCGCCTGCATTTACAGTGGCTTCTATAAGATTGTAGCCTTTTTTTATATTGATGAGAGAGATGCCAAGAACGGCACAGTTGGTTGTTATAAGTGGTAGAAAAACGCCGAGAGATTGGTAAAGAGCAGGCGCCGTCTTTTTGACCACCATCTCGACAAATTGCACGAGTGCAGCAATTATCAAAATAAATGAAATTGTTTGCAGATATTCCAGTTGCAATGGAACCAGAATGAAATTCTGTACGCTCCATGTGACAACAGAAGCCATAAGTAACACAAATGTAACGGCAAGACCCATGCCGACAGCAGAATCTATCTTGCTTGAAACGCCGATGAATGGGCAAAGACCTAGAACCTGGCTGAGAACAACATTCTCAATAAATATCGCGACAATAAAAATACTTATCAGTTCGGCGCCCATTTAGTTCTCTCCTTTGCCGGCCATGAGGCGTTTGAGTGCAATCAGCAACCCGAAAACAATGAATCCGCCGGGGGCCATTATCATTATCAAAGCGGGGTCGGCTTTAAACAACGGAATTGCGTGACCGAACAATTTCCCTTCCCCCAGTAGCTCTCGGAAAAATGCGATAAAGCAGAGCGCAATGGTAAAGCCCACGCCCATGCCTATTGCATCAAGCAGTGAGTCTAAAACCGTGTTTTTACTGGCGAAAGCTTCGGCTCGACCAAGAATTATGCAGTTAACTACGATCAGCGGAATAAATATTCCAAGACTGGCTGATAGAGCAGGGGAGTAAGCTGCAATCAGCTTGTCGATTATGGTAACAAAGGTTGCTATGATAACGATGTATACAGGAATTCTGATTTTTGCAGGTATCAGGTTGCGAAGCAGTGCAATCATCATATTGCTGCCGATCAGCACAAAAGTCGCGGCGATACCCATACCAATAGCATTGGTCAGCGACGAAGAGACCGCGAGTGCGGGACAAAGGCCGAGGCCAATTACAAAAATCGGGTTGTCTTTCCAGAAGCCTTTGGTGAGTTGCTGTAGTGGATTCATTTTGCATCTCCTGGAGCAGTGAGGGCTTGAAGCTGGGGTTTAATCTTCTCATAGGTGCTCATCGCATCTCTCACTCCGGCGCAGAAAGCTCTGGAGCTGATTGTCGCCGCAGTGATGCCGTCAATGTCTCCGCCATCCTGTTTAACTTTAAAGATCGGCTTGGGCTTTTCCTGCAGCAGCTTCTTGAATGGCTCAAGAAAGACGCTGTCGGCCAGTTTAGTGCCGAGACCGGGGGTTTCTTTCTGTGAAAGTATTTTAACGCCGGCTATGCTGCCATCGGCTTTGAGTCCAAGGACCATCTCGATCGGGCCGGCATAGCCCTTGGGGGCTACATTGACCACTATTCCGGCCAGTTCACCATTTTCGGCAAAACCAGCTGTATATTCGATTCCTGCTGATTCTTTATCGGGCTTGATGTTACTGAATTTGCTGGCCTGGGGTAAAACTTCAGCTCGGGCCTGTTCCAGTTTTTTTATGTAGTTTTCTCTGATTTTAGGACTGGTAATTGACTCTGTAATAGCCAGGAGCGCTCCGGCAACTGCAGCTATGATGAACAGAAACGAGCCCATGCGTAACATGTCTTTCATGCTGCTATCTCCTTTGTCTGGCCGAATTTGCGTGGAACAGTAAATTTATCGATCAACGGAACCAGTGAGTTCATGATAAGAATGGAATAGCAAACGCCTTCGGGGTATCCGCCTTTCATGCGGATCAGAAGAGTGAGTGCTCCGCAGCCAAAACCAAATATCAGCTGCCCAGTGCTGGTCATGGGCGATGTAACCATATCGGTTATCATAAACACAGCTCCGATAATCAGGCCGCCAGTCAGCAGGTGAAACATTGCGAATTCAAGGGAACCGCCAAAAAGCAGTGCGCCTGCAAATACTGTGGCACACATTGCTATCGGCCCGTGCCAGGTGATATGGCCGCGAATCAGCAGAAAAATGCCGCCAAGCAGCAGGGCAGCTTTAGAGGTTTCCCCGAGCGAACCGCTGAAGTTGATTCCCCAGAACAGGTCTGAAAAACCGATGTGAAGCTGATTGAATACATGTGACACAAGAGAAGTGCCAGACTCGCTGAGTTGCTTCATCAGTTCAACATCTCTGGCCGCCGTTTTAATAACGCCAAGCGGGGTCGCGCAGGTCATGGCATCGGGAGTCATCAGCGCAGCTGGTTTTAGCCATGTGGTCATGTAGACGGGCCAACTACCTAGCAGAAAAGCACGCGCAACGTGTGCTGGGTTGAAAATGTTCTGGCCTAGTCCGCCGTAAACCTGTTTGCCAAGGGCGATAGCGATAAAGCCTCCGACAAAGGCTATCCAGGTGGGTAGTGCCGCCGGAACGCAGAACGCCAGTAGTATGCCGGTTACAATCGCGCTCCCGTCGGATATGCAGACGGGTTTTTTCATTAAAAACTTTTGTATGAGGAATTCAGCCACTACTGCGCCAAGAACCGAGGCCAGAATTACAATGGCTGCGCGTGCGCCAAAATTGTAAATTGCCATGGCCAGAGCAGGAACCAGCGAGACATTTACGTCCCACATCACGCGGGTTGCGGTTAGTCCTGAATAAATGTGTGGCGAGCTGGTAACCAGCAGTCTGGGAGGTGCAGGGTTAAGTGCTGCTGTAGTAGTATTCATGATTACTGCGGTCCTTTTTTTGCTGTCGCTTTTTTGCGCTCAGCCATGACATTCTTTTTGCCGAGTTTGAAGCTTTGAATAAGTGGGAGAGCAGATGGACAGGAGTATGCACAGCAGCCACACTCGATACAGTCAAGCATGCCAATTTCATCTACCTTATCCCATTTGCGGTGATCGATCAGTTGCTTCATCTTCTGTGGCAGTAGACCCATTGGACATGCTCTTATGCAACTTCCACAGCGCAGGCAGGCTGTCGTATTCGGATTTGCCGCCTCTTCGCTGTCCCAGCAGAGGATGCCGCTGGTTCCCTTAATGATCGGGATGTTGAGATCAAACAGGGCGAAGCCCATCATTGGTCCGCCCATAATAACTTTTTTAACAGGAATGTCTTTTTTGAGCCCGCCGGTCATTTGGATGAAATCAGCTACAGTAGTGCCAATGCGTACTCTGTAGTTGCCAGGATTAACTACACAGTTCCCGGCCAATGTGACAACTCTCTCCAGAAGCGGACGACGCAGGTTTACAGCGTCTGCAATGGCTGCGGCTGTTGCGACATTCTGCACGACAACGCCAACATCCATGGGGAGTTTCCCGGATGGTATCTCGCGGCCAAGGCACGCATAAATCAGCTGCTTTTCTCCGCCTTGTGGGTATTTGACTGTAAGTGGTTGTGCGGTCAGGTTTGAATGAGACTTTAGTTTCTCTTCAAAAACGGCTATTGCATCTGGTTTGTTCATCTCAATGCCTATGATTCCTGCTTTGGCGTTGAGAACTTTCATTATGAGCTGAAGGCCATTGATGATCTTGTCGGTTTCTTCGAGCATCAGACGATGATCTGAAGTCAGGGCTGGTTCGCACTCAACTCCATTAAGAATGACTGTGTCAATTGTTTTTGTCTCAGGAGGAGATAGCTTTACATGGGTAGGGAAGGTGGCCCCACCCAAGCCAACCATGCCAGAATCCTGTATGCGCTTTTTGATTTCTTCGACGCTCAATTCAAGGCCGTTTTCATAGGAGTAAGAAGGCTCGACAGCTGCCTGGTCGCGTTCAATAACCACGGCCGGCGATGGTCCGCCAAAAGGATGCATGAAATTGCCAAGCCCGATTACTGCACCGGAAATTGTTGCGTGAACAGGGGCTGAAACATACCCACCGGCCTCTGCAACAACATCTCCACAGTTTATTTTATCGGTGATTTTATGAGTCGGCTTCGCCGGCGCACCTATGTGTTGAGAAACATGAAGCACCACCCGGTCTGGCAGAGGCAGGGTCTGAATTGCCTTTTCAGAGGTAAGCTTCATTTCTGGCGGATGTAATCCACCTGCAAATGATTTTGGCTCAAGCATTCTTCTTTGATCTCCTGAAAAAACTATAGCTCTGATTCGAAAACGCGATACAATAACATATTGCCAAGTAGTTTTCAACGATTGAAAAATAATTCACATGGTAATCAGCGGGTTGAACAGCAGTTAAAAATACTGTATTTTGCAACAGAGGCGGACTGGGGTATGTTACTCCTCAAGGAAACACAAAGTTATGAATCAGATCCTATTTCCAGATCCAGAGTTGGCCGACGATGATGGTTTGCTGGCATTTGGGGGCGATCTTAGGCCAGAAACACTGTTGCAGGCATATTCTTCCGGTATTTTTCCTTGGTCGGTCAAGCCAATAAGCTGGTGGTCGCCTGATCCTCGTGCCATTTTTGAGCTGGACAAATTCAGGCCAAGTACTCGCATGGCACGATTATATCGCAGTGGCAGGTTTTCATTTTCCATAGACAAAAACTTCGAAGAGGTGATGCACGGTTGTGCCCGGCCTGCTCCTGGACGCGAGACAACCTGGATCAGTCCAGAATTTATTCGTGCCTATTCCAGAATGCACGAACTGGGCTATGCTCATAGTGTAGAGGTGTGGTCGGGTGGCAAGCTTGCCGGAGGCATTTATGGAGTAGCTATCGGAGGCGTGTTTGCAGGAGAGTCTATGTTTACAGTAGTTTCCAATGCTTCAACTATGGGTTTGATTTTTTTGATCAATCATCTGAACAGCCAAGGTTTTAAACTTTTTGACTCACAGGTGTTGACTCCGCACACATCTCGTCTTGGTGCCGTTGAGATCAGCAGGGCACAGTATCTCACGCGCTTGAAAGCTGGAATAATTTGTAAATGTAAGTTTTAATGTCAGAAAAATATCTTATGAGCTTTAAACGAAGTCTCAAACCTGATATACTCTGTGCGTTAGATTTTTGCCGATAATACTAATAATATGGAAATGCTCGTGCGAAATAAAATTATACTGAAGTTGCTGCTGATATTGTTGTTTCTTAGCTCTTTTGCCGTTGTTTTTGCCGCCGAAGACGGTAGAATTACTGATATTCGTTTCTGGCAAAGCCCTGAAGAGGCGCAGGTTGTTCTTGATATAAGCATTGTTCCTCGAGTTTCGCCGGTTTCTCGACTTAAAGATGGCACTTTATATTTTGATATAAACAATTGTATGTTCAGACCTGGCAGACAGCGCTACCCAATGCAGAACCCGTTTCTGGAAGTTCTTACTGTGCAACAGATCGGTGCCGAAATTGTGCGGGTGTTTTTTCGTGTACCCACTGGAGTTGAAGCCAAAACGTTTGTGCTTCCCGGCAATGCGAGCAAAGGCAACCGCATCGTCATTTTTCTTAAAGAGCCTCAGTCACAGCTGATTAAGCGTCGAAGTGCTGAGCTTACCGAAGTAAACCGCCTCAAGGCTGAGAATGTAAAGATCATCGTGCTTGATCCCGGTCACGGTGGTGAAGACCCAGGTACTAGAACTAATGGCATCATTGAAAAGAATTATGTAATGACTATGGGGAAACTCCTCAAAGCTTATTTTGATCGCGACCCTCGCTTTAAGGCTGTTTTGACGAGGGATGGCGACTATATTATTCCACTGCAGCGCCGCCGCGAGATCGCCGAACAACTTGGTGCGGACGCGTTTATAAGCTTGCATGCCAATTACAATTCACGCAAAGTAATCCGTGGGGCAGAGATTTACTATGAATCTCCCAGAGGTGCCGTTGGAGAGGCGGAAAGACTTGTAGCTGAAACTGAAAATCAGGTCGATTTTAGTGGTGAAACTAACAACAACCACACTCAGGATGTTAAGCGTGAGATCGTTGAACGTCAGGCTGCTGTGATGAATAAGAGCCGCCAACTGGCAGAACGAGTAGAGTTGCAACTGGGCGCTTCTGTGGTTGAGTTGCCTTCCCGCGGAGTGAAGCGTGCTGGTTTTAAAGTGCTTCATTCAATGGCGATGCCTTCTGTTCTTGTTGAATTCGGTTACACTTCAAATCTTTTGGATGCTGCCGTTCTCAAAAACTACAATGCACGTACCAGAATGGCACAGGGAGTGTATCTGGGTGTTAGAGATTTTTTGCTTAATCCGATAGAGGAGGGCTTGGATACCTCTTATCTTGAATATATCAAGTCAGATGAAGCAAACAAAAAGGCTCTGGCACAAAAGCGTAAAGCGGCTCAGGCCAAGAAAGACGCAAATAAGAAAAAAGCTTCCAGATACCAGGTAAAAGCCGGTGACTCTCTCTCGAAAATTGCCTCTAAAAACGGGGTTCCCTTGGCAAGATTACTGAATCTCAACAATATTACCAGCAAGCATATTATCAAAGTTGGCGATACTCTTCTAATCCCAGCAAAGTAAAAGGAAACGATCGGGTGGAATTTTTTCAGAACTTAAAAATTAAAACCAGACTGTTTTTTACAATGGTTCTGGTTTCACTAATCCTTCTTGGTTTGACTTTTTTTACCTCTGAGCGAATCAGAGATGCTGTTAAAACTCAGATTCCAGTGCAGATTCAGACTATCTTAAGTGCTGAAGCCAACAAAATAAGTGTCACCGTTACAGCCCAGGAAAGAATCGCGGAATACCTTGGCAGGATGAATTCCACGATTCAATATCTTTCATGGCTAGCTCAGGCGCCCGAAGAATCAGAGCTTATCGAGCAATGGAGGCAGGTCTTGAAGACTCCTGTGAGTGGCCTTCTAGTTAGAAAAGAAGACTCCATGCCAAATGAGCTTATCGAAGTGGCTATTTTGACCGCCGATGGCGAAACCGTTTTTAGATTGGGTCTGAATGACACCGAATTACCTCTGACTGACCCTCCATACCAGCGCTACATCAACAAAAAAATGCGTGATGCTGTTGAAACGGATGGTGTCTTCCGTAGTCCAGTTTTCTTTCAGCAGGGTGCGGATGATTTGCGAGAACGTGTGTTTTGCATTTTCAAGCCGATTATGTCTCAGCGTAAAGTTATTGGCATGGTCTGCGTGGGCGTCTCCCTAGAGAGCCTTTTTGAAAATATACCCGGATCGCTGGCAACTGTCGGTGGCAAAGCCTCGCTATTATCGAGTGAATATTCACAAAGCGGCTTTTATCTTTCTCATTCTTTACAGGAAAACATTCTTGATCCTCAACGCCGAATTTTTCTCAATTCAAATGAGCCGGAGTTGCAGGATTACGCTGATAAGATCGTTAACAACAGAAGTGGCTTTTATGATTTTCTTGGCGGCGAGAAATCTAATATTTTAATAGCTGCCACGCCAGTACCAAATACCAGTTGGATATTGCTTTCTTCTGTAGATACACAGGGTATGATGGGAGCTCTTAACAAGGCACAGAACTTTTCTCTGTTTCTCATCATATTTGGGTTGGTTGTCATGACTGGCGTTACAATGGTTGTTATCACCGGCGTAGTTAATCAGATTCGCGGAGTTTCTCAAGGTCTAGAAGAAATTTCACGTGGTCGCGGCGATTTAACCAAGCGTCTTGCCATTATCGGAAAAGACGAAGTGACCGAGGTTTCAGACCGGTTTAACAAATTTATTGGTTATATTCAGCGCCTGCTGTTGCAGATTCAGGATGTTATTAATCGCCTCTCACACATGGCAAACGGCATTTCGAACCTCACTTTGCAGTCAAATGAATCTATTCAGAATATTTTTGGTAATACTCAGCGTATTACCAAGGCTACCAAAGACTCAGCCGTTACCCTGGAGTCGACTGCTGCTGCAATTGAAGAAATTTCAGCCAATTCACAGTTAATTGCAAAGCGCTCCAACCGCGCGTATGAAGAATCTGTTCAGAACCGCCTCAAGGCAACTCAGGGTATGGAAGCTGTCCGTGAAGCTTCTACTACTATTAAGGAAATTGAGAGAGCGGTTGGCGATTCATCGAGAGTTCTTGAAGAACTCAAGAACCAGTCGAGAAAAATCGGTAAAATTGTTTTGACCATTACGGCGATTTCCCGCCAGACCAACCTGTTGGCTTTGAACGCAGCGATTGAGGCAGCAAGAGCAGGAGAACAGGGCAAGGGGTTTGTTGTAGTTGCTGCCAACGTTAAGAAACTTGCTGAGCAGAGTGCGAAAGCGGCTGAAGAGATTGGTGCTTTGATTGGTGAGATTCAGCATAAAACTAATAAAGCTGTTGAAGAAATGAGTCTCGGAAAAGACAAGGTGCAGGAAGGTGTAAAGATCATCAATCAGGCTGGTGGCTACCTCGATGAAATTGGTATGGCGTCCGAAAGCGTAAATGTCCAAGTTCAAGATATCAGCAAATCTTCGGTTGAGCAGAGCAAAAATATCGAAGCGATAAGTCTCTCAATCGAAAACCTTTCAATCACCACCAAAACCACGACTAAAGAAGTTGATGGCGTTCTTGATTCTCTTAAGTTGCAGCGTGACTCAATTCAGAATATGGCCAAAATAACCAAGCACCTGAGTATGGTTGCTGACGAAATGAATAGAATGCTCGCACACTTTGTTCTTGAAGCGAGAGAAGTGACCGAATCCATCAAGACTAGAAAGCCTGGCAAGTCGTCTGAGGCCGCCAACGAATACGGTTCTGCCAGCGATGCTGAAGTCGTTTATTCAGACGACTCTGAACTCACTGCAGAGGATCCGTCTGAATCCGATTCTGCATCAGAGAAGAACAAGTCTGGCGGCGACCCGGTTGCTTCTGCTTAACCAGAGTCAAAAACCTGGAAGAGCAAAAAATAGTAGTTGTAACTAATGTGTTATGAAAGCTCTGTCCACAGTTTTCGGCTGCAAAGATTCAAAATTCCCATGAATGGTTAGTTGATTATATTGTAATGTAATGCGGATAAACAAAGCCCCGGCAGACATCTGCCGGGGCTTTGTTTAGGACTAATTGGCTGAGATTAGTTGTCTGTGTGCAGGGAGTCAAAGCGGCGAAGCTGTTCGACCTGAAGCTTCAGGCTATCAATGGTAGTGCTACCATCATACTCACTCAAAAGCTCATTCATGTTGAGCAGTGCAGCGTTATCACCATCAAATTCGCTTCTCACCTGTTTGAGTATGGTTTTCGAAAGTCTTTCATAGCGTTCGGAACGAACTTCGGCGTCTTCTTCCTGATCGAGGTCAGCCACATATTCGAGCAGCTCTCTGATTGTTTTTTCTTTGCCCAGACTGAGCCAGTGAATAATGTTGCGATTGAATGTGGGAGTATTGAGGTCGCCGGTACTGCTGTAAAAACTGTCCTGATAGAGACCTTCACTTATGCAGGCGACACGGCCAAGACCCAGATCTTCTGCTGCCGACAATGGTATTGGCAGAAGAGGTGTGTGACTGGCGTAAATGTAAGAGTCGCCCAGTTCGTCTGCATCAGAGTTGTAAGAATCTTCGTCGCCAGTAGCGAGTAAAAAGAGGTTTTTACTTGCTACGAGACCTTTGTTCTGAGGGTTAGAGTTAATAAGTGTACAAGAATCTCTAAGCAATAGTTTCTGTACATTGCCAGTGATATCAGGTGTGGGAAAGTTTTTCGCGAACGGGCGATATGGCGGGCCAATATTGTCGGTGGGGTCACAGGCCTGGTCGTCATTGAAACGGATTTTGCTGCCAACTCCCTTGAGGATACTGTTCAGCATATCTGGATTTGAAAGATTGCGAAAGTCAGACTTGCCATACATTATCAGCGAACCACCAGCTGCTACAAATTTCTTGAGAGCAGTGACTTCTACTTTTTTGAAATCGAGTGTCGGATGCGGGATGGCGATCACAAAAGCATCTTCGATCATAGCAAAGGTGATTTCTTTCGAGATACTGCGCATCTGGATGCCATAGTTCTGGAACAGGTCCATCTTCATGCCGGCAAAACGCCCGGTGAAAAAGTCTTTGTTACCATGAGCGGCGTCGACATACATCACTTTGGCATCCAGAATAACTATGATAGAGGCTGTATCAATAATTGTGGTGCCTTTTTTGAGAACAGCGATGAGTTCAACTTCACCGAGCCAGTCGATCTGAGTTTGCATGACGGCCTGAACAGTTTCACTAGCGCCCAATTTGGCAAATTTAACCTTGTCGATAAGGTTCGAATCGCACATAGCTGAATGATATACTTCTAGCGTGATCCCTGCCGCATCAATTTCTGCCGGATTGGTTACTGGAACCAGCACCTTAAATGGGTGTTTCATGTAGAGTTTATCATAGTTGGCGCCTATGCTTACGATCTTGGGCAAGGGGTTTTCTGCGCCAGCAGGAGTCGTAATTGTGCCCTCATAAGTTACCACTTTGTCTACTTCTCTTGGGTCTCGTGATTCAATACTGTATTTGTAATCGGTAGAGGGTTTGAGGCCTGTTATGGTAACGGTGTGTACTTTAACTGCATGGTCATACTCTTTGCTTTGATTAAGCTTGGTAGTGCCATAGAATACGGCAGTTGTTCCGGGTTTATTAGTGCTCCACTGTATTGTTGCAGAATTAGCTGTCAAGGCGATTACTTTGGGGAGTTGATCAAATGCGATCAGGCTGTTGTCGGTTACAAACTTTACAGTCTTGCCATCGGTAAAACTCTCAACATGACCATCGGTATCGGTTCTGAATACTTTCATTTTGTGGTAATCATAGATATCAAGAACGGCCTGAGTCGGATGACCAAAAGAATTGCCTTTTCCTGCACTGATAACACCATATTCAGGTTTTATGACATCCATGAAAGCATGAGTCGAAGAGGTTTTGCTGCCGTGGTGCCCTGACTTGAGAACGGTGGTTTTCAGCTCGCTGGCAGGGGTTGAAGCCAGTAATTTATTTTCGGCATTCTTTTCGGCATCGCCAGTGAAGAGGTAACTAACTTCTCCAACTGTTGCTTTAATGATTATCGACATTTCGTTCGGGTTGGTTTTATCGTCTCCGGGAGCCTTATCTTCTTCTCTTCCATCGTCAGTGTACAGTATTTGTGCTTTGACGCCTTTGCCCCAGTTGAGTAGTTCGCCAGTTTTTGCACGGCGATAAGGAATTTTCTTTTCAAGGATCATGTCCTTGAGTTGAGCATAGAGAATCCCGTCCTGTGAACCTCTTTCAGGGTCTGGAAAGTCCCTTTGAGGCTCTGAGGAGACTTCGCTGTCGTTTGAGTAGACGAACTCACCGAATGAGAAGTCTTTTACGAGGTCGATGAACCCGCCAAAATGGTCGCGATGCGGGTGAGTGATGAAAGCTTGATCAATGTGCTTAATTCCTGCCTTTTTGAGGAAAGGAATAATGTAGCGCTGAGCGGCATTGCGATTATCGTCGCCAGCATCGATCATAATTGTTTTCTCAGCAGAGCGAATCAAAATACAATCGCCCTGATGTACATCGAGAAAAGTTACTCTGAGCAGGGGTGCTTCATTTGCATAAGCCGGTGTTGCAATAAAAGCTAAAAGCAGCATCAATACGGCTAACTGCGCGATTCTGTGTAACATACTCATATACTCCTTATGCGCGCTGGATTCAGATTTAGATAAACCTGGACCATGTAGACTAATTCTACTGAGATATACATAATGTGTCAATGCCTGGTAAGGCTTTTTTTTGTGGAATATGTCTGGAATATTCTGCGATTTGCCGGGGGTAGTTGTAGCTGGTTGTGAAAAGATCGTGCTGAAACAAGCTAAAAAAGCACTGCCGCCTAGGCCACAGAAATTGGCAGATGGCGGCAGCGCGATTTGGCAGATATTACCCAGGAATTATCCGCATTTGGAATAACCACAGGCCTTACAGATTACGCAGCCGCCTTCATGTTCCAGCGCTTCGTTGCATTCTGGGCATGAAGAGTCTGGTTCGGTATTATCCAGCAGCAGGTTTTTCTTTTCTGGTGGCCGCGATTCATTAATTGCTGGCACGTTTCTGGTAAAAGTATCACGCGAACTCAAATAATATTGCTCGAGCGCTTTGCCTATGGCATCTGGGCACGAAAGAACCTTGATACCACCACTCATGGCGGCTCGTTTAATGGTTGACATACATCTTATGCCCTTGAGCTGGTCGATGATTTCCTGTACATCAACGCCGGCACGTAGAGCCATGGATACAAGGCGGGCAGCTGCTTCTGATTGAGATGGACAGCCGCCGTTTCGGCCCAGGCTGGTGAATACTTCGCAAATTCCTTTTTCATCAGAATTGACTGTTACATAAAGGTTGCCACAACCTATTTTTACGCGTTCGGTAACGCCCACCGTCTTTTCTGGCCGTGCGCGTGGCGTAACACGTGTACTCTCTGACTGGCGAGTTCCCTTTTTGCTGCTTCCGACATTAAGCACCTGTTCATCGCGCGATCCGTCTCGGTACACGGTGACACCTTTGCATCCAAGCGTGTGCGCCATTCGAAAAACAGTTTCAACATCTCTTATCGATGCTTCGAAAGGGAAGTTTACAGTTTTGCTGACCGCATTGTCCGAGTGTTTTTGAAACGCAGCCTGCGTTCTGACGTGCCACTCAGGCGATATCATGTGGCTGGTAACGAAAATCCTTGCAATGTCTTCTGGTATCTCTGATATGCCCTTCAGACTCCCCTGTCTGGCAATTTTTTCCATGAGCTGTTCTGAATAAAAATTGCGCTCACGAGCAATTCTCACAAAATCATGATGAACCTCGACAAGTTTCTCGTTATCCATGACGTGCTTCTCGTAAGCAATCGCGAACAAAGGCTCTATTCCGCTGGAACAGCCAGCGATAAGACTGATAGTGCCCGTCGGCGCAATAGTTGTAACCGTAGCATTACGCAGCGGCTGCATCTTTTTCTCAACAAAAATTGATTTTTCAAAATTGGGAAAAGGCCCGCGCTCTCTCGCCAGTTCCTGTGAAGCCGACCAGGCCTCACGTTTAATGAACCCCATAACCGTGTCAGCAGTTTCTAGAGCCTTTTCTGAGTCATAGGCAAGATTTAGATGGATGAGCATGTCTGACCAACCCATTACTCCCAGACCTATCTTGCGATTGGATCTGGTCATTCTGTCAATTTCCGGGATCGGGTAGCGATTCTGGTCGATGACATTATCGAGAAAGCGAACTGACAGCGCAATGACTTCGCGTAAGCGGTCAAAATCAACCTCTTTCTTGCCATTTTCATCTTTTATAAATCGTGCAAGATTGATTGAGCCAAGATTGCATGATTCATATGGCAAAAGCGGTTGTTCACCACAAGGATTGGTTGATTCAATCAGCGCGATATCGGGTGTGGGCTGGTATCTGTTTACCCGGTCGATAAATACAATTCCAGGTTCCCCATTACGCCATGCACGCTCTACAATCATGTTGAACACTTTGCTCGCCTTGAGCGAACGCACGGCTTCGCCTGATCGGGGGTTGATCAGATCATACTCATTGTCGCGCTCAAGCGCTTCCATGAAAACGTCGGTTATCGCAATACTTATATTGAAATTAGTGAGTTCATCATTTTTTTCTTTACAGGTGATAAAGTCAAGAATGTCGGGGTGATCTACCCGAAGCATTCCCATGTTTGCGCCCCGGCGGGTGCCGCCCTGCTTGATGGTTTCTGTGGCTACATTGAAAACTTTCATGAAAGATATCGGGCCTGAGCTTACTCCGCTGGTAGAACTCACGATATCGTTGGCCGGGCGCAGGCGAGAGAAGCTGAAGCCTGTACCGCCACCTGATTTGTGGATTAGCGCCGCATTTTTGACGGCATCAAAAATGCCTTCCATAGAATCTTCAATCGGGAGTACAAAGCAGGCTGAGAGTTGCCCCAGTTCTTTGCCCGCATTCATGAGCGTTGGGCTGTTAGGCAGGAAATCAAGATCAGTCATTATTTTAAAAAACAAATCTTCAAGCTCGGGTGCCTGATAACGGCTGTTTGGATAGTTATTCTCGGCAGCAGAAATTGCTTTGGCAACTCGACGAAACAGTTCTTCGATAGTTTCTGTTGGCTTGCCATCAGGTCCTCTGGTCAGGTAACGTTTGGCCAGCACTTTTTGTGCATTCGGTGAAAAGCGGTGAGAAACAGTGGTAGTCGGGTTCATTTTGCCATCCTTATGTTTTCTTTATAGATCGCAGGCGGTCAGGAAAAAATCTTCGATTTTGTCAGGGCTGACCTTATGTATAAAGGTCTTGCCGAGAGCTTGCGGCAGTATGAATCTGTACCCGTCCTGATCTTTTTTCTTATCCTGGGAAAGTGTATTCAATAATGATTTTTTATCAAGTTCTGATGGAATTTTTACAGGCAGGCCTAGTTCGGTCAGAATATGGGTCAGGTGTTCGCTATAATCTTCTTCCAGCTTCCCAATAGATTGCGATGCTTTGAGAGCCATCAACATACCCAGACCAACTGCTTCGCCGTGATGAAGTCTGATGTAGTTGCCAGCCGCTTCGAGAGCGTGCCCAAAGGTATGGCCCAGGTTTAGGTGAGCTCGAATGCCGTGATCCAGCTCGTCTTCGGCGACAAAAGTCTTTTTGATATGTATAGATCTGCGAGTCAGTCGTTGCAACAGGTTTATCTGTTTGGCTTTGATTGAATCAATGCTTTTGTGAATGAAACGGAAATAGGCGGAATCTGCAATTGCTCCATGTTTTACCGCTTCAACCAATCCGTAAGCAAGTTGACTGAGAGGAAGGGTTCGCAATACAGAAACGTCAATAGCTGTGAGAACGGGCTGGTAAAATGTACCAGCCAGATTTTTACCGCCTGCGAGGTTTATTCCATTTTTGCCGCCGAAGCTTGCATCAACCATTGCCAGAAATGAAGTCGGCATTAATACAAGAGGTAGGCCACGCTTGTATATTGAAGCTGCAAAACCGCCGAGATCACAGATGACGCCGCCGCCAAGCGCTATCAGCGGGCAATTTCGATCCAGGCCATCGTCACATAATTTCGCCAGTATTGTAGATATGGAGTCCAGATTTTTGTATTTTTCGCCATCGGGCAAAACTATTTCACTGGCGTGCATGCCTCTGGTGCGCAATTCAGCCAGCAGAGGCTGAAGATACCATTTCGCTACAGTTTCGTTGGTCAAAATGGCACAGTGTTTTGATGCTCGCAGGCGCAAAACTCTAGCAACGACTTCCTTGCAGATGTCATTGCCAAGAATTATTTCGTTACTTGAGGAACGGGTGTAGGTAAGTCTTTGTGTTTCCATGGTCAGGCCAGTCTGGAACCAAAAAATGTGATTGCGTTGAGATGAAGAGTTTGAGCCATATCTTTACAGCTCAAGCAGCGAAGTTTTGCCAAATATTCAAGTGTTAGCGGCAACCAGGCGGGTTCATTTCTCTTGCCGCGTTTTGGTTGCGGTGCCAGATAAGGACAGTCTGTCTCAAGGTGGATCTTATCCGCGGGAAAAAATTTAAAAACAGCTCTCGTCATTTCCGATTTTGTAAAGGTCAACGCCCCGCCAATGGAAAAATGAAAGCCCATGTCTGTTGCTCTGCGCGCAATTTCAAGATCTCCTGAAAAACAGTGCAGCATAACCCTGGGTGGAGTTGGCAAGTCATGTATGGCTGCGAAGAATTCATCGAACGCTTCTCTTACATGTATTACCGCTGGCATGTTTAACTCGGCAGCTAATGACCACAGGCTCTTGAAAACAGCGATTTGAACTTCAGGCGGTGAAAAATTGTAATGAAAATCCAGACCGATCTCGCCGATGCCAACAACTTCTGGCAGATCGGCCAGATGTCTTAACTGGTCTGCAGTCTCAGGACTTGCCTCTGCTGCATCGTGCGGGTGTATCCCTACTAGCGCAGAGCAGGTCGGGTATTGCCTGGCTATCTCAATCGCCTGTTTTGAGGTTTTGATACAGGTGCCAGCATTAATAATTCGCTTTACTCCGGCCTCACTGGCTCGACTGACCAGCTCAGCACATTCTGAAAACAGCTTTTCATCCTGCAGGTGAGCGTGTACATCTACCAGGAAAACATCACTCATTACTTAACTCTTATGCCTGTCTGTGCCAGCTTGTCTGGTGATACCAGTGCAAGGCCACCATCTTCGGTTGCTGCAGCCAGAATCATGCCGTGTGAGACTATGCCACGGATCTTTGCCGGTTTGAGGTTCTTTACCATTACTACCTGCCGGCCAATTATCTCTTCGGGTTTGTAAAAGTCCGCAATACCTGCAACCAGGGTTCGCGTTTCGCTGCCAATGTTAACAGTGAGCTTTAGTAGCTTGTCCGCTTTTTCAACCTTTTCTGCCGTTTCAATCCGCGCAATGCATAACTCGGTTTTGAGAAAATCATCGAAGCTGATCAGACCATCTTCATTGACTTCAGATTTTACCGGCGCTGCAGCTTTTTCTTTTTTCCCATCTTCTGCAGCAGGCTTGCCACCCTTTTTGAGGTTTTGTATACGCTCTGTTTCGAGACGCGGAAACATCGGGGTTGGCTCTGTGCACGAAGTGCCATCTGGTAGTTGTCCCCAGGCCAGGTCTGACAAAGAAACCCTTTGCTCGGCGCAGCCAATCTGTTTGAGGAACTCTGGAGCCAGATGTGGCATGAAAGGCTCTACCAGATGAGTGCAGAATCTGATGCCCTCGCCAATTGTGTAAAAAACTTCGTCAAGAACTTCAAAATTTTGCTCTTTGGCCAGCTTCCATGGTGCGGTTTCGTCAACATACTTATTCAGTCGTTGCACCAGAGTCCAGATATGCTTGAGAGCATCATGAAACAAGAAGTTTTCCATTGCTTCCACATAGTCTGCTTTGATCTGCGTCGCCATTTGTGCAATCTCAAGACTTTGTGGCAGAGCAGGCTGTTTTTTGTGGAAAATGCCCTCGCGATTTTTGATTAACAGCGGCAGGGTGCGCTGGCAGAGGTTGCCATAATCGTTGGCTAGATCGGCGTTGTAACGCAGAACAAAGTTGTCCTCAGTGTATGTGGCATCCATGCCAAATACCATTTCGCGAAACAGGTAGAATCTGAAAGGGTCAAGGCCATATCTGGCGACCAGTTCACGCGGATTAATAATGTTGCCAAGTGATTTTGACATCTTTCCTTCGCCGGTTACCCACCAGCCATGAGCAAAAATGCATTGTGGCAGTTGCAGGTCAAGCGCCATCAGCATGGTGGTCCAGTAAACTGCGTGTGTGGTCAGAATGTCTTTGCCGACAATATGGCATGATGCCGGCCACAAGCGGTTGAATTTTTCCATGTCAAAAGGATAACCAATCGCAGAAATATAGTTGGTCAGCGCATCAAACCAGACATAGGTAACGTAGTCAGGGGCAAATGGCAAATCGATACCCCATGACAATCTTGCTTTGGGGCGGCTGATACAAAGATCGCCCAGCGGCTGCCGCAAAAAGCCAAGCACTTCGTTTTTGCGGTTTTCTGGCCTTATAAAACCTGGATTAGCATTTATATGATCAATAAGTTTCTGCTGATAGGCGGACATTTTGAAAAAGTAGCTTTTTTCTGAGAGCTCCTGAACTGAACGCTTGCAGTCAGGGCATATCTTTTCGGGCACTTCTTTTTCGGTCCAGAAACGCTCGCATGGCGTGCAGTACCAGCCGCTATAATCAGCTTCATAAATGTCGCCCTTTTCCCATAGCTGGTTAAGTGCGTGAACAACAACCTTTTTGTGGCGATCTTCTGTTGTTCTGATAAAGTCGTCGTTGCTTATGTCGAGAAGTTCCCAAAGAGATTTAAATTTCTCAACGAGCTTGTCGGTATGCTCCAGCGGAGTCAGTCCTCGAGCTTTTGCGGCCTGTTCTACTTTCTGGCCATGCTCATCCGAGCCGGTCAGAAAATAAACATCGCGACCCATGGCGCGCTGGTAGCGACTGAGGATGTCGGCTGCAAGGGTCGAGAAGGCATGACCTATATGCAGTTCGTCATTGGCATAATAAAGTGGAGTAGTTACGTAGAATGATTTTTTTTCTGACATGTGAACCTCTTGTTCTAACCGGTTAGTTGCTGGCATTATGAATGACAGCGCGGCTTCCGCCGCTATCGCGTGCCTGAGAAAGTGCGTTAATCGCAGATTTCATTAAAGTTTTAGGATCTTGCAGGGTTTCCGGGTAACAGGCAATACCCGCAGAAATAGTAACTGAATATTTTTTTCCATCAAAAGCAAATGCGGTCTTCTCAACATTTTCTTTTACCCGCCCTGCCAGGAAAACAGCTCCGGCCACGTCTGTATTCGGCAACAGCATGAAAAAGCGTTCCTGAATCGAGGATGCTGTATCGGTATCGCGCAGGGCCCTCGCAACAATTTCACCACAGATATTTATGATCTCTACACCAAAGTCTGTGTTTGAGCTGTCAAGAATTTTTTTGAAGCCGTCTACTTCGATCACGACCATGCTGAGAAGCTGTGCGTACCTGAGTGCACGAGAAGACTCCTCAACCAGAAAGCCTTTCCAGACATTGTGGGCGGTGAGGCCGGTTACTTCGTCCTGAAAGAGGTTGTGGTAAAGGCGATGGCGTTCTATTACCAGCGTTGCCAAGGTGCTTAGATCATGAGCGTAAGGCAGATCCTCGTTGCGAAACACGGGTGGCGAAATGCGGTTTATAAAGTTCATCACTCCGAGAACGTTGCCATCGTTGCCTATTATAGGAGTACAAAGCAGGCTTGCCACTCTTTCGTCCTTGCTGCGAAATTCGCTGAACATCTTAAAACGTGGATCTTTAAAGCCTTTGTTGGCGATGAGCGGTAGACCGTCTTTGATTACCTGACCAGCCAGCCCTTCGTGTGGTTTGAGTCGAATTGAAGGGTATTCTTCGTCATTGAGGTCGTCGAGAAGGCTCTTTTCGATGCCGCAGACACAAGCCACCGTCATTTCGTGTTTCTCACGATCAATCAGCAAAATTGAGGCCCATTGCACATTCAGGGTAAGAATTGCCTCATCAAGAATTGCCTTGAGGTTACTTTTAAAGTCGAAGGTAGTATTGAGGGTCTGCGCAACCTTGAGCAGCGATCTGGTCTGCTCGAGCTGCTTTTCTGCCATGCCAATTTGTATCTCATTCTGTTCACTCTGTTTTTCCTGGTGAAACTGCTTTTTGCTGAGACTTATAATCTCCTGGTTCCAGGTAGTGAAGACACGGTTTAACTCGGTGGCAACGTCTCCAAGCTCGTCGGTGGCACTGTCAGAAATTGAAGCCGCTGATTTTTTTGTTTGAAAAATTTGTAAAGCACTGATAATCTTGTCTATCGGCGCTCTTAGAGAGCCCGTTACCAGTATTGAGGCGATCAGGCCGTTGACCAAAGCCAGCAAACCTACAAATATTGCAGTAGCGTCGCTTACGGCCACATCGGCCAGCTGAACATACAAAAATATTACAACCGGAAAAAGCGCAACCATCATAAAAGTCACAAATAATCTGGTTGCAATCGAAAAATTTCTGAAAAGATTCACAATCTGTGTACCCCGTATAAGTTATCAGGATTTTATTGTAAGCGCGGGTCTAAGTCAATACTGTTTAAATTTAGGGGCCGTTAAACAATAACCAGAGAATGTTTATTGCTTTTACAGCCTCTTAGGCCTGGTGCCTCATCTCCCTGTGAGCACTAAGGGATACCCTGGCTCTAATGGCTGAAGCCATTAGAGCCACCAGATAAGAGCCACCTAAGAATGTAACTGTAACAAGTCTAAGGTGTTCGCAAGAGTTTAGCGTAAACATTTTCCATCACTGAGCCAAATTTTTCGAGAGAAAAATTATCGAGGACTTTTTGTCGCGATGATTTGCCCATGTTATGGCGCAATACCGGATTTACTATAAGTTTTTCTATGGCATTGCCTAGTTGTTCAGCATCCCTGGGGGATACAACAAGCCCTTGCTCCTGATTTTGGATGATCTCGGGTATAACTCCGACAGCGCTTGCTATTACTGGTTTGCCACAGGCCATAAACTCAAGTGCTGCGCGCGAATTGGCCTCTGACCCGACAGAAGAAATCAAGCCTATATCTAATGCTCCTAGAACATCTGCCAGATCATCGCGGTAGCCAGCGCATACAATCTTTTCGGACACGCCCAATTCTGCTGCGAGGCTTTTTATCCACTCATAGGTTCTTTCGGCTTCATAACCAACCAATACAAGCCTGAAGCGGGCCGGCAGATTCTTTATTCTGGCAATTGCTTCGAGAGCGAATTCATGACCCTTAACCGGGTCTAGTCTAGCCAACAGCCCGATGAGAACTTCATGTTCGTTTGCTCCAATTTCTCTGCGAAATTGGCTTGTCCGGCGAAGCCCGGGGTTGAACATTTCTGTATCAACACCACCATAGACAACACTGATTTTGTCTGCCTGATAATCTAGAATTTCCTGACACTGAAGTTTATGCAGCATTGAACCAACCACCAGATGGTCAGTCCAGGCATGATGAACATAGCGATTGATAAAATGCTTTTTTGGCGGATCATACTCGGTTCTGATGCGCGCAATGATTGCCTGAGGAAACGCTTTTCGCGAAATCATTCCAGGCAACCAGGCTGCTTCATTCATGTGCGGAGATATAATGTCAGGCTTAAAGCTGTGAAAAATCTGTTTCATGCGCTTTATTGCATCTACAAACAGCAATGGATTGCGATGATTGAGGCGGATACTGTCGTCATACTTGATGCCGGCTTCTTTTGCCCGCTCCAGCGCCTTGCCGGGTTCGGTCAGCAGCAACAGGTCGTGGCCGCGCCTGATCAGTTCCTTTGAAATCGTTATACAGTAATTTGCAGCTGCACTCCAATGATGGGTATTGAGTACTTGAATTATTCTCATTTGCTTTCGCTCCGCAACTCCAGAAAACGTGCATAGCTGAAAATGCTCTGAAAAACATCTCCGGCAGCTGCCACAAAACCCTGCCAGCCATCGCGAAAGCCCTGCTTGAAAACATATCTCCGCAAAAACCTGAACCATGGCTTAAAATAAAGTCTATGCAATGTGGTGGGTAAACTTGCAGACATTTCAGAATTCAACCAGAAATGCGCCTGAAATTCCGAGTAGAACATCATTTTTCTGAGATAGTCAGGGATTTCGGGGTAGGGGTAGTGCTCAAAAGCATTTTTTAAGATGCCAGTTTTGCCATCTATCTGCAATTTTTCATGCACATGTCGCCCGGCGAAAGATGCTTTGCCGTTTTTAAACAGTCTCAGCTGCAGATCTGGATACTGGCTTCCATGAAGGAGAAAGCGGCCAAAGAAATTGTTCTTTCTGGGCAGCCGGTAAGCTACATACTGCTTACTTGTTATGCTTTTCTTGATTTCTGCAGCCAATTCTAGAGGTATGATTTCGTCAGGATCCAGGTAGAAGACCCAGTCGGTCTTGAGTTGCTCAAATCCAAAGCTTTTGTTAATGTTCAGGTTATGGTTGTTTGGGCGTTCGAAATAGCGAACCCGCTCGAAAGATTTTACTGTCTCTTCAGTTTTGTCGGTCGATTCACAATTAACTACAACGATGTCGTCAGCAAACAGAGCCGAATGTATTGCATTGGCAATGCATTTTTCCTCATTGTGCGCTATGATTGAGATTCCCAGCGTTGGCATGATTTTTTCCTATTGTGGTTTCTGTGCATTATCCCAGAACTGCCTGGAAATTTCAAGAGACTTACTTCTAAGCCACATACAGAAGGTCTCGCAATAATTTTGTCTGGCGCATGACATACCGTAGAAATGACAGCATAACATGGGGGTGGCTATTCAAGGTTGAATCTGGTAACATTCGTGAAAATTAGAAAACCGAATTCCATTTCAATTGCCATGGCAAATGATCAGGGGGGCACTCAAAATTGCTTTCTACAGTCTTAATAACTAAAAACGAAGAATCTAATATAAAAAAATGTATTGATTGCCTTATTGACTGGGTTGACGAGATCATTGTGTTTGACAGCGGGAGTACGGATAGAACCACTGCTATTCTTGAAGGCTACGGTTCCGCTAAGATCAGGATTTCGCAGGTCGAATGGCAGGGCTTTGCAAAGACCAAAAATCTGGGCATTGAAACAGCCACTGGGGATTGGATTTTGAGCGTCGACGCGGATGAGTTTATAACGCCTGAGTTGAAAACCGAAATTCTTGATTGCATTAAGGCTCCGACTCACCATGGCTACCTGATTCCTCGTCTTCTCTTCTTTTGCGAAAGGCCGGTCAGATATGGCGGAGTTTACCCGGATTATCAGATGCGTTTGTTTCGAAAAGATGCTGGCCGGTTCGAGGACACGCCGGTTCATGAGTCTGTAAAAATCCTGAGCAAGCCCGGAAAATTGAAGAATCACATGTTGCATTACAGCTATAGTTCAATGTTTGATTACTGGGACAGGTTGAATCGATACACTGAGCTAGATGCGCAAAAAAAATACCAGCAGGGTAAAAAATTCAATTTTTATCGGGTATTTGTATTGCCTCTCGAATTGTTTAAACGACTATTCTTGCGGCTGGGGATTCTTGATGGTTTTCCGGGAATTTTTTATCATGTCTTTTCTGCCGTTTCCAGCCTCATAAAATACGCGAAGTTATGGGAATATCGCGAAAAAAACAGAAAATAACCGGGAACTTTTTTTTAAACTGGCGGTCTAACAGAACAAGTTGATTCTGCCCCTTAACAGTAAGGAGATATTGACATTGTGATAGAAATGCAAGGCATAACAAAATATTATGACAACTTCAGGGCGCTCAACAATATTAGCCTGAAAGTCGAAAAAGGCGAAATTCTTGGCCTGCTCGGTCCCAATGGCGCCGGAAAAACCACGGCCATGCGTATTCTGACCTGCTTTCTGCCAGCTACCTCAGGCACTGCCAGCGTAGCCGGCTTTGACGTTTTTGAAGACTCTCTGGAAGTTCGCCGCCGCATTGGTTATCTGCCAGAAACGCCTCCCTTATATCCTGAGATGACCGTGAAATCGTATCTGAATTTCATTGGCGAAATTCGTGAGCTGCCTGCCCGCCACCGATTAGAGCGAATCGGTTATGTAGCCGAACGCATCGGCCTGACCGAGAATATTGGCCGGGTAATTGGCACCCTCTCAAAGGGCTATAGACAGCGTGTTGGGTTGGCACAGGCATTGTTGCATAACCCTGAAGTTCTCATCCTCGACGAGCCAACTGTCGGTCTTGATCCTAATCAGATTATTGAAATTCGCGGTCTGATCAAAGATCTGGCCAAAGACCATACAATCGTTCTCTCTACCCATATTTTGCCGGAAGTCAGTATGACTTGTAGCAGAGTTGTCATAATAAGCGAGGGCGATATTGTGGCTGTTGATTCGGTCACCAATCTTGAGAAGAATGCTACTGCCAGCCCCGCCTGGAAAATAATTCTTAAACCAGCTGTCGGGCAAAACTGGCGAGAAACTATCGACAAGTTCGATGGCGCAAGCATCTGCGATATCAAAGAACTTACTGATGCCTTTGAATTCACCTTGAAACTGAGTCGCAGTGAAAGATTTGACGATTTGTTTGGCCAAATGACAGGGGGAGGGGCGATGTTTCGCGAAATTTCGCCGATCCGGGCGACGCTCGAAGATATCTTTCTCAAACTCACCAGCACAGAAGAAGGGAAGGAAGCGGCATGAAGATTCTGGCAATTATGAAAAAAGAGTTGCAGTCGTTTTTCTTCTCTCCGATTGCTTATATTGTTTTTTCTTCGTTTCTGGCAATTGTCGGCTACCTGTTCTGGGTAATTCTGGTGACAAGTAAGGTTGCGACACTTGAACCAATGCTTTACAATGCTGCGTTCATCCTGCTGCTGGCTTCACCGGTTCTAACCATGCGACTGGTCAGCGAAGAGAAAAAGAGCAAAACTATAGAATTGCTGCTGACTTCGCCAATTTCTCCGTTCGAAATTATTGCCGGCAAATTTTTGGCCTGCTTTGTCCTTTATCTTGTGCTCATACTGCTGACATTACAATATCCACTGATTCTTTCGTGGTATTCAACGGACTTTGATGTGGGACCGATTTACAGTGGCTATTTTGGTCTTGTGCTGTTGGGTGCCGCCTACATCTCGCTCGGACTTTTCGCCAGTACGCTTACTGAAAATCAAATCATTGCAGCAATGATTAGCTTTGGCGGACTCATGCTTTTCTGGATCTTTGGCTGGGCTAAACATGCATTTGAAAGCGATTTTGGTGAGTTTCTCGGTAAGCTTTCTCTGTTTGACCGTTATGCCGAATTTTTGCGCGGCATAGTCGATTCGGGCAATGTAATCTTTTTTGTTGTTTTCACAATGACCTGGCTGTTTCTTGCTACCCGGGTTCTAGAATCAGACAGGTGGAGGTAAACAATGATGAAAGACAAAAGACGAATTCAAATTCCAGTTTTTCCTTATATTTTGCTGATATTGGCGCTCATTTCTTTTGTTATGGCTTTACTGGTCTATATTAACTTTCCCAGCAAGCACACTGTTGCAGCTGGAACGGCAATTGCAGGTCTTTTAATTTCACTAATTGCTTTTGCAGCACGGCCTGTGATGGTATCTGAGCTTTTGACCAGTCGCAAAACTCTGCTCTGGGTAAACGACATCGTGCTTATATTGGTAATAATCAGTATTGGTGTCGTGTTGTCGCACATTGGCTTTCGGCGAAATGTCCGCTATGACTTTACACATAACCAGATATTCTCGATCTCTGACATGACTATTCAGACGGTTAGAAATCTCAATAAAGACGTGCGCATAACCGCCTTTTACCCAAAAGGAACACCGGAAGAGGGGATGATCCGAGATCTGCTCAACGAGTATAAACGACATAGCGACCGGTTAAGTTTTACTCTTGTTGATCCGATGCGTGACCCGGTAACCACAAGAGCCATGAGTGTTGGTACTATCGGCACTATTGTGGTTCAATGCGAGGCCAGCCGACAGGATATCCTGCGCGGAGACCTGTTCGACATTCCAAGTCCTTATGGCCCGCCAGATGCAAAGCCAAAGTTTACCGGTGAGCAGGTGATAACCTCGGCGATAATAAATGTAACCAGTGGTATTAAGCGCCTGGTTACATTTGTAAAAGGGCATGGCGAAGCCTCTGTCTCTGGCTATCAACCACGTGATATTGCCGGACTCAATGAGCTTTTGACCAGTGAAAATTTTGATGTTACTGAAATAACTTTGCTCGAAGAAGATATCGACCCGCGCACTTCGGTGCTTGCTATCGTTGCACCACAGCAGGATCTGGTCGATGCCGAGATCGAAAAGTTGCGCAGCTATATTCAGGGAAATAAAGGGCATTTGCTGGTTGCGCTAGATCCGGGTCAGAGCTTTGACAAGCTCGAAGATCTGATTTTTAAGCAGTTTGGGGTTTTGTATAATAACGACATCGTCGTCGATCCACGTGGGATTCAACGCAATTATTGGACTGTCGCACCAGATCTGAGCGATCATCCGATCACGGTCCCGATCAAGGAAAAAAACATGCTGGGACTGATGTTTCATTGCCGTAGTCTCACAATAGAGCCTAAAGACGGTTTCAAAACAGACCCAATCCTGAGAACGATCGAAAATTCGTGGGCCAAGCGCGGTCTGAATCCGAATGTTTCTGTCGAAATCGGGTTTGAAGAAGGTAGAGACGTTCGCGGCCCACTCAATATGGGGATTGTCCTGGAAAGAACCGGCGTTGCTTCAGGTGCGAAGGCCTTGATACTGGGTGACTCGGATTTTTTCTCAAATGCCTATATCAGTGCCCTGGCTAATCGTGATCTAATCATTAACAGCATAAACTGGATGGTAGGCCAGTATCAGATGATCACCATACGACCTCGCATTCTTGAAATTCCGCGCATTGTTATTGACGAAACTGATGCTGGAAAAATCTTTACTGTCAGTGTAATCGGAATGCCTTTGCTGGTTATCTTGCTGGGTGGAATCGTTTACATGGTTCGAAGGAGAGTGTAAACGATGAAAAAACGTTTTTTGCCAACTGTCATTGCCTTTTCAATTCTTTTGATATTGCTGATTTACGCTAACTATTTTGAGGTCGATGTAATTATTCCCCCGGGTGCCCAGAAGCCGGAACTGATAATAGGTTGTACTGCTGCCGAGATAACCTCTATAACCTGGAAGCGCGGCCCTGAAAATGATATTAAACTTGTAATTGCTTCCGATAGCAGTAGATTAGTTGCACCTGATAATTATATCTGTGATAAAAACGAAGTAGAAGGCCTGTGCAAGCACTTTGCCGGGCTTAGATACGAAATGGTTGTGGCTGTCACCGCCACCGACACCGCAGGTTATGGTATCGACAGCAATTCTCCGGCCGTTGTCATCGAGGTGGGCAGCCGTTCATCAGAGCTTTATCTCGGCAGAAAAACCGAAATAGGTGGCTCGTATTATCTTGCAAAAAAGGATGACTCCAGAGTCTTTATGGTTCCCGGCTACATACATGGGGACTTTAACAAAACTCTTGATGATTTGCGTGAGCGCCGGTGGTTTAGCGAAGATCTTGGGCAGATCAACCGAATCAGTATTACGACTCCTGAAGCAGCAGTTGAATTGCGCCTTGGCGATTCGTTCAGCGAATGGTATATCGATCAGCCAGCTTCTTATTCTGCCGATGGCGTTGCTGTTGCCGAAATAATTGAGCGCATGCGTAATCTTAGAATTTCTCGGTTCGTTGATGACGAGCCGGCAGAAGATGACGACTATGGTTTTGCATCAGCTGGGCTGGTGCTGCATGCAAGCAATCGTGCCGGCGTAGAATTTGCAATTGAAACCGGCGAAATCCTTGGCGTCGAGACCTTTGTGCGCAAGATCGGGAAGCCAGCAATCCATGCTATGCTGAATTCAGATTTGAACGAACTGAAACGGAATGTTAACGATTTGCGCGATAAATATCTTATGGTGCCTCGTGTAGCAAGCATAACCGAGATGACGGTAGCCGATGCATCGGCTTCAATAACCATTGAGCGCAAAGAAGATAAATGGCTGATCGGTGATCAGGTTGTCGCAGATGCTGATGTTAAGGCTTTTGTCCGCTCGCTGGTCCAGGCTCGTATCGTTTCGTATGGCAACCTGGAGAAACTGGACGAGCATGGTCTGAATGATAAAAACAATTGCCGATATGTGGAAATAAAAGCGCCGGAGAGATGTCTGTTGTTGTGGATTGGCACCAGGCAAGGTGTTAATCTTAGTGTCATGGACGCCCATGAGTTGATGATTATTAACGTTGAGCTTGACGATGCACTGCAGTTGCTGATGGGCCGTATTCGCAAAGACCGGAAAATAAGCGTGGTAGCTTCAGAAGACTATGACGCATCGATAGTCCGTGAACCTGCAAGCTCTACGATAACTGATGAAGTTTTTGAGAGCAAAGACAACAGGCAGTCTGCCACAGGAACATCATCGAATTAATATCTGGGTTTTCTAACTGAAAGACTCGCGAACTCAAATTTGTTTGCGAGTCTTTGTTTTTAGCACATACCCGATGTTGAATAGATTTTAGTTATCGGTTAGAATTTTGAGATCTAAATACGTAATACGAGGGCAGGAAATGTTTGCTGAAAAATACGCTGACCGTGTTGAATTTCTTACTCCAAGCTCAATCCGCAAGATGATGGCAATAGCCAAGGAGCTTGTTGCTCACGGCAAAACCGTATATGAGCTCAATATTGGCCAACCCGATATCGAGTGCATTCCTGAGTTTTGCGAGGCGATTGAAAAAAAAGCTAAGACTGGGCAGCTCAACTATTCGCCCTATGTTGGCGAAAAATATCTGCGCGAAACCTATGCGCGATATTTGAACAATTTTTTTGACCGTCGCAGTAAGGCGCATCTGGTAATTGATACCGAGAATGTTTTGGTAACCGTAGGTGCCTCGCATGCCTTGACCAGCACGTTTTTGACTGTGTGCAACCCCGGCGACGAGGTGCTTACAATAGAACCTTATTTTTCGCCATACAAAGGATTTTTGGCTATTGCTGGCGGAACTTTGAAAGCTATACCCACCCGGGCCGAAGATAATTTTGCTTTGCCATCGGCTGAAGAGATGGAAAAACTTATCACACCTAAGACCCGGGCTATTATTTTTAACAGTCCGAACAATCCTTCTGGCCATATATACAACGCCAAAGAAGTCGAATGTCTGGCGCGACTCTGCATCAAACACAATCTGTTTCTCATCAGTGATGAGGTTTATCGTGAGATGACAATCGGCGACCAGGAAGCTTTCAGCGTTCTTCAGCTTGATTTAGGTGACGAAGAAATGAATGAGAAGCTGAAAAATGCACTTATCGTTATAGATTCGGCAAGCAAGACTTTTTCCCTTTGTGGTGTTCGCATTGGCTTCGTGATTTCCAGACAGCCTATTCTCGAAAAAATTGGTCTGGTTGTGGCACACACGACCGCTTGTGTGTCTGACATTATGCAATACGGTGTAGCCGGCGCTTACGATGCTATACTGTCAAGACCTGATTATCTTGAGAACATGCGTAGCGTCTACCGCGAACGCCTCGAAGAAACCATGCGGGCAATCTCAGAGTATCTTCCCGACGTTGTGGCACCCAAACCAGATGGGGCATTTTACATAATGATCAAATTTCCTGAATTTGAAGACATTACTGAATTTTGTCACTTCATGCTCGAAAAGTTCAATCTCGGCGGCGAGACGGTTGCGGTAACTCCGGCAGGTGGTTTTTATCTGACTAGAGATCGCGGTCGCAATGAAATTCGAATTGCACTCGTCGTATCGCCTGAGAAGATGAGGCGCAGTATTCAGATAATTGCTGAAGCGCTCAAAGCCTTCCGGCAGTTTAAGGTTAACCTCGTCAGACCAATGCTCTGAGAGGCTCAAACCGATAAATCTACCGTTCAAAAAATCAGCTCGCCAGTCTAAATATTCTGGTGAGCTGATTTTTATTGATTTGCACTTGAAACTGGCTGGTGAAAAGAGTATTCTACAGCGCGAAAGCACAAGCAGGAGGCTTAGTTAAACTATGCTAGATATTAGATGGATTCGTGCCAACCCAGAATTGTTCAAAGCTGCAATGATCAGAAGAGGCGAAGCTTCTGCTGACAATCCGATTAACAAAAAAATTCTGCTGGAGGCCGGCGAC
Source organism: Candidatus Rifleibacteriota bacterium (assembly GCA_018818125.1). GTDB lineage: Bacteria > Muiribacteriota > Ozemobacteria > Ozemobacterales > Ozemobacteraceae > Rifleibacterium. The sequence goes on from JAHISQ010000131.1 coordinate 44,253, forward strand.
CCGAAGGAGCCAGAAAAAATTCTCGAAATTTTGCTGGAAAACGCTGCTGATGTCTACATCGAAAAACTTGAGCCGCTTGAGACGCTGGATGCTCAGCGCAGAGACGCCATCAGCAAGCTCGAAGCTCAACAGGCTGAGCGAAATACGGTAAACAAGGAAATTGGCCGTAGAAAAGCAAATAATGAGCCTGCAGAAGAGCTTTTTGCCGGAATGAAAGAAGTCGGCAATAAGATAAAAGAGCTCGAAAAGATTGTTGATGAGCTTGATCAGGCAATGAACGAAAAATTACTCGTCATTCCTAATGCGCCTCATCATACTACTCCTCTAGGTTGCGATGAGACTGCAAATCTTGAAGTGCGCAAATTTGGCCAGCCCAAAAACTTTGAATTTGCAGTGAAAGACCATGTTGACCTCGGGGCAGACTTGGGAATTCTCGATTTTGACCGTGCGGCCAAGCTTACTGGCGCCAGGTTCTCAGTTTTAACAGGGGCCGGAGCTCGCCTGGAACGTGCGCTTATCAATTTCATGCTCGACGTTCACACACAAAGGCATGGTTATAGAGAGATTCTGCCACCGTTTATCGTTAACGCTGATTCAATGCGTGGAACCGGACAGCTGCCCAAGTTTGAACAGGATCTTTTCAAACTGCAGGGGTATGAGTATTATCTGATTCCTACGGCTGAAGTGCCTGTCACCAACCTTTACGCCGGTGAAATTCTTAAGGAATCAGACCTTACTATCAGCTATGTTGCTTATACTCCATGTTTTAGAAGCGAAGCAGGCAGCTATGGTCGCGATACCCGCGGTCTGATTCGGCAGCACCAATTTGATAAAGTCGAACTGGTCAAGTTCTGCAAACCAGAAGACTCTTATGAAGAGCTTGAATCGTTGCTTGATAACGCAGAAGAAATTCTACGCCTGCTTCAGTTGCCATATCGGGTTGTTGCCCTGTCAACCGGCGATCTTGGTTTCTCCGCGTCCAAAACATACGATATAGAAGTCTGGTTGCCATCTCAAAACTGCTACCGTGAAATCAGCTCATGCAGCAACTTCGAAGATTTTCAGGCCCGCCGCGCATCAATTCGTTTCAAAGGCAGTGACGCTAAGGCAAAAACAGCTTTGGTACACACTCTTAACGGTAGCGGTCTGGCCGTGGGACGCACCTGGCTGGCAATACTCGAAAATTATCAGGATGAAGCCGGTAGAATTTTTATTCCAGAGGTTTTGCGGCCATATATGGGTGGTCTGACTCATATTGAGCGACAAAAGTAAGCCGGGTCGTGAGGGCCTGTCTTAAAACGTTTGCTATATTGCTTTTTCTGGCTGGGCAGTTGCTTCTATCCGGCTGCTCAGGCGAGTCTGGCCCTGTGCCGTTTTTTGCATTCCCGGTTCCGACCGATCTGCGCATTTCTGGCATCGTAGATCTCGCTGATGTTGCTGTTCATCAAAACCTGGGCGGTATCAACCCGTCTTTGATAGACATGCGCCCGTTCTCCCTGTCGATTCAAGATCAGCCAGACATAACAGCCTCTGCAGATCTCGAAGGTCGCTTTGTTCTTGAGCCGATCAGCATCAGAGATCAGGTGGTTGTTTTCTGCAACAATTCAGAACATTCAAACTTTGTTCTCGAATGGATGGCTGCGGATTCTCAAGGCCTGTATGGTGAAGTAAAAGCCGAGATAACAATCAAATCGACTGCACGTTCTATGATTTCCCGTTGTCTGCGTGAGCGCTATGGACGTCGAATAAAGCCTGATTCTCTAGATGCTCAGCATATTTCTTCGACAGTCAATGCCATCGCAGACGTTCTCGAAAAGCATCCGGAAAAGCTCTCTCAATACAAACTTGATCAGGTACCAGAGGTAAAAGCGGCATATACAACAATGGCTGAGGGATTGCACCAGGGCAATTCAGGAGTTTTGCCGAACAATCTGGTTTTGATGCTGTATATGGCCGGAGATAACAGTCTGGCGGCCCAAATCGCTGATAATATAGATGATATTGTCGCAGCCGGGTTGCCTTCTGGCACCCAGATTCTCATTCAGGCAGACTTCCCGATAGATGGCGTTAAAAGAATGATGGTCAGCGCAGATAAAATCGTTGAACTTGCGGCAGTTGGTCACCTTGATTCTAGTTCAGGTGCCGTGATTGCTGATTTTGTAGCCTGGAGCCGGCGTGCTTTTCCAGCCAGTCGCTACGTGCTTTTTGTCAGCTCGCACTCAGATGCGTGGAAATCTGCCGATTCCTTGCGTTCATCGTTTATTGTCGATGACAGCGCCAATAAAGTGGGCAACCCGATTGAAATTGCAGCCTGGCTGGAAGGAGCTAACACCTCTTTTGACGGTTTTTATCGACCGCTCGATCTGCTGGTTTTCGATGCCTGCAGCATGGGTTGCATAGAAATCGCCTGGCAGTTTCGCAAATGTGCGGCTTTTACTATTTTTTCTCAAGCTTTTGTGCCTGCTCAGGGGCTGCCATACGGCAAAATTACCAAAGCTGTTGCTGCTGCTGGCATAGATAAGCTTTCCAGCCAGGAATTAGGCGCTCTTATCTGTAGTGAGTATCGCGCACGCTATATTGATGCTGCAATAAAGACCCCTGCGACTATTTCAATGATAAAAAACGCCGGATTTGATTTGTTCATGCCGAAACTCACGGATTATTTCATTCGAATCCACTCAGAAATAGGGCTATACGGAACGGTTCTTGGCAATCTGCGCGACAGTCTTGAGGTTGTCAGTGAAGAAGGTGATAAAAAATACGTTGTACAGGCATTCGAACGTGCCGAATATCGAGACCTCAAGGACCTTGTTGTTATGGGCCGCAATGCGATGCCTTCTCTTGCCAACTATACTGATCAACTGCTGGCTGTTTTTGATCAGCTTGTAGTTGTTAGTTACACCTCTCGCTGGTTTTTTCCGCAAGCCAACGGTATTTCAATAACTTTTCCTGATAAATCGACCTATGTAACCGAGTATGTTGGCAGCTCGCCATCAAGTTATTTTTTCCTCGACTTCTGTCAGAGCACACTGTGGGATGAGATTTTGACGGCAATCAATGTTGACAGCCAATAACAAATAGTGCTCACTCGAACTTCCTTGACACGCTTGCGAGACCGGGATTATAATAGCGCCAAGATAACATATTTTAAGGAGTCAGTTGCATGCGCAGCCCGATTCACAGAGAAGGCTTTTTCATAGGTGGTTCTCTGTTTGCTCTTGGTTTAATTTCATCTACGATTTCACGCTGGCTAGGCCGACTGTTTTATCTTGGCGCAGCCTTTACAATGTATTTTTTCAGGGATCCCGAACGTGAGATCCCTCAGGGCGATAGTTTGATTCTATCTCCAGCAGATGGCAAAGTTGTGGGTGTCGATTCGGTTGAGCATGTTCCCTTTATTGATGGCCCAGCTAAGCGCGTAAGCATTTTTCTTTCTGTTTTCAACGTTCATATTAATCGTGCTCCGATTAAAGGCAAAATAGCATATCGTCACTATACACCGGGCAAATTTCTGCCGGCATTTGAGCCCAAAGCCTCGGTTGATAATGAGCAAAATGCCATTGGCATTGAAGGTCCCGAGGGTTACCGTGTTTTGGTTAAGCAGATTGCCGGCTTGATTGCACGTCGAATTCTCTGCTGGAAAAACCCTGGGAATACTGTCGAATCTGGCGAACGCTTTGGACTCATAAGGTTTGGTTCCCGAACCGAGATTTATCTGCCTCTTGATGCCAGGATCGAAGTTCGCCTTGGGCAGCGGGTTTATGGTGGCAGCAGTATAATTGCCAGAAGATCATAGCATGGCAGAAACACCCGAAGTCAGTGATGTTCAAGAAGCAGTTCCGCAGCCAGAGGTAGTCGAGAAGCCGCGTCGGCGCTTTAACAGTAAACATCTGTCGATATTGCCTAACGCCTGTACTTCGATGAATCTGTTTTGTGGTTATCTTTCAATAGTAATGACTTCTCAGGGTGAATTCCTCTTAGCGGGCTGGCTGATTCTTCTTGCCAACATTTTCGATATTCTCGACGGTCGCCTGGCCCGTCTGACTTCGGTTGAATCGCGCTTTGGCGCCGAACTCGATTCTCTTGCCGATCTCGTCAGCTTTGGCGTCTCGCCAGCTTTTCTCGTTTACACACGTTATTTAGATCATGACCGAATTTTCGGCCTTGTCATATCAAGTATTTTTGTGATTTGCGGTGCTCTGCGACTGGCGCGTTTTAATGTAACGCCACACTCAAAGCAGGATGTTTTCGTAGGCTTGCCAATTCCGGCCGGCGCTGGCATTCTAGCAACTATGACCATTTTTGAGCTGCAGTTTTTCAATTTTCCGCGCATTCCGGCAATAGTTATACCGTTTGTTGTTGCGATAACTGCATTTTTGATGGTAAGCACAGTAGAATATCCGGCAATGAAAAAGACGCCGCAGACCAGCGGAAAGCGTAAACTGGCTGTGGCACTCCTTCTGGTGGCGCTTATTGTTAATCCGCCGATGACACTGTTCTTTTTCACCTGGGGGTTTGCGCTTTATGGCCTGACTTTCAGTTTGCTGAGAAACACTCTAAGCCTGTTTCGTCGTTTTAAAAAGAAGCCTCAGACCGAGTTGCCCGAACAGTGAAAATGAAGCCACAGCAACAAACTGAATGAGAATTAAAAAGCCCCTGGCTTGAGAACAGTTTTGTTCCAGCCCGGGGCTTTGTTTTAGCTGATCAGTTGACCTTGGCGCTCACAATCTCGATATCATCAACCATTGGCAGGCCATCCTCGTCGATCTTTACAGTTCCGCGAATACGAAGAATCGTGCCTTTGGGATAAAGCTTGGGCATGCGACCGATTTTAATCGCACCGGTGGGGTCGGCCAGCAGATAAAGGCGGTCACCTTTTACTCCATATCCCTTTGCCAGAACCCCAAGCAAGCCTACGTGCCGGCCCTGCATCTCAATTGGCGAAAACAGAATCTGTGCCACAGACACCATTTTTTCAATGTTTGGTTTGATCGCTCGCAGCTGCTTAACTTCAAGATAAGGCATGCCATTAGCCAGCTTAACAGTGGCGAGGATAGCAAGTGAGCGCCAGAAGGTTTCGGGAGCTCCGGTTTCCGGATCTTGAGGCATTGTGCCTGTACAGTAAATCGCTTTTTCGTCATCGTCGCACAGAACCCAGTCTGATCTGCTTACTGGTGGACTTCCTGGGGCGTTTTTCCAGCCCGAATAGTGGCCATAAACTGAGACAAATTTGCCGGTATACGATTCAGGTTTGTTCAAGATCTCTTTTATGGAGGTAAACAGCTCTCCGGCAGAAGCTGAGCTAATTACAAATGTTAGAAAAATGGCAGTGATAAGGAGAATGTTTTTTAAGCCGAATTTCTTAGTCATTTTCGAGGTCTCCAAGGTCAGCATACTTTTTTTTCATTTCTTCTGCCAGAACAGACAGTTCGCCAATGTGTTTCTGTCCGAGTTTTTTTATTGTGTCGATTGAAAAGTGCAGGTCGCCAAACATCAGTCCGGCGTTTTTTTGCACAAATTGCAGATCTTCCAATACTTCTTCTGCGTTACATACACCTGCTATTGGTGCACCTGTCGAAATAAAATGTTTGGCAGCCTCAACAAAAACCATCAGATCATCAAGATAGCCGATGTTGGGCACATCGTCCGGAATCATGTCGTGATCGTCATTGAGATAGACGAATGTTCCCGCCAGTATTTCTTTGCGCTCAGCGGTCAGATGAGAAAAAGACGAGTATCTGATGAATTTCTTTATATAATTTTTTAGTCTTGACTCTATTTGGTCTTTAAGCTTAGTGCTGTTCAAAGGTAGGTGCCTCCCGAGGATTGTATGCTTAGAAGTTAACACAATAGGAGTCTACAGGCAAAATACTTATTCAGGCAATCAAAATAATGGAATCAGAATGGTATATTGTGTTAGATTATGCTGGCTTAACAAGCGACAAAAACCGGAAGGATTTTCATGACAACCCCACAATTCCCACTTCAAGATCAACTCCGCGGGTTTTCAAGAGCACTTTTTTCTACCTGGCTATATCACCGCCGGTTCAATATTCTTTTTGATGCAGGCGAAGGAGTCGCTTCCAGCCTGTATAATAGAGTGTTCGGCATTCGCCGGGTTTTTCTTTCTCATGGCCATGCCGATCATATTGCTGGCCTGGTCAATCTTTTAAACATAAGGAATCTGGGAGCTGGAGATCAGACGGCAAGTCTCAAGATCTATATCCCAAAAAACAACAAGCTGATTGAGTTTATGATGGACTATCTGGCACGCACACAAAAGACCCTGTCTTTTGAACTTGAGTGGATTCCCATTGACGCGGGCGAAGAAATTATGCTCGATGATCAGCGTAACAAAGTTTTTTTGCGTTCATTCAAGACCAGGCATTCGCAACGCCAGTTGAGTTTGGGCTACAATATTATCGAGAAGCGTCGTCGCTTGAAGCCCGAGTATGAAGGGATTGCGCAGCGCGATCTCAATCAGATCGTCTGGACAAAAGGCAAAGACGAAATTGCCACTGAGTTCGAAAAAACGATTTTTTCTTACGGTGGTGATTCACGGCCAATTGACCCAGCGGATGTCAAAGAAAGTCTTTTTTTGTGCCATGAATGTACTTACATGAGCAGTGAGGATGATGAACGTGATTTTCAGCAGCACTCATTTCTTGACGAAGTGCTGGAAACCGCTAAACAGTCAAAGGTAGAAACGTTGCTGCTTTTTCACACTTCGTTACGCTACAATCTGGAAGAATTGAGGGAAAAGATCTCTTTGGCTAAAGCTAGAGTAGAACCTGGTTGTCAGGTTCTGATGTTGTATGGCGATACTATTATTGATACTTCAATCGAAGGCAGCTGGCGCAAAAAAGTATACAAAGAGAGGCTTAAAGACAAGAGTCTAGATGATAATGCCCTCTGAGGAGTTCAAGAATGACAGATAAAGCAAAAATTCTGGTGATTGATGATGAACACAGCGTTCGTTGGGCTTTTGAAAAGGCTCTGCAGAAGGCTGGTTATCAGGTTGCATTAGCCGAAAACGGCAAAAAAGGCCTCAACCTGTATAAGACTTTCCATCCCGATATTATCCTGGTCGATATCCGCATGCCGGAGATGGACGGGTTGAAGGTACTTGAACATATTCGCGAAATTGATCCTGAGGCCCAGGTCATAGTTATGACTGCCTATACCGATATGGAAACTACTATCAGCGCTATGAAGCTTGGTGCTTATGATTTTTTGAGCAAACCTTTCAATATCGACGATTGTCTGCTGTTAATTTCACGTGGCCTTGGCGCAAGAAGTTTTGGCCGTACCGCTGAAGTCGCAACACTGGCTCCAAAATCCAGCGGTCTTAAAGGCAACAGCCCGGCCATGCAGGAAGTATATAAACTTATTGGAAAGGTTTCTGAAGAAGACGTTACCGTGCTGGTAACCGGCGAATCTGGCTCTGGCAAAGAGCTGGTAGCGCAGGCGATTCATTACAACTCACGCCGGTCGCAAAAGCCATTCTGGGCGATTAACTGTACGGCGATCAACGAAAGCCTCATGGAATCAGAGCTTTTTGGCTATGAGAAGGGCGCATTTACTGGCGCTACGGCCGCTAAGCCTGGCATGTTCGAACTTGCGCAGGGTGGCACGATTTTCCTCGACGAAATTGGTGATATGAACCTCGAGATGCAGGCAAAGCTTTTGCGAGTTCTCGAAGAGCGTGAGATTGTCAGGGTCGGGGGCAATAAACGTATCGACGTCGATGTTCGAATAATTGGCGCAACCAACAAAGATTTAAGGCGCGGAATCGCTGATGGACGCTTTAGAGAAGATCTCTATCATCGCATCAAGGTCATCGAAATCAAGCTCCCTTCGTTGCATGAACGGCCTGAAGACATTCAGCTGCTTGCCCGGTATTTCTGCTCGATTCTGGCCGCGCAAAGACGTGGG
>JAHISQ010000132.1 GCA_018818125.1 Candidatus Rifleibacteriota bacterium
AAGAGCTTGTCTCAGCTCTTCGATGCGTTCAAAATCAGGCGGATTGCCTTCGGCGCTGCCAATACCAAGAGCCCGGCTGTACCAGTCGGATTCTTCGTCCTGACTCGGATACTGCTCATAATTGATGATTTTGGCAATCTGATAAGAAACTTTTTCGGGAGTTGACGCTGAAATGCGGCTGATTATGGCATCTGGAACATGGTCGTTGCCGGCCAGTTTCACATAAACCGGGTCAGAATCGGCTTTTTCGTTTTCGCCTTTGTTGGTCGGAATCTGTTCGGCATCGCCAACCAGAATAACATTAGTAAAGCCGACTTCGTCATACTGCTCCTGCAGAAAAGCCTTGATGTTATCTGTGGTTGCACCGCCGATTTCGCTGGTGCTGACAAGCAGGGTTCTGATCCCGCATTTCTGTTTCCAGTCGGCAAGCGCCTTAGCGGCTGTTCTGAGTTCGTCACCGGCAATAATGATCAGACGGCCATTTTCGTCAACGGACGACAAGCGACGTGGCACTGAAGCGTAATTGAGAAAAGCTTTCTGATAAATTGGCATAAAGGTTTTTGAAAATTCTGAACGGCCGCGATTTATGTTAGTGCCGCCGGTTCCATCGTATTTAATCCTGGCGTGGATATAACTGTAAACCCTCAGTTTGCCGGTTACCGGGTTATATTGCACAGGGGTTACATCAAGCCTGACACCACGTGCTTCTCTGAAAATAAATGGGCTTGAAATCTTTACCAGCTCATTATCAGCCGGAAACCAGGCGTTTTTTTTATACACCAGGCCGGCTTTAAACGGCACGGTAGATGGGTCGACGCTTCGACAAATAGCACCGCGAGAGGGCACGACAGGGTTTTCAACGCTGATCTCACTGTATTTGCTGCTGATTACCTCTAGAAACGGATTTTGATCCTGAGATATCATGACCAGGCCAGTAAGTACCGGCAATGCGGGTTTGCCCTTGTCGAGCAACAGATTTGCATAATCCATATAAAGCCCGGTAAAATCTTTGCCTGAAGCATTAAAAGCTATTGTATTGAGCTTGGGTGCTGTTACATGAATGTCAGCCAGAAGGCTGCGGTCACTGTCGACCCTGATCTGAGCATCAGCTGCCCCAACCACCACCACTACAAAAAATCCAAGCATAACCAGTGAAGAGCGTCGCAAAAACTTAAACATGAACTCTCTACCTTTCTATTAACGGAGAATCAGGATCCCTGCTCCGAAGTTATCACATTATACCACAATTTTGTGGCACTCTCTGCTAACGCCTTTTGGCCTGGAACAAGTGCGATAGGAGCATTTACCGGTTTCACTATCTTGTGGGGATTGCATTTGCAACAGGGAATTCGCTCAGATTGGCTTTTTCGAAAAAAACAAAAAGCCCGCCGATACGCATAATGGCGGCCGGCGGGCTTTTGATTGCTTGTGGTTAAAGCTGTTTAAACTTTATTGGCTGATCAGGGGCCTTGTTATAGTCTGCATCGACCAGCCAGGCTGATTCTTTGCCGGCGGTGAGGTAGCGCTTTACATAGTATGGGTTTTTAAAAACAACTTTTTTGAGAATTTCGCATTTTGCGCTGTAGGTGTAAAGTGCCTGACTGCTTGGATCGCCTTCTGGAGGAATAAAGGAAACCAGAAATTCACCCTTTGAGTTCACGTGCCAGATGCGCGGATTCTGCATTTCTGGCAGACCAAGCTTGACGCGCACCAATTCTTGGCCATCGGCCGCGAGCTTAACATAAAAATGACCGACTTCATCTACGTAATTGATCATGTTCAGATTGTTGTCGCTATCGACTACAAAGCCTGAACTTTGCCACGAAATTTCGCGCAGCATTTTTCCATCTGCCGAAAAAACTGCGAGAAGAGATTTGGCATAATCGCCGACGTAAAACTGACCAGTGCTGTCAATATCAACTTCGTCGAGTTGAATGAGACTATCGGACTTAACCTTGAACAGCTGTTTGCCATCAAGGGAGAACTTTATGATCAGGCGATCCATGGCTTCGATAACTATAATGGCCGACGGCTGATCAGCATCTTTGCCGGTGAATTGCATCGCAAAGTCGTCGAGAATGTATTTCTCTGGCAGACCAGGGATGGCGATTTCTTTAAGCAGTTTGCTGGCTGCATCGAAACATAACACCCGTCCCTTAGCCGAATCGAGCACCCAGAGATTGTCACCAACTATCCGGTAAGAAGCAGGACCAACCGGGAAATCTTCAGCACCAACAGGTGCTGTTATGCCTACCGCGGCTACTTCTTTACCAAATGGCAGTTCCCAGTTGGCAAAGGCCGGTGCCAGAACCATCATTGTCATAACTAAAGCTGCTGCAATTACTCTGCTCATAAAAACTCCTCTGATCAAACTTATCAAACTTTTCTGAGAACCTGGGTTATTGGCAAATAGTTAACGGCAGTCGCACGCGGAGTGCGTTCGGAAGAACTGTTGGAGATGGCCTGGAAAGAGCTGCCATTTTTGACGATAATCCCGATATGACGGCCTGGGCCGCGACTGGTTGTCCAGGTAACTACGTCACCATCCTGATAAGGCGGAACCTGAACAGTTTTCCAGCCAGCTGCGCGTAGATCTGCAACAACCTGGTCGCAATTGAGGCTGACACGACTGAGAGCGCCGGCATTTTTGAGAGCAGTAGACACAACCTTGGCGCAGGCCAGATTCCCACCATCGACATCTGCACCTCTGAAACTTGTACTGCCGACCAGCGCGCGAATGCTGCTCGATACCTGCGCGCCCAACGCAGTGCCTGCTGCGGCAGCCTGATTAGTGCCTGCAGCCGCTGCGTTAGCGGCGCCGACATTTTCTGCATTTGGATCGATAGTAACGACATTGGCAGTGTTAGCAGCTGCCTGTTCGTTAGCCGCTGGAGCATTGGCAGCTGGCACTTGAGCGGTGCCGCTGGCTACCCCGCCGAAGGCATCGACAACACCCTTGATTGCCGGCATAGCCTGCTGAACGCCAGTGGCGATTTTGCCGACAACATCCATGATCTGTGCAACATCGCAGCCGGTCATGAAAAATGAAGATACCAGAAGCATTAGAACTGCAATTCTTCTGAACTGTCGCATAATTTCCTCCTCAAATAACTACGAGTAAAAACTCTTCATTCATCAATACGCTACTGCGTGAAAAAAGATAACAAAAAAAATTAAGATTCTAGATTAAGTAACAACGCTGCGGCAGAAGCAGTATCTGATGCTTCCTGCGCAATAGGGATTATTCCAGAAATCGTAAAAAGCGTTTCTTTTAGTGAATCAAGACCGCAGATTACAATGTGTCCATCAAAATCGCGATCTACAAGCAGGATAGCGTCAAGAAGTTCACCCATCGCTGGACTGTTAATCAATTTGCATGCTGAAAAATCAAAAACAAACTTGTTTTGCCCGGCTTCTGCCATTTCTCTGAGTTGATCGGCCAGATGGTCTATTCCTTCAGCCTTGCAGTTGCCAACAAAGCTGAAAACTGGAATCCCGTTCTGATCGCTTATCTTTAGCTGTGTGTTGTCCAATGCTATCCTCCTGAAGTTCTACACAATATTAATACCACAGACCCTGATAAAATTGCCAGCGAGCTTACACGCCAAATCAGGACAAGAAAAAAACAGCCCACCGAGAGCGTGGGCTGTTTTTAAAAAATCCTGACGATACACTAGAACAGGCTAAGCTGGTGCCTTTCGGGGAGTAGTCTGTCGAGAATCTCACTCATCAGCTTGTTCCGGGCGGCGGTGTCGCCTACCGCTTCAAATCGGAAGCCCAGGTAGATTCCGGCATAATTTTTGCCAGAGGAAGCTGCGTCAGAGATGTAGATGGCAGCGCCACGGCCATCTGGCATTGTTGCGAACAACTTGCCGTTGCCAGCGACCTTCATGACTGTAACATCTGAAGCAGTGCGTGCAGACTCGTTGCCATTCAGCTCAAATTTAAATTCATCTTTGCCTTTGCAGATCATTTCGTCAAAGTCTTTCTCTTCTGCGACAAATGTGAATTTAAAATAATCCTTAAGCAGGCTGCGGTGAACATTCGACTTGCCAAAAGACTGCGCCGCAACCATCAGTCGCCCACCATGACTCAGGTAATCCTGAAGATCGTCTGAACTCGGGATGAGCTGACCCATGCTGCTGGCACTGACGCTGTCGGTAATGACCATGCCCTTGTCGGCGAACTGACGCAGAATCGGCTTGAATTCATAGGCAAACACCGAAGGATCCCAGAGAACCTGGAATTTAACGTCATTAGCTTTAAGAGCCTGTGCAATCAGGGGCAGAGTCATCGGATCTTCCACCATCTGTCCACAGAGCAGAACCTCTGCGTCACGCTTGAACACGGGGATTTTTTCGAGAAATTCATCCCAGCTCGTATCTTTGGCAAATTTGAGCGCTTTGTAATTATTGCTGAATCGGTATGCCTGCGGGAAGTAAAGGCTCAGGCCGTGACTGTCGCCCATTCCCTGGGTGTGCCCTTCAATTACCATGGGTGACTTTTCAGGGAACTTGGATACGATCAGGTATTCCTTGCCCTGCTTGATGCGGCGCTTGTCGAGAGCCTTGCCGTCTTTGAGAATTATCTGGTAGTTGATTTCATCGACGAATACACGTTTTTCAAGGGCTTCGTCCACAACTGGCTCGAAAGGCCCGATTTTGGTGTAAAAACCACCGCCATCAAGTTCGCGCAGCGGAGTCATTGCCAGTCTTGAGTTGAAAGTCCTGGTGCCAGCAGGCCACAGTTCTTTGGGCGGCATGCGCCAGCCATTGAAGCCCCAGACTACAACGCCGGGCTGATCGCTGGTTATAATTACCGGCTGCGCCAGCTTGATGTCTTCAACCGGGTAACCGATGGTTTTGATGATATCGATGCAGATTTCTCTGACGTTCGACGGTATCTCGGGCATTTGAGCGAGTTTGTGGGCAAAATCGACCAGGTCGACCATGGTGTCATCTGAATAGCGCTTTATTGAGGCAAAGCGGCCACCTTCGCTGACCAGCAGATCGGCGTAGAGCTGGTGATTGTCGAGCAGAGCCTCGCCCAGCTTATTGAACTTTTGTACCAGTGCCGGCAGCTTGCTCAGATCGGTGGCTGATTTGGTAACTGGTGAGCCCATGTTATACGCACTGGTTGCCGAGCCGCCTTTGGAGTAAGACTGAACATAGGTTCCGACCATGCGTTTAGTCATTTCCCTCGCTGCCAGAGCCGGGTTTTTAACCAGTGGCCCGAGATAATCAGCATAAGGCATTCCCTGTCCCGGTTCGTTTTCTTCAGAACCGACCAGGAATTCCGCACTGTCAGATATTTCGTAAGCTACTTCAATAGTACCCATAAGACAGGCGTCAAAATCAACAATTGCAAACTTTGAAGCTTTGCCATTTACTTTCGACAAATCTTTCTGCCCCTCGCGCAACGCCCAGGAAACGTCGGTCATGCTAAGCATATTGCCGCTTTCCTGATCGACGGCAACGCCCGGCCAGCCAGCTCCATGGTTCCAGATGACAACCATTACGTTATCAGCCGGGTAAGTTTTTACGCCCCATTTAAGGAATTCGGCAAGAGTTTTCTTGTCGCCCATATCCTGTTCGCCAATGTTTCCGACCATCTTGCTGCCAATCTTACCCATATCGCTGTCTTTGGTGACAAAGTAACGACGGGTTCCGATCCAGTTGCCATCTGTGATGGTCGCACCTTCCATGCCTTCGCGCATACGATCGACCTGCGCAATTATGTTGACCTGATCGCTGCTGCCAACCTGTTCCATTTCGTTGACATCTTGCAGACCAAAGCGCTCAAGGTCATTGTCAGAGCAGATGTAGGCGAGCACTGTCCATTTTTTTCGGCTCTGTGGACCTGTTGCATCGGGTTGCGCACCTTCGGTTACGAAGGCAACGTTATGCTGAGCATCGTCATACCACGAAATCGGAAATTCTTTGAGTGGCACATCTTTGTAAATGCCTGCGACAGCCTCATAGCGTGATTTTTTTGAATTCGCACGCATAGTGGTGTAAACAGTCTGCCAGTATTCGCTGAGCTTATCGGCTCCGGCTTCTTTGTTGTTCGCCTGAAATTTGCGGCGATCAACAAGTTTTTTAGCCAGATCCATGTAAGCAAGATCAAGCGGAAAGCCGGATTCCTTGATAACTTTACCGAGCAGGCCGTCAATCGCAGGCTTATCGGTCATAATGGCAAAAGCCTTGTCAGCTACTTCATCGGCTTTAGCGGCGTAATTAGCCATGAATTCGGCCTTATAGTCGCCTGCGATGTTACTCACAAAATTGTTTTGGATTTTTTTAGGAAAATCAGCGAGCAATTCGGCAAGAAATTTTTCTGAGCGCTTGTCGCCGAGATATTCCAGAGTGATTTTGCGCATCCAGACTTCTTGCAGCATTGCCAGTTCGCCGATAACAGCTTTTTGATCAGCGGCACTTACCGTAGATTTGGTTGCGGTGCTTTTGCTGGCCACTTTGACAGCTGGCTTTTTCTTTGCAGTAGCAGGTTTTTTAACCGGTTTGGTCGTGGTCGCCGGCTTCTTTTTCTTTTTCGCGGCTGTGGTAGTTTCACTCCAGAGCGGGTTAACCGCTACAAGATAGAATAATACCATTAAAACAGCCAATAAGCGCTTTCTCATAGTCCATTCTCCTTACAATAAGTGCTGGCAAGGCGTACATAACTATAAGATTATACCTCATTCATCTAATTCCCGTAACCCCACAACAAAAAAAACAAAAGTGTTGGTGATTGCAAAAGTAAAGAAAGCTGAAATCTGAGCTAATCTTCTTCCTGTTGCCAGAAAAATCGTGTATAAGTATAACAATTAAATTCAAGTCGGAGAATTGCTGATGAATCTGGTTTATCTTTCACCTCACTACCCTGCACATTATTCACAGTTTATCGAAGGCCTGGCCAAATACGGTGTTAAGGTGTTCGGCATATCAGATCTACCTGATGAAGCCTTGGACCCGTGTATACGCAAAGCCATGAGTGGTCATTACAAAGTTGGAAAACTCGAAGATGTTGATCAGGTAATAGAAGGCTGTGGCTTTTTTAACAACCATATTGGCAAGATTGATCGCGTTGAATCGCATCTCGAGTCATGGATTGACTTGGAAGCGATCCTGCGCGAAACTTTCGATATCACCGGGCCAAAACCTGCTGAACTGCAGTTCATCAAGCGCAAGTCCATGATGAAAGACCTCTTTAAGCGGGCGCAGGTGCCGGCAGCACGGGGCGAACTCGTTAGAGATATTGAACAGTGTAAAAAATTTATTGCCAACAAATACCCGGTTTTTATCAAACCAGATGTTGGAGTTGGTGCAGCCGATACTTATACAATTAGATCAGAAGCTGATCTGCAGGACTTTTTCGGCGTCAAGCAAAGCTATGACTATTTCATGGAAGACTTTATCGACGGTATTATCGAATCTTTTGATGGTCTTACTGACCAGAATGGGAATATCGTTTTTTATACCTCACATGTATTCAGCAACGATATCCACAAGGTCGTGGCGAACAACGAAAATGTCTGGTATTACTCGGTCAAAAATGTTCCGGCAGATATCGAAAAATATGGTCGCCAGATTGTAAAGACCGCTGGTGTTAAAGAAAAGTTCTTTCATATCGAATTTTTCAGACTAGCCGACAAATCACTGCTTGCGCTCGAAATAAATATGCGCCCACCCGGCGGACTTACCACCGACATGTTCAATTTTGCCTGTGACATAGATGTGTATGACTGGTGGGCTTCGATCATCGCGGGCAAAAAGCCAACTCGCGATTTTACCCGAAAATACCACTGCGCATTTATTGGCCGAAAGCATAACCGCTCTTATCACTATTCGCACGATCAGCTCTATGCAAAGTGGAAAGGCAAAATTACACACAGTCAGCCGATGAATCCGATCGAATACTCAGTAATGGGTCACTGGGGCTATCTCGCACGTTCAACAGATCTCACCGAAATGATGGAAATTATCAAAGATTTTACCTGGGAGGCCTGAAATGAACCGTGAGTATCGCAAGATCTCGAGTCAGACTCTCGGGCAGCCCATGGAAATGCTGGTTTACGGTAAATCCGGCAAGCCGGTTATTGTTTTTCCCTCGCAGGAAGGCCGTTTTTTCGATTACGAGAACTT
Organism: Candidatus Rifleibacteriota bacterium; assembly: GCA_018818125.1. GTDB lineage: Bacteria > Muiribacteriota > Ozemobacteria > Ozemobacterales > Ozemobacteraceae > Rifleibacterium. Next base: position 8,142 of record JAHISQ010000132.1, read on the forward strand.
TGGCATGATTGATACTCTCGCGCCATTCATCCTTGATGGAAAAATACAGGTCTACTGCATTGACAGCATGGATCATCAAACCTGGTTTTCGAACCAGCCGCCGGCAGAACGCGCCAAACGCGCCAACGATTATGACTGGTCAGTTAAAAACGAGGTGATACCACACATTCTCGAAGATGGCCATTCCGGAGCCGGCATTCTTACCCATGGCTGCAGCTTTGGTGCTTATCATGCCGCCAACTTTGCGTTGCGTCATCCCGATGCTTTCGATTCTGTCGTGGCCCTGAGCGGCTGTTATAATATCGACTTTACTCTTGGCGGCTATAAAAACGACGATGTTTTTGCCCATAATCCCATGTATTACAGTTCTGAAATCAGTGAACACAGCAAAAAGTTGCTGCAGCAGAATCTGCTCATAGTATGCAGTGGTCAGGGCGCCTGGGAAGAATGGAACGGCGAGGCCATACAGATGTGCAACAACCTGCGCGAATCTGGAGTTCCGGTGCTGCTTGACCTCTGGGGCTACGATATCGAACATGACTGGCCATCGTGGAAAAAAATGGTCGTGTATTTTCTTGGCAAGTTTGATCGCGCCGGTTTTTTAAAGAGCAACCACCGCATGACCGAGGCTCAGAGCAAAGATTTTCTGCTCAACTTTCATTCTATCTGACGTTCGGTTCAGCTCAGATCACTTTTGAATAAAAACCCGCTCTGCCCCGACATCAGCCGGAACAGAGCGGTTTTTTTTATAATCAGGGTTTGATATATTGTGAATCTTTGAAATATCTGAACAATTCAGATTCTGTAGAAATTACCATTTTACTGTTGGCTCCGACCGACTTTTCCAAAGTCTCCAGGCTACGGCAAAATGAGTAAAATTCGGGATCTCGACTATAAGCATTTGCATAAATCTGCGACGCTTGTGCATCAGCTTTTCCTTTGATCTCAAGAGCTGTTTTAAAGGCCTCTGATGTAATGCGTTTCAGTTCCTTTTCCATTCCGCCGAGAATTTCAGCCTTGTCGCCTTCGCCTTCTGAACGGTATTCGGCAGCCACCTTGTTGCGCTCAGAGATCATTCGTTCATAAACCTTCTCAAGAACTGATTCAATGTAATTAAGCCGCTTTACCTGCACGTCAATCAGCTCAATACCGTATTCTGGCGTACTGGCTTTGGCTTTCTGCAGAATGTCATCAAGAATCTGCTCACGACTGCGGCGATTGGTTTCATCGAGAATTTCTTCGGCACTGACACCAGCAGGAGCCTTGTAGGTTGGCCCGCGAACAAGGTCGACAAGATAATTGCCAGAAATCGCATCTCTGATTACCGAGTCGATTATGTCGTCAAGTCGGCTCTGAGCACCCCTTATCGTGGCGACAGTGCGAAAAAACACAAGCGGGTCAACTATTTTCCAGCGGGCAGTGGCATCGACCCAGATGTATTTTTTCTCTCTTGTGGTGATCTGATTAGGATCGCCATCCCATTTCAAAATTCGTTTTTCGAAACGATAAACATCTTCGATGAACGGAATTTTAAAATTTAGCCCGGCATAGTGAACTTCGCCGACCGGCTTGCCAAACCTGGTTACAATCGCCTGCTCGCCCTCATAGACAACAAATATGCTGCCGGCAGCAACAAACAGCACTATTGCCAGAACTACTGCAAAAATAATCTTTTTCATTTGATTACCCCCTCAAGAGACTGTAGGGGCAGAACCGGCAATACCGGACTTTTGCCATCATGGGTGTCGAGTATCATTGTGTCCTTCATTCTCGGCATGACCTTTTCGAGAGTTTCGAGATACATTCGTTTGCGGGTGACCTCGGGATATTTTTTGTATTCATCGAGAACAGCCATAAAACGGGTGGCTTCACCGCTTGCACGGTTGACTCTCTCAAGAGCGTAGCCTTCGGCTTCCTGGATGCTCTGTTTGGCCTGGCCGCGCGCTTTGGGCACCTCTTTATTATACTGTTCACGAGCCTGCAGAATCAGACTCTCTTTCTGTTGTTCAGCTTCATTTACTCCGTTAAAAGCGGGCTTAACTTTTTCTGGTGGATTAACATCCTGAAATTTGCAGGTTATTATGCGCACGCCAATTTCATAGCTGTTAAGAATGCTTTGCAGCTCAATTTGAATCTTCTGAGCAAGCATGGCACGATCGGTAGTCAACACATCAGATACGTTGGCATCACCGACAATCTTTCGGGTAACCGCCTCTGAGATATCTCTGATCGTACCAACCGGATTATTGAGACTGAACAGATATTTGTAAGGGTCTTCAATCTTGAACTGAACGATCCATTCAAGATCGCTTACATTGAGATCGCCGGTCAAAATCAGTGATTCTTCAGCGAAACCCTTCTTATTGTAAGTTGTTCGCCCACCGTTAATATCGCTGCGAAAACCAAATTCTTCCTTCATGATACGCTCGGTCTTGACCAGAAAAACTTTGTCGATACCAAACGGCAGCTTAAGCTGTAAACCCGGGCCTGCAGTTCCGGCATACTTGCCCAGTCTGAGTATCACGGCCATTTCTTCTGTGTCGACCTTGTAAAAAGTGCTTAAAGCACCGCCAGCCACTAACAGGAACAACACCAGGCCTATTACCGCCTTTACTATGTTTCCCTGGGATGGCAGATTCGCAAAATGTTTGCCAGCATTGATCACGGCATCTTCAACGCTTCCCTTGCCGTTATTGCCAAATTCCATACTTACCTCCTCCTGTCATAATGGACAGGTGTGCATAAGATACACACAATATCGCCAACCATGCAAGCCGCTAAAACTTGTTTTCGCCACACAGACTGACACAGCGCGTAACACCGGCTTAAAGAATAATTGCGCAAACAATTTTACGAAAAAACTGTTCTAGAATAGTTTTTTGGAATAGAATCAAAATACAAGGAGAGCAAAATGAAAAAGTGGGAAAACTATTTTTACGCATTCGCTGGTGCTGCTCTTGGAGCACTTGGCCTGCTTTTCATGATTCTTGGAGCAGGCTGTCTTTTATCTTCATTCGCCGCCTTTGTCGTTGCCATCAAAAAGAAAACGGGATTTCAGCTTTTCTGATTTTGAGAAGTTGTTAAGATGCTAGATACTTCGTATTCCAATTTCTTTACTTCCGGCTATTACATTTTTGCCAACGGTATTCTTTTGGTTGCGCTCGCAGTAGTCATGTACGGTTTCGACACTGAGCTGGCAAAACGATCCAAATTCAGGTGGTTGGCTGCAGGTGTTTTGTCTGCCGGTATATCGCGAACTCTATTTTCATTCTATCTGCTGCAGCATAGTCCGGTTTTTCTACTCTTAGATGGCATCTTCGCTCTTTTGTGCAGACATTTTTACGCAGAATACCTCCGGCGGAGTTTTCACCAGGAACGGCCACTGAACCCGATATTGTTGCACCTACCGTTGTTTCTGGTGTTGCTATATGGCTTCTGGTTCAGCGGAATAGAGCATGCTGTGCGCGCACTGGCTCTATTGATAATTGGACTGTTGGTATGTTATGCCGGATTTAAAAACGCAAATCAGCTGCCACAAGAAGTTTCAAAATATATTCTTGGTTGTTTTGCGCTGGCTGCTGCCGGTTTTGTCATGCAGATTGGTGCACGTTTAAGACTACAGATTAACTGGCAGACTCTTGAGCCACTTAGCGGAGCACCGGCAATGAATTGGCAACTTGTATTGCCTTCGCTGGTTATCGTCGCCATTATAGTTCTGGCTATGCTTGCTCGACATGCCCGTGAAAAATTACACTGGCACAGTCTTCGCGGCGATCTGGGTCTCTACAGTCATCTGATTTTTCTACTGGTAATTGTTCTGGTTCTTTTTGCAGGAGCCATTGTCGGTGGCCATTTAATTCATAGCTCTCAGACAAATGCGCTATGGTTGCTGATTACACTTACACTTGTTTCACTGATAGTTATTCAAATTTTAAATTCAGCCGTAATTAACATAAGATCCCGCGAAGATTACGCGATAGCCGAGGAACGCTTTAAGACCGTTTTTTACCACGCTCCAGAAAGCATGATCATCATCTCAGCTCGTAACCTTGAAATTCTTGAGGCAAACCACGGCATGATCCGACAGTTTGGGCTTCACGATAATATTGTCGGTGCCAGCTACTTTTCACTGTTACCAACAGAGCGCAATAATATCACTAATGTCTGGCATGACAGCAAAGAGAAGCTGTTCAAACACCAGAGAACTTTTGTAAAACGCGGTGGTGAACAATTTAGCGCCGAAGTTACCGGCGCACCAATCACTTTCAATCACCAGAAGGCATTGATTTTGTTGCTTCATGACATAACAGCACAAAAACAGATTGAATTGGAATTGCGTCAGGCCAAAAATGTCGCTGAAAACGCCAACAAACTTAAAACCAGATTTTTTGCCAATGCCAGTCACGAAATTCGCACGCCAATGACGGCTATTATCGGGCTCACCGAAATGGCCTTAACCATGTGCCAGTCATCGGAACAGCAAAAAGTGCTGAGTCTGACAAGATCATCAGGGAAATCCCTACTGGAGCTGGTAAACGATATTCTAGATCTGTCAAAAATTGAATCAGGAAAATTCAGTATTAAGCCCGAAGCTTTTGATTTGCACCTGTTGTTGAAAGAGCTTGAGCAGTTGTTTGAGTTTGAGGCCGCACAGCGCCCGATAAAAATTGAATTTGCTCTCGATTCGAGCTTGCCGTACTCCATTGTATCCGATGCAGTTCGCATCCGTCAGATTCTGATAAATCTATTGAACAACGCCTTGAAATTCACTTCTAAAGGCGAAGTTAAATTGATGGCTCGAGCCATAAACGGTGAGACAAAGAGTGAAATCGAAATTAAGGTATGCGATACCGGCAGCGGAATTTCACGTGAAATACAGGAACATCTATTTGAGCCTTTTATTGACAGTGATCAGTATACCCGACATCAGGCTAAGGGTGCAGGACTTGGTCTGGCGATCTGCAAGCAGATTACCGACCTGCTTGCTGGCAATTTGTTTGTCGAAAAAACCAGCTGCACCGGCACTATTTTTACGCTGATAATTCCCTTTGAGCGAGTCGAAGCAAAGCCAAAACAGTCAGACAGCCTGATTGTCCAGAACAGATTAATCCACAATGGTCGGCCGTTACACTTTCTGATAGCCGATGACAACGAAATTAATCTTTTTCTGGCAGGTTCGATAATAGAGAAACACGGCGGCAGCCACGAATTTGCTCATAATGGTAGAGAGGCACTCGAAAAACTTACTGCAAACACCTATGATCTTGCACTAATCGACATTCAGATGCCTGAGTTAGACGGTCTGGAAGTGATAAGGCGCGTTCGTCAGGCTGATAGACAGCTTGCCGGCATTCCAATTATCGCTGTCAGTGCCTTTATTTCGGATCAAGAGAAACAGGATGCGCTGCAGGCTGGAGCAAACTCATATCTGGTTAAGCCATATTTCCCAAAAGATCTGCTGAGAGCTGTAGAGCAGTTGTTGGAAATCGACAGGCCAGAAGGCAGGCACCTTGATTCTGTTGTCGAAAACACACAGGGTGACACCTCGACAATTAGCATGGAATCAACTGTTCTCAAGCAGATCGATGCCGGTGAGCTTGAAATCAGGATTCTCAAAAAACCTGAGAACATTCTTAAAATCAGCGATATATTTGCGCGGCGCTCGATAGAGCTTCTGGCGGAGCTTGCAGAATGCGAACAGAGCAACGATTGCTTTAGGTTGCGAGAGGTAACACATTCGATAAAGGGCCTCGTTGGTATGCTGGGAGCAAAAAAAACATTCCAACTGGCGCTCGACCTGGAAACCCTGTGCAAAGACGGTCTAATAGAGTCAGTATTGCCGCAACTCCCAATGCTTAAAGTTCAAATCGCCGAGATTTCACAGGATCTCAAAGTTTTGCAGCAGCAGGTAAGCAAAAAAACAGTTTGATTCTGGAACACTTTTTGCTAGTGTTAGGCCTGTAAATTGCATGTGTATAATTTTTGAGCGGAGATACTGATGCTCGATAAAACTTTTAAACGAACCCTGAAACTTTACACCAAGAGACTATTGCTGGCTTTGTTTGCAGCAGCCTTTTTTTATCTGCACTTTGTTTACGGAAAAACTGCGCGCGACACCTTTTCCGTTTTCTTCGGCGGACTTGGTATGTTCATTTATGGCATGAATCTGATGAGCGACAGCCTGCAGCGGATAGCCGGTGACCGCTTAAAAAGCATAATATCTTCGCTAACGCGCAATCCATTAGCAGGAATGTTAACCGGGCTGGGGGTGACGGCGCTCATTCAAAGCAGCTCGGCCACGACAGTAATGACAGTCGGTTTTGTTAATGCCGGGTTGATGACGCTTCAGCAGGCAATCGGTATTATTCTAGGCGCCAATATCGGCACAACAGTAACCGCACAGCTGATAGCCTTCAAGCTTACCGACCTGGCCTGGCCAATTCTCGCCGTTGGCAGTGCGATGATTCTTTTTAGCAAAAACCGTACCAACAGATCATGGGGAGAGGCGTTGCTTGGCTTTGCTCTTCTGTTTCTTGGCATGAAATTCATGGGTGATGCAATAACAGCATACCGTGACCACGAAGCTTTTAAAACCTTCTTTGTTTCACTCTCTCAACATCGCATTCTTGGTGTTATCGCCGGATTGCTGGTCACTCTGATCGTTCAAAGCAGTTCAGCCACCGTGGGTCTCACCATGAGCCTGATGAGCAGCGGAGCTTTTGGCGATGAGCCCTTAACCGCTCTCATGGCCGCCGTACCGATTATTCTCGGCGACAACATAGGCACCTGCATAACTGCTGTTCTTGCCTCCATAGGCGCATCCAGAAATGCCAGGAGAGCGGCGCTTGCTCACACGCTGTTTAACGTGTTCGGCACTCTGCTTGTCTTGCCAATACTTCAGTTCTATTGTGAGTTAATGATGAAGACCTCGGTAGATCCGGTGCGACAGGTAGCCAATGCCCACACGATCTTCAATGTGGCCAATGGTCTCCTTTTTCTGCCACTTACCGGTTTTCTCAAAGCAATTGTAATGCACCTGCTTCCTGCTCACGAAGACGAAAATGTGACCATTACCAATCTTGATAAACGCTTTTTGGCAACCCCTGCAATTGCCATCGGACAGTCTGAGGAACATCTTAAACAGGCCTTTGCCGTTGTCGGCAAAAAATTCGATAAGATAGATCACATGCTGAACGATCCTGAAAACGATATAGATGATATTTCGGCGGCTTCTGTCAGCATAAATTCTCTACATCGACAACGCGACCAGATCACCCGCGAACTCAATCATTTCTTGATTGCTCTTGCGCAAAAAGATCTTTCTGCTACTTTGAGCCGGCAAACCACCCGTGTTTTGTATCTGAGCAAAGATCTCGAAATCATTTCATCTCAACTTAACAAAATGATGGCTTTGATGCTTGAAAATGCAGAAAACGGCAATAAGCTTTCTCAAGAATCACGAGAGGAAATGCACCTCTGCATTAATCGAACCGCTGAAATATTTAAACTGGTTTGCTCTGATCTCAAACCCGGTAAAGAGGCAACTAAGGAAATACAGCATCAGATTTACAGTCAGGCAATGCTGCAGCGGGCGGCCCGCAACAATCTTATTGACCGAATTAAGAAGGGTGACCACGCACCACTGGAAAGCATCCTGTTGCTCGACGTTTTGCGTAGCGTCGAAAGTCTCTTAAATTCAATGGACTACTTCAGCGATCACCTTGCGTTCAAATTTTGAGCAAACTGCTGTTTAACCGTGCCAGCGCCTGGATAAAATCGAGATTTGGCGGGCGCATACAAAAAATACCTGTTAATGCAGGGTTTTCGTGCCCGAATCTTGATGGCACCCTGTCTGATCAGGGATGCCTGTATTGTAACAACAAAAGCTTTGCGCCCTTCTACAGTGACGCGCAACTCAGTATAACTGAGCAACTCCAGAAGGGTGGCGCTTATTTTGCAGCAAGATACAACTGTCAGCGCTTCTTCGCCTATTTTCAATCACATTCGTGCACCTATGCACCGCTTGCGATACTGAAGCAAAAATATCTTGAAGCGGCCGGATTTGAAGGCGTCGAAGGTCTAATAATAGCAACTCGACCTGACTGCATAAGTGCCGAGGTCACCAGTCTCCTGCGTGACCTTGCCCACACCATTTTTATCAGAATCGAACTGGGTATAGAATCTTTCGACGACAGAGTACTGAGCAGTATTAATCGTTGCCACAACGTTGAAGTCGCACTTGATGCCGTGAAAATGCTAAAATCAGTAGATATTCCGGTCTCAATTCATCTGATCAGCGGCCTGCCGGGCGAACAACCAGACCACATGGCAAAAGCCGCCAGGATTACTTCCAGTTCTGGTGCTGACATGGTCAAACTGCATCATCTGCAAATAGTGGCCGGATCTCGTCTGGCAGAACTATACCTCGATCATCCTGAACATTATCGACTTTACACCCTCGACGAATACATAGATAAGGTTTGCGAATTCATCGCCAACCTTTCTCCCGATATTCATCTTGATCGCTTTATCAGCAGGGTACCGATAAACCAGCTTATCGCTCCTATATTCAAAGGAATAGACGAAGCGGCATTTCAGCGCCAGCTCGAAAGCCGATTGCGAGAGCTGAATCTGTATCAGGGTGCCAAATTTGTTGCCCTCAACTGCTGATTTTCTGTCAATTTATGGCGAACGCCGCTTGCTCCGGGCCTGTTGTGAGTGTGTTGCGAGCCTCTGCTGTGCTGCTAACGCCATTGTCTGTGAAGAGTTGTCGTTGGCTTGGTACACTTTTTGCGAGTTTAACTTACAGGACTATATTTAAAACAGCAGCGGTTAAAGGTGAATCATTTATATGCAGAAAAAAATCTTGATCGTACTGGTTCTAGTTTGTTGCTTTTTCTCAGGACTGGCAAATTCTCAAAATCTGGTTAGTGCCGAATCGGTGCTTAAATATTTTGCCTCATTTTATATACCGGCTGAGCAGAAAACTTTAACCAGAGCCATGCTGTTTGGCCAGGAATTGAGACCTGAATATAAACTTCCTGTTCAGAGCAGTAACGACCTCCCGGACAGAACCTTTTTTAAGTAGCTGAAGCCTGGCTTAGTTACTCGACAGGCTTTGTCTCAAAGTTTTTTTAAGCAGTGCCAGCTCAAGGTGGGTTTTTACTTTCACCAGCATTTCAGCCGAATTAAACGGTTTTACCAGATAATCAGCCCCCCCAAGCTGATAACTTTTTGTTACATCACCATTTCCGGCCCGGCCAGTTAGAAAAATCACCGGTATAGCTGCAGTATTGGAAGATGACTTCAGCTTTTCGCAGATGGCAAAGCCATCAATCTCAGGCATGATGATATCGAGAAGAATGAGGTCCGGTCGATTTTCATCGATAAAACGAAGAGCTGACGCGCCGCCATCGGCAAGTGCAAGCCGATAACCCTTGTTCCCGAGGATCTCTGCGGCCATTTTAAGGCTGAGAGGGGCATCATCAACAATCAGAATTAATGGCTTCATTTTCTGAGGCATGCATTCACCAGCTTAAATCAATATTGAGGTGATAATGTATATAACTCTGCAAACATTGCAAGTGATTTGTGTTAATTTAGGAGGCGTTAAACAATAACCATGGAAATGGTTATTGCTTTTGCGGCTTCTAATGGGCCTAAGCCATAAGAGCCACCTAAGAATGTAACAGTTGTTCTTTAACGAGGCCTTAGTGGCAGTTCTAAAAGCAAAGTGAGCACAGAATATGAGAAAAATTTTCCTGGTCGCAATTCTTATACTGGTTTTGGTTGTTACTAACGCTTCAGCCGAGAATAAGCCACCTCTCATCGGCATTACCCCGTCTTTCAGCAATAATACGATCCAGATTAATAATGAGTATGCAGATGCAGTGCAGCGTAATGGCGGCTTCGCAGTTATTCTTGTACCAACCGATGATGAAAATGCCATAAACGCATACGTTAAGATGCTGGATGGTGCCGTGTTATCTGGCGGTCCTGATATTCCTCCGGAATTCTACGGTCAGGAGCCACACGCTACAACAAAAGTCATGGAAAATATTCGGTTTGAATTTGAAAGACGTTTTATCAAGGCCTTTCTTGATTCTGGTAAGCCGGTTCTGGGAACATGTCTTGGCATGCAGTTCAGTAATGTCTGTCGGGGTGGCACTCTGATTCAGGATATTCCGCAGCTGGTCGGCAAAAAAGTCATCCATCGCGACGGCAAGATGTATACAAATTTTCATCCAGTCGCGATTGCGGCTGGTAGTTTGCTAGAACAAATCCTGAAAACTCGTAGCACCAGAGTTATCTCAAGGCATCACCAGGCTATCGAAAAGCTTGGTACTGGCTTTGTACCGGTAGCGAGAAGCAGTGACGGCATTGTTGAAGCTATCGAGCGCACAGACGGCACTTTTGGGCTATTTGTTCAATGGCACCCGGAAAGCATGAAAGATGCAGATCCAGAGCATTCCAATAACCTGTTCGGAGCTTTGGTAAGAGCGGCCCGTGAACAGAAAGCACCTGAAACAGAGTGGTGAGAATGTTTCCAGTTACTTCTCTTTTTCGGCTTTAACCCAGAACACCGGCGTTGTCGCTTTAATTTCGTAGCTATTGTCGCTGATCAGCTGATTTAAGACCTTTACCCGTCGCTCCGAGGCTGGATGTGTCGAGAGGTAATGAGCGAGCTGCGGCAAGGTTTCCTTTTCCGCCAGTCGCTTGAAAAAGTCGGTGGTGCCGCCGGCATGGCCATATTTTTTGATTACCAGTTCAAGAGCGAATTTGTCGGCAGCGAACTCCTGTTGACGTGAATAGTTGTTCTGCAGAATTCCGGATGAATTCATTAACTGGCGAACGCTGTCGCTTTGCCCGCCGAACACAAAGTTGGCAACAATGTAAAACAAAAAGCTGCGGCCCAGGCCGCGCAAATGATCGCGGGCCGAAAAATGTCCGAGTTCATGCGCCAGAATCATCGCCAGTTCATTTTCTGAGTCAACCTTCTCAAGCAGCTGAGAATAAATGACAATGTAACCGCCCGGCAAAGCCAGTGCATTGGTTTCGTCTTTTTCCATTACATTAATGTAAAACTTGCGATGGGGAACGTCCATGAGCCCGGCCAGAGAATCGACGAGTTGCTGAATCTGATCGACCTCGAATTTTTGCGATGACGGAGTGTTTGCACGTAACTCATTTATTATCGGCCCGGCCAGGTTGTCTTCCCAGGCTGGCGGGATATATGGCACTGCAAAATCAACAATTATGCCAAGTGCCAGATAAATCGCAATTACGACGAGAACGACCCTGAATATTACCCGGATTGCATAGGAAAACTCTGCGGGCTCTGAGGTGTTTTCGTTTTCCTCGACGTATTTGGCTACATACTTCATTGATTCTCAGCTTTTGGCATACCTTATTGCAGTTCCATAGGCGATAACCTCGACGATTCCAAGCGGCTCAGCACTCTTGCCACCGCAAATACTCATGGTTTCCATGCGAAAATTGACTACTTCGTCTGCCTTGAGGTTCAGTGCATGTTCTTTCATGCGCAAAATAGCTTCACGGCGTGCACGGTCGAGCGGCGCTTCAAATACCGAAATGCGACCACCGACAAGATTAACCAGACTCGCAATTTTACGTTTAAATGGATCAGACCCGATAACCACCTGGCCAGTCACCATACCTATAGCCTCTACCTGGCGCTCGGGATCAACAGTGTCCGACGGCGTAAAGGCGATATTAATCATTTTCTTTTCGCGTTCGATGATGTCGGCGAAATGCTTGTTTTCGAAATGTTTGCCGACTTTATACCAGAAATACAGTGGCCCAACGGTTACGAGTAGTACCGCACCAATAGAAAAAACAATGCCAATTATCAAGCCAAGCGTGTCTTCCATAAGACTACTCGACTTTTACAGCTGTGCCGTAAACGTAAATTTCTGCTGCACCCTGGGCAATTGACGACGTTGAGAATCTAATGTTAATGACCGCATTGGCGCCGCGTTTTTTTGCTTGAACAATCATGCGCTCGGTAGCTTCAACTCGAGACTCGTTAAGTAATTCGGTATAGCCGGTCAATTCGCCACCAAAAAAGTTCTTGATGCTGGCCATGATATCTTTGCCTACGTGTTTGGCGCGGATGGTCGAGCCAGCAACCAGTCCATAGTGCTCAACTATTTCTTTGCCCGGTACGCGGTCGATGTTGGTAAGTATGAGTTTTCCTGTGATTTGTGAAGTTTCCATTAAAAGTCCCCTGTTTGTTGATTTAGTGACAAAGTATTTTACCAGAGCCCTGTAAAAAAGTCAGCTCAAGTTGCAAGACAATTCAGAGACGCGTTTTGAATTTCTCTTGGGGCGTGCTGCAGATTTTGCGAGCTATACTCTGTTGCAGTTAAAATCGACTCCGTAGCTGCTCTAGTAATAAACACACCGGGTTACATGCGTCGGCGACTGCAGGTATTTTAAATCCTGTCCGCGATTCCAGAGCAGATAGTCTAGCCCTTGTGAGCTTACCTTGGTGCCGGTAGCAAGATAGGTCTGCCTGAGTAATTCTACGGCGTGAACGCTGGAGGCCCTAATCTCCAGTTCAGCCTGAGAACCAGATGCAAGTAGTTCGTTCGCTGCTATGGCTGCCTGAAGATCGGGGGCGTATGACAGCAGTCCATCGGTCAAAAGAACGTGTGGCACCAGATTGTCGGCAAATATGGTTAGCTCGCTGATATCATCGAATCGGCCAAACCCCTGGCCGGAAAATGCTATATGCAGATCAGAAGCAGTTATCTGCGCACGTTTAAGCAAAAATATTTCGCGATCCTGTTGCTTGAAAATATCGCGATAAAAAGACATCTGGCAAAGTATCTCAGTTAAAGCAGCAGCCGAATAACTTGCTGATTCGATAAGCTTGATAAAGCTGTCGCCAAATTCTTTTTCAAGCAGAGCGGCAAGATCGCTCAGAGCTTTTGCAAAGAGACACATCAGTTCATAAGCAACTGCGTTTGCAGGGCTTTGATCAAATATGCGACAACACTCGTCGGAATTAATCGTTTTTAACCATGCTGCAGAAAAGCCGCCAACCCGCAAAGCCTCGGCCTTAAGGCGTGAGGCGACGGTAAAATAACCAGTTTTGCCCTGATCTTTACGTAATGCAGCAAAATACCCAGAGCCAAAATTTATGCAGTCGAGCGTAATAAAATAGGCCAAAGTTGCCTCAGCATCCCCGCAGAAATGGTTTTCGCTTTCCATTATCGGGTTTTGCGCAATCTCGATCGGCAAAATTAGTGCATACTCTTCCAGAAAATTCTGATTTATATGTACCAGCTCTGCTTTTTCGGCAGCAAAAGCGCATGATGAACGAATCTTGTCAAATACAGATGGTTTCATAGTTTCCTATCGCCAGATGAAGCTCAAATCAAGGCATCACTTTAGCAGATATTCTAAATATATTCCACCACCAGATGGTTGCAGGGACTGATTTCATTCATCATGGCAGGCGGGTTTCCGAAGGAAAAAGCTGGTTCTGTTTTTTCATAGAACAATGAAGCCGCATTTGAATAAAGCATACAAGATGCCATCCGAAAACTTTCCCGATAAAAAAGAAAACACGTTGTTCTTTGGCTCGTAATAATCACCAATTCTGTTTTTCTTAGACTTACCAGGGATCGTTGAAGAGTGTGCAGGCAATAAATTCATCTGAGCAAAAACCTGTATTTAATGTTATCTTATTTGATCAGAGCAGAGCGCTCAGTAGTATCTAAGTTATTGTGCGAGGGGTTTTATGGTCGCGAAGAGTCAGATTAAAATCGACATGGCAATTCAGAATGAGCTTGAGGATCTGGTTACCGAACTGCACTCAACACTAATAACCAAAAGACTGAAGGCAGTTAAGTCACTTGGCAGACTCAAGACTCCTATAGCGGTGGAGCCTCTCAGCAGAGTTTTGTCTGACCGCTCTCGCGAAGTCAGGTGTGCCGGAGTAGAGGCTCTCAGCCTGATCAATCCATCAAATCTTGCAGAAATTTTGCAGCCGTTAGTTCGCGATAAATCAGCCGATGTCAGACTTCGCGTTGCCCATTCGCTTGGTGTGTGCGACTCAGCCGAGGCTATCGACAGCCTTATGACGCTGATGCGTGATCAACGCGACGAGGTGGCTGGTATGGCTGCTCGCAGCCTGGCCAAACATCCTCGCTCCAGTCTTGCTCCATTGATCAGACAGTTCGGCGACAAATCCTGGAAGATTCGATCAAGAGCGGCATCAGCCATTACAAGAATGGGCAAAGGTGCTTCTGAAGCTCTAAGACTTGCTATCGATGACAACGATTCCAATATAAGATTCTGGTCGGCCCTTTGCATTGGACATCTGCGCGACCGCTCGCACAGTAAAATTCTTCTCGAAAAGTTGCAGGATCGTGACGTCGGTGTAAGAATTGCAGCCCTGCGTGCTTTGCGCGAAATTGGCGATCCAAATGTTGCAGCAAAACTTTTTGAAGCTCTTTCACAGCCGTCTGAGCAGATTCGCGATCTTATCTACGAAATTCTTAAAGATTTTGGCACTCACTCGATTCCTTACCTCATGGATTCTCTGTCAAGCGAATACTGGATGGGCCGGTCTCTGGCGGCGCAGGCACTCACCGATATGGGTAGTGAAGCGGTGTTTCCGCTGGTCTCTGCTCTTGAAAGCCAGGATAAAGAACGTCGTTACTGGGCAATCAGGATTCTGGGTAAGATGCACGAACAGGCTGCTTATACCGAAATTAAAAAATTCTTATCGGATCCTGATTCTGAGATTCGCATGGCAGCCCTCGAATCAATGGGTTATTATCTCAATCCCGATGCGGTCCCCGCCATGATTGAACGCTTTCTTGACCCGGCCTGGGTTGTGCGCAAGCACGCCTGCCGCGCTATTGTTAAGTTCGGCATCAAGGCTGTTCCATATTTGCTCAAGGCGCTCAGTTCGGTTGAAGAGGATGTTCGCTACTGGGCACTGCGCGCAATCGGTGAAATCAAGCCACGCGGCATATATCCTCACCTGATAAAGCTTTTCAAAGACCGCTCCTGGACAATCCGCAAAACCACCTCTGACGTTCTCGGTGGTTATGGCGAAGATGCCCTGATGGAACTGACTGCGCTGGCTACCGATTCATCTGATTCAGAAGCACGCTACTGGGTGTTGCGATCTCTGGGCCGAATTCGCGCGGGCATGTCGCTGCCATTGCTGTTCAGGGCCTTGGAAGATCCTTCAGAATCAATCCGTGATGCCGCGCAAAAAGCGCTGGGTAATTATGGCAGCGAGATTATTGATGATCTTTTTGCTTTGCTGAAAAGCGAAAAAAGAATGCTTCTAGAAAGTGTCTGTGCCACTTTTAAACGGATTGGTCCGGCACTCATGATACCTAAGCTCTGTCGCAATCTGGGCAAATTTGACGAGCATGTTAATTACTGGATCCGGAGATCATTGCTCGGTTTTGCCAACGAAGCCAGGCCTTATGTGGTGACGTTATTACAGAGCAAATCAGAAGAAATAAGACGGCAGGCAATATTAAGTCTCGGCCAGATTGGCCGTCACAGCGACAGTGACGCCATTCAGCCGCATCTTAAAGATGAATTCTGGCCAGCGCGCATTGCCGCAGCAGAAACGCTGGGCACGCTTGGCGACACATCTTCGGTTAATGCACTTATCGAAGCACTTGAAGATGAAGACGAAGATCTGGCAATGGCTGCAATTGTTTCGCTCGGCAAAATCGGTGACGAACGTGCGGTACCTGGTTTGATCTCGACATTGCAGCGCGAATCATGGACACTAAAGTTTCAGGCAATCAAGATACTAGGCGAAATGCGAGTTAGCCGGGCGTTTGTCGATTTGCTCAAACTGCTCGACGAAGACACACTTGATCTTAAAATTCACATTATCAGAGCTTTCGCTAAAATCAGTCACCCGCGTTGCTACGAAGAACTCAATAAACGTTTCGAAAAAGAAAAAGATATCGAGGCACGCCTTGCTTATATAGAAGCTTTGTCAGAACTCGGCAATCCTGCGATCATAACCGAATTTGTCAAAATTTCGCAAAATATCGAGAACTGGGAGGAGCGACGGGCTGCGATCAGGGCACTTGGTGTTATGCGGGTAGTCAATGCAAAAAGTGTCCTTATTCAGGCACTTAAAGACAAAGACCCGGTTATCAGCCGCGAAGCACTGGCTGCCCTCGGGTCTATTCTGCCACCAGAAGAATTCAATAAGACCGAAAAAGCCATCGCTGCCGCACGAAAGCAGCAGGAATTGTTTCAGAAGGCATTTAACGAAGGCATGAAACAAATGCGGCTTGGTGCCATGCGCGAAGCTGAAAAGTATCTAAAAGAAGCCATCAGGATCAATCCACGTGCTGCCTATGTTTATTCTGCGCTTGGCAATCTTTATTACAAGACCGGCAAGCTCATTGATGCCACCAAAGCCTATGTAATGGCAACAAACACCAGTCCCGAAGATATTACACTTAAGCTCAATCTGGGGATGGTTTATTACCGGCGCCGCGCCTATCGCGAGGCAGCACAGGTTTTTGGCAAGGTCGCCAAAGCAGCCGGGCCACAAAGTCAGCAGGGTCAGTATGCCAGTAAAATGCTGGCGCGCATCAACTTAGAAATACGCCAAAACCCGACGTCACCGGCCAAATCTGAATAGATGCAGGGCGATATTTATACGAATGCAAAATAAGCTGTGGATTCGTAACAGACAGATCGGCAGAATTGCTATCGCTTTGATTGTTTTTTTTGCGGTAATGTTGCTGCCGCCTGTGGCGCAGGCGCTTGTCAGATGCAGCTATTGTGAATACGTTGTCGCCGATGACGCCATGTTCTGTCCAAAATGCCTGCGCAAACTGCAATGGCCAATAGTGCCGGCACGAAGCCGAAGCGCCAGAGTAGTAGTGCGCACCGGCACTGATGCCTTTATCAGGCATCCACATGCCAGCGTTCGACTTTATCGGGCCGACCGTAACAGCGGTGGTGACGTTACCGGCCATATCGGCTCGTGGGGCGGTCCAACCACTTTGCGCTATCTCATCAGATTCGATATTCCAAAAGCCTTTGCAATGGCAGGGGTAGATATTAATACTTTTAAAGTCACGCGTGTGCTGTTAAAACTCTGCATTGACGATGCAGGCAAGCACAATGGCCTGCCAATTCGCATCTATCCACTTACCAGGCCATTTCAGCCGGGCAGCGGCATTGTCGGAGTGCGCGAAAAAAGTATTGATGGCTGTGACTGGTATTATTCGGCTCCGCTGCTGACATGGCACCGCGAAGGCGGAGATTATGCAGACAAACCAGATGCAGTTGCAATTCTTGGTGAGGCTGGCGCCAGCGAAACAATTATTGACATAACAGAACTGATTAAGTTCAGATTCGACGAATTCGCCGCGACAGGTATCTGGAACGATCCTGGTATGATTATCATGCGTGACCCGGCCAGATATCGTTATTTTGGCTATGTGACTATTCACAGCCTCAAAGCTGGTTGTCTCAACCAGTCAGTGCGGTCTCCAGAGCTTTTTATTCACTGAAACATTTCGAGCTCAGTGAGCTCGAAATGTTTCAGTGCAATTAGAGTTGCCTTAGGAAGGCAACAAGCTGCTTCTTTTCTTTCGGTGAAAGCTTCAGCTCCTGAATCAGATTGAAAAATTCCACTGTATCTTCAAGAGTTAAACATCTTCCATCATGCAGATACGGTGGTGAGTCTTTCACACCGCGGAGAGGGAAGGTTTTTATTGCGCCTTCAGGGCGAATGTATTGCTTATGAACCATTTCTGATTTATAGAAACGTTCAACCTGCAGATCATGCATTGTATTATCTGAATATGCTGGCCCAGAATGGCATTCCATGCAATTTGCCTTGCCAAAGAATAGATTTTGCCCGGCTAATTCGTCTTTGGTTGCCTTCTTGGGGTCCAGCTTTCCATAGATGTTCAATTTGGGTGCGGGGGGGAAATCAAGCAAAGCTTGAAATTCAGCCATATGATGGACTTCACTTCCGCGCTCAAGTATATTCACACCCTTTTTAAATGCAGTAGCCGGATCGCCATCAAAGTAGGCTGCTCGCTGCTCAAATTCTGTGAAATCTTCAATACTCTTGAGCGCACGCTGGGATCCAAACAGACGCTGGTAGTTCACACCTCTAAGCGTTGGAGTATTAATGCGATTGCGGTGAGATTGAGGCCGAATGTCTCCAACCAGATGAGTTGCGCGATTGGTATGTCCATTGGCATGACAATCAAAGCAGGTGACTCCAAGGCTGGGGTTAACACTTTTTCTATCATCTGTGGCGTTGAATTGCTGTTGTGGAAACTGAGTTACCAGCAAACGCAGGCCATCTAGTTGTTTAGGGTTTAAAAGGCCATTGAAAAGCTCAAAATAATTGTCAATTGTGACAAGTTTTCCTTGCGACACATCGCCAGCTTCCTTATGGGTGGTCAGATACATTGGCGGCGGGAATTCAGGAAGAAAATGTTCAGGAAGATCGAAATCAAGGTCGAAGCGCTCAAGTCGGGGAAGTTCTTTCAGGACATGCTTTGGGAAAACCATGCCACCAACTGAATGCTCTATGAAAGCAAGAGGTTTGTAGGGAAAGATTCCAAGCTTTTTAATCTCATCCGGTGACATTTTAGCCAGTGTCTCGAAATTCATGTCTTTGGGAAGCCTTGCGGTTGGCCCTACTGGCAGAGACTTCCCGCGCGACATGGTTACTTCATTTGTTACACGCTTTGACAAGTCATAGCGGGCATTGAGATAATCCATGTGTTCCTGCATCACTTGTGGTTTTTTTGCAATATCTTTTTCCATTGTCATGGAAAAAGGCTCGGAAACGCTGGTTGGTGCATAACTGGATTCGCGGGGCCGACTCAAAACCGTATCTTCTTCGCCCCAGGAAACACCGAAACCCAAAAAGCAAAGAACAAGGGAAAACAAAAATCTTTTAGTCATCTCTGATACTCCTCTTTAATAGATCTATCTGTAAGCCAGTCGCTGTATAGTATGGCTAACTTATTTTAAGATGATAACATTAATTCAAGATTGATTGGGCAAATATTATGAGAAATTTGCGCGCCTTCCAGTCAGAGTTTTGTTTTCCTATGACAAAGGTATAAAGCCACTGCCATAGCTATTGTCGAGGTTGATATGGGAGAAATTGTTTGAAGATCTGCAACCTGCAGAGTGTTTTGAAGAATTGCAAAATCGTTGAACTCTATAGCTTTCGGCAACTTGCAGCAATAGCAGGTTTGATAACGCTCCGTGACTGACGTTTTTCACTCTGAGTCATATTTGAATCGTTGCCGCGACGCTGCGGCGACGTTGCATGCAACGTCTACTCGCACCCATTGAAACTAGCTAAACTCTTTCTGTAAGCGAATTGTGCAAGTTGGCACAGCCCTTGCAATGGTTAATGGCGTAAATCAATTCACGAAAATTACAAACAGGAGGAATAAAATTATGACAATCTTGAATTTTTTGAAGGAAATGGATCAGTTGCAGTCTCAGTTGGGTGAACTGGCAAAGCTGAACCTCGTTAACGGCTGGCCCCGCATGTCTTTTTTGCCAGGCGTATCCGCCCGCCACTTTCCGATGATGAACATTTCGGCTGATGATCAGAACATATACGTTGAAGCGCTGGCGCCTGGTCTCGACAGTCAAAGCCTCAAGGTTACCGCCGTACGCGATAAGCTGACCATCAGCGGCGAAAAAGCTACTGTGAAGGTTCCCAGTGAAAAGTATCATCGCAATGAGCGCTCAGCCGGCAAGTTTACTCGCACCATTGAGTTGCCCTCATCAATTGATCCAGACAAGGTTCAGGCTGAATACAGCAACGGCATTCTCAAGATTACTCTGCCGAAATCCGAAGAAGCCAAACCTCGCCAGATCGAAATCAAAGTTAACTAACCCGAACATAGAATGAAAGGAGATATTATTATGGCCGAGAAAACTGTTCCTGCAACCCAGAACGCCGAGAATCAGGTGGTAAAACGTGAAATAACAAGACATCCAGAGGCTTATGTAACGCCACTGACTGACATTTACGAGGAGGAAGACGGCCTTTACGTGCTATGCGACCTGCCCGGAGTAATGAAAGACGGTCTCAAGATCAAGGTCGAAGAGAACATTCTGACTATCGAGGGTCACGTAAACTCGAATGACGACACCAACTACCTGTTGCGCGAATTTGAGCAAGCCAACTACTTCAGACAGTTCGAACTCAGCGATATTGTCGATCAGGAAAAGATCAATGCCGAAATAAAAAATGGCGTATTGTCTATCTTTCTGCCCCGTGCCGAAGCTCTCAAACCAAGAACCATTGACGTTAGAATTAACTGATTCGCGTTAACCAAGCCTCTTATTACATATTGCCCCGACTTTGCTCAGCAAAGCCGGGGCAATTTTTTCTTTTGGTGCGCCCGGCATGAGCGATAACTTGCTGATGAATGTTCACTCAGAGCTTGACAGCAGGAAAGAAAGCCGTGAACTGCCAAAGCTTGCGCAGTTTTTTTTGTCCTTGACAAAGGATAGTGCTTTAAACAGATTCTCACTCTTGTGATCAAGTTTCTGTTTATTTGGAGGGTATCATGCCTTTAACCGTTAAAAATCTTGTTAAGGGAATCGCGCTGGCTGGATTGTTCAGCATCACAGCCTGGCTGCCGGCTCATGCTGTGCTTGAAGGCTCTAACCGTGACAGGTTTGAGTGTCTAGACTTCTCGGAAAATATGATTAGAGCTGGTCTTTATGCCACAAAAGGCCGGGCCACATTCAACCGTGACCAGAATCGATTTGTGCGTGGGATTAAAGAGAGTAACGCTCCACGTATCTATCAGCCTGACGTATACACCTGGGAGCTGGCGATGGCCGAACATCGCAAGAAGTTGGCTCAGCTGGCGCCACCTCAGGAGCCACCGATACCAATGGTTACGCCAGTGCCAATGTCTGGTCCCGGCATGTTGCCGACCAGTCCAATGCCGCTTCAACTCACCCCGATTGGCCCGCAGGCAGCATATGAGAGCACAGGAATGCTACCTGCCGATTCGCAGGCTCGCATGAACGATATGGTTTATCGTGCCAGAGCGCGTGGTTTACATCCAGGCAGCGAATTACGTGCTAATGAGATTAAGCAACAACTTGTAGATCACATGAATTCATTGGGTGCCGGTGCCGGTTCTTCGGCTCAGTATGGCTCGCCCGGAATTCCGGCGTTGCTGCCAGCGCTGCCCGATCTGCCCAAGGGTCGCCAGGGCGACTCTTACGATTCCGGGTTCTAAACTTCGCCTTGTTCGAAAAGACGAGAACCTGTTCTGTGTAAACAGAACAGGTTCTTTTTTATCTTTCTAATCGGGTTTATGAACGTTTCTTAGAGAAATTCACTGAGCAAGTTGTGAACGCTGTCACCAAGAACTTCGATATTGTAACCACCCTCCTGGCAGATAAGCGTTGGAATTTTTAATGAAGCTAATTTTTTACCGATCAGTTTGTAATCTTCTGTTTTGATTTTAAAGCCACCGATCGGGTCGCTTTCGTGAGTATCGAATCCGGCTGAAATAATCAAATAATCCGGTTTAAACATTTTAAAAGCCGAAATAATCTGATCTACTGCCTGTCCATATTGTTCAATTTCAGTTCCCTTTTTTAAAGGAATATTAAGGTTTCTGCCCTTGGCCTGCCCCTTACCAGTTTCGTCTGCGTAGCCCCAGAAATATGGGTATTCATCGGTTGTATCCACATGGATAGAAGCCGTAAACACAAATTTTCTTTCTTCAAAGAATTCCTGAGTTCCATTGCCATGATGATAATCAATATCAATTATAGCGACAAGACCGTGGGCTGACAGATATTCTGCTGCTACCGCTGCGTTATTAAAATAACAGTAGCCTCCAAAAACCCTTGGGCCTGCATGATGCCCGGAAGGTCGGCACAAAGCGTAGACAGCTTTTTCAGACTTGTTTACAAGCATCTCAGCCCCGGTAAGAGCGCACTCTGCTGATGCTTTTGCCACCAGATAAGTTCGTTGCATTATCGGTGTAACCGCATCGGTACACCAGATGCCGCCCCATTGCGGGTTATCCGATTTTTTAGCTAAATTTGCACGATCACCCGGAAACAAATCAGGGTAGTATTCTTCGTCTGACTTTTTAATGCTTGCAGATGTATTTTTTATATAGTCATGGTAAGGGTGGAGTTTTGAAATAAATCTTTCAGGAAACTCTTTTGAGGCTACAAATTCAAAATTCGTGTCGCCAGTGAGCCGCTCTTTAATTTTCTCAACCCGCTGCTGCAGGTCTTTTGTTTGATATGTTTCCCCGCCGAGCTGAAATTTCCAGTGCGGATTATGTTCATCCCGTATATTTCTATCTATGACTTTCATTTATTGTAACTCCCTTTCTAAGGCTTTCAAGAACCAGATCAACAGGCAGGGCCGGGCAAAATCGATCAGATCTGCCGGTCATGCCATTTGAGCAGAAAATTGCGTTTAACACGGCTTCTTCAGTGGCTTCGATAGTCGCCTCATAAATCGGGTTTATATGCGCATCAGATATGCATTTGAGATTAAGAAATTTGTCCTTCTGCATTGATGGGCGAAGAGTTCTATTGGCAGTGCTGAAGGCAATTACTATTTCACCGCTGGTTGAAGCTGCTATTGAACCTGTTCTGCCAAGGCCGAGCGCTGCTCTTTTCGCTATCCGGTTAAGCTGACTGCTCAGCAGAGGAACATCAGTTGCAACTACTACAATTATTGAACCCTCCGATTTCGTTCGTTTTTCGAAGCTTCTGAACTCAGGCTCAAGATACTTGCCAACAACTTTTCCGGCTATTGTCAGGTTATCTATATGCCCCATATTTGACATAACGAGAACGCCTATCGTAAAAATTCCTTCTTCAATTTCCAGAACCCTGGACGAAGTTCCGATTCCGCCAGCAAAATCAAAAGACATCATACCCGTGCCGCCGCCAACGGAACCTTGTTCTACCGGGCCAGACTTAGCCGCTTCAATTGCGGCTAAGGCGCTTTTTACGCCGTTAATCCCAACCCTGACATCATTCAAATAAGAATCATCAGCTTCACCAACCAGCGGCAAAACGACATCAGTGCTCAACCCAAGGCCTGGTACGGTTTTGGTCATATGTTGAATTATGCCGGTGTGAACTGGCCCTACACTGTGTGAGTTTGTAAGTAAAATGGGTGTTTCCAGCCAGCCCAACTCCAGAACCTGAGTTAATCCAGACATTTCTCCAACGCCGTTTAATATGAAACCACCGGCCATAACTCGCTTGTTAAAGGTCTGACCGCCAGGTAGAACGGCAGTAATTCCAGTGCAAACCGCGCCTTTTTCAGTAGTTCCAGAAATTGGAACATTGTTGGCGAAAGTGCTTGAATGACCGACTTTAACTCCCTTTACATCGGTGATCGCGTTATGAACGCCAGGTCTGAACCTGCCGATACGAATTCCAACTTCTCTGGCACTCGGTCTGGGCAATTGTGAAACTGCAAATTTTGCAGCACCTTTTCTGGTTGGCCGGATCTGTAGATTATATCTACGTGCGGCCGACCTGATAATGAGCTTGTACAAGTCTTTGGGCTCAAGATTTTTGGTCCTTGCTGCTGCCATTAGCGACGCTGCCGGGTGCAGGCTGGGCAGGGGATTGAGCTCAATAAAATACGGGTCGCCGTTCTCGTGCAGTCGAATATCAACTCGGCCCATATCCGGGCATGGCATGACTTCAAAAACCTGACGTGCCATCTGATAAACAATCTCAGTCTGCTCACTCGAAAGGTCTGCAGGACAGACGATTCCCACGGCCTTTGCCGATTCGCCACCCTGCTTCATATCATAATCATAAATATTGTATTTTGCGCCCAATTTCTCAAGGTCAAAAGTATGCTCGACGATACTTAGAAGCTTGCCTGGAAAACTCTCAAGAAATGGTACGCTCAGTTCTTTTCCAGGAATAAATTCTTCAACAACCAGGCCCTGAGGGTATTTTTTCAGCAAGGAAACGATAATTTTCTTTGCCTGATCAACGTTTTCAACCACCGAGTTTTGTGAAATTCCTTTGCTTGAGCCTTCTGAGTTAGGCTTGATCATCCAGGGGAAACGCAACTCTACTGGCAGCTCATAATGTTCCTGAGAGATATGTATACCCCTTGGCACTCTTATCCCTCTTGACGCAAGAACTGTTTTGGCAAGATGCTTATCGAGGTTCATGTGTAGCAGTGAGGCATTACCGCCCGTAAACGGAATATTCAGCTGCTCGTATATTCCGGGATAAAAGGCTTCTCTTGAGCTTCCAATAGTGCCTTCAGCCAGATTAAAAATTAAATCCGGCTCGCTGGCCAATAGTCGATCTATAACTTCATTGGGTTTGCCGCTCACTTCTACTGGCGTTACGGTGTGTTTCAGAGAACTGATGGTGGCAGTAATTCTATCTATATCATCCTTGGTAAGTAATTCTGCCGTTTCTTCAGAGTTATCGAGTCGCAGATTGTATGCAATTGTGATTCGCAAAATTTTCTCCTGAAATATCAGGCATTTGACGCCTGATTTAGATTCCCATTCCAGTGTAAGGTATTTCTTCTGGCATTGCAAAATTGCGACACATGGGGGGCGCACACATTCAAGAATCACTATTCAAGGTGCATGGGATACGGTATTTCTAGCAGAAACCCATCTTTTCAGAGGTCTTTTATTGCAGATTTTTGTTTGAGTAAAAGTCGTTCTGCAGCGAAACGGCAGACCCGATTTAAGGCGATTCGCGGGCAGCATTCTCAGGATAAAAAAAACCGCTCTCAGATGCAAACTGAAAGCGGAGATTTTTTGGATTCAATCAGAGTCTCATCGCAACAGCGCACTGGTTATAGCCGACGCCAGAGCCTACAAATACCACTAGATTACCTGCTTTAACCAGGCCTCGCCGACGTGCCACGTCAAAAGCTACTGGCAGGCAGGCGGAGCCCATGTAACCGTATTCATGCATGATCTTGATCGCCTTTTCTTCGGGCAAGCCGAGATCTTCCATGACCTGTGTGATAGTCTTGCTGCGCACCTGGGTAAAAACAATGTGGTCGATATCTTCAACCTTGAATCCACCGTTGGCAGCTACTTCGCGAACTCGTTTCGGCCAGCCCTCGCGGTTAACGCTTGAGGGAAAGGGCGATACAAAGCGAACTTTAGTGTGCCCGTCCTTGAGCGATTCTTCGCTCGGCGGCTTTTTGGTTCCACTTGAGT
Organism: Candidatus Rifleibacteriota bacterium; assembly: GCA_018818125.1. Lineage (GTDB taxonomy): Bacteria > Muiribacteriota > Ozemobacteria > Ozemobacterales > Ozemobacteraceae > Rifleibacterium. Next base: position 33,386 of record JAHISQ010000132.1, read on the forward strand.
AAATGCCCCAACATTCATAGTATGAGCCGTCAGCAGCCAGAGCTGAGGAGATAAAACCTGGTTTCTCGCTTACTTCGAGCACAACTGCGCCTGCTCCATCACCATAATAGAAACTCATCGGGTCATTATCGAGATCGGCAAGACGTTGCATCATATAAACACCGATTACCAGAGCACGACGAATGTTTGGCTGGTTTGACATCATGCCCGATGCTATCGCCAGACCAGTCGGAAATGACGCACACGCACAACCAACGTCAAAAGTTCCGGCATTTTTGGCGCCTAGTTTATGCTGCACCACGACAGATGTAGCAGGTGTGATGTAATCGGGCGTGTCGGTGCCAAGGACGATCAGATCAATATCTTCAGGCTGCAGCCGGGCATCTGCCAGGGCTGCCCGGCAGGCTTCCACCGCCAGGTCTGAAGCTGCCCAATCTGCTGGGGCATAAAATCTGGTAAGGATACCGGTTGCCTCTTCGTTTTTGTTAATAATTTCATCACCAAATTTTCTCCTGAGTTCCTCGTTTGGATGCTCTTCTTTTGGTATGTATACGCCACTGCCGGCGATTTTTGCATATCTTGTCATCTATCTGCTCCTGAACTGTAAGTCTATTGTGCGATGCAGAAAATTTATGTCACACTGCAGCAAAATTGTCAAGCGTTACTTGAGACTTTTGTATCGACTGGTTTTGTGCTAAACTGTCGCAGCATGAATGCCATGCATTTAATTTTTTTCAGGAGGCTCCAATGTCTATTATTGATGCTATTCAGGCACGCGAAATCATCGACAGCCGTGGTAACCCCACCATCGAAGTAGAGGTCATACTTGAAAGCGGCGCTTATGGTTGCGCAGCCGTTCCATCCGGTGCCTCTACCGGCGAACACGAAGCAGTAGAACTTCGCGACGGCGACAAAAAACGCTATGGCGGCAAAGGCGTTCTGAAAGCAGTAGCAAACGTTAATGAACTTATTTCTGGTGAACTCGAAGGCATGGACGCTGTTGAGCAGCGCGCTATCGACGCCACCATGATTGCCATGGACGGAACCGAAAACAAAGGCAAACTTGGCGCCAACGCCATTCTCGGCGTATCTCTGGCTGTAGCCAAAGCTGCTGCTGAATTTGCCGGTCTGCCCCTTTACAGATACATTGGCGGCGCCAATGCCTGCACTCTGCCGGTGCCGATGATGAATATTCTCAATGGCGGCTCACATGCCGACAACAACGTTGATTTTCAGGAATTCATGGTAATGCCCGCCGGCGCAAAAAGCTTCAGCGAGGCCCTCCAGATGGGGATCGAAACTTTCCACGCTCTCAAAAGCGTTCTCAAGGCCAAAGGCTACAACACCTCCGTTGGCGACGAAGGTGGCTTTGCTCCGAACCTCAAATCAAACGAAGAAGCAATTGAACTGTGCATCGAAGCTATCGGCAAGGCTGGCTACAAAGCCGGTAAAGATATTTTTATCGCACTCGACCCTGCCGCCAGCGAATTTTTTGAAAAAGGTCATTACGTATTCAAAAAATCTGACAAATCGAAGAAGACTTCCGAACAAATGGCTGACTACTGGCTGACCTGGGCCAAGAATTACCCGATTATTTCTCTCGAAGACGGCATGGCCGAAGACGATTGGAAAGGCTGGGAATACCTCACTAAGAAGAACGCTGGCAAGATGCAGCTGGTTGGCGACGATCTTTTTGTTACCAATGTTGAGCGCCTCAAAAAGGGCATCGACAAAGACATCGCTAACTCTGTTCTGATCAAACTTAACCAGATTGGCACCCTGACTGAAACTCTCGAATGTATCGAAATGGCCAAACGTGCTGGTTATACTGCCGTCGTATCACATCGCTCAGGCGAAACCGAAGATACCACTCTTGCTGATCTCGCCGTGGCAACCAATGCCGGCCAGATTAAAACCGGTTCTGCTTCAAGAACTGATCGTATCTGCAAATACAACCGTCTGCTCAAGATCGAAGACGAACTTGGCTGCGATGCCAAATTTATGGGTCTTGGCGGTTTCTACAACATCAAGCGCAAGTAATTGCAGCGATGGCGCTAAGCTGCCTGATTAAATGCAGGCAAGATTAGTCGTTCTCATTATGAATTAAACGGGCTGTCAAACTCATGTTTGACAGCCCGTTTTCATCTATTATATCAGGCAAAATTTAGTGGGGATCTGTCAATGGTGGAGGGCAACATTAAGCTCAGTCCCGAAGAGGCTGTCGAAATAGAACTCTCTGATCCAAAATGGCAACAATAAAAGCGGCCAGAACGGCCGCTTTTATTGTTGTAGAAAACTGTTTATTACTTTTTAATCCTGCCAGATGGGGTCTTTTGTCGGCGACAGATCACTGATATCAATAATCAGACCGGTAGCTCGGCCGCGCTGGTCAAATCTGAAATTTTTGCCAAGCACTTTCATGCTTTTGTAGTTTCCCTGCTCTTTATACATCTGGAAAGCTTTCTTGTGGGTATTCTGCAGCCATTCAAACATCATCTGCGGATCCCACATTTCGAGCAGAATCGCATCTTCACCGGGCTTTGCCCAATGTGCTCGGAACAGGGTTTTGGCCAATGAAACATGATTGCCGGTGATCGGACCGCCAACCAGACTCTTTGGTAGATTCACGCGGCGTATCCATGCCTGGGTAAACTGCGGGTCAATATAGCCACACACATCGAGAAAGCTCATGGCAAATGCAGAGCAACCGGCACCCTTGCCTTTACGCGGTTCGTTGGTGCCGTTATAGGTTGTATCATAGCCCTTTGCACGGTATTCATCTATATACTGCTTCATGCGGTTATAAGCCTGTTCGTTTATAATAAAACGGATAAACATTACTTTCCCGGTTTTATAACGTTCAATCAGCTCTCCATCAAGCTTGTCGCTCTTGTCGAGAGCGCCCTTCATCGGCGCAAACAGCACGCCCAGGCCGTAGCCACGCTTGGTTATAAAGTCTGCGTCAGAAGGAGCATCTGGGGCGGTGGTCGAGCCAGTCAACTCGACTCTCTTTCCATCTTTGCGTAATTCCATGAATGCATGGCCAATAGTATGCTTGTTTTTGCCGTGTTCAAATACAAGGCGGCCCTTTAGGCCGGCGCCATAAGCTAGTTTAAGCGGCGAAGACCAATTCAACGGCGTTGCCGGCGGGAAAGCATAAAGAATAAATTCGTGGCTCTGCGCCAGCAGTTGTCCGGCTAAGCCGACAAATAAGATCATCAACAAAAGACTCTTTTTAAACATTATAAATTCCTCCAGCATAGGGGGTAATTTGCCAACGACAGACAATTTCCCAAAAACATGAAAAACTCTCAGCATATCTATTCATTATATTGACTATACACATTCCGTCAACCCTGCACGGACAACTGCTGATATGCGGTTTGCGCAAAAAAAAGCTGCCGTAGAGGCAGCTTTTTTTACAAGTTCTGAAAATTTACAAAGTATCAATTTCCGCTGGGAATTTCTCCGACGGGGGCTACCGGTGCAATTGGAGCTACTGGAGCTGGAGTAACCGGTTCCACTGGAATCGCGGCGGCTGGAAGCGCTGGAACTGCTGGCACTTCTACTGCTGGCATGCCGGGCATTGCCATTGGCATAGTGGGGGCAGCGTTCTGTGAATAATTGATGGTCGGCGTTTTATCTACCCAACGTGGCACGAAAACAGAAATAACCAGAGATGTTATCATAAAAACCACAGCCATGGTTGTAGTCAGCTTTGACATGATACCACCATCGCCGCGTTCACCAAAAACGGTTGAAGAGGCACCGCCGCCAAAAGCTCCAGATAAGCCTCCGCCTTTGTCAGCCTGCAAAAGAACAATAATGATCAAACCAACGCATACGAGAATATGAATCAATTGAATAAAACCGGCGAGCATAGCCTGCACACTCCTTTATGTTCGGTACATAATCTTCGGGTTTTTGAGTCTATCAACTGCGGGCAAAATTGTCAAACTATATTAACTGCGGTGCAATCTCTCTAAATATCTCAATAATCTGAATAAAGCCATTGTCGATAGGCATCGAGAATGCTAAGCAGTGGGTCAACGCCAAAATAAAAGACAAATAGAAACCCAATGCACAGATATGGTCCGAACGGAATTATGTGTGTCAGCGGCTTGTATTGCTTACGGTAACGGATTTTCTGATAGATAATTCCGATTATACCGCCGGTCGAGCCCAGGAAACTGGCGATGATAATAGTGCCAAGTACCGCTTGCCAGCCGGCCCAGGCCCCAAATGCGGCCAGCAACTTAACGTCGCCACCGCCCATGCCCTCTTTCTTGAACAACAGCAACGCAAACTGCCCTAGAAGCCACAAAAAGCCACCACCAACGGCAAAACCAATAAGCGAATCGGTAAATTCAACGTAGTATGTTGGCGGCGCATAACCTGCCTTGATCCATGCCCAGGTTCCGGCAGAATAAAGCAGACCGGCCCAACAGCCCTTTATAGACAGAGTGTCAGGAATGATCAGGTAGCGAATGTCAACAATCGTAACAATCAGGCAACTCACCGCAAAGATCCAGGACACCAGTGCTCGGGTCGAAGCTCCCCACCAGGCAACAGAGGCAGCTGCCACCAACAGTGAAAATATTATATAAAGACGATCTTGAGTGCTGCCAGCGTTATAGCAGCCTCGACGCGCGCCACCTTCGCAGGCGGCACAATAAAGATAATCGCAATGAAATTCTTCATGTCCGGGCCAGGCTCGAATAGCCCAGCCGATCCGGCGACCTGCCAAGGCACCAAGCACAGCAGCAATTAAAACCAGATGTATCTGAAAATCAGGCATCAGCTTTCCTCACCAATCCAGTCGTTTTTCTTAAAAATACGGCCAAGCAGCTTAAAGACAAGCTTAGCTGCCATAAAATCAGACGCGATATTGCCCGGTATCGGGCAGAGCTCGACAACATCGAAGCCTACCACATTTTTCTCGTCGATCACCCGGTTAAGCAGCTGCAGAGTCGGGTACCAAAGCATGCCACCTGGCTCGGGAGTGCCGGTAGCCGGCATGATTGAGGGGTCAAAAGCATCAAGATCAATAGTGATGTAAACATTGTCGGTCAGCCGCTTCATTACTCGGTCGATCCAGGCGTTGTCGGCTCCGGTCATTTCGCTTGCCCATATAATACCGTCATGCCCGCTCTCTTTTATGAACTCGATCTCGTCACGGCAGGTATTGCGAATGCCAACCTGCGTGATTTTTGCCAGATCGTAGACGCGCCGCATCACCGATGCGTGGTTATATGGGGTGTTTTCATAAGAGTCGCGCAGGTCAGAATGGGCGTCCAGCTGCAGCACCGAGAGACTGTCGCCGTATTTTTCCTTCACAGCCTTAACCGGAGCCGAGGTAATACTATGTTCTCCGCCCAGCATGACGGGAAATTTGCCATCGGCAAGAACTGCCCTTACCGCGTTTTCGATATTCTGCAATGTCGCTGCCGGTCCCTGCATGTCGGGTTCGAGCTCCGGCAGAGTGTGAACTCCGCTGTTTAACGGTTCGCACTGCAGATCAAGATCATAAAGCTCTACCTGGCGTGAAGCGGTAAGAATCGCAAACGGGCCTTCGCGTGTGCCAGCCCGATAAGAAGTCGTGCTGTCGTATGGAACCGGTATGATAACGGCATGCGCATCTTCGTAAGTGCTGTCTTCTTCTGCCAGCCCCAGGAAATTGTATCCAGCCTTGAAATGAATGTTGTCGAGACTCATGCTTCAGCTCCCGCCTTCAAATATTTTTTGCATAATAGCACAAATCAACACGGGCAGAAACTTTCAGAAAAGCTATAATGCAACGCTAGTCATATCTTTGCCAGCAGCCGATCAAGCTGCGAAGCGAAAGCCTGACAAGCTTTCTTGTCGTAGGGTGGCGGCCCGCCGGTTGTGGCGCCTGATTTGCGTAATGTATCCATGAAATCTCTTACAAAAAGCCGCTCTTTGATGTTTTCTTCGCTGTAGAGGTGACCACGCGGGTCAATTGCCAAGGCACCTTTGGCGACCACTGCAGCCGCCAGTGGAATATCCGCAGTTACGACAATATCACCTGCCTCGACCAGTTCAACAATTATTGCATCAGCCTCATCAAAGCCCTGCTCGGCCAGTTTAAAGCTGATAAACTCAGAATCCGGCATGCGTAAAAGCTTATTGGCAATAAAAGTTGTTTTTAGCCTGACGCGTTGAGCAGCACGAAAGAGAATGTCACGGGCTGCACCTGGCAAAGCATCGGCATCCACAAGGATTTTTGCACGATCTTTCCAGATATCAACCATAACTACGCGATCTTCACCAAGATGACTGTCCGGGCAGGCAAAAATAATTATCAAAGGCTCACTGCCTGTGCTGACCAGTTGGTGAGCATAACCTTCCGGAACTATGAACAGGTCGCCGGCAACAACAGGCAACGAATGTCGATTCATCAGCTTCGCCTCAGAACCAGACATGGTTGTTGGCCCAGAATACAGAGTTCCACAGCCAGATATTATTTCGTAAACTTCGAGTCCGACCCCATGCACATGACAGGCAACTTTGTCAGAAATTTCGGCAACATGCAGCCGCCAGGATCCATCGCCAGCCAGCTGCGCGTGCCTGATTTTTGCTGTCAGATCAGGCTCAGCTCCGGCAAGAGCTTGCCGCCACGTTGTTTCTGTGACGCCAAAATCGCTGCCAGGAGGCATTTTAGCAATTGGGGCGTCTTTTGCAATTTGCGCCAACGCCTGAGAGTATAAGTTCTTTGCCTGTGAGGCCGTTTTCATCACGAATCTCCGATCTATATGAGGTCACCAGCAATATAGCAGAACCACTTTTCCTGATTTTATTTTCCATGAGTTAAGCTATTGGCGATAGTTTTCAATTCACTTTACGTGAAGATTTAATGACCTGCAAACTACTTCCACTTTAATTCTCTTAAGCAAAGACTGGAAATGCCTTAGCGTCGAGTGGGTGTGCGAATGCTTATCTTCAGAAGCTTCTCAAGTGTCTGCCGGCATTCATTGCAGAGATATTCCGGTTTTTCGTCGTGTTCAGCCAATGTTTTTGGAAAAACCCGGGCACATTCTGGAAAAGAGCAACGCACCATGCCATTTAACAGGCCAAACACCGAGAGAAACTGCTTGAAAAGGCGGGATACCAGTCTTTTTCGGTTTTGCGGTTCATTGTTAAAATCACCTGTGAAGCGTTTGTATGAAATTATTGCCTGGGCATGAGGATTCGTACCGGCAAAAACAAAGTTGGTGTTTTCGATATACAGATCATATTCTGTTATGCCTACCAGCAGCCAATTTTTGTTTCTAAAAGGCTTGGCCATCTCGATAAGGTAATCGCGGAGAGTGTCGTATTTCCATTGCTGAGCGCGCGTCTTTGCGAGAGCCATGTTTTTTTTGAAATCTTCGGCAGCAGTAGAGTTGTTTTGCTCAAGAAACTGCGTCAGAGTTTGAACGAACAGCTCATTATCTACCTTTAACTGTGAAACATTAATCTTTTTTGTGCGCAGATAGGCGCCGACATCTGGTAAAGCCAGAATACTGCTACGCATTTTGTTTATTTCAGAAGTAAAAAGACTGCGGTCAGCCTCTGGTGGGTTGCTCAATTCGCTGAATACCACAACTTCAAGACCAAGATAATCGGTAATTTTTTGTTGCAGCTCTTTTAACAAAATCCTGTCTACTTTTCCGATTGCTACCAGCACTACGGTTGGCGAAGCAAAATCGATTTTTTCGATGGGTTTAAATGGTGCAACATCCTTTTTGCCAAGTATGTTTAAAACCAGTTTAACCGGTTCAGGATCTTCAGACTTTTCATAGACAATTCGCGCTCGATCAATCGCTGCAGCATTTGAATCCTGCTTTGCTAAAATCAGTGCCAGTTTTGCCTGATAGAGGTAATTGAAGGGAGCCAGGGCTAATCCTGACTCAATATACTTCTTTGCCTCAAGCTGCCGATCGTTGGTCCAGAGGTAGTCAACATATTTCCAGATCAGGCTAACATCGCTGCCGGCAATTACGTTGTTGGGATTAGTCATAACCGATTCAGCAGCGGCTTTTAGCGGCGTTTCGACGGCATTAACCGCGTCGCCCGTGTTAAAAGCGGCAGCCACAAATGGCAGCGCACAGCAAGCCAGAAGAACCATACAAAAAACCTGCAATTTTGGCATCTTCATCAACCACCCTCACTTATTCTACAATTAAAACCAACCTCAAGCAGAAGGGTAACAAATCGGCCAGGTTTATGCGACCAAAAGCTATGTGGCATTAAAAGCATATTGACACTCCTAAAATGATCGTTTACGCTTGAGCCGTGAAAAAGCAATCTTCTAGCCGCCTGCTCCTTTTTTTGCTCAGTTGCCTGACCGCCATATTTGCCTATATGGCGCTTTCTTCACCGCCATATATTTTTGTGGCAATGGGTCTGACATTCGGCGTCAGCATTCTCAGGGCTTATCAACGGGGAATAGTAAAAGAATCCTTGGCGGTCTTGCGCATAGTAGGTATGCTAGCTCTAGCATGGTTTTTGGCAGAGTCGGTCGGTAAAGTTCTGAGGTTGCCAGGCTTTTTGGCGACACTTGCCGGCTTTTATTTAACATTTTTTATCGGTTTTCTGGTGTCAGGCAAGTTAATCAGCTGGTTCAGCTCAGACGAGGAACCCTCAATACCAGAAAAGTTGCTGGGCGGACTCATTGGTGGATTTGAGGGAATTATTGTTGCGTGGATTCTGCTGTTGGCACTTTGTGCGATGCCAAATTCAAAAATGGCCAACTACTACCCCGAGTTTTTTTCGCAGTTTACCGGTCCGATCGATAAAATGCTGGCGCCAGTGTTACCTGAACAGGCTAATAATGCGGTTTATATGATGAAATCTGCACAAAAAATCGCCAAAAACTTTGACCCCGAAAAAGTTGATCGTGTCGCGTTGCAGGAGATTTTTACGCCGCTGGTTGAAATGCCGGAAATTATGGCTATTCAACAAGACGAGAGCCTCAGAGAACTGGTAGAAAAAAAAGATTTCAGGGCGTTGCTAAATCACCCGACCTTGCGCAATCTTCTTGAAAGCAAAGAGGTGCAGGAAAAGCTGAAAAATATGGACTGGAAAAGACTTGAGCGCGCTCTTTCCCCTGAACACTGATTTAATCTGCCTTGATTACGGGCCGGCGATGTGCTTGGAAACTACTTCTCCGTTAGACCGCTTTAAGCGGACAAACCCGGTTACCCCGAGAGCTTTGCTGTTTGATTGAATGTCCCAGAATTCACCGTTTTCACGAACACTTATGTCGTTTGTCGGCCAATTTTCCTGAGTGAATATCTTTTCAGCGATACTTTCGGCTTCAGCTTTTGAGACTCCGGTCGCCGTAGTCTTTGCTTCCTTAATCTCAATTTTCACCCATTCTGAGCGCAGATCGACCTGTTCGACATCTGCCAGATTCAGGCGATTAGCCTGAATAAGAGGCTCATTTTTTTGCCAGAATTCATTCTCCAGACGAGAATTCCAGTAGTCGAGATCGTATGCTCCATACCACCTGCACTCATGATTGGCAACAGTGGAGTATCGAATCATGAGGTAATAGATTCCAGGTTTCTGAATAGTGAAACAATTAGTCAGAGCGATTGCATCTGGAAACAATTCAACCGCTTTTCCCGGCTCAACTTCAAAAAATGCGCTTGCCTCCAGTGGGTTAACCGTTTTACATGCAATAGTTTTGTTAAAGCCAGTCTTAAGTCCCTGTTCATTTTTAAGTTCAATGACACACATGGGATATCTGATTCCATGGGTGGAACCGTCCTGAGCTTTTACCAGAGTCAACTTCTTGTTGGAGTTATTTTTAATCGTTGCCTGAATTGTGATCAGCTCCTCAGGCGAGTATTCAACTTTATTCGTGGATAAGGAAAGTGAAAGAATGTCTCCTTGCACGGGTTTACCCATTGCTTCAGTTTCGTAATAAGCTGTGGGTTTAAAGTTTATGAAGTTCCAGGAAAAATCTGTAAAGAGGTTATTCGCGCGGCATTTTTTCTCAAGATCATTCAAATAGCCAATAATAACAGGTTTGGGGCCAGATATTCTCGCGCTCGCCCAGTTGGCATTTCCGCCGTCAAAATCTATATCTACTAATACGTCTTTCAAAGAATATAGGCGATTTCCGATTGTACCCACAGTGTTGTCGAGCCTGAAGAAATCCGTCAAGGATTGCGGGGCCAAAAATTTTATCTGGAAGGCAAGGCCGGCGTTTCCTTCTGGTCCATCAAAATACAGCCGATCTGAAACAACCAGCGGATGGGGCAGATCGCGAGTTTCTGCGCCAGAAAGGATTGAAGTTGAGTAGAAAAAAAAGAACATCATAAAAATCAGACACAGCCTGTATTGGTATATTCCTTTACTGCTAATGAGTTCCTGGATTATTGCAGAATTCATGATTCTCTCCCTGCTTTTAAGATTACTCTTTTTAATATAACGAAGATGCGAACCCTCGGATTTTAACATTTGAGCCATTCGTTAACAATAATAAGGCGATGCATGCTTTGGTGCGTAGACTGGACTATTCGGCCAAAAGCAAAACTCCGCCAGTGACATTCCGGGCGGAGTTTCAATTATTGGTTAGCTACTGAGGCTAAAAGAACTACTTGGACTCTTTCTTTACCTTTTTGGCTTCTTTTTTTTCTTTTGGCGTCTTGGTCGGTTGCTTCTTTACTTCTTTCTTTACCTTTTGCTCTTTGTTACCCATATTGTCTCTCCTGATGATTAGTCGATGTTAACCCGGGAACCGGGTCACGTATTACGGCTGAAAGAACCAGCCATTTTCAATATACATTATACCAATGAATTTGCGCAATAGACAGAGCTTTTCGACAGTTATAATCCATTTATGATCCGGTACAGGGTTTTACAAAGAATCAAGCCGGTAATTTAGCCTTAACCGCCATTGAAGCCAGAATCTAAAGCCTTAGAGAAGTATGCGCCACGATTAAACAAGCATTATTCTGGCAGTTCCTTGAGATATTGATATGAGGTTTGCCATTGCTGTTTCTGCCGTGCTTCATATGATTAATCAGTATAGAATAGCATGAGGTGCTTGTGGTGTCATATCCGTGTGTTTTTTTCTGTTCGCCAGGGAGAGAGGTTTCAGGAAGTGGAGTTTCACAGAGATTGAAGCTAGAATCCAGAAGACAGGCTTGGATAAATGATTCAAAGACCGAATCTAGACGCCAAATTACAGTATGTTCTGGCAAAACTTAATTGTGAAAATAAAAAAGTGTCACAAATATCAAATTATGCGAGTCTTGTAATTAGAGCTAATTTATTCGGGAGGTATTTATGAAAAAGATTCTTATATTACTATCCGTATTCGCTCTTCTTATCGTTACCACGGGTCATGCTCAGGACTATCAAGGCGTATACAACCATCTAAATCGGTTGTGCCATATGTATCTTGGCCGTGGCGATCTGCCAGAACTGCAGACATGGGTTTATCAAATCGTAAAGGGCCAGGTTAGAATGGAAGAAGTTGTCAGCGGTATAATAAATAGTAAAGAGGCTAATGACAGGCGTGCATCATTGATTGCAAGCGATACTGCTACAACTACCGACGAAACATCCACGACCGAAGATACGACTGCAACAGACACTGCCGCAGTGGCATGGCCTCCGAGACCGCCACTTCCTCCCGGCCTCGGATTCTTCCCCGGACCAGGTTTTGCCCCAGCGGTTGTGCTCCTTCCCCCCCCAGGTCCCCATCCCGGCACAGGATTGCCCATTAGTCCAGTTGAAGGCCTTGGGCAATAAAAACAAGTAAATTGATAGTAAAAAAGTCTGGTTGCCTCGCTAGTTTGAAGAAGCTTCGAGCGGCCAGGCTTTTTTATTATAAACAGATTTTAATTTCATATTTGCAAATACCGGAAAGAAATAGGTGGAGAAACTTTGTGCCGGCCCATATCTTTGATCAGAATTTAATCGCCCAGCTTCAAGAGAGATTTTAAATCCGATGTTTCCTGGCATACTGGCAGTATCGCCAGATTCGCCTTGAAGCAGATCCAGAGAAAACAATTTACATCTATCTTTTAAGAGGAATATACTACGGGTCTCGTCTTCGCGCTTAAGACTCCCGGCTGCAGAATCAAAGTGATAGACAATTTTCTGCAGCTTATCATTATGTCTGCGATAAAAAGAGAACTCTGTTTTTTCTTCATTGACTTTCAAATATTCGGACCAGTTTTTGCAGTCACCGTCGAGAAAGTCTGAATTACAAATATCCTCATTCAGGTAGCGAAAAACCTGCCATACTTCAGCAACATTTTCAGCTTTTTCAATAATGCGCAGATAACTTCTTGAATACTGAAAAAGAAAACGATAGAATCCAAGCATAAATAAGGATGCAATTGAGAGGGCTACAAGGATTTCGACCAGTGAAAAGCCTTTTGCTTTTTTCATCTCCCACCTCGTTTGTTACTGCGTTCTTTTCTCCAGTGAAATGAAAAAGGTGAATTGGCTTCAACTACTGTAATTATATCGTAGACAGTTTCTGCCTTTTCGTTTTCAGAAATTTCAATTACTCTGACAAAATTATCAGGAGCTGAGGAATAGCAGATTGATCTGGAGTGATTATCATCAGAAAGAAAATCGGATTTTCCACTTTCTGATGGGAAATTAAGAAATTTTCCGCCCTCCTGACCTTCGATATCAAGCGTCTGTAACTGATCTATAAGTTCGCAATTGCATGAGTAAACAAGTGATCTGGTCTCAATGTTTTTTACATTGTCGATACTCATTGAATATATACCTATTACAGGCAAACTAGCTATTGCAAAGCATGCGACTACCATAATGATTTCGATCAGGGTAACGCCTTTTCTGGCAAACCAGTTACTCATCTGATTGTCTCCTGGCTCCATTCAGAATAACTATCTGAAAAAATGACGGAATAGAGACTAGTTCTCTTACTTTGATTTTCCTGATTGGTTGGATCAAAATAGTCTGCAAATGTTATGCAGCCGCCCTTGCGCCAGTCAGAGGGCTTCAGGGTGTTGACGGCAACAGTTCCAAAAATTCTTACGCTACTGCTTTTGGGGGCTATGACGGTACCTCCCAGTGCTATAAGGCTGGAGTATATGGGCTCATTGTCAGCCTCTAGGACTATGTCACCGGTCAGCGAAATTAAAGATACCGGCCCGTCGATCTCGGGTTTTGGAATTCCACCTTTAACTTTGATGTTTTTGCGACAGCACAGAACTCCTGGAGAACGTAATTTTAATGAGGCTGGCAATTCAAGATCATCACTGTTTACAAAAATTGTTTGCCCGCGTAGATTTAGAGTGTTATCAGTCAGATTGTGTTTGAAAAACTCTTCAGAATTATCGTATGTTTCGGTAAAGCGTCCAGAAAAAAGCTTTTCAGCAGTAAGCTCATGCAAATTTATACTTTCCGGGGCTTCTGCATCAGGAAAATTGAATTTAAACTGTTTGCCGCTAACAAGGTAGTCAGAATTTCCGGCAGCTTCAGAAATGCCACCCTGTTCTTCAAAACGCTGCTTAGGTGGAATAGTCATTTCCTGATTTGATAAGTAGTCGAATATTTGATTATATGGCTCACCGATTAACTGGCAGGCATAAGAAGAGTAGTTTGCTCTGCTGCCAAACAGTTTCTCAAGCGTAATTCCAGAGTCAATCTGCAGACTTTCTCCGCCAGTGTTTGGTGAAAAAATTCCTGGGAGTGGTATCAAATCCCAAAAGCTGACATTTGCTCCAGAGACTGCGTAATCAACTGGTGACATTAACAGTACCAACAAGCCATCAATGGTGTCGTCATTATCAAAATCAACTACAATGGCAGAGTAATATGGAAAAACACTGAGAATTTGCCCAATAAGAATTCCCGGAGAAGGGTTGTTCATTGTTCCGCTGAGATGAAGAAAACTTGAATTCATAGTTCTGGGCGAGTTTCCTGCAAAAAACGAATCCAATGTACCATAGGGATTCATGTTTGTGCCTTTTGAATCTTGATCATAAAATCCACCAAAAGTTGCCTGAATTTTTAGCGAAGCCTTTTTCGAGCCATTATTAAAGGAAATCCCTGCTGAAAATCCACTTGGCAAATTCCTAATAAGAAATTTTGGAAATGATTTTTCAGAAAGATTCTCCGGATAGAAGTGAAATACTTCGCCGGTATTAACATCACTTCCGGATGTAAGATGCAGCTCAATCGTCTTATCACCACCAAGAAAAATCATACCGTTCTTTTTTAAATCAAGAGAGCTTGCTTTGCTTGAATTGTTGACAATTAACGGAGCCTCAACCCCAATAAGGGTGTCGTCTGGTGGTAAAAGACTGCCGTCTGACCTGTTCCTAAGACAGTTATAGCCTTTTGATGTTTCGTTAGTCGCCTCAGGTTGTTTGATGAAAAGAGAAAATCTCGACAAGACTGGCAGGGCCATGCAGTTACATGTTGCTTCACGTAAAAAACGGTAACTCTTACGCATCTTGCTCCAGAGTCCACGGCCAGTAGTAAGCTCAAAGCTAAGATGTATCTGAAATGCTTTTTCCTTTGAGTCACGCCAGAAAGAGGGAGTTAGCTGCCGAGGTGACTGCAAAATCAGAGAAAAATTGCTTAAAGTGATAGATGGACCATTATCAGGACTCAAGAATTCAAGTTTCAGAGAAATATCATTTTCAATATTAATAGGGAAATTGCTGGCGGCGGTTTCTACTACTTTTATAAAAAGGGCACTTTCCGGATTAGCCAGTTCTGCTCCAAGTTTATTGAAAACCCGATCGGCAATCTCTCTGCTGCTAAGATCCATAAGCATCGAATGCGAGTGTGAAAAAACCTGGTTGTTCTTTTCTGCCATGGTTGAATGCAAAGAAAAAGACAGAATGCCAAGAACGAGAAAAACGGCAATCATTATGAGAAATATAATGCTGCCTTTTTTGTCGGTAGACTTGATTTTACGCATCAGTTTCCATTTTCCGAGTCTTTCAGATAAGGCGGTCGCAGATGACCGGGCCAATACAATGGCGGAATCGATTTTCCTTCCGGTCCTAATATTATAGGCAACTTACCCGGTCCAGCGATAATTTTACCACCGATATCGTTAGCATACTTTTCAAGAAGTCCAACGGCTTCAATTAATCTGAGCGGAATAAGAGTTCTGGGTGGTTCGATATGATTGCCTTCACTGTCAAGTATTTCCAATTTTCCATTCTCGCCTGGTTTGGTGCTGCCGCCAATTGATGCAGCAAACTTTTTAATTCTTGCGTCGATTTCGTCAGATGTAAGAAATAATCTTCGCTTTGTATCTGGTATTGAGGCTCCAAGGGCTTCTACAGAATTAGCTGAAGGTTTTTCACCATTTGGATAATCCTCACCTTTTATGAAAGCCGTTGTAATTTTGCGATAGTCTGTGAGTGAAATAAGCTCATGTCTGGATGGAATATATTCAGAAATTGCCAGTTGGCCGTTATTATCTTTGTCGTGATTCGAAAAATATTGATCAGCAGAGATGGAAATCGGAAATTTTCCGGCTTCGCAAAGACTTGTAAATTGTGCCTGGCTCATCATGCCTTCAGGCCTACCCACAGTTTTTATGAAGATTTTGGCCAGAGAATCTGTAAAATCTATGAGAGCAAAATTTGTATACTTCGGATAGTCGCTTAATTCAATTGTTTCTTTCGTAGTCTGTGGGTTTTCAAGAACAAGATCACCAGAATTTTCAAATTTGTCGGTTGTCTCAGATTGCTGTTGCAGGCGTATTACCGGGGAACTGTCTTCGGCGTGGAGTTTACCTCCACCTGCTGAAAAAAACTGCGGAGTAAAGCACAAAGCAAGAAGCATACATAATACTGGCCTTTGCATCTTTTTTGTTGCAAACATTTTATACACCTTTCTGGTAAGCTCATCTGCTTCATCAGATTATTTAGATTGCAGATTAATGGCTATGCCTAAGACAAAAGACCGGTATAAGCAAAAGTATGCGACATAGAATTATCTATGACAATCTTTCCACTCAATTTGCCTGAAACTGTTACCGCAAAATACTGTTATGTGACAAATCATTGAACTCAAGAATAAGTTTCACACTGCATCTCTGCTGCTTTATCATTAATCACCATATTTTTCGCTGAAGGAATTCTATTCCCCTAGTCCTGCCGCGGGATTTTCGTGCATCTGGATGGTTTTCTGAATTCCGGTTTGCCAGATGAAATTTCGTTGTTGTGGGTTGACCGGACCAACATTGGTGTTTCCCTGTTTGGTTACGATATTCGAATATCCTTCGATGGTGCCTCCAGACATGATATGCTGGGTGGCGTTGCGATAATCAGCTTCAGTTGCAGCCGCTCCGGTGGTGTTTTGAATCGTTTCAGACATTTTTGTCTGTGCTTCTTCACTGGTGACGCAAATCCCCCGGAGACTTTGCAAGCTTCCGCCATTGGCCAAATGGTTCAAGCCGTCACGCATTTCGGTTTCAGTCGGAGCGCGCCCGAGGGTTTGTCCGATGGTTGTAGCTACTGCCGCCGGGGCCATTGCTTTGCGTTGCGCTTCCGCGGTCTGAACCTGATTTATCATGATAGCGTTTATGATTGCGGCATTGTCTGCCAGGACTATCCCAGAAAGGCTTCCAAGAACGAACCCAAGAACCAGAATACTGATTGTCTGCTTTTTCATGTTGAACTCTCCTTGTAAATTTTTTGAATTTCGGATTCAGTTATTATGACAGGCAAATCAAAAATTATGTGACAAGAAATTTTAAAAAAATGAAAATACTTTGAGTGCTCTGAGACTTTTGCAAGAATCGCATTTAAATGAGAAAACCTTCAAAATGCTTTGTCTATTGTTCTGTTGCATCTTTTTGTGTCTCAAAATTCTTTGCTTGGGTTGCAAAATATCAGGCGGAACGAAGAATTGCCAGATCTCTTTCAGCAGTCTACTTTGAAGGCAAAGACTTTTCAACCCCGCGACCTGAATTCCCGGATAAAAAATCAAGTTATGACTTCATGCATGGAGCGGAATTCAATTTCATTCCGAACCGAAAGGGAAATCCTTCTCTACTCAGCGCCCCTCGTCAGATAATTGACACCCTTTGTTTCAGTATGCTATATTAGCCGCAAAGAATGTATCTGTGGCTAAGGAAGCGGGTTTTTGAGCCTTTAAGGCAAGGATGAGCTGATGCTTGACAAAGAAATTATCGAAAATCTCCAGCTTCCTTTTGCTTCGTTTCGACTTTTTGCACTTGAACAGGCGATAAAGACAGGAAATACCAAAGAACTCCTTGCTTTGCTTGGCCAGTTGTCTAACTCAGAAGACAGTTCTGAATGCCAGGTTCTTTTGCCTTATGCTATAACAGCAGTCAAAAACCGATTAGCCGGAGCCAAAGACACCAGTTTTAATGCAAACGACAGTTCAAATCTTTCTCAGGCTTTTGCTGACGCATCTGGTGAAGATCAGATTGCGATATTAATCGGGCCAGCCCTTTCAGATATTGCAGATCATGTAAAACATGTTGCAGAATGGCTTAAGGCGGCAAGAAATGATGCTGTGGCAGCTTTGGTTCTCTCAACTTTTTCACGCGTATGGCCTGATAGCGAATTAGGTGCACTTAAACCTTTACTGTTTTCTGAGAGTCTCAGTATCAGAATGAACGCTTTGCAGATTCTAATTCAAAAATCTCCAACATTAATTACCAGCAATCTACCTGAATTATTAATCAGTAACGATCCTCGATTTCGAGCACTGGCAATCAGAGGGCTTGCTTCTATCGATATGGATGAAGCTTTAGCTCACTTCGATTTTTTATTGAATTCAGCTTCTTCAGAAAAAAAACTTTCGGCATTGCAGATCAGTATTCATCTTCCCTTCGCCAGGGTATGCCCATGTCTGGTTAAATTTATGGCAATCGAACAGGACAAATCGCTGTTAGCGAAAGCAGGCGTTCTGTTGGCGAGCAACCCCGATCCGGATGTACCATTCAGATTATGGGAAATAGCCATGCACTCTTCTTTTAACAAACAGGAAATTATTAAGAAGATTATCCAGTCTGTTTGTGACGAAATAAAGATCACCAGAATGCTGAACGGAAAAGAAGATGCTTATATGCTTCGCCTGCAGCGCTGGATATACCGCTATGGCGCCGCGACTCTGCTCCGAGAATACATAGACCTTTTGCCTGGAGCTTCTAATCGTCAGGCTCTAGAAATGGAAATCCGCTTAAAAAAATTACTGAAGAATGATGGAGTTCGCGAGGTTTTTGTTGAAGCCCAAAACTGGTCGGTTTCAGAGAAAGCCCTGAGTTTTATCAAAAACCTGGTTCAGACAGAATCAGAAACTGTTACTGAAGATAAATCTGCTAAGAATTTTTGCGAACTGTCTGTTGACGAACAGATTCGCTATGTGACATTGATAGATGATCCTGAAAAAACAGATGCCGCAGAAGTTTTGCTGAAAATCATGCAGAACATAATGACTGAACCAGATTTGTCGGCAACAGCATTTAGATCGGCGTTAAGAATGGGACGTAGTGATTTTGTTGAGGTTGCCAGAACAGCATTGAGTTCAGATAATCCAAATCTTCAATCGGCTGCTCTGGAATACATGGCAGAGTTTGCTACTGATGAGCTTTTTATAAAGCTTGGGCAATATCTGAAATCTTTAGACCTGCGCGTAAAAAGAACTGCACTACGTGTCTTGAAAAAGCAAGATCAGGATCAGGCAGTATCCTCGTTAAAAGCTATGCTGTCGCAAAATGATATGCAGCAATATCACTCAGCCATTGCCTGTATGATTCATTTTCCGTTTTCTTCGGTCAGGCCATTATTGCTGGAATTTTTGCAGAATTTTCAGAGTCCGGATTTGTTAAGTGCTGGCTTATGTCTTTTTCAGGCAAATCCTGATCCAGAAAGTCTTTACTTGCTGTTTAGACTCCAGCAGCAGATAGAATATGATGGTAAAACCCTTGTCGGTGAGGTATTAGATTCTGTTGCCGAATCTCTGAGAATAGATAGACGGCTTGGTGAAAATTTTTCCATGGACACCGCGAAACTGGAATGGCAGAAACGATATCGGCAAGAACTGGAAAAACAAAGAACTCCAGCGCCTTATTCTCTCCAAATGACTTTTCCAGAGACATTGAGCGCATTTAAAAAATCCTCCATGGATTTTGTCAATGAGCTTTATGATAGATATAAAGGCGCGTTTAATATTTATTTTGTCGTTGTCGCAATTCTTTTTATTGTCGCCGGGATTAGACTTTACTGGCCTGTTTCGTCTGATCAAAACAAGATTAGAGCCGGAGCAATAGCACAAAACAGCTTGATAATAGATGGAACGGTTACTATGATTGACAGCAAAGGCGAAAAGATTTTTCTTGATGACACAGCAGGAAAGCAGCATGTGGTCCTTGCGGCACGAGGAACATGGAAGAAGAACCTGAAAAATACCAGATTAAAGCTTAAAGTGACTCCGTTTCGAATTAATCAGACTGGACTGATAATCTCTCAGTTTCAGGCATTTGAAGAATAATAAGGCAGGGAATATTATGAATTTCAGTATTGTTCATGAGCAGAATGAAGATGTAGGCATAATGGTAATAAGCGGATATTTTTCGTCTGAAGCCGGCGAAATGCTTTCGCAACAGATCGAAGAATTACTGCGCAACGGGACCATCAAATTTATTTTTGATTTTGCCGCCTGCACTTCGGTTAATAGTCCTGGAGCAGCCTCGATTCTTGACATTACTCTTCGCATCCATGATGACTTTCGAGGAAAAGTTTTCATTACAAGTCTCAGAGCACTGATGAAAAATTTGTTTGAGATGGTTGGAATTTTTCCTCTTGCAGGTTCTGCCGAAAAGATTGAAGCGGCATTGATAGAACTTGCATAAAAAAGATGTCACAAACAAGCGGATTTGTCAGACTAAGTAATTAATCCATTTTTATACAGGAGGCTACCATGAACATGAAATCTTTGGGGAAAGCTCGTCCAGTGCTGTTTTTAGCCATAATGCTGATTGTGTCTATTTCTTTGACTGGTTGCAGCGAAGTCATTGAAGGCATTATGAAGATCTTTGAAGGTGTTAAACAGATTGGTACTGCGATTTTTGGTGGTGGCAGTAAAGACAAAGCAACAACAGACAAAGCAACAACAGACAAAGCAACAACAGACACAAAGAAAACTGATGATGCAAAAGCAGAAGCTGACGCTAAAAAAGTGAAAGAAGATGCTGCTGCTAAGAAGGCAAAGGAAGATGCTGCTGCTAAAAAGGCGGAAGAAGATGCTGCTGCTAAAAAGGCAGAAGAAGATAATAATCGGGACCTTAAGGTGCCTCAAAACCCCGATGGTTCATATGACATCTAATCATAAGATGAGCATTTTGGTGTTGGAGAACTAAGAAGCGCAAATGTAGATTTTACGACAACGTTTTATGATATCAGTGCAATAAATGAAATTAATCAAACAGCCAATTAATTCTTCACAGAATAGGCAGGGAATGATACTGCTTATATTTCTCTGCGCTATTCTGGCATTGGCTGTTTTAACCACTTATTTCATGTTTGTTACCTCAAACGCCCAGCTACAGACAAACGTATTGAGGATGAAAAGCAGTTGTCAATTTCTGGTTGAAAATGCCGTTGAAGAGGCATACAGCAGACTCGCCAAGGCGACCAGACGGCCAGATTCACCTGAATTCAAATGGTTTGTGCAGAATCCATCTTCAGACTTACCCATCAACACGCCGTTAACCACAAAAGTTGCCTCTCAAGTTGCTCCGGGAGCGGACTGCTCGATAACGGTTAATGCCAGAATCATTGAAAAACGTAATATTTCCAGCCGTGGCAAAGAATATTCAGATGACTTAGAGGGATTGGGAAGCGTTGAATTAAATGCTGTTGTCACCCTGGAATCAAGAATGGCTGGCAAAACTGTGCGCCATGCGATCAGTCACCATGATTTTAGAGTGGCCAGTATTATTAACAAGAGAGACAATCACAAAAACCGCGAGCGCTATGCAAACAATTTCATCTGCGATTACATATTGTTTATCAGAGATGGGGTTCAGGAATTTGTTGACAGTGATGGAAAGCTATTAAACCGTGCTGAGCCAATATTCAATCTGCATGTTGATTTAGACCCATGGAAAAACACCAGATTGCCCATCGAGCAGCTTGGAAAAGTCTTTTTTGGCGACAGTTCAAATGATGGCAAGCTAAAATATGTTTTTCTGAACACCAACGATGCTACATTCAAAACTATAGTGCCAAACCTTGGGGTTAACAGGGTCGCAGACAAAGCCCATTGTTTAAAGCTTTTTCCGACGCTGGAAGAACAGGCAGACAAACTCGATGGCCTCGTAGGATATTATATGGGCAACTCTCTTCCAGCCAAGGGCAAACATCTTCTTCAAGCTGCCGGATTTACACCTGCTCAAGTTGAAAAACTGCAGAATCGTTCGCGAAAGCTTGCAGAAGCTCAATTTGCCAGCGAGCTTGAGAAGAATCTCGAACCGGGTATGGATATCTTTCCTCCCGGCGCTGGTCGAGGATTTCCGCTGGAATATGCAGCGAGTCTTCTTGAGGGAGATATCCGGCAGAGATTTTTTTATGCAGTTCATTTTTTCCTTGATTTTATGAACATTTCTGACCAGGAATATGTCGTAGAATTGAATAATAAAACCAAGCATGACCTTGATGGTCATTTTCCAGTAGTTGAAGTGAGTGACCCATCTGCAATGGGTGATTTTACTGCATTTTATGAAGAATTTCCCAGGCTGGATGACGAATGGATTCAGGCAGGTAATTATTCGATACGCGGTAAATACGAAGACTGGTTCAGTTTATATCACTATGAAAATGCTATGGCACCAGAAAAGATTAATCAAAAATACCGTAGTGAAAAACCTGATATTCTGGGAGAAGTTGTTTCGCCGGCATTTTATACTCTGAACCACGAAAAATGTGAGTCGATCAAAAACACGCTTCCGTTGCAACATTTTGAATTATATTTCTATACATTTAATAACCCAAAATCCTTTTATTCCTCTCACCTTCTTAGAAAAGAAGGCAGTGAACTGGTTCTGTCTCTCAATGGTAATGTTCTTATTCTCGGCAACCAGCTCATAGCGCTTGGTGGACCTGATTATAGTGCAATAAGAATTGAAGGCCGCGGAAGCATTGTTGCAGCAGGTGGATTTAAAATACTTTCGCCAATTCTGAAACGCGCGGATTTCGATACTCTGGTTCTTTTTGCTGCCGGAGAAGGAAGTTCCATTTCATTAGATGCCAGTCCTATAGAGGCGGGTCTGGTGGCCATGAATAAAGCGCTAGACGGTCGAATCTTAAATACGCAACCAGTAACGATAAAAGGCTTTTATGCCTGTGATAGAGTATTAAATATCTGGAGTGGCAGTGACTGGCCAACAAATCAGCAAATCGAACTTTTTTACGACCCAGCTTTCAAATCTCCTGTTGAAACACTTTATACTGTCGGAATCGCTAGAACGCCGGTGTTATACAGGATAACAGGAGGCGATGGATGAAAAGAGGATTTACGCTTATAGAAATATGCATCGGAATGCTTCTGCTGTCTCTAACTCTGCTCGGATTTTTACGAATAAACAGTTTTGCCAGTCATTCTGCCATGGATGCTTATTATAAATTCATGGCACAACAGCTTGCCAATGAGCCGATAGAAGTATTCAGAGCAATGGGCTATGAGAGAATTAAAAATTTAGACAAAAAACCATTGCCTGGATATCCGATTGGAACAACAGAATCGATCCAGGAAGAAGTATCTGGCGAACGCTACCCAGTAGAGACCTCTCTTTTCTCAAGAACAATAGAACTCGAGAAGGTTGAAGAAGATGGCGTAAAGGGTTTTCTCGTCAAAGTAAGTGTCTTTCCTTCCGGGAGCAATAAAATATCGGCGTGGTTGGTTCGACAGATGGTGAATGCTACTGGCCTGGTAATTGAAGAGGTAACCCAGTGAAGTCAGCCAATTTAAACCGTCGAGCTTTTACTCTGATAGAAATAATGATTGTAACAATTTGTGCAGCCATTTTGATTATTCCTGCCTTGGTTATTTTTTCTTCTGGAACTAAAACCTCTTTGCGCGGCATGGCCAGAGTTGATACCGTTCTGGAGGCCAGAATTATAATTGAGCAGGTACAGAGCGATTTAAAAGCTGCTTATCTTGAGTTTGGCGAAAAGAATAGTTTTCGCTTGGATTTTAACAATTATGTAAAAGACTCAGGGTCCTATCCATACATTGAATATCAGTTCTTTCGCTACCCTCAACAGGGTAATGCCGAAGATTTATTAAGGATTACCGACAAGGTTTCGCGGCGCCGGCTTAGTACGATCAATTATCGAGTTGAAGCTGGAGATAACAAAGATTTTCCTCAGCAGAAAACTTTGCGGCGAATTGAAGTTTTTCACCCGGGGCATCCACTGGCTGCGCAATATCCAAATGGCTTCGAGAAAGTTTTAAGTAAAAAAGTCAGTTTTTTCAGCATCAAGCCATATCAGGTAGAAGATGAGTATCAGACTTTGTATTCAATAACATTGCAACTGATAGACCTTGCTCCTGGCAAATCTGTTGAAATGGCTGAAACTACCGGAAAGCTTTCGGAAGGGAACTCGCAGATCAGTCTTGTCGATTTCTCGTCAGTTGTTTATCCTGAATTTTTAAAGAACCAGAATCATTATTACTATCATAATATGAACTGGTTTGATTCTCTGGAATCTTCGGAAGACTGATCTGTTATTGTTTTTGATTCGTTCACTTGCCAGAAAATATGCTCAGATAGAAGCTTTTCAGCAAGGGTTCTGGTAAAATGTTAAGACATGATTACCGAAAGTGAAATAATTGAAGATCTTGGCTCAAATACAACTGCCTTACGTATTTCAGCTATTGAAAGCGCAATTCGATTCGGCAGATCAGCGCGACTTTTGGATGTCTTAAAGGCGCACGAAAAGTCAGAACCTGATCCGAGTTGTCAGGAATTACTATTTCTGGCTGTTAAGAAGCTAACCGCTCTTCGAGACGACTCCAAAACAGAGGATACCTCTGATTGGCTGGAAATCTTTTGTTCACAGGAATTTCCAGGACTTTCTCCAGATAGAAAACTGGAAATTGTTGCCATGTTAAGTGAAAAGCAACGACAGGTTGCAGCGGATAAAGCATTCACAATGATCTTCGCAAACGAACCAGAAACTATTGTTGCACAGATCATTACCTTTTTTTCACCATACTGGGGAAAAGATAGACTTGGCAAATTGGTTCCATTGCTGAAGTCAAAAGATCTTTCGGTTCGATGCGCATGCGTTGAGGCCCTGTGCGATCATGCATCAGAGTTGATTCTGCCGAGACTGCCAAATCTGTTGTTGCACAATGATTCCAGAATTCAACTTCTGGCTGTAAAATTTTTGACCAGACTTGATCAGTTTGAAGCTATATCTTATCTGGAGCTTATTCTACTGGGCCCGGATTTAGAAAAAAAGGTCAGAGCATTAAGGTTGTGCATTTTCATCCCGTTTGACCAGGTCAAAAATCTATTAGTCGAATTTATTGCCAAAGAATCAAATGAAGAACTTATCAAGAGAGCCGGGCTGATTTTAATTAACAACCCAGATTGCGAAGTGCCTTTCAGGCTTACTGAAATTGCTGATGCGGCAACAGCAGAAAAATCTGTTTTAGTCAAAAAGTTGATTAAGGCAGCCTGTCAAAATCTTAGAGATTCTGGCGTTCTGGGCGACAATTTTAACAGTTATCTGGAAAAATTAAAAAATTGGCTCAAATGTAGAGAATTGAAGAAATGGGTTCAGCAGTGGATTTTTCTATTTGAAAATTCACCAGAAGAGAAGCAACCTGAATTATTGCTTCAGCTCAAAGATTTTGCTTCTGGAAAAGACAGTCAGGAAAGTTTGCGTGAAGCAATGGGCTGGTCATTAAAAGAGTCTACTTCAAAGGTTATTCTCAAAGCACTTGAAACAGAACCGGAATCCCCGAAAAATAATGACCAGCAAAGCTTGGAGTATTTTTCCACACTTGATGAAAGTGCTAAAATTCGATTTGTGCAGCTTTGGCCACAATCTGATTCGCATGAATTCGTCGAGTTTTCCAGGGCTTTCTGGTTGCATTCATGGTATACGCCGGATGTAGGAGCTGCATTTCTTAAAATGGCATTAAGCCTTAACCTGGACAATTATATTGAATTTGCGCGCACTTCTTTAAACTTGGCAAACGAAAATATTCAGGTCTCTTCCATAGCGTATCTGCTTAAGTTCGACTCTGATTACTTGGCCACTCAGCTTGGCAAATTTCTTTCGCGTTCTTCCTTAAAGATCAAGATGTCAGCCTTAGGTGCATTGCAAAAGATAGATAAAGAACAAGCCTTATCAACCCTTAAAGCCATGCTGTTTCAGAAAGATCTGACCGCACAAAAAGCAGCTTTAGCCTGTATGATTTATTTTGATTTTGCTGTAGTCAGGCCTGTTCTATCTGAATTTCTCGAAGCCAATAGAAATTCAGAAATATGGCATTCGGCATTGATTTTGTTGCAGGCAAATGTAGAGATAGAGAATTTGTATTGTCTCTTTAAATTGCGCAACAAAGCCAGTGCAGAGAACCTTTCCCTGGTTCTAGCAGCTGAAAAAGAGCTGTGCGAAAGACTCTTACAGGAAAAACTCATTGCCGCAGGCAATGTTGAAGCATTATACAACCAGTTCAAGTTGCGAGCTGAAAAGGAAAATATTTCAGACAAGAATCCTCCCGCTTATGCGTTAAAACGTGTAAAGTCTGGCTCTGAATCAATCGGTGCTGAAAACAACGGCAGAAAATTTTTAATAGTCTCAGGATTAGTAATATTTCTGGTAGTTTTGGGAATTGGTTTTTCAGGAAATCCTGAAGTAGAATATGGTTCGACAATTGTTGCCAAAGCATATTCCTCGCCGGTTCTTGAACGTAAAATATTCAGAGCTACGCTGGTGTCTCCTGGCTACAAAGATGGTTATCTGCATGTAACCAGCAATAATGTTCCGATTAAGATTTGTGCACCCTACGGAAAATTTGACTGGCTAAAACCAGGTGATGATGTTGAATTAACTGTTGCGATAACGAAACCAGATCTATCTACTTCGAGTCATACCTTGCTGTCTCTGTCTCGTATTGGCAGGCCATTACGCTGATTATACGACTATGCTGAGGTTCTTTCCAGAACGACTGCAGTAAAATCATCGGGCTGTGGTTCATTTGTCTTAAAGAATGGGTGCTCAAATATAATTTTGTTGCAGAATTTATCTATCTTTTCATTATTGAGTCGGATCAGATAATCGCTAAACTGAATAAAGGAATCAATTTCGCTGCTTTCTGGCATGGATTCAATTAAGCCGTCGGTATAAAATATCATTTTTTCATTTGGCTGCATCTGAAATTCATTCAGAGTAAATCTTAACTTTTCTCTCATACCGAGAGGTAATGATGGCTGAGTCTTGACCATTGTAAACTTTGCATCGTTGGTTAGAAGAATTGGATAAGTCTGCCCAAAATTTATTATACGAATTATATTAGTCTGAATATTTATTTCGGCAACACAACAGGTCATGAAAAGCTTCTTTCTCATCGTTTTAAAAATAGTCGTATTTAGAAGAATAAAAATTTCTTCTAGCTCAAGATTCTTTTGCATACCTACCAGAATAACTGATTTGGCCATTGCCATAACCAGGGCGGCAGGAATTCCATGACCGGTCACATCGCCTAAGATCACTATGAAACGGTTTTCATCAACAAGCATATAATCGAAATAATCTCCACCAAGATCAGAAGCCGGCTTAGACTGACCAAACACGCGATAGTTACCAGCTTCCAGTGTCGTTGTCGGAAACAATCTTTCCTGAACTACTTTGCCCATGCTACTTTCTTCAAGGCTTCCCATCATCTGATTGAAGACATTAGTAAGGTCACCCAGTTCATCTTTGGCCTGTGGCAACAACCGCAGATCAAGCTGTCTGGATTCAAGAGCCTGCATGCCTCTTTTAAGCTCTGAAACAGGAATAAGAAAAGTATCTGAAAGAGCAATTCCGATAAACACTGTAGTAAAGAAAATGAAAATCACTACTGAAAAGACCCATTCTTTTATGGAGGTTAAGTGCCGTTCGATTTCATTGACTGGGAACAACGCCATAAATGAAACTCCAGAAACATTTTTACCAGGGTGAACTGCTGCCAGATAAGATTGTCCTGAAATTTTCACCTGGGCAAAAAAGTCTACCTGTTGAATTTTTGCCCGATTGGCCAGGCCAGCCAGCTGGCTTGAAACCTCTTCTGAACCAGGATACCAGATAGCGGAATCATCTATTTTAGCAAAAATGCGAAATTTGCC
This sequence comes from Candidatus Rifleibacteriota bacterium, assembly GCA_018818125.1. Classification (GTDB taxonomy): domain Bacteria; phylum Muiribacteriota; class Ozemobacteria; order Ozemobacterales; family Ozemobacteraceae; genus Rifleibacterium. Next base: position 60,732 of record JAHISQ010000132.1, read on the forward strand.
ATGCTGAAATGATTTTCGGCTCCTGATGATGGCTCGAGATAGATATTTTTTAACTAATAGCTCATATTTCTTGTTGAAGAAAATAAAGGCTGCAGGGTGATTGGGTTCTTTGAATACATCCCAATACCAGATATTCTTATGACTGGTTAATTGCACTGTGTGTAAAACATCAGGCTGTTCAACCAGTTTTTGCAAACCGACTTCTGGTGTGTCAAAAATCATTTCTGCTTGAAAATCTGGCCTTCTTATCTTTCCTTCGTTTTCCGTTGCCAGTCGCTCAGAAAGATACTTCTCGATGCAGACTCCTGAAAACGCACGTATCAGAGCAGACGAAACATTGTCTGCTCCAGAGGATGATAATATTTCTGAGCCATTCAGATTAATCAGCTTAAAATCAATTTTATCCATGTTCCAATTATCACTAACCAGTTCTTCTAAGACTTTTTTGGGATCTTGTCGCAATTTTGGTTCAGCGCAAATATTCCGCACATATTGTAAAAGTCGATTTTTTTCATCGTTGAAAGAACTGTCAAGATCTAACAGAGCTTCTCTGGCATTTTTTTGACAATCAGAAATCATGGCGGCACGACCATCTCTTATCGAAAGGTATGCAAGAAACAAGATGCTGATAGTCGGCAAAAATACTGCATACAGAAACAACGCCACCAGCTTGGCTGGAATAGGCATATAAAAAGATTTGCGTTGAATTATCCATCTGAAAATCAGCGTTAAAAGCAGAGTAAAGCCAAAAATCCAGATTGCTACAGCAGTGAGCACAAATTCTCTGGAAAAAACAGACTTGAGTTGTTTGCCGGCAATTATTTTGGCAGTAGAGGACTTAAGCATTACCCAGATAAAATCATTGTCAATTACGTAATCCTGTTGCTGATCCTCAAGCAAACGCCAGAGTCGACTGGCACGGTCAGGAGTCAGCCGCTTGTCGGTATAAATGTTATTGTCAGATGAATCCCTGATTGCGGTTTGAATTGGGTAATTCAGTGATTTTGAAAAAAGCTGGCTTATAAGTTTCTCTGGCGAAGGTATGTCCCAGACAATACATATCGTTCCGCCATTCATAGCTGGCATATTGATGTTCCAGAATATCAGGCCTGAGCGCCCGGAACAGTAAAATCGATATGATTCTCCAAGTCGATTTGCAATCAGCGAACCGATAAATTCCTTGCCAAAAAGCCCTTTAATAGCATTAAGAGATTTTCTGTAAGCCTGATAAACTTGTCCTCTTTTTTGAAGATCTCCAGGATAAATCCAATTGGTTGCAATAGCATCCCAGAGCCTGCTTATAAGAAATCTTGATCTTAGTTTGACATTTTCTGGAGTTAGAAGTTTCCCGTTTTGATCAAAACAGTAAAGGTCAAAATCAAAACCCCATTGTTGTTTTGCACTTTTGCTAAATGAAGTAAGTCGCTCAGGAGTTACTGGTCGCGAAAAAATCTGTCGATGTAAGCTGTTAAAGCGGGTGTTAATGTAATATTCAGGGTCAATCTGGCAAACAAGATCATTTAAAGAGTTTTTGATGCTTTCCAGAGCTTTATTCTGATTAACTTCATTCTCATTCTCCAGGTAATACCAGCCGAGAAAGCCAGATACAAGGAACGGAACTATACAGAATATGAATGAAAAAATTACAAATCTAAAATACGGACTGGTTGATCTGTCTTTCTTTTGACTTTTCTGTTTCATGAACCTGTTCCAAAACTTAATAAATACAAGGACTGCTCAAAACATTAAGCCGCAGAAGTAACACTGCATTCACCCTCATCTTACCATTAATCGCCAAAGTTTTCTTCGAGATCTAGCAAAAATCCTTTGTCTACAGCAGTGCTTATCCTATTGTAATCATCATTGGCTAGTCTCAACAGACTATGCTTCGCAATTGTGAGTCAGGCAAGTTGGTTAATAATCAGAACCGCTTCTTCAAAAGAATTGGTAGATGACGCCAACGGGAATATGCCTGCCATTTCGAAAAACGACTTTTTAAGATTGTTTAGACCAAATATAACTATTGCTCCATGGTGATCTTCTACAATCTGAAGGCATAAATCAAGAATATGGGCGACAGCAGGGCTATTAACCGAACTGCAGTTTTCAAGATTGACAATAAAATTGCACTTCCCAGATTCCAGAGCTCCAGAAATTATGCTGGAAAATTCTACGGCAGCCTCAGCATTGAAGTAACCAGACTGTCTGATTAGAAGATAGTCGCTGGTTGTTTCAGTAGTAATCTCGAAGTTTTGCAATCAGTTCTCTCCATAGGCAATTTGTTGATTGATCAGACATGACTGGCAAAAGTTTTTTAGTTGCCGAGTCCCTCAACGGGATTGATAAGCTCTTGACTGTTCTCAAGTGTAGATTCTGGTTCTTTGTCTTTGTTAAGCGTTTCGCTTGCTGGAGCAAATGTTTTTGGCGGTTTTTCAAGACTGCTATTTGTCTGCGAATCGGGAGATTTGTCGGTTTGCTGGTTCTGAACCGGAACCTGGTGTCCAGCAGCAGGATGCAATGCCTTGAGTGCCTTTGCTGGAGACTTGATAACTCTATCCCATGTGGCTTGCAGGCTTTCGTTCATATCTACAAAAGTGCCACTTGCCAGTTCATAGATGTAATTTTCTCCAGATTTGATTTCAGTAATTTTCTTTGAGTCAATCAGTTCAACTTTTCCCTCGAAAATGCGGATCAGAGAAGAATCTCCATGAGTGACGACAAGAAACTCGGTCCCAATAATACTGATTTTTGCCCCTGGAATGGCTATTTTCACAGGAATATCCCGATGTATGATCCAGAGCATTCCGTCTTCCAGGGCTATTTCGTTTTGCTTGATGCTAAACAAAGAATCTTGAGAAACTCTACTCTGAAAATATGATGAGCTATCAGACAGACTGCAGCAGATCTGTGATTCTACCTCTGCCAGAAATGAGCGGGAAGAAAGCTTTCCATCATGGGCTTGTGACTGTGCGGCAATGTCTACCAGCCTGCCGGTTTTCAGATAAAAATCGCAAACCGGTGTATTGTGTGAACCAAAATAGAACAAAAACAGAATTATACAGGCAAAAGCCGCCGTCGTTAGGGGTTTCCACGACATTGTGATAAATCGAGAGATAACATCTACGATGGATTCTTTTTTGTTCTGTTGGACGGGGAATTTAAAGTTAAACTGCTGGTCTGGCCACGGAGTAAAATCACTGAACCCTTTTTTCAAGGCTTTCACCAATTTTATATGGCTCTCAAAATCAGAGCGACATTGCGCGCATTCAGAAATATGTCTGACAAAATCAGAATTCTTTGTCAGATCTGAATCTGAATCAGCGTGCTGAGAAAATAGATCTTTTACAGCTGAACAATTCATATTTTTATGCGCTCTCTTAAAATTTGCATCGCCCTTGATGCTTTTTTTCTGGCAACAGTTTCACTGATGCCGGTAACCGCAAAAATTTCTGAGTATGAACAATCTTCAACATATTTCAACCAGACAATAGTTCGATCTTCTGATGCAAGGTTTGCCAATAGATTCCATGCTGCAATTATACTAAACTGATCCTGTGCCTTCACATCTTCAAGATAAATCCCTTTTTCAGCCAGATCTTCTGTTGAAAAGCCTGAGGAGGCGGGTCGGTTCTTGCGAGCAGAATCGACACATTCGTTGTAAGCAATTCGCAATAACCAGCTCTTAAATTTCGCTCGCTCTTTCAGTTTGCTTATATTTAAATAGGCCTGCAGAAAGATTTCCTGCATAATGTCTTCAGGATCGATGCTTTTTCCAAAAAAATTCCAGATGATGACTCTAACCAGACGATGATATTTGGTTACAAGCTTGGTAAAGGCCTGCTGATTACCCTGAACGATCTGTTCAATTACAACAACATCATCATCAGTATTTGAACTATGATTGGAAGCCGTCACTCAACTCTCCGTATCTGCTATATTTTGAGAAAAAAGTATATCACATCACCCTCCTTTTAACATAAGACCTTAAAAATTTTAAAACTGTGACAAGTTTTATATTATTTTTTGACGAGATCAATCAATTTCGGATTATGCCAGTCTTCTTAAGGTGAACTGACTTTGGATTCCTGTCATCATTTCTTCTAAGATCATGACGTGTTAAGGAAATGAGCATTAACTCTTGTTTTTTCTATGGCAACACATTTTCCTCGTCTGCAGATGACGGTTTTCAAGTCTCCGATTGAAAAAGCTGTATTGCGTAAACAGATCAGAAACGTGAACTGGTAGATCTTACCCGAAATATGCTAATTTCTCTTAAATGCTTACGGAATCACATGAATTCTGGCTGCGCAAGCTGTTCTAACCACCAGTTTTTGCCAGGTAAAGAAGAAGACAGAAGGATTTCTTTCAGTTTCTCAAATCTGTAGCGCACTGTACGCAACTCCACCTGAACGTTCATCTTTCCATCAGAATCATCATTGGTCAGTGATATAACAGCATATTCAGCCCAGGGATACATCACCGGGGGACAGCCCGGACCAGGTGGCACCTTGAACGGCATGCCAACACTCCCTGGATTTATCATGTGTCTGCCTTGAACAATCTCATGAAACTGACTATGCAAATGGCCATTTACAATTACGGTTGCAGGACAAGACTCAAAATAGCGGTTGAGCGTGTCTGATGGCGTTCCTGGATGCATGAAATCTGTTGAAGATTTCGGGGATCCGTGGCAACACAGAAGCTGTATCTCGTTGGTTACATTAATCTCTACCTTGGATTGAAATGATTTAAGGAACTCAAAATGTGATGCCTGAAGTCTCTCCAGACCCCACAAAAAGTCTGGTTGCACAAACGGGCTTATGCCCAGTTCATTGCGGCGCTCAGGCTGCAGCATTGCTTCGTCGTGATTGCCAGAGATAAAGATGGAATTCAAAGGTATAAGCATGTCCATTACTTCTGCTGGTTGAGGCCCCATAGAAGCAACATCGCCAAGACATGCCATTTGATCGACTGATTGCTTGCTTATATCTCTTAAGACCGCTTCCAGAGCTATAGCGTTGCCGTGAATATCCGAAAAAACAGCTAATCTCATATTGAACCTCACTTGTGATAATGGCCAGAATAATTTAACAAACAAAACTTGAATTCGTTTCTTTTGTCCATCTGAAACGAGCAATTGATTCTATTCTACATAAGATTCAACTCTGACAACAGAACCAATATGACGGTATAGGCATTGTTTGGCCAGCAAATAATTCGCATGTTGCTTAGCCTTGCACATTTATTTTACTTTAAAACAATACGGATTTATATGACATTTATATGCACACAAATCATGAATCACAGACAACGCGATTCTTAGCAAATCAAAAATCTCGCGGAAGCCGACTCGGCGGTGTCGTTGCGTGCGTAGGCGATGAAGGTGCCGCCCGTGCTCAATAAAAATTGTATTTTTATTGAGCATGTCTGTTTTTGTTAGACATGGCTACTGTAAATTGCTTATCATGGAAAAAGCTTGAGAGAGCATGGTTAGATTATATTTTCAGATAAAGAGGTGCATTGAATGTTGTTTTGTAGCAAAAGAAAGAATTACGCTTTAAAATCTATATTGGTCATCGCAATGATTGTAGTCTTTTCTCTGTCAGCATTTGCCGGTGATAACTGGGTAACAGACAGACAGATGAATTTTAAGATAAAGATTCCTGGAAATTATCAACGTAACCGGGTGGTTGAAGGTACTGACGTTATTCATGCCTTTCTAAGCCCTGATCAGAATGTTGCGGTGAGAATCAGAGCGATTGCAGCCAACGCCTCTTTATCAGTTGATTCTTTGATCCAGATTTTTGAGCAGAACATCATTAAAGGCGCTCAAAGGCTGCTTATAGATAATTATAGTCTGAACTCAATTCCTGGAAAAGTCTGTGGCTATAAATGGCTGTATAACAATGTTCCCGTTGGACTGGCTATATTTTACACCGTTCAGGAGAACATTGCTTACGTGGTATGGACAATCGTTCCCCAGAATCTGTATCAACAGAGAATCGCTGAGGGCGATGCCATTACCAACACATTTACGCTGTTGAAACAGAAAGGGGCTGCAAAGCCTGCTGTCACTACGGCTAAAAAGCCTGTAAAAAGCACGCCTCAGCCAAACAAGCCTGTAGAGAAACCCTCTAAGCCAGTTGTGAGTAAACCTTCTGCGAAATTTTTCGATCTTGTCTCTGATGATGCAAAGATTACTCACAAAGTTCCCACTGGTTTTGAACTGGTTGAAAAAGAAGAAGGGCAATCCATCTGGAAAAATGACTCCGCTATAAAAATGGTCATTCAGACTATCGTTAAACAAGGCACTTTTGAAGGTTTCGTCGATGGCATGGTTGCTGATATCAAGGATAATGGTGCAACAGTTTTGAATAATATGTACACCATTGAGAATGGGCTGAAGGTAGCAAATTACTCATACAAGTATGGTGATGCCTATTTCTCGTATGGTGCGACTTCTGGCACTGGCGTTAATTATCTCGTTGGCTTTGTCGGAACAATGGATCAGAAAGATCTTATCGACAACTATTCAGAAGAAGCCAATTTAAGCCTGAAAGCAGTTAAATAGTCTTCGCCCCGCAATTTTACTGCTGACGATCTGCTGTTACAGCAGTCAGCGTGTTTGTTTGCGCCCGCTTCAGTCCGCAAAATTTAATGTAAATGAGAAAAGAGAAAAGTTAAAATGCGTAATTTTTGTATAACGAAATTTAATCTGTATTGCCTTGCTTCGCTATTGTTAATCATCTCTGTTTCAGGCGATGTTATAGCTCAACAAGACGCAATCAACAGATTTACCACACATGTCGAAAGCAAGGTTAATGAAGCCAACGCCCTCATGGAAAACAAGCAGATCAAGAGTGCTGTTGAGGCTTTAAATGACGTCAACAGATACATTGAACACGAGGTGGGCTTTAATCTCGAAGATCAGTTTTTCCAGGCGCGAAAAGAGAATCCATCTTTCAATTTCAATCTGCGGGTCTCTTTGGCAGGAGGCTTTGCCTCAAATTACTGGAAAAGAAAATATGATTTTGCCAATAGTTCTCTTGCTTCAGCCAGGAGCGCTGTCTCCGGGTTTTCAAGCATGCGAACTCTCGACAAACAGGATCAGGCATGGGCTTACTTAAAGACTACCTATGAAGCTGTGAAAACCGTCAAAGATGTTTTAGATAATGTCAGGGCAAAGGATTACTTGGAAGCAATAAAAACAGCCAAAGAAGGCGTTGATGGTTTCATTGAGAATTATAAGGAAATTGAAGAAACTTATCTGCAGAAGATTAAAACAGGGCAGTTTGAGCTTCTGACCAATGGTTTGATCAGAAGAGCGAATCGGGCTATCAGGTCTGTTGAACCCATTTTAAGCTTTATGAAGGCCAACGCCGAAGAGGGCGAGAGATTTGAAAGTCTGCTTAAAAGGGTTAAATCCATTCAGGACAAAGTTCTATCGGGAGCAGTTCAGGAAATGGTCTTTGGTGATTCGAAATACACCTGGAATTATGGCTCGTTTCTCGATGAGATTAAAGAATCTGCTACAGAATCTGGCACCGAAACATCTGCATTCAAGAATAATTACCAGTCGGTAAAAAACCGTGCCAAAGCAAGCTGGCAGCTTGTTCAAAACAATATCAGAGAATCAAATGATGAAAGACAGAAGCCTCAATACCTTGAATGGGCCAAGAGCGCATGGGAAGATTTTGAAACACAGGCGGAAAAAGTCTTTTCTGAGGCTTTGAGCAAAGTGTCTGCCAACACGACAGGCACCAAAAAAGATAGCGCAAAACCCAATCTTTTTGCTGGAATTTCCAAAGATGAGAAAAAAAGTGATTCCAGTAAACCTGCGAAGCCAAACTTGTTTGCTGGCCTGAATGATAAAAAGGAAGACACTTCAGAAGATGAGTCTGAAGACGTAACGGAAGAACAACCCAAGAAAGAAGCTAAATTAAATTTGTTCGCAGGCAGCTCTTCGAGCGGCAAAACAGCTGATTCTGCAGCGAAAGATACTGCCGGCCATGTTGCCGACAATGCAAAAGCGGACACTAAATCTCCAGTCGGCGATGATTCTGCCGGTAAAAAACTTGGATCCGTCTTGAGCAATGGAGCGGGCGACAATAGCAATAAAAGTGGCGGAACCTATCTGAGCGTTGATTTAAACCAGGCTGCTGATGAAGACATAATTGTTGTGAGAGTAACATCTGGCCTGTTCAAGTTCGTTCATATTCACTTGCGCAACTCTCGGGGCATCTGGTATTCGATTTACAACGGCACAAATACCATGTTCAGAGTAGGTGATCTGATAAAAGACAAAAGAGGCGGTTACACCCACATAAATATCTGCGTCAATGGCCAACACGTCAGGCATCTGCCAATTCAGTGCTCAGCCGATATTTATCAGTATAAAAATGGAAGTATTCCGGCGAACGTTCAAAAAGAATTCGCCGCACAGTGGCAACGAGGCAGCGGCGAAATTCCGAATGAATTTATGAATACCCACGCCAGTCTCTGGCTGGGTGGCAAAAAACAGAGTGTTTCAGTCGCAAATCCCGGTAAAAGCAGTCAAACTTCGACAAAAACGACTCAGAGCAGCAACAGTGATGCCGACAAGCCTAAGACCGGTCAATCCGGAGCGTCAGACAACAGTTATGCTGAGGCAGGCAAAGAGCTTATTCCGCTGGTAACCAAAGTGAACGGCATCATCAAAAGAGCTGATGATGATTTTAACAAGAAATACTGGGAGGAAAATGGCCAGCCGCAGACGACTCAAAAGGCCACCAACCCCAAAGCGAGCACGTTGAGTATCATGAGAGAAGCCATGAGTGTCGCCCGGAGCCCTGGTTTCCCTGAAAACAGAATAACTCTGAGCTACAAGGTTGCACTAAAGCTTCTTGAATACTCTGGTCGGGTTTTCGTTTTTGTCGGCAAAGAGGAATTCTTTGTTGCGGCTGCTGCCCTGATTAATGATGCTGGTGGCATGATTGACAAGGTCAAGAAAGATAAGGTTTCCATTTCTTTCTTGTACAGCGACCATGGTGAAATGTGGCGGACACTTGGCAAAAAAGCTCTTGTCGGCGGTCATGGTTACAACAAAAATGAGTGTTACAAGCTTGAAGTCGCTGCTTATGAAAGGGCTTTAAGTGTGTATTCAGAGAATTACAAGGCAAAGAGAGCCTTAGGAAAATAAAATAGACCGCCTGGGATGATAGAAACTGACAACTATTTAGCGCCGAAGCTTTTGCTGGCTCGGCGTAGCAGTTTTTCTTCGGCCTTAATAATTTGCTTTAAGTCTAGCGCTGAATAGCCGAGCAATTTTGCCACGCTCTCCAGGGCAGCCATTTCTTCTGGCGCAAGAACACCGTCGGCATAGGCCATGCGCACCGCGCCCTTCACTATTTCCAGCGCTTCCATACGGGTTTGAGGTGCCGGAAAATAGTATGTTCCTTCTTTTACTGACTCGATCAGGCCTTCGAGGGTTTCCGGGGGCATGTGGTATTTTTTTGCCATTTCGTTGACGAATTTTATTTCTGCCTCATCGATTACGCCGTCAGCTAGCAGAACCTGTACCATGGTTGTTATTATATCTCTGCCAGATCGGATCTCCTGGGTTTTCACTTCTTTTTTTGTTTTGGCAGATTCTGCTGCCATGTTCTCGGCAAAGCGCTCCGACACCATCGCGGCCTTTCTGGTCAGTATTTCGGCGGATTCCGGGTCATTTTCTTTTAACAATCTGGCAAGTTGCCATTCTTTGCCGTCATTAAGCGTGGAACCACAATAGCCGCAATTGGTGGAAAAGCTCGATGCGAGTGTGCCACCACAACTTCGGCAATGTGCGCTGCTGAGGATGTTGTTTTGATTGGTTTTGTGCCTGGCTTCCCGGTTGAGCACCAGAATGTCGCGCACGGGTTTACAGTATCTGATGCGCTCGCTGACGCTGCCATCAGCATTTGCTGTTACCGGAATGCCGCTCCAGACAACCAGCACATAAAGTGTGGTTTGCTCATTTTCCATGGCTATGCCTTTTAAGCTGACAGAAGCAATGGCAATGTTCTCCCAGTAGGTGTAGCCTGAATCTTTACGCTTTTTGAAGCTGGTGCCCAGGATTTCGGCCAGAATACTGTTTGCAAATCTGAAGATGGGCTCAACGCTTCTACTTCTTTCAGCGAGTCGCAGGTTCCAGAAGACGACTCCGGCAAGGTCTTCGATCTGATAAATTGTGAATTCAGGGTCGGCGGCTTTAAGATTCTTCCAGGATGGAACCAGCGTTGGATCGGAGTATGACCACTCACAGCCCTGGGTTATTTTTGCCAGAACCCAGTCGTAAAAGCCCGAACGAATGTATGATCCGCAGGCTTTACAAATCGTGACCTGACCAATCAGCAATGGGGCACCACAGTTCGGGCAACTCCCTTCCAGCAGGCCTGGCTTCTGGAGAGTTTTGGCGGAGGGGCGGCGAATGAAAGACCAGTATTCGTAAAACTTACGGGTAGTTGCTGAACCAATGGTTTTACCGGTCTTTAGATCGGTAATTGACTCGGCAATCGATGCCTGCACCAGAACCTGGATTTCGTCGAAATTGTTGTCAGAATAAACATGGTCGATCGAAAAGTCGGCCGTGGAGAGGTCGCCGTGCTGGTATTGAATGCCGGCAGTCTGCTGTTCTTCAACGCGGCACTTAAATTGCTCATACAGGGCATCAGAAACAAACCGTTGAATTATCTCAACTTTATGGTTGTAAGATGCATTTTGAACCGCCGCAAAGGCGCTTCTCACGCGGTTTAGAAAGGCCTTCTCCTGAAAGTTCTTGTCGCGTTTTTTAAGATTTGCCAGATTAATATTTCGCGCGTGATCCTGGGCCATGGTGTGTACATGCGGTGTTTCGCGTGATTTTTGGGTATACACCTTGATATCGCTGAAATTGTCAGAAAACTCGCAGATGTTTGTTGCGATTGACTCTACGTGTGGCCTGACAAATTCCCACGGACTGGTCTGGGTCACTTTTGTCATTTTGGCCATTTGCGTCGTACTCAAACCGGTTGCCACCTGTTCGACTTCGCCATGAAAACGGCTTTTAGAATCGTCGCCAGGACGCATCGAGAGAATGTGAAGAGTTGGCAAGAGCAGAAGCAATTTGGTGACAAAGCTCTGTATGGGTGGGTTCTCCAAAAGCGCTGATATTAAGCATGAGACAAATGTAAGTATTGCGACCACCGGCAACGTAGTTTTTACCGGCGGGAATCTGACAACCTGGAAACGATTTAACAAGGCGGGAAATGACAGAATCAGCATTAACATTACTGCTTCGAGGGGAACTGTTAAAAGATAGTAACAGGTAAAAACGGCTGAGCACCAATAGAGAAAGAAAGCTGATAGGGGCATAAACAACACAAAAACTGCAAATAAAGCGAACAAGACATAATAGCCTATTCGCGCGAACGCTCTGTCAGATACGATACGCTCTAATAACGTTGCTATTGACGCTATGTCCGGTATCTTGAACTTTAAGATTATAGCAGCAGCTATCACGCTTATAATAATTGCTATAAACCAGTTTCTGGAGATTTTAAATGAGTTTTCCATGCAGTTGGCACCTCGCCCCGCTTATTTGCACAATAATAACATCCAACTGCCATGATGGGTGATTTTAGAACTAATTTTAAAACATTCGGTGATGTTTGCCTGTGGGCGCAGGATCGCAAAAAATTCAGGCATTTCGGACATTTAAGACATATAGGTGCGTTATTTTCTTTTAAAAACATGATTTTGCTTTATAATGCAGTGAAATTAAGCTGAATTACTTACCTGGAGTTTTACTAAATGAATCAGGAACTGAGTGCTGCAAACACCATGAAGCTTTTATTGATCGAGGCGCTTCGCGACAAGCGTCTTGATGAGACTGACAAGCAGAAGATAATTGCACTGGCCGATCTGCTGGGAATAAGCAAAACCAAGGTGGAGCAGCAATTGAGAGAGTCTATGGCGCACACTGATGCAGTTCAGGAGGCCCCCCGCCACTTTGACGGCAAGTCTCTTTTTCTCAGCGCCTGTGATTATGCAAGTGCCGACGGCGTTTTGACCGAGCCTGAAAAAAAGCATCTGTTCGCTCTTAAAGAAGTCTTAAGAATTGAAGACGACTGGTATCGCCGGCGCATGCAGGAACTGAGCACTCTCTGCAGCACCTCTAATGAAGAGCTTATGGATGACCACTCTGACATCAGTGACCTCGAAGGGTTTAAGCCGGCGCCGCTGATCGAAAAGATCATAGCCAATATCGAACGGGTAATTGTTGGCAAAACCGAGGTAATAAAACAGGTGCTGACTGCAGCACTGGCAAACTCACACGCCCTGCTCGAAGATGTGCCCGGAACCGGCAAGACCATGCTGGCAAGAGCTCTGGCAGCCACAATTGACTGTACATTTAAGAGAGTGCAGTTCACGCCTGACCTTCTACCGATGGACGTTACCGGCACCATGGTTTATAACCCGGCAGACTCATCATTTTCATTCAAGCGTGGCCCGATTTTCACCAACATTTTTCTGGCTGATGAAATCAACCGTGCCACTCCGCGCACCCAGTCAAGCCTTCTTGAAGTTATGGAAGAACGCCAGGTTTCGATAGACGGCGCCGGTTTTAATATTCCAAAAGTTTTCTTTGTGCTTGCCACCCAGAACCCGATTGAGCAGCATGGCACTTATCCTCTTCCAGAAGCGCAGCTCGACCGATTTCTGCTTAAACTGAGCATGGGTTACCCTGACCGCACTCACGAGCGGGAAATGCTCGCCGCCAGACAGAACGGCAACCCGATCACGAGTCTGCGTCCGATTGTCAGTCGAAAAGAATTCAGATCAATTCAGCGCTACATCTGCGAAAAGGTGAGAATTGCGCCTGAAATCCTTGATTACATTCTCTCGCTTGCTGAAGCGCTTCGTCAGCACAAGGACCTTATTCTGGGGCCAAGCCCGCGCGCATCAATTGCACTGATGGGCGCGGTCAGAGCATGGGCTTGTCTATGCGGAAGAGACTACGTAATTCCAGACGACGTCAAAATGCTTGCCAACCCGGTTTTTGCTCATCGCTTGACTCTGCAGCCACACGCGCTGGTAAAGCAAGTTTCCGCAATCGACATCGTCAGCGAAGTTTTGCGCAGTGTGCCGGTTCCGGTAGTCAGAGACGGTCATAAATAGCACGGAGTAATCTGGATGTGGTATAGACGCCATTCTATCGGTAGCGCGGATGCGGCCTTTGCAAAGCTGTTCAGCAATTATGGCACCCGGGTGCGCAACTTGCTGCTGCTGATGATGGGAATTGGCATATATCTCTTTATGCCCAGTCGACACAGTTTCGGATTCAACCCGCGCGCGCTGATCCTGGTAATTTTCCCGGCTATGGTGGTTCTGCTGGCATGGCTGTATGTAAAGGCGACTGCCCGCAGCTTCAGTCTGATCAGTCGCGATATGCCCGCGATCTGTCTCGAAAACGAACTTATCGAAGTAGAACTTTTGTTACACTACAATAATCCGCTGCCTTTTCCCCCTGCCTGTCTGCAGGATAACTTCCCGGCTGTAGATGTCCTGACCAGCCCCGAAATTCTGCTTAATCACGAAGACTTCGCCAGAAACGGCAGCGCCAGAATTTCTTATCGGCATCGTCTTAACCGTGGTTATGGCAATTTCAGCATTGGCCCGCTCGAAATAACGGTTAGAGACCCATTCAATTTTTTTGAAGAGAAGCGCGTTTTTCATCTTAAAACACCCCTGAAGGTCTGGCTGAACCCGCCAGCTCCTGACGATCTCGACCTTGTAAAGGCGAATGCGCTTACCCCGATGGGCGACAGCCGCTCAAGCATGGTGGGTCACGGCATGGATTTTTACGGGATCAAGGAATATATGCCTGGCGATGACATCAGAGCTATGAGCTGGCTTAAAACCGCGCAGATCGGGCGCCCGGTCATCAAGCAGTTTGAGCGTGATACCCGTCCTGATGTGCTGGTGGCGGTTCACACTGACCGCAGGCAGCTGCGAGGTTTCGGCTTTGGCAATACCATGAAAAGATTGCTGCGCATTGCTGCGGCCATAATGGGGGAAACCCGCCAGCGAGGTCTGCCAGCTGCAATGGGCCTTTGCATTGACGATCTGGCTCACCATATCAGGCTTGCCAGTTCCGTGCCAGTCTACGGTTTTATGACCGAGCTGCTTGCCGACCTGCAGCCAGCTGAAGAAGGCGGGCTACAGCAGCTCATAAACCTTTCTCTAAACAAGGCTGGTCCAGGCACCATAGTAATTTTTCTGAGCCAGACAATTCATTTACCCGTCGATGAGTTGCTCAACGGCTTGCTGACTCTGCAGGCCAGAGGCGCGAAAGTATCGCTATGGGCTATTGACGACACCGATCAAGCCAGATTTTCAGAAGACTCCGGTCTTAATGTCAGCAAAGAAGATTTTAAACAGAGGCTACACGAGATGGATCTTGATTTCGTTCTTTTGCCTTCGAAAAGCTAAATCGCTTCGTCAGTGTGAGGAAATAAATGCAGGGACCAGACCAGAACACAGTTGTAGAATGCGAAGACCTTGACGATAAGCCCACGCTTACCGATCGTCTTCTGTTGCTTGCGGCTCTGCTGCTGAGCCTGCCGCTCTATATGCTGGTTTTGTTTCTGTTCGATGACCCTTTTGTTACTGGGCAATCCATGCATGGCGGAAATAGTCGGCAGAAAACGACGCAACAGGTAGCGGTTAAAAGAGTTGTCGGCCTGGATTTTTCGCCGGTCGATCTTAAACCCATAGATTCGCAAGAAGAACTTATCGAATCAATGATATGCACCTTTGCGCCAAGATCAAGCGAAACTCCAGATAGAGTTTACCTGCGTCTGGGTACTTTCGACAGCTTTTCGGCAACCGGCATGGCGACAAACTACGCTAAAACACAGGATAAGAGCTGGCCTGACTTTGCTCTTTCCGAGCTGCCAGAATTTACTTTGCCTCCCACTAAAACCGCAGACCTGCATTTTTTCTGCAATTTTGAAGCCCGTCTGCCACATGCTCCGGCTCTGCAGAGTCTGGCCGGGCCGCTTGATTTCTGTGCCATGCGTGATGGCAGTATTGTGCTCGAACAGACTATTGCCGTAGGCGACGAATTTGAAATTGAATATCTCAGCGTCGCGCGCCTGACCGATTCAGACAGAATGGTCGAAGTTGCCACCGACAGCCCATATCTCGCCCTCGGGTTTATGGATACTCCAGAACTGCGGGCGCAAACCGAAAAAATTGCCGGAGAGACCGGCGCAGAGCCTCGGGCTGTATTCAAATTTGTCAGTTATCTCGAAAGCAATGGCGTCTACAAAACTGATTATAAGCAGACTACAGAGATGCATCCGGTGAAAGAGTTTCTGCTGAAATCTATGACCGGTTACTGTCAGCATTTTGCCGCGTCGTTAATGCTGTTTTGTCGCCTGCATGGTATACCAGCACGTGTTGCCAGCGGTTTTACCTCTAACAAAAGCCGGGATAATCGCTATGTAATAGTCGAAGCAATGGCACACGCCTGGGTCGAAGTTCTTACCGAAGATGGCTGGAAAACCGTAGATGTGCGGCCGCAGCGTTCAGACGCGCCGCCGACTATTGCCAGCGGAGTCTCGCTACCTTCTGCCGAGCAGTTAACTGCAATCAAAAATCAGCTCAAACAGGAAAATGCAAAACGCTACAATCTCGCAGAGAGCGATGATGAAGCGCCACGAATGCCGCAGCAGCAGGTAACAAATGCCAGCGTTTTTGAAAAAGCGCAGGCTCCAGGAACAGTTGTCAAAGACAAGGCTCGCGCCGAAAAATATAAGAAAGAAAGCGCCGAAAAAGAGCAAAGAAATAAAGAAGAAAGACAGACTCAATTTATAAAAACCGCTTTACGAGTGATTGTCGCGCTGATTTTGCTGGTGGTAGTATCATGGGTTACCATCAAATACGCTGAGAAATTGCTCAAATGGCTGTTGAAACTGCTGAAAAAGAAGCAGCCAGAGAAAGAACTCGACAAGGACAACGAAGAAGCCCTCAAGGAAAAGCTTGCAGAGATGCTCGCCATGTCTGAATTTGAACTTGAGGGCAAAGATGTAATTGACCTGTTTAACCGCTTTGCCATGCTGATGGAGGCCCGCGGTGTGCTCCCGCGCGGCGAACATGAAACGCCTGGTGAATATTTTGACCGCCTGTGTCTCGAATTAAACTTCCGACCGACAGATGGAAAGGCCGCCGCCAGCTGTTTTGAAGCCGAACTCTATGGCGGTCAAAGCACAACTGCCGCCGATGTCCACAAGTTTCTGCAGTTCCTACAGCATATACTCAATAAAATCATGTAGTCGCGCCCGCATATTTCACGAGGTAGCGAGGCTGTTAAGAGAGTTCGTTAAGCTGGTTGCTGGTGCGGCTGCCAAAATAGAACTCATTCTACCAACGTTTTGCAAACTTTCGAAATTTGTCTGCTAATAGGTGCGATCGTATCAGGATGGAAGCGATTTTGTATAGTGTAATTGCCATGGGCATCGAAATTTATCTTTCAAATTGCCTTCTGCTTATTATATTTTCTGATATCAGGGTGTTTACACCGGCATAAAAATTGGTCGGCATGCACTGTTGCAAGGTAACAATATGGCTCAAACCTACTGGTTCTTAATGGCTCTTGACTATCTTTTTCTCAATATCCTTTCGTACAACACGATAGAGAACTACCTGCTTGACAGATATGCATTTCCGGTAAGATCCTACTATCCGCTATACTCAGAACTTTTTTCAATTGAGAGCATTCTGCTGTATATGATAATTGCCGGAGCGGCGCTTGCAATGAAGGCCAACCAGAACAGTGATTCCCAGCAAGCCTCGCATTTTACAGGTCATCTGGCGATATTTTTTGCGGTGCTGGCAGTGCCTGCCAGGTTAATGACCAGAGGCCTGATCGATTGTGACACGCTTTACTTCGCTTTTGTCATGTTTTTCAGTAGCCTGTTGCTTTACGGCAGCGTCAGAAACGGGCTCAATATCAAACCCCGGATGAGCTTCAAGAAATTTGCCAAGGTTTTTGCTGTTCTGGCTTTGCTTTTCTGGTTTTTAGAGCCTTCGAGTGAGCAGGCGCTTCAAACTTTTGCTGAAACAGAAACTACGCAACCAGCACCAGTTAAGCAACCGGCAAGTCTCACCGCTTCCCCGTCAGATGTTTCAAGCTCCACTGCCAGAGTCGATACGCCAGGCGGCCTTCAGTTACGGCCTGAACCTGATGGCCTTGAGATGATTCTGGGAAGCGGAGCCGATGTAAAAAGCTACCGCGAAAACCAGCAGAATATATTTCACTTTCTTGCTGAGAACTGGCGTGCCCAGTCCGATAATTACCGAACTTACAATGTTGATTTTGCCAGTGTTTTTGCCAGGGCGATAAAACGAAAACTAACCCTGGACAAAAAGGATAAAAGAGGCCTTACGCCGCTATGGGCGGCACTACAGGCTAATAATTTAAGGCCTTTTATCAGGTTTCTTGAAGCCGGTGCCGACCGGTCAGCCTATAATACAGAGGGGTTAACTCTTATTGAATTCTGCAACAAAAACAATCGTAAGATACTGCTCGGCCTGCTTACAGATTTGAGGCCGCATGAAAAGTAATCTGCGCCGACTGACATATACGGCGGTTCTAGTTGCCGCCTGTCTCTTGAACACGCTGGAACTTTTTGCTGCAAGGCCATCAGGACCTGAAGTCGCGAGGCAAATTAGTTCAAGCGTTTTTTTTCACCTGGCTAGTGACATGAGAATGCTATCGACAGAACAATTGGCACAAATACTCGATCGACGCAAAGGCTTGCAACTTATCGACGGCCGTATTTTGAAGCTACTAATGGAATGGGATGCTAAGTCCGAGAGCAACACGCTCTACGATGATATTATGATAATGGAAAGCGGGAATTATCCATCTCATTGTTACTGCATTTTCAACAAGGACAAGGAAAATCTCGATAGTGAATTTTTTCTTCTGGATACTCGACACGGTCTTGTCTATGGAATCAATGACGATCAGTTTTCTAGTCTCGGTCCGAGAGGTGTTTTCAAAGAGTTATGTACTCTCACGGGGAACGATGAATTTTACGAAAAATATGCATCAGAATTTATTGAAGAGACTGAAACGCAAAAGAAACAAAAAGCAACCAGCGCCCGCAACTCGCCGTTTATGGAAATGCTGGCAAAATACGGGCTATGGTTGTTGCTTTTAAGCTTTCTGGATTTCATCTTTTTCGATCTTTCCTATATGAAAAACGAGAAGTGGCCAGTAAAGCTTTACGGCCTTGGCATGCAACTTGTCTGCACTGTAGTCTTTCTGTCGATCGTTACCATTCATTACACAAACACTCCCATCCCAGGGATGCGCAGTTTTTCACACCTGGTTAGTGGTTTCTATCCGAGTGAAGTTCCTGTCTTGAGCGATGTTATCCTTATCACATCGTTCAGCTGGTGGTTCATTTCTATTGCCGCAATATATCTGGCACCAAGGTACAAATGCTCACCGGCCATTCCAATGCTATATGTGGTTTTTATGCCTATGGCGCTGGCCATGTCTGAAAGCCCATTCGGAGGATCGCAAGTATTCGCATTTCCGCTCTGCGGGATGATACTGTTGACTATTAATTACATCTACAACCAGAAGAAGTATAAGAGCTGACAAACCTCGATCACGAAAAGTTTGTGATATCAAAAGACCGCTTACAGAGGACTAGCAGGCGAATCAGTATCAATATCAGCAACCGGTGTCGACATTGCTGCGACCGGCTGCCATGCGAAAGCCAGGCCTTGAAAGGCCTTATCTTTGAGCAGAAGCTACTCGTAGGAATGCTGAATCGAAGCTTTTAAACCCTGTTCGGCAAGTTCTCTTTCAACTTCGCCGACGACAAAAGTGCCCAGCTTGATTTTAACTTTCTCAACTATTTTGCTGTCGACCATTTCTTTCAGAGTGCTTTCGGGCATCATTGCAACCAGTGCTTCGGGCATATTGTGACGACTGGCGTAAATTTTCGCAACTTCGGTATAATTCTCAATTTCAATATCAAGGCAAAGTTTGATTTTCGGCATAAGCACCTCATTCTACAATTGCTTGCGGTTATAGTCAGGCTGATAAGCTATCATAACCCGCCGAAAAAGTCAGTGATTGATAATCAATACTGTACACCAGTCGCGAGAAATTGCTCAAATGGCTGTTGAAACTGCTGAAAAGGAAGCAGCCAGAGAAAGAACTCGACAAGGACAACGAAGAGGCTCTCAAGGAAACGCTGGCCACCTGGAATGTTCAGTGTGCCCAACCCGGGGCCAAGCCGGACGTCGACCGGGTCATCGTTGTTCCGGAGAAGTGGATCCCCGACATTCTGTCGCCGCCGTTTTCAAAGGCGCTGATTGCGAATTTCATAGCATCGGTTCATTTGAAGGACGAGGTTTTGCTGGTCGCAAATCTGGCCCGTCGGATCGAAACTCTGCGCAAGGCAAACCGACTCAGTCAGCCTTGAATGGATTCCCCCGCAGGAAATTGTCGCCTACTCTTTTTCTGCTAAAATTATCGGGCCTGAGCTGTTCCAGGTAAGGCGGGGAGTTAGTTGCCCTCCGTTTAGGCCAGTAAGCATATTTATTCCATCCGGATATCCCAGCTGTTGAAAAAAATCAGGTGTGCCGTCTTTCATCGGCTGAGACGAGTGTTGCATGGAAATTGGCGGAGCGTTGTCCCGCAAAATGAGGAAATATCCTGAGAACGAATAATCCGGCCCGTTATCATCATATGATTTACTGAATACCCATTCTATCTGTCGTGGCTGTTCAGGAGGAATGCGACAGTTTGCGAGGTAGAAAGAGTTTCGAATTACCCATTCGCCGTTCTTTTCGATGCACAAAAATGCCGGTTTTTTCCATGCCCAGCGCATGCCTGCCAGGATAATTAACCAGAGAATAACAAAGAAAATGAAAGCAGCCATTTCGGCCTGATTAGCCTGACGAAAGCTTCGTAAAATTTCTTCTCTCGACTGGCGGGACTTCACAAAATCCCACAGAGCAGCAATATATGGAAGAGTGGACAGGAAGGTGAGCCAGGAGAAAAATGCCGAGTAGAGGACAGGATCGAAATCGGAGAATTTTACAGTGTTGAACATGTCTGGTTCATCACTCCTGTTCTATTTTTTACATCAGGCATTTTCCTATGGCATTTTACTATTTTCTGCATTCAGCTGTCGAATTAAAAGCGCAATTCTCAAATATGTATATCAGGCTGTATCTTTTTTATCGGCTGAAGAACCTGATGACATCTGTTTTGATGGACTAAACTTCTTCGATGCTGTTACAGACATGCTATGCCGCTTGCTCTGCAGGGTTTCAGGAATTTGCGGGTTATCATTGATTTCATTATAATCAAATCCTATGGTGTGATTAAACGGTACATAATTTCTTGGGGTGACTTCAGATAGTATTTTCGACTGGTGGGAGTAAACTGAATGAATAAGCGGCTTAGCCGATTTGGACTCATGGTCGGAGTTTCGGGTCTTCTTCTTCTTTCCGGTTCGACGCCTGGTATGTCAGCAGGAGACCTGCAGACCGCGTATCAGAGCATGCAACGGGCCTTGACCGAATACAAGGATGTGGTATGCGATCAGGCCGACCAGAAGCTGGTAACTCTTAAACGGGATGCTTATTTTTCAGCCAAAGCCACCTATGAGAGATTAAAGAATTCAGCCGACAAAGTTACAGAAGCCGCCAAATCACAGACTTCTGATGCCGCAAAGGCTGCAAGCCCGGGAAGAACAACTGCTTACGTTCGTGAACAGGCAGCATCAGTTTTGACTACTGCGGGTGGCATCGAACGAACGCTTAACAAGGCTGTGACTGGCGCGAAAGTCACAGAAAAAGATCTTGATATCTCCTTTAAAGAAACCAACGACAACTCGCTTGATCTGATGATCGGCGAAGATTTCTGGCAGTCAGTAACCAAAGATATTAAAGCTGCCAAAAAGAGCATAACCATCCAGATGTTTGGCATGGAAGCAGACAAAACCGGCTGGGAATTTGCCAGATTGCTTGCAGAAAAAGCTAAGCAGGGCGTCGAAGTAATTCTGGTTGCCGATCGCTCTGGCGCGCGCATGGCCGGTGTTAAGACTCTGATCTCAGAAACCGAAGAAGAAAAACTTTTTGAATTCTACAAACAGAACGGCATCAAGGTAGAACTTTATAACCGCATCGGTAATGCCACCAGCGTCGGTAAGAAGCTTGATTTTTTCCATTACGATCATCGCAAGAAATTCATCATTGACGGTGAGATTGGCTATGTTGGCGGCTACACCCTGCAGCAGGAATCACGCGAAAATAAACACGACATGATGGTGCGCTGCCAGGGCTCGGTTGTCAGCCAGATGCAGAGCGGTCTTCTGCTCAGCTATCTCTACAATGGCGGCAAACTTGCCAGCAAAGATGTGGCAACCTTGCGCGATCGCTTTTTCCCGACACCTGCGAAAGCCGGCACTTCGAATGCCCGTATTACTTACAACATCCCACGCGGTGTGCATGATGTTCACGATGATTACAAGCAGCAGATTGATTCAGCCCAGAAATATCTCTACATCATTAACCCTTATATTACCAACAATGATCTGATTGATAGAATCGCCGCCGCTGCCAAACGTGGTGTTGATGTGCGCATTGTGCATCCGGCATCTGCCGAAAACCCGTTGAACGATGCCAATACGCGCTTCCATTTTGATAAACTGAGAAAAGCCGGTGTCAAAATCTATCTTTTTGAAGGCGAAAAGGGTCTGGGCAAAGTGCATGCGAAAGGACTGATCACTGACGACAAATTTGCTTCAATTGGCAGTTGCAACATGGATACCATGGCGCTGCGTCATAATTATGAGTCGAATGTCGCTTCGAAAGATCCTGATTTTGTGCGCCAGGTGCGCGAGGATCTGTTCGAAAAAGACTTTAAAGTCAGCAAACTTTACGAACCCCCGAAAAGTCTCTGGGAACGCATTAAAATGAAGGTCAAGGGCGGCGCTGCCGAGTTGCTTGATCGCTGGGATTAACGAGTTCAGGCTGGTTATTTGCGGAATGCTTATTGCTGAGCCTGAAATCGCGTCTAAGCCGAGGGCTGCGTAGCGCAGCCCGGCTGATTGCTATTCTTTGGTCTCTTCAGTGCCTTCAGTGTCAGTATCTTCGGTTTCTGGCTGGCCTGAATCTTTGTTTTGCTTCTTTTCCAGTTTGGCTTCTTTTTTCTTTTTCTTATCTGTTTCTCGTTTTTGTTTTTCGAATGAATAATTTTTTCGCAAGTTGGTATTCCCTTTCAAGTAGCGCCCCCGAACAGCAAAAAAGCTCGGTTGGCAACGCAAAATCTAGACTGCTGGCTGAAATAAAAAACTACAACCATTACCTTTTCAGGGTAACACACTTTGCCATCTTTTGGCGAATGTCTGGATTATGAGACCGGGAAAGGCACTTTAATACAGACTCAGCGCTGGGAAAGGGTCAGCCAGATGGCTGAGGTTATGATGAAATGAATAAACCATGGTATCAGCAGTCCGTCAGTTTCGCGTGCGGCGCGACCCAGAAAAAGGCCGATGCCGAAATACAGAATCAGCTTGATTAGCTCGGGAAATACCTCAGAAAAGCTGAGGGTTTCGATAAACCCGTAATGAATTACGGAAAAAAAGACAGCCTGAAGGATATTGGCAACTCCGGGTGTTACTACGATTCCGAAAACAGGCTGCAGTAGTCCGCGGAAAAGTAGTTCCTCAACCAGAGAATTTGCAGCTCCACCAGTCAGCCTGGTGCTTAAAAGTATTGCATGACCGGCATTCCAACTGCCGAAGCCCTTGGTTGCAAGAAAACCAACCGTTACCAGCGCAAAATAAAATGAGATTCGCAAACAAACTCGTTTCCATGGCATTGGCTGCTTTTCGCCAAGAATGCCGGTATCGGCAGATATGTCACCAATCTTCAGGCGGTGCCGCCAGAGATTTTTAAGCTTGAAAGCCATAATCAATGCGAGAAGAGCGATTGGAATAATCTGAAGACTACGATTGCCGCCGTAAGAGATCATTCCACGCCAGAAAGCCGCATCTGGTGAGTCCGGTGTAATCCATGAGGCAGTGTCAGGAAGCCAGGAATAGATAACTTCGAAGCAACCAAAGCAGAAGAATGTTGAGGCTGAAGCCCATGCTGTCAACGAAACTGAGTGCTTTTTTAAGTGCTCAGCAATTTTCGAAATGAGTGCCAGAACCCCAAAGGGCAGCAGATAATATGGGGCCGAAAAAAAATAGACGGCCGTTTTCGCTGCAGGCAACGTCAAAAACAAAGCCAGGCCAAGCAAAAACATTGCTGCCAGCGTTTTATCTCTGCTGCCGCCGGAAAAATCGGTTGTCTGCTCGATCTGATTCAAATCTGTTACCTGTAAAATGCCACCGAGAAATTATCACCAAAATTTACAATACTTCGAACTGATTGAATTACACAATAATTAATAGCATGAACAGAGTGTTGCTCCAAGTCTATCGCAAAGCTCTGATCGATCGTATTGATTTATCCGGCAACTCACTCCTTGTCAGACCATATTTCCAATGCCTCAAGAAACAGGTCTGTACTGCAGTTGAATTCAATTTTCTCTGTGTTTGCTTCCAGCAGTATTTCAAGATACTCCCTGACAAGTTCGCGCTGAAAGGTGCTGAAAGATTGCCATCTTGAGTTCCTTTTCCCATCAGCAGCCAGATGAAAAAGAAACTGGTCAAGATACCAGGTTTCACCTTCACTACTCGCAGCCAGTCGGCAGAATGCCGGGAAAAAATATTTAAATGCCTCATCGGTCATAAAGCAGACTGGGTCCCAACCTGGATTTCCCAGCTCGGTGAAGCTGATTGTTGCCGGGGAAAAATTGCTCAAAGTCTTGTTATGATCTGCACATTCGCAGCAGTGACCTGAATCGGTAAATGCCTGCGGGCGAGGAATATCCGCAAACTCCTGTTCAATTTTTCTTTGTATCAAAAGAATTTGAGGTGAAATTGACTTTCTCACCGGTTATACCTTTTTAATCAAGATCCGAATAGAGTTTGCCAGCTCTGATCTGAACGATCTCGTTCTGCACGAATTTAATCATTGTTTCAAAGCTTCTGTTTTCGGCTTTCTCAAGCTGTCTGAAAAACTCAATTTCTGCTTCTCTGGCCTTTATCTCGGCTGCTCTGGTCAGCTTAAGGCCCCTCTTCTGATCCACTATGTGGGTGCCCTCATGTACAAGGAAATCAGCAATATTGTATTCTCCATAAGTGCCAGCAAAGTTCTTAAATTCAACTCTGCCGGTGCCCTCAATTGTTTTTATCGGCCCAATTGTAAAATTGCCAGTGCTCTGGCGAATCTCTTTGACGTTCTCATCAACCAGCTTGAAAAAATCAGGTGTACGCTCTCGCAGCACCCACAAAGCGCCAAGAATAAGCTTTTCATTCTTGGCATCGGCGCTAATTTCTACATTGGTTTTGAGCTCGGCCGCTGCCGGCGTCGATGCAGGTGCTTTGCTTTCTGAACCGCAGCCAGTGAGCAACCCAACAATTATTACGATTGCCAGAAAAACACATTTATTTTTCATTTTTCAGATTCCCTGCGTCAAATCAGAATCAATGTCACAAAACCTTCTCAGCAATAAAAAATACCAAAATCGCATAATATTTACGACTGATTTGAATTATACTACAGTTATTCGTCAGCTATGGGAGTCGCTTTTGCTAACTGATAAAACCTTGTTGATTCTGGTGTTCTGCTGCTTTTCATGCTTTATTCTGCAGGCACAGATCCTGCATGGGGGAAATGCTGCCCCGCTCGTCGGTCTGCCTGAATCTGCAGATGCTGTCGAGGTCGAGCGTCTGATTGCCAGCACTCATCATCTGCCGGTGCATCGCCGGGTTGAGTTTATCTCAAAGTATCTGCTTGGACGCAAATATCACCCGGAAACCAAAGAACGTATTAAGAAACAACAGAAAAAGCAAGTCGAAAAGGTTGAGGCTGCCAATGCTGAGCCGCTTCCAGTAAAGTTCTTGCGCACCAGCATGGCTTATCTCGATTGCATGACTTACGTCGAGCATGTTCTGGCCATGGCCGCAAGTTCAAAAGCCGCTTACCAGGATGAGTTTCTCTGCCGATTGATTGATGTCATGTTTGATGCTGCTGGTCAGCCTTTGATGAACCATCATCGCAATCATTTCACCTCGCTCTGGGGTGACGTGAATGAGCGCAAGGGTTACCTGATCAATATTGCTCGCAACCACCCGCAGGCAGTCATGCGTGAGCTGCTGTTGAACAAGGTTGGCAACAACCGCACCTTTTACGTTGAAGACCGTTTTCTGATTGCCGAAAAACCGCAACAGATGTGGTATTTCCCGGTGGAAGCTGTGCTTGAACGTCTGACGCCTCTTGTTTCTGGCGATATCGTAGCCCTGGTCACCGACAAAGAAGGTCTTGATGTCACCCACATGGCTTTTTATATTGAACATGGAGGTAAGCGCTGGCTGCGCCACGCTTCACTTAAACTCAACCGTATTGTCGACCAGAACTTTGATCAGTATCTGCGCGACGGCAAGCACATCAAGGGGTTGATGGCTTTCAGGCCTGTATTGCGGGCGCCTCAGCCGAATCTGTATCATTTTATGAACATCAGTACCCCTTGATATCTCTTGTGGGCAGAATTGTTGCTCAATTAAGCTGAAAAGCTTATATTCTATGAATGCCTCTCCAAAAGACATCAATTCCAGATGCCACGGTTAGAAGGCCGGCCTTGGCATTAATGTTCTTTGCCGTAATCGTTTTTGCGACCAGTTTTACCATTGTACAGTGGCTGGAAAAGCAGCGAACACATGTTTTTGCAGAGTGGGAGACACAGGAGCGCGGCCAGATGGCGCTTGTCGTGCAGAAAATAGCCAGATTCAGTGCAGCCGAAACCTATTTTCCGTTTATTTTAAGACAGGCCACTGAAATGCTGCGCAAGAATACGCCAGACTATGCGTTCGCACTTCTTAAGCCATGGAATAAACACGTGAGGTTTTCTTTTTTTGATGCTAGTGGAAAAAGGATTGCGGTCCCAGGTTTCCTGCACGAAAAGGTTGCGATTTCCGAGCAGGTAATGGCTTCGCTACTGCGCCCGGAAAGCCTCTCTGAAAATCGTCGCACCGCCATTTCTGGTGCATTTATTGGCAAGCGTTCTGCTCTCTCAAAAATCGGTCAAATGCCTGAAGCCCTGATTACTCTTAAAGGTAACAGCCGTTTTTCACATGCTGGCTGGTGGCGACTTTCGGGTAAGAGGACAGCTAATGTGCCCTACAGTGAGCAGATTGCACATGTTCTGGTGTTGATCGAAGCTGACGCTTTTAAGAGCGACCGGCTTCTCAAAGAAGTTTTAAAAGCTGTGCGCGGATCACTTCCAGATTATTACCGTCTGGCAGTTCAGAAAAGCTGGCAGGGCACCACCAACAGATCATTGAAGCTGATCGAAGAAAAGGCGCGGCTCACCAATGGACTTACTGTATCGTTAAGGCGCGATCCAATCCCTGATAAGTATCATAAGAGATTACTGGTTTTTTGGGATTTTCTCAGTGTGGCGGTTAAGTCTTTTTTTATGTGCCTGCTGGCTTTTGGCGGCAAGTATCTGTTTACTGTTCGCCGCAATGAGCTTTCTCTCAGCAGAATTATCGGTATCGCGATTTTTCTGGTGATGATGCCGGTGCTGGGGCTGTTTTCGCAGTGGTGTTTTGACTATATGCAAACTTCGACGCTCAACACTGTCAGGCAGCAGCATCGAATCATCGAACGTCGCCTGAATATAATTGATAAAGGCTTACTGCAATATAAGTCATCTTTTGAAGGCATTCTCAGCAATTTAAATCAGAGTCTCGAAGATCGTTCTGTTTCTCAGAAGCAGAGACTATTGGCAGTGCCACGGTTTGGTGAAGCTGTCGAAGCTGTTTATCTTGTTGACGAATCCGGCAATGTAGTTGAGACATTCAGCGAGGTTGCTGTGAAAAAGAAGGCTTCGCGTGAAGTCGCCTCTTTTCTTGTCACAAATCTCGTCGCCCACGTAACAAATGTTTCTTCGAAAAAATCATCGGCTTCCACTTTTAACTTGAGCTATGTCCGGCAGTTGTCGAGAAGCATGCATCAACAGCTGGGAAAAATAATGGATCTCAACTGGGGTGGACACAGGCGTGGTTTGTATCTTTCATTTGTCAGAAATTCCCAGGAATATCGCGGCATAATGTTTCTGGTCGCTCTGCTTAACCCGGATCGCCTTTTCAGAGATTATCTGGCAGCGTTGTCGCAAACGAAAATGAGTATGCGCTTCGGGGTTGTTGAAATGACCGAAAATGGCCCAAAATCAAGTATGCCGGATCAACTGCTTCTGAATACAGACCTGCTGATGCTGAGTGAAGAGGTTTGGCGGCTGAAACGAACCATTGACCGGCTGATTGATTTGCCTGGTCGGGGTAGCTATCTTGTAACCGGCATTCATCCACGCCACATGGGCGATGTCGTTTTGATCGGTGCTACACCCTTCAGGCCTATTGCACAAAGAAACCACAATATTCTCTCTTTTTTCATTCTGTTTGTTGCTTTTTCGTTTAGCCTGGCGGCCCTGTCTGCGCTTTATATTTCAGGAAATCTGGGTTTCTCCATAAAAAGACTCGCAAAAGCCCTCGAAAGGGTTAAGAACCATGAGTTTATTACGCTTCTGCATACGGAAAACGACTCAGAAAGTCGCATCTTTTCAGGCATAAGAAAGGCCGTTCACACTCTTAGCGAAATCTATGATGCTCAGCCCCTGAGAAAGAAGCTTGTCTTCGAGGGAACAATAGTCGCCGGCTGCTTAACGCTTGAATCTTTTTTCTATCCAGGAAAATTTCTTGGAGGGGATTATGTAGAAGCCATACCGCTTACAGATAATCGACTCCTGTTTTGTATTGGCGAAATTGCCGGAAAGCCTATTCCTGCAACTCTTCTGATCGCTCGAATAAAAATGTGCGTTTCGCTGCTGAACGCAACTGTTCCGGGTCCTGAGCGGATACTGCTTGATCTGAATGAATTTTTTGTTCGAGAAAAACAGGACGAACAACAGATCAGGCTTCTCTGCGCAATTACAGACGGTAATGGCAGTCTGGAAATTGCTAATGCCGGGCATCATCCGCCGATACTGGTGACAGGCTCAGGCGCAATTTGCCTGCACGACGACTCTGCGCCGCTTGGCAAGACTCAACCGCCAGATATTTCATGCCAGCATATTGAGTTGGAAGCTGGAGCAAGCTTGTTTTTTGCTACTTCCGGCTGTTTAAATCTTTTTGATCGCCTCTCCCCCGAGAAGGGCATGGAAAGGCTTAGATCGGAGCTGGAAGCTGCGCCGGAAAAATGGTGCTCTTCGAAGTTAAACGAGTTCTGGGCACTAGCTGCAGAATCAGGCGTTGACACGGAAGGCTCAAATGAGGACCGATCCCTGGCAGTGCTCAGGAGGCCTTTGTAATATGAGCTGGAATAGAGGATTCAGGCTTTTTACTGGCTTTCTTATCTGGCTTCCATTCGCGATATTGCTTTTGATTGGGATCATTCAGGGTGCCCAGATGCGTCGGAATTTTGAGCGCGAAGTATTGTCTGAAGTGCTGCGCTACGAGACGGAAAAGCTGCTGAGAGTAAACTCTAAGGAATCCAGATTGTCGCTGATCTGGCAGACAATTCGAAAGAGCATTGCTTCGGAAGGAAACATTGCCAGCTGGCATAACAAGGTAATACTTGACCTCAAAAAGCATGGGATCAAAAATCCATTTCTTTTTGTCGCCGGGCAAAATGAAGATAACCCGGCTCTGGCTGGCAACTTCGGCGTTTTGCTGCAGAAGCTTTTCAGTTCGAGTTTGATTCCTCTTATGGATGAGAAAGAAACAATTGAAGCGGGATTTATAGATTTGCCAGTGCATTTGTTGTATACAATGCCCCGCAGGAATCAGTTCTATAGCCTGCCTCTGCCGCGCAACGACTGGTGGATGTGCCAGGGAGTGATAACAGTCGAAAATAAAGAATATTCATATTTATTGTTTTTTGAGAAAGAAAATGTCGACTGGCAAAAGATTTTTGAAGCCTTCTTTTCACGTATGCAGAGAGAGTTGATTTCGCTCTGGGAAAATTTTTCCGGTAGTGAAATTGCAGGTTGGCAAAAGGGCTTAAGCTATTGGAGCATCGGGCCGGATGGAATTGGAACTGGCCATGACAATCGATTTGTCTATCAGGCAGTCAGCTTTGAAGAAAAGCTGCTTATTTTTCGCTCGCCGTTCTCAACCTCTCTGGTACTATGGGAGATTGCTTCATTCATGGCATTTGGATTTCTGAGCTTTGCCTGGCTGGCGGGCTTTTCCAGGACTAAAAGGACCGATTTTCAAATAGACTCAAAGAGTCTTAGGGAGGGATTGCTGTTGTTTCTTGGCCCGGCGATCGGCTTGCCGGTTCTGGGGCTTGTTCTGGTGGGGAACCTTGAGCTGTTTTCTGAAAGTTCAAATATCCTGAACAGAAAATTTGCCCGCCTTTCCCAGGAGCTTGAGGGCCTGGAGACTGAGTTTCGCGAATACACTTTTGTTAAACAGCGTGAAATTGCCGAATTTCTCGAAAAAAAGAAGCCCTTTGCGAGCAAAGAGGCTGCGCTGGCTTGGTGCAAAGAAGTAAACTGCGGAAAATGGAATATAGGTTATCTGGTAACTGCTCAATAACTCGGGGTTTGACACCACCCAAGTTTTATGATTCTGCTCGT
>JAHISQ010000133.1 GCA_018818125.1 Candidatus Rifleibacteriota bacterium
AACCCAAGGCACACGCAGTGCAAAGGGCAGGCAAAGCAATGAACGTTTATGGACCGTTGTAGCGACATGCGCTCTGCAAGGCCGATCCGCTTTCAATTTCATACTGGAATCGGTCAAAGCCTATTTAGTGCCTGAACGGTATCCTATTTTCTATCGTTTTGTCAATTGGTTACTCCACATATAGCCATCCGAATTTCATCAAATTATTTGTTTTTCAGCGCATTTTTTCATTTACAAAAACAACAATAAATGCTACATATTAATACAAAATGTTTTTTAATGCTTCATAATAACGACGCTGTGCGTTATAAATTTGCAAAGATTCGGAGGAGAAAATATGCGAAAAGTAATCAAAAGCCAAATGAGATTCGGCGAGGTAGAGATCGGTGACATTAAATTTGACCTCCACTCTCGCGATGAAATCCCGAAGCTGCTCATTGGCCTGCAAGCCATATACTGTGACAGCGATGCTCGTAGAAAGGTTTTTGCACTTCTCGCGAAGTTGGTTACCGTCAATATTAATCCCAATAACGGACGAAGCGGTATGGACCTGTGGAAAATTCTTGTTTTGGGAACCTTGAGATTGTCCTGCAATTGGGATTACGATAAATTGATGGAAATCGCCAACAACCATCTAACCCTACGGTTAATGCTCGGGCATAGCATCATGAACAACGATTTCCGTTATGCTTTGCAAACTCTCAAGGACAATGTGTCGCTCTTTACGCCTGAGATTCTTGATAAAATCAACCAGGTTGCTCTTCAGTACGGGCACAAAATTGCGGGAATGAAGCCTGATGACAAACTGAATGCGAGCTGTGATTCCTTTGTCCTGGAAACAGACGTTCACTATCCAACAGACATCAATCTTTTGTGGGATGCCATGCGGAAAATGATCCTGTCGGTTTTATTCTTATGCGTTCAAATAGGATTGCCCGGATGGCGTAAGAGCGACTATCTGCTAAAAAAGACCAAAAAGCTTTTTCGAAAGGCACAGCAGATGAAAGGCTCCAATTCAAAAAATAAGGAGAAGAAAGCCAAAAGGGAACAACTGATTATCACAGCCCATCTCACATATCTTGATTTGGCCGAAGATATCATTAATAAGGTCAAGGAAACCATTTTAGCAGTATCATCATCCGCAGATATTGTTCTTCATCTGAAGATACAAAAAATCCAAGAGTACATTGCCCATGCTGAAAGGCAAATTGATCAGATTCGCAGAAGGGTCGTGGAAGGCGAAAGTATTCCGCATTATGAAAAGGTTTTCTCTATTTTCCAGGAGCATACAGAGTGGATCAGCAAGGGCAAAGCCGGCATTTCCCAAGAACTGGGACTCAAGGTTTGTATTGTCAAAGATCAATTTGGCTTCATTCTGCACCATCGGGTGATGCAGAATGAAACGGATGACCAGGTTGCGGTCCCGATCATTCAAGAAACGAAGGAACGCTTTGTTGAGCTTGGCAGCTGCAGCTTTGACAAAGGCTTTCATAGTCCGGGAAACCAGGAAAAACTGCGAGAACTCTTAGATCGAGTCGTGCTTCCCCGAAAGGGAAAGCTGTCTGCCATTAACCAGGAGATTGAAAACTCTGAAGAGTTTCGTGAGGCCCGGAGGAAGCATTCCGCAGTGGAGTCCAGCATAAACGCCCTTGAGAACCATGGGCTGGATCGGTGCCTGGACCATGGAATAAAAGGACTTAAGCGCTATGTGGGGTTGGCCGTCCTGGCGCGAAATATCCAAATAATCGGCCATATTCTTCAACAAAAAGAGCTGAAGCAAGTACAACGATTGGAAAAAATGCAAAAGAAACGGTTTCAAGCGGCTGCATAGAGTCCTTTTCAATTCTCGTTCTACTTCATGTGGACAGGTATGCCCAATTACACCTAATGAAGCTAATTTAAGCATGATTCCAATGCAAATGTTTTTAATGCTCGGTATTATGGACCATTTTTAATAGAAAACTCCGATCCTTCGACAAGGTTACTCAGATATTCCCGCCCTATCAGCTGGAAATTTTCGGGTTTTCGTTCAGGCACTAAATATGCATCTCGAAGGCTGTGGTTTGTCTGCGATG
>JAHISQ010000134.1 GCA_018818125.1 Candidatus Rifleibacteriota bacterium
AGTTTTCGCACCCGCCGCTTGAATTCTGAGAAGGCTTTATCAGACCAACGAACCTTGAATTTCTTGAACACAAAGCCAAGATATTCTGTCCCGTCTGTCGGGCCAACCCTACTCTTTTTCTCATTGACCGTCAATTTTAGATGACGTTCAAGAAAGCGACGAACGCTTGCGCTAACCCGTGCACCGGCACGACGACTT
The DNA here is from genome assembly GCA_018818125.1 of Candidatus Rifleibacteriota bacterium. Lineage (GTDB taxonomy): Bacteria > Muiribacteriota > Ozemobacteria > Ozemobacterales > Ozemobacteraceae > Rifleibacterium. The sequence continues at coordinate 199 of JAHISQ010000134.1, forward strand.
TTCACAAAGATGATGAAGTCGTCGGCATATCTCACGAACCTGAGACCACGTTTCTCTAATTGCTTGTCAAAATCGTCGAGCATGATGTTTGCTAAGACTGGTGACAGAGGGCCGCCTTGCGCAACACCCGCGCCGGCCCTCATTTCCCCTCACGACAGGCGTTAAGCAGAAATGAATCAATGCTGGTCTATTGCCTTCATGAGCGACAGTCTCATGGACGGGAGAAAATTTAGGACTCTGAAAATCGTTGATTATTTTAACCGAGAAGCATTGGCTCTTGAGGTTGATTTAAATCTGCCGACAGCCAGAGTTATTAGAACGCTGGATAGGATCGCAGAATGGCGAGGTTATCCAAAACAGCTGCAAATGAACAATGGCTCTGGCGGTCTTTTTTTCTGGTTTCAGAACTCACAGAGTTGTGCTATAAATAATGTATAAGTGATGAAGATCGTGCTGTAGAAGAGAATTCAACAAGAGTGTCGATGCGAGAAAATCTGTTCGCGCGGGGTACAGTAAATTATTCGCGCTAGAAAACAGGAGCTCTTTTATTAAGGGTTGCCTGAATGTACGAAAGTCCGCTTACCCTCATCGGGCGAGTTCGGCCCGCGAACCAGTTTGCAAATGAAAGAGAGATAAAGAAATGATTCATTCCTTTATTGCTTCAATGACAGAATGTTTAGTCCAATCCCCCCGAAGGGGTAAAAAACCTTGGTATCCATGGTTTGTTCTGGTGATTCTTTTCACGCTTTCCTGCTCCGGATTCAGGGCAGAAGCCGCCAAGCCGGTCGCGGAGTCTGGTAAATCGCCGACAATAACCAAGACCCTGACCTCTGATGACCTTGACTCTTTTCTTCGAATGGCAAACGTCGATGCCAAATTGGAGGCGGAGAGCAAAACCAAGATTGAAGACCTGATTCGTCGCGCCCAGGATGCCTTGAACCAGGCCTCTGAATGGGAAAAGAAGGCCCAGGATTTTGACAGAGTAAAAACAGAGGCTCCGCAGAGAATTGCCGCACTCCAGAAAGAGGCAGAAGACGCACGAGAGTCAGCCACTCCTTACGCGTCCCAGACTTCCCTGCTGGCCAGCGGAAGTACACTGGAGGGAATGGATCAGGAACTGCTTCGACTTGGGGCGCAAGAAAAGTCGCTGGAGCAAAGCCTCCAGGAGAGCGAAGCCGAGAAAGAAAGGCTGGCCGCTCGCCGTTTGGAGGCTCCAAAGGAACTCGGGGATGTCTTGCAGAAGCTGGAAAAGAAGGAAACGACCAAAACTCCGTCACCCCCAGCTGCTTCGAGTCAGGGGCTGGTATTTCAAGCGACGGAGATTCAGGCCCAGGCATTCCAAAAGATGCTGCAGGCGAATGTTCTTGCTCTCGAGAAAGAAAGTGAAACCTATGACCTCCGGTTTGCTTTGGTATCAGCAATTCGGGAAAAGTTTGCACGCGACCTGTCAGATATCCGTGAGCGCATTAAAGCTGTCCGAGTGGTGGTCGATGAACAACGGAAGAAGGAAACCGAGGATGCTTCTCGTGCCGCGAACGAAGCCCTCGCCTCCTTGAGCAACGCCCATCCCTTCATTCAGAAACTGGCCGCGGAGAATGCAGATCTGGCCAGTAAACGTGAAAAACTGATCAAGGATCTTTCCGAGATTGGAAACGAACTGGAAGCCGGTTCCAAATTGCTGGGAACCGTTCGCGATAACTTCAACAGCATTAAGGAAAAGGTTACTGCCACCGGTTTTACTGATGCCATCGGCTTCTTGCTGCGGAGCAAGCTCGGGGGGCTTCCTTCGGCTCGGGATTTTCGTAACAAGCTTCGTCTGAGGGAATCTCTGATAGCACAAACCCAGTTCGAGATCATTGAGAGCCGGGAAAAACTGTATGCCCTGGCCGACATTCCCGGTCAGATTCAGAAGCGATTTTCCCAAGAACTTTTGGCTTCGGAGCCTGTCGAACGCTCAAGCATAGAGGCCATGATCAAGGACTCCCTTTCAACCCAGCGAACCTTTCTGGAGGCACTCCAAGGTGATTATAACCAGTATTACGCCCGGTTGGTCGATTATAATGCCCTGGACAAACGTCTTCTTGCGATAACGGTTGAGGCTACAAATTTTTTGAATGAAAATGTCCTCTGGTTGCGCAGCTGTAAGTCATTTGGCCTGGAGGATCTCAAACGCATTGGTCAAAGTGTTCCTGAACTTTTTTCCCAAGCCAGGGGAATGGTTCTTCTTAAGGGTGCCTACAGAACCTTAACAGTCTTCCCGATTATGAGTCTTCTCGCTCTCGTCCTGTTGGTGGTGCTTTTTAGGAGAATCGGACACTGGCGACAACGCCTGAATGAGCTCTCCGTTTTGATCGTGAAGGCCTCAACCGACAAGGGAACATATTCTTTTGAAGCACTTCTCCTGACCTTCTTGCTTTCTCTTCCTGTTCCCATACTGGTGTATTCCCTTGGTCTGTTAGTGGGATCCGGGGATGGCGATGAATTCAACCGGGTCGTCGGCAATGCCATGAATGAAACCGCCTGGTTGATGTTTGGATTGATTTTCCTCAAGAAGGTGTTTTGCGAAAAGGGTTTAGCCTTCTCCCATTTCCGGTGGTTTGTAGAGGATGTGTGTCAGGAAATCCGACGAGGTCTGACCCGTTTGATCTGGTGCGGGATACCGTTTTTCTTTTTCTTCCGCGTCATCGCTGGTCTGGGAGATGATTCCCTTGGAGACAGCCTTGGCAGATGTGTTTATCTCTGTTTCCTTTTGGTTTTTCTATGGTCCTGGAACCTGATTTTCCACCCATCTTCGGCAGCGATGAAAAAGATTGGCGATGTTAACCCCAACCGTTGGATCTACAAGACTCGCTATTTTCTTTTTGCTTTCGGAGCCATTCTTCCTGGATTCATGGTGTTAGGAGCTTTGGCCGGGTATTTTTATACGGTTCAGAAGCTTTTTTCCGGAATGCTCTCATCCCTGGCGTTGGGCGTGGGAGTTCTCGTTGCATATTCCTTCTGCATGCGCCTTCTTTTTGTCCGTCGAAGGAGCCTGGCTCTTGAAATATATGCATCCCGCAAAATGATCGAGGAAAAGAACCAGACGCCAATTCCCGGTTCCGGGGAAGAATTTGGACCGGCCGAGGAAGAAAGCCTGAGTATCAACGAGATGAGCGTTCAAACTCAGAACCTGGTTATCAGCCTCACCATTCTGGTCTTTGTCATTGGTATGTGGTTTATCTGGGAGGATCTTCTTCCCGCATTGCGAATATTGGACCGTGTTCAACTGTGGAACACGACCATCAAAGGTGTTGAGACACTGACTGGCCCCAACGGCAAGATTACGGAGAACCTGATCGACAAGATCGTAATCGTCTCTCTTCTGGATCTGGTCATTGCCATTTCTCTTCTGGTTCTCACCTTTGTGACCAGCAAAAATCTTCCTGCCTTTCTGGAGCTGTCGATCCTTAAGCAACTTCCCCTCGACAACGGTGTTCGTTTTGCCATAGGCTCCATTACCAGCTATGTCATCACGACTCTGGGGGTGATCATTTCTTTTCAGTTCCTTGGAATCTATTGGGAGAAGCTGCAATGGCTGGTCGCGGCTGTCAGCGTTGGTCTTGGGTTCGGCCTTCAGGAAATTTTCGCGAACTTTATTTCAGGTCTGATTATTCTGTTTGAGCGTCCTGTACGAGTAGGTGATTTGATTACGGTTGCCGACTCGACGGGAGTGGTCACCAGGATCGAAATCAGAGCGACAACGATCAGAGACGCTGATCGGAGGGAAGCAATCATCCCAAACAAGTATCTTATCACCAACAAGGTGGTTAATTGGACCCTTAGCGATACTATTCGCCGGTTGGTCTTCATGGTAGGGGTAGCCTATGGAAACAAACCTGATCGGGTTCGGGAGGTATTGCTCAAGGTTGCCAAAGATAATCCGAGAGTCATGAAAGATCCGGGACCGGACGCAGTGATGGTTGGGTTCGGGGACAGCTCGCTGAATTTTGAGCTGCGGGTCTTTATTCCAAATCCGGAAAACTACATCGACTTTCAGCAGTCCATGTATGCCGGTATTGAACAAGCGCTGGCCGAGGCCAAAATCGAGATCCCCTTTCCTCAGCAGGAAATTAAGGTTCGAATGGATAAGTAATCTTCGTTGCCCCCAGGCCTTTGCCGGAACCTCGTTTTTCTAACTTGAGGCAGCAACGACCGGTCTCTGCTCGGGCAGAGACCGGCAAGTGTCTTTTCCAAAAGGGATTGCTGAAAAAGTATTGATAAAGTGCGGAAGGCGCTGGCTGAAGTTTGATTTTGAGAATCTTGCTTCCTTAAAAATGTAGGAGAATAATCGTGACCAGGAATTTCTAACGCGGCGTTCAAATGGAACGGAACATTACGTTTCAAGGCTCGATCTGATCAAGATGTGAACGTTTTCGCACAGGGTATGTCCTCGCATTCCATATGGGCGCTCGGCGTCCACTGAACGCCAATGTTAAACTCAAAATAGGAATTAAAAAATGAGAGATGCAGAAAAAACCATAGGAAATATAATTGATAAATCAACCGTTTCAATTATCAGCTCTGTCGACGAAGATGGTTTCCCTAACTCAAAAGCCATGCTCCCACCAAGAAAAAGAGAAGAAATAAAAAACATATTTTTTACAACCAATACTTCATCAATGCGTGTTAAACAATATTCTGAAAACCCAAAAGCATGTATCTATTTTTTCGATAAACGTTTTTTTCGTGGAGTTATGCTTAAAGGCACAATGAAGATCCTTAAAGATCAAAAAACGAAGGAAATGATCTGGCAGGATGGCGACGAAATGTATTATCCAGAAGGTATTGCCGACCCTGATTACTGTGTTCTAAAATTTACAGCTACATCTGGTCGTTATTATAGCAATTTTAAATCGGAAGATTTTGAAATTAAATAAAGAGAAACAGAGAGGGGAAAAATAAAAAATAAACGAAAACCTTTTGAAGACAATTGAATCTGATTTTACCGAGTCTGATTACAAACTTGTAGTTGCAGAAATGGAATCTATCAACTTGAATCATGTGATGGCAAATTCTCAATCGAACCTGGACACTACTTGGTCTTCGATATTGCAATTGAGCAAAGGGGATTTAAATAAGCTTCGTAATTTTGTCGCTGCGGCAAAAAAGGATTTTAGAGACGTTATCTACTGGGCAACTTTAGAGAATCAAAAATAGAACACATAACGTACCGGAATTTTCTAATTATTGCTGACTCGTTTTTGAGGGGACTTACAGAGTAACCAGAATATGCATGACAAGGTCTTTCAGATGTTCAAAGCGTCTGCCATCTTTGGCTCTAAAGAAGAATAACATGCAAAAAAGATTTAAAAAAGCTTCCAAATTCTGGCAGGTGATTTGCCGATCGTGCTATTCTTTTGAGTAGAAATAAAAATTGGGAGGGAATTTTATGAGCGAGCCGACCAGAAAATTTGTTTTTTTCAATCATAAACGAAACCTTGGCATAATATTTTCAGCAGCAATACTATTCTATTTATATAGAACGTTATTGCTTAAATTTGGTGGTTTCGGCACCAGAATCGATGACTGGAACTTCGCAAATTCAAATTCTATCGAGAGCTGGTTTTTTTATCAGTATCTACTGTTATCCGGAGTTATCTATCTGGTCTTAATGACAGGTTGCAAGGCTGCAAAAGCTTTTTTCACCAGTGGTTGGCGATTTTTGCAATTTGCTGTTCTTTTAATGGTTGTTGGTGTCCTCTGGGCAATATCTATCCCAAATTATCGACATTCTCGCATTATGGCTCCGACCAGTAGTATGGGTCTTGCAGCTGGCGGCGCAAAAAATGTGGATGCTTTCAGATTGAATATTCAGCAAAACAAGCTTCCAGATCCTTCCACCATCACCTTTGAAGGACTTTTCTATGACTACTATTTTGATACTGGCCTTGGGGAAAATAATCCAGACTGGTTGTTCACACCATCTTATTCAGCTGCCAAAGCCGTCAATCCAATTTCCGGAGAAATAGAAAACTTCATGTCGGTGGGCCTCAATTCGAATCTTGACGAAAGCAAATTTGCCCGCAAACGTTTGAATCTGGTAATTGTTCTTGATATTTCCGGTTCAATGGGCAGCGGTTTTTACGAATATTACTACGATTCCTCTGCTGAAAAACCAGCGCCAGACGAGGATGCAAGTTACGATAAAATGCGCGTGGCAAATCGTTCTATTGTTAAGCTTCTTGACCATCTGCAAGAAGATGATCGCCTTGGAATTGTTTTGTTTGATGATGAGGCTTATCTTGCAAAGCCATTGCGCGAACTAGGCCAGACCGACATGGCCGCCCTCAAAAATCACATTCTTGCTATCCGGCCACAAGGCGGTACCAATATGGAAGAGGGCTTAAAAATGGGTGCGGGCCTTTTTGAGTCTGTAGGTGATTATGACCCGGAGAAGTTTGAAAATAGAATAATCTTTCTTACCGATGCCATGCCAAATCGCGGGGCCACGGGCAAGTCTGCTCTTCTTGACATAGCCATGGGCATGACCGAAAAAAGCATTTACACGACTTTTCTCGGTATTGGCATAGACTTCAACACTGAACTGGTAGAAGCGATTACCAAGGTAAAGGGCGCAAATTATTATGCGATAAATTCCGCCTGGGAATTTAAAAAACGCATGGATAAAGAGTTTGAATACATGGTAACGCCTCTCGTCTTTGATCTGGAGTTGCAGCTTAAATCAAGCGGTTACAAAATAGACCAGGTCATGGGGTCTCCCGAAGCAAATGAAGCGACTGGAGAGCTTATGAAAGTAAGAACGCTTTTTCCATCGCCTTCACAAGACGGCCAGACTAAAGGCGGTATAATTTTATTGAAAATGAGTGAGCTCACAGCCGATCCGAATATGGTGCTTGAGGTAAGATACGTTGATCGCGCCGGCAAAAAGTATGTTCATGAGCAAAAAATTGTATTTGCGCCACCCGTCGCCGACTATTACGCTAACAACGGCATAAGAAAAGCTGTTGTTCTGAGCAATTACACTCGTCTGCTGCAAAAATGGGCCAGCGAGAATAATGCCAGCGACGAGAAGGAAGCGACACAAAATCGCCACAGCTGGGAACGTTCATCGAAACCTCTCACTGTTTCAGTAGATGAAGCTGAGGCTTTCATAAAAATGAAAAATTATCTTACTAATGAAATTAAAGAACTTGAGGATTTGAGCATGAACAAAGAAATTGCCATTCTGGACAAAATTCTGGGAAATGCGCCTAAGTAGCTGTTATGAATTTAAGCCCTGAAATGCAACAGCATCGACCCGAAAATAGCAGGTTGCGTTTGATCGTGACACGAACGGCGCGACTGGAACCAAACCCTGGAACGCGACCAGGATGAAGAAAATCCTCCGTTCGCTTGCAGACGTCCTGATCCTGCTGGTCAGCATCCTCCTGTTTCGCACGCTGACCTTCTCCTCGCGCCAGGTCAGCGCGGAGACGCTGACCCTGATGCAAACAAGCGTATACTGTGCCGTCTAACAAGCCGCAGCAGCGGATGATCTTCGGTCGTTCCTGATAAACCAATCGTTATGTGTAAAAGAGAACCTATGAAAGAATTCGAAAAACTGCTAAATATAGCAAAACGCAAATCTACCTTTGATCAAGGCAATAGTTGGGCAAATGGCTCGGACAATCAGGACTGACCATCGGAGGGTAAGATGTAATCACCGGCAACACTCTTCGGGCATGTTGCCGCCGTGAACCGTGCAAATTATTCGGCAATCCATCAGGCATGCTCAATACTGGTGGAAGCTCAATTCTCGAAATGGATGAAATCAATCAGTAGAACCGCGGCAAGAAGAAGTTGTTTAACGTTTCCATCCCATTCGGCGGGACAGGTAACGGAAAAATTATCTGCATCGGTAAAGCTTTCCTTAAGAAAGCCCGACCATTTTTTCTTTATTAATCCTTTCTGAACGTCATTTTGCATAACATTGAACGTCCACGGCCACCAGACCGGCCCGGAAATCTGAAAGAGAGTTCGGTGGGCAGGGTCCTCGATAATGTAATCCCGGTGGAAAATACTGAACTTCCGTTGGATCGCCCCGATATATTTTCCGCTACTATTCCGCACCTCTAACCGGTGAAGCATAAAGGCAAAACCCTTATCAAGGGTCATCATGTTCTTACCATTGGGGTCTGTTACATTCATGACGAAGGGCCGGAGGCCACGCAAAATTTGGCGGCTTATCCAGCCGCTTGACTCTTGGGCACTAGCCATCAAACTTCCGTTGGAAGTAGTAATCGAATACCTGTTGGAAGTTTCAAACCCCAAAATAACTTCCGTCATTTCCTTATGCTGCTTTACATAAAAGGTATACTCTGCCATGTTTCTATACTCCTTGGGAAATCAGAATGCCCCGATGCGCATTCGCAAAAAGTGACCAGATTTTGCCGATTCAATAACTGACTTTGTCTTGTTTTATGATATTCTTAAACAAAGGAAATGTCATGAAAGAATTTTCAGTCAATATTTTTGGCCCCGGAGATCTTGGAACGCGGCAACCCGGCACAGTAACAGTTACTGAAGATGGGTTAAAGGCTGTTCCTGATAACGGTTCCGCAATTGCAATCGGTTACTCCGGACTTGATCTGAGTCTTGGCGGTTACGATGATTTGACTATTGTCGTTGTCGGGAAGGCGACCTCTGGAGACGATGTTGCATTGCATATCCGCGACCATGGATTTTACGAAGCCCTGAATCGTGCTGCTCCGATTGATCTGAGACCGATGCTGGAAAAAATCAGGGTGGCAAGGGAAGTTACCCGCGGAGCCTGGAAAGTTTGGGCATTGGGTCTGGGAATCGCATTTTTTTTCCTGTTTTTCTTTGCTGGATGGATCGCCGGCATGGCTGTGGGAATTGTTTCTCCGGAATATGAATCTTCCTTAGGGGAATCGATAGCGAAAAGCATAAAAAGCCAGGGAAAGATTGTTTTGTCCGGCTCCAATTATGAGAAAGTTCAAAAAGTATGGGAAGCGGTTGCAAAAGGGATCCCCGCTTCACCTTATCGATTTAATGTGGCACTGTTAGAAACCTCTGAAATAAATGCCCTTGCCGCCCCAGGCGGAAACATTATCGTTTTTACAGGACTTTTGGATAAAACTGAGAGCCCGGAAGAACTTGCCGGGATTCTTTCCCATGAGGTCGCCCATTGTCTGAAACGACACGGCCTGAAAAGCATTGCCAAAAGCGTCGGCGTGGCCGCCCTTATTGCCATTTTGGTCGGCGATCCGGGCGGAATAGGACGTGTGGTTCGCGATTTCGGTTCCAAAATGGTTTTTCTTTCGTACAGTCGATCTGACGAGAGAGAAGCCGATCAACAAGCCGTTGAAATTCTCGTTAAAGCAGGGATTGATCCTACCAGGTTTCCTGAGTTTTTCAGACGATTGGGAGAAAAAAGCGGGGGTTCCTCCTTGTCGCTTCTCTCTTCCCACCCATCTTATTCCGAACGCTATTCAAACATTCAAGGGCAGCTGCAAAAATATGCAAAAAGCCCTTTTCTAAAACTTCCCATTCCCTGGAAATAAGCCCGAGAATTCCACTACACTCGATGTTCACCTTGAACTGAAATTAAGTTGAGTTCCAACAAATCAGCTGATTTAATGTGTAAATTGAGATGGAAGTTTTTGAAGAAAGTTGATGAAAAAGCGCGGATTCTACGCCTTGCGAGAATGGTTTCGTTCATTGCGTTTCCTGCATTAAATCCTTGCATATCCGAGGGAAGCCACCAAGATATTTAATCGATCTTTTAATGAGTGAGCCTACTGACCACATATATATGATACATTAAAACGGCATAAACAATTACAGGAATACATTGATAACCACTGAGAAAACAATATCCGCAGTTTCAGACAAAGCAAAATAAGAGAATAGCACAAAGGAGACCTGGTGGTAAGACTTTGGGTTTTACGTTTCACTGGTGTATATTTTAAAGAACATGATTAATAGAAGATTTTTACTGGTTTCGCTTATTCTTGTTTTTGCAATAGTATTCCTTTTTCCTTACAAAAATATATTGAAAGAGTATATTGGCTTAAAAATGGCAGGAAAAAAAACTGTTTCTGATCGTGTGACCGAGTTTGGCCCCTTTGTTGATCAAAGGCTTTCCCCTCTGTTTCTAAAAAAGGGTGTTCAATATCCGCCAAATGAGATTGTTTTTATTGCGCTGAAAACTGAGCGAATATTTGAGGTCTACGCAAATAACCTCGGTGAAAAATTCAAAAAAATTTGTTCTTACCCAATATTGGCTGCAAGCGGTAAAATAGGGCCAAAATTAAGAGAGGGTGACAGGCAGGTTCCCGAGGGAATTTACAAAATTGAATCGATGAACCCCAATAGTCTTTACCATCTTTCAATGAAAATCAGCTACCCCAATGATTTTGACAAGAAAATAGCTCAAATAGAAAACCGGCATAATCCAGGTGGAGATATCATGATTCATGGCAACCAGCTTTCAATTGGTTGCATCGCCATGGGCGATGAAGCCTCCGAAGATTTGTTTGTTCTAGCAGCCAAAACCGGCTATGATAGAATCAAAGTTATTATTAGCCCAATTGATTTCCGTGATTATTCTTTACCAGAAGGCATGATAGTGAAGCAAACCTGGGTTAATGATTTGTATGAAGAAATTAAGAATGAAATCAAAAAGTATGAAGATAGAATCTAAATGCGCCGAGACGGAAATTGAGCGTAGTCGAGCGAGGAGGGTTATGATCGGTACCAGATTCGTTCTTCCTGTTTTCTTTTTGTTTGTCCTGATTGGCCCCGTCTATTCTCAACAAGCTAAAGATCTGAAAATCAAGTTAACAGAGCTTAAAACATACTTGCACCCAATATCAAATGAAACGGGAGAAAATCCCGATCTTGATTCATTGCCCTTAAAAGAAGAATGGATTCAGACTCAAAACTACCTGTGGTCGGTCATAGACAAAAAGGTCTACGAGAATCCCACGCTTCCACAGGAATGCCCCATTCAAGTCCAAATTGGACCGGATTTATTACTCAGCATTAAGAATGGGTCTTCCGAGTTTAAAAAAGACAATTTGGAGAATCTTGAGAAGATTGTTGCCTCCCCGGATGGATCTATGGTGATGCTGTATTACGCCGAAGTCTACGGAGATATTTCACGACACACGATTTGGCTTGTTGACCTGAGAAAAGCCATGGAAGATAGAATTACAGATGAGCCGGTTGGGTTTGCTGAATTCAGCCCGGACTCAAAATATATTGTTATAGAAGGACTAAGTCTAATTGACGCGACAGTTGAGCATGATCGGCGAACATCAATTTCGCCTGGTCAATTTTCTTACCCCAGAATACTTGGATGGTCAAAAGACTGTAAAAAGCTGGTGTTGCTCTCATACGAAAACTGGATTCATCCTGAATATGCAAAAAAATATCTTTTTGAACTTAATTAGTTTTTTTCACAGCATAACAATAGTAAGGGTCTAAGCATTGAACAAAAAAACACCAACGCTTTTAGTCCGACGAGATTAGGGTGAAACCTCGAAACCGATCAAAGGAGACGTTAGAGAACAAATTAAATGACAATGCAAATTGATATTTCAGTAGAGTCACAATCAGTTTTGGCTGAATACTCGACGATTCCTATGGCATTTGAATCAAATGTAGTTTGGGAAATCTGTGTCGTTGAAGGCGGCATGGGAGGCTTTTCCTTTAAGGAACGCTATCTCAGCAATTCTTTCAAAAAGGATTATGATGCGGCCGAAGAGGAAGGTCCAAAGTCATGGGCCAGGCAATTTAATTTATCAAACTGGGGCTTTCTAGTTGCCCGAAAGTGTGGGGAATTAGTTGGTGGAGCTGCAATTGCATATAATACGCCCGAAGTCAATATGTTGGAAGGACGTCTTGATCTTGCTGTTCTTTGGGATATACGGGTATCGCCAAATCACCAAAGGAGCGGCGTTGGGTATAGATTGTTTCAGAAGGCTGAAGAATGGGCCGCTTCAAAAAAATGCCGAACACTGAAAATTGAGACACAAAACAATAATGTAGCCGCCTGTAAATTCTATATTAGACAGGGATGTGAACTTGGTGCAATGAATCGTTTTGCATACCCGGAATTCCCAGACGAGGCTCAGTTACTATGGTATAAAACGATTAAATCCGGGAGCTGAAAATATGGCAATAATTGAAATTCCCAAAGCTGAGACCCATTCAATCTATTTAAGAATGTTTTCACTGGATGACACTGAAAAAGTCTTTCAAATGAGTATCGAGAATGGCATTAAAGAGTGGATCCCTGATCAGGTGTATAATGATCAAACTCATGCAAAAGAGGTTCTTGAATTCCTTATTCAACAATATGATGATTGTTCAGGGCCTGATAAAATTCCAATCGTTTTCGGCGTATGCTTAAAGAGCAACAACGAGTTGATTGGTCATGTTGGCCTGAGTCCTTACAGCGAAAATGCAGAAATTGGATATGCAATTGAAAAGGCACAACAAAACAAGGGGTTTGCTACCGAAGCTATTTTGGCCATGACCAAATGGGCATTTAGAAAATTCAATCTTCCTTTTATTTTGGGTATTGTCTCAGCTGAAAATATCGGCTCTTGCAGAGCTTTAGAAAAAGCGAACTTTGCTTTAGAAAACGAAGAACGTAAAATTTTGCACAATAAGAATACTTTGGTAAGAACCTACAAAAGTTACATGGCCGGCGTTGGATTCGCCAGAATGTAAATCTGAATGCAGGGAGGGCGATTAATGCCAGCAATACGTAGTAATTGCACGAGCGATATCCATATTGAAGACAGGCTGTTCGAAAAGATTAACTTTGCATCTGAAGGCCTGAAAAGAGGGATTTATGAAAACTGTAAATTCCTGAATTGCGATTTTTCTTCAAGCGACTTGTCTAATCAAACCCTTATTAATTGTGTTTTTGATGGATGTAATCTTTGCCAGGTTAAAATTGGCAACTTGTCACTAAATGGTGTATCCTTCAAGGACTGCAAGCAATTAGGATGGGATTTCAGTAATTGCAATGAACTGCTTTTTTCGGTGTCATTCGATAATTGCAACTTGAACTACTCACAATTTTCGAAGATGAATTTGAAGGGTATAAAATTTGTTGATTCAAGACTTCACGAAGTTGATTTCAGACAGACAAACCTTACTAATGCAGTTTTTGATAATTGTGATTTAACAGGGGCGGTCTTCCTCAAAACTAATCTTGAAAAATCGGATTTTCGAACATCCAAAAATTACGCATTTGATCCAGAACAGAACCGCATCAAGAAGGCTAAATTTTCAATCCCTGGCGTATTTGGCTTGCTGAGCAAATTTGATATCGAAATAGATTAGTCACAACAACTTTTTTATTTGGCTGTTTCTGAAAATTGAGAAAAAACACATGGCTCTGCTGAAAAAAAGGATAAAATATAGCCAACGAACAAGCGTTTAAAAAGTCAATAAAGGCTGTTTACGGCGGCTTTTAAAGCATCCGCGAACAGGAGGTGACACTAAAAAAACATCACGGGTCGTAGATTTGTTCCCACTTTTATTTACTAATCATGAGAGGATTACGATGAAGCAATTAGCAAAATTTATGGTTTATATCTGTTGTATTCTGTTTGTTCTATTTTGTGCAACTTCGGAAGCTGCCGAGCATAGTGCAAAAAAGCCAGAGCCCGATGAAGTGATCAAAATGTTACGAGATGGAAATGAGCGTTTTTACTCGGGCAAAGCTACTTATCCACATGTAACTGCCACTCGCCTTGAGTTGTCTGGTAAGGTAAATCAAGGAAACTATGCCTATGCAACCGTCATAACCTGTTCGGACTCACGTGTTCCGGCCGAATTAATCTTCGATGCCGGCGTAATGGATATTTTCGTTGTTCGAGTTGCAGGAAATGTATGTGATACAGATGAAATAGGCTCAATTGAGTATGGATTGGCGCATGTAAACACCCCCGTCCTTGTCGTCTTAGGTCATACCCAATGTGGTGCAGTTACTGCCGTAACACATGAGGTTCATGGCAAAGGACATCAGCTTGAAAGAAACATCCCGCCTTTGGTTGATAATATTATTCCGGCTGTAAAAAAAGCAATGAATAAGCATAAAGAACTGCATGGTGATGACATTATTCCGTATGCCATAGAAGAAAATGTCTGGCAGGGCATTAACGATCTGTTTATGAAAAGTCCGGCAGTAAGAAACATCGTCAATGAAGGCAAAGCGAAGGTTATTGGTGCAATCTACGATGTTGGAACCGGAAAAGTAAATTGGCTGCCGTCTGAGAAAGTAGATGAAATACTTAAGAGAGCTGAAAGCGCTCCAGACAGGGAAACAAAGCCGTTTGCCGACAAATAGTTTAAAAACAACCGCCAATTGATTTGATAAAATGCAATAGCATAGGACTCAGCCATGACCTCACCACGTAACCAGATAATTAAATTTATCGAACGGGGAATTATCTCGGAAGACAAGATCAGCGATGCTCTCAGAGCTACGCAAGTCTTTCCCGACAGCAAAAGCTGGAGAACATTTATTGATAATCTCCTGCTTTGGCTCGGTGGTCTGGCCCTGGCCTTCGCCGTCATGTTCTTTGTTGCTTACAACTGGAACGCCATCGGGCGTTTTGCCAAATTCGGTATGGTGGAGGGAATCATTGTTCTGGCCATAGTCGCTTACTGCAGGCTTGGCGAAAACACGACAGCGAGCAAAGTATCGCTACTTGTCGCCACGATCTCTCTAGGTGTTTTACTTGCCTTATATGGCCAAACCTATCAGACCGGAGCTGATCCCTGGCAGTTGTTTTTCAGCTGGGCAGTTTTGCTGTTGCCATGGGCACTCATTGGCCGTTTTCCAGCTATCTGGGTCGTCTGGGTCATACTCATAAATCTCGCCATCATCTTGTATCACCAGACTTTCAGCAATTTGTTCTGGATTCTGCTTGGTTCACCAGGCATGTTGTTGATGGTTTTTTGCTTTAATACCCTTGTTCTTGCTGCATGGGAGTTTTTAGCCAAACGCTGGCAATGGTTATCAGAAAGCTGGGCCATTCGCATCTTGGCAGCAGGCAGCATCGTTCCCATTACCATGCTGGCCTTGAACGCCATTTTTGGAAATAGAACTGTCAGCGCCGTCTATGGTCTGCTGTGGACTCTCTGGTTGCCATTGATGCTCTTTGTTTATCGAAAATTGAGACCAGACCTGTTTATGCTTGCCAGCAGTTGTCTCTCAGTAATAATTGTATCAGTATCATTCATTGGCAAGCATGTATTAAATGACGGATCTTCAGCCAGCTTCCTATTTCTCGCTCTAGTGGTTATCTGTATGGGCACGGGAGCGGCATTCTGGCTTAAAAACGTTCATCAGGAGTGTCAGTCATGACCTGGCAGATCAGACAGATGTGGGCAACACTGCTTAAGGCTGGCCTGGTCGAGGGGAGACAGCCAGTAGATACGGGAACGCTGGATTCGCCCTGGTATGTAAAAGCTCTGCTGGCTTTTTCCGGTTGGCTCGCAGCATTGTTTTTTCTTGGTTTTCTTGGTATTGCTTTTTCCTTTATATTAAGGAGCACCGTCGTAAACTTCTTCATCGGAACAATGATGATTGGTGGTGCTTTCTTCATGTTCCATTTCCAGAAAAATGAATTTCTTGAGCACCTGTCACTTGCAGCAAGTCTGGCTGGGCAGGTCTTAGTCGCGACCGCTATATTCAAGCTGTTTGACTATAGCGAAAACGGTGCCTGGCTGACGATGAGTCTGCTGCAGGCAACCTTGGCAGTGCTCATGCCCAGCTTTGTTCACCGTGTTTTTTCTTCCTTTTTTGCAATGTGTGCCTTTTCTATGGCCTTATCCAGCATGGGTATCTCCTTCATGGTCAGCGGGATTGCCTTGCTTCTTGCCTCTCTGTGCTGGCTTAACGAATTTTCCCTGCCACAGCAGATGGAAAAAATAAGGGCGATTGGTTACGGCCTGGTGCTGGCCTTGATTCCACTAAAAGGCTCTGCTTTATTTGGTAGTAACTCCCAGCCCTGGCGACATTCTCAAGCCCCTTCTCTGTTATGGATAGAGCCGTGGATGGGCGAAGTATTGATTGCTCTGGTTACGCTTTATGTAGTCAGGAGTTTATTGCAACGATATGATCAGACCATTCCCGAGCCTCTCCCGGTCATAGCTTTGCTGGGTACTTTCCTTTTATGCATCATTTCCATGGAAATGCATGGCATCACTGTGGGCGTAGTGATAATTTTGCTGGGCTTCTCCGGCTCTAATCGCAGACTCCTGGGTTTAGGTATTTTGTCGCTGCTTTTTTATGCATCTTATTACTATTACCTGCTTGATACAACTTTGCTCAATAAATCCCTTTCCTTACTAATTATCGGCCTGGTTATGTTCGTTTTCCGCTGGTTAATGCGATATAGCCTGCCCGTTAAAAAGGCGGCGCAGCATGCATAAGAAGATAGCCCTCGTTTCCCTTTTAGTTATTCTGGGTCTTATTAACTGGTCTATCTATGGCAAAGAAAACCATTTGGCCGAAGGTAAAATCGTCTATATCGATCTCGCACCGGTTGACCCGCGTTCTCTAATGCAGGGAGATTACATGGCTCTGAATTTTTCCATAAGCGATGAAGTGCGTAAAGCACTTTCCGAAAAAGAAAATAACAGTCGGGAAAGCAATAATCTGGCAACAGCAGACGGTTACGCGGTAATTCGTCTGGATCAACGAAACATCGGCGTCTACAAATGCCTGTATAACGATCAGATCTTATCTAATGATGAAATTCTTATGCGCTACCGTGTTCGGAATGGTACAGTGAAATTTGCCACCAATGCCTGGTTCTTTCAGGAGGGCCATGGCAAACATTATCAATCGGCAATGTATGGACAGTTCCGTGTCGACGGCAATGGAGAGTTGTTGTTGGTGGCCATGTATGATAAGGACCTGAAAAAACTGGAGCCAAACTAAAAATACATCGGCCTTAACTGGCATATTGAAAGGAAAAATTGAATGTTAAATAAACCTATTAAAATAGCTTTTGTAGTAGAAGACATAGTTGCATCTGTAAAATTCTATACGCAGGTATTGGACCTGGAAGTAGAAGCAACATATCCTGAGGGTAATCGGATCGAAGATAGTTATGTGTTCTTAAAATCAGAAACAATCATTATTGAGTTAATGCCAAAAAAATTCATGGGAAATACCCCGATCGGTTTTCACCATCTTGCATTCTGGTCTGACAACATAGCAGAAAACCTTGGAGAGATATCCAGTCGCGGGGGTAAGCTTTTGTCAAATGCCTTTTCTGCAGGAGTTGGCGGCATTACCTTAGGAGATTTTAAAGGACCTGAAGGAATACTGTTGAGGCTCTTTAATCAAAAAAAATGAGAGGCCTACAATGGATAATGGCTCAATTATAAAGAACATTAAGTTCTATTATTGTTTTGCCTTAATGCAATTATTGCTTGGGCTTGCTGGCATAACAATAGGCCTGTATGCATTGTTTGTTAAAGGTGGAACAGCAAGTGAAATGTCTTTGAATAGCATTCTACTGCTTTTTTCCGTAGCCATCGTGGGTTCATCAATTATACATTATCTTTCATTAAAAACTATTGATAGACTTACAAAGCAAGTTTAATAGTTGAAACCAAACATTGCCGATTTTGAAAAGCCGAATTCCGACATTAGCTCACGCGGCAAAGATGAGGCGGAGCCTGTTGTGAAAGCCACTCTGCCCGCATCCGTTATAACGCTATATCTATCTGGTAAGTGCACCAAAGCCGGCGAGATTCATCTTGGCGATGTATTCGTCGGCCAATGCGGCTTCACCCTGAAGACTGATAATCAGACGATGAACTTTGGTTGATTTGGCTTCAACTCTGGGAGCATAAATCTCAAAAGTATCATTAACCAGTTTTTTACCAAATGCGCCAAAGAACAATACAGTGTCTGTTGTTGAAAAAGAATGGTTGGGAGTGGTTTTTAAGCGGCGAATGGCGTAAGTTGCATTGGCCGGGACTTGAATATCCTTATAAAGAAAATAGTCGGCACCATTTGGATTTATTGAGACTTCACAATGCAGAGACTGCATTTTTTGCTCTTCGATAGAACCCTGCATTTTCTGCATGGTGGCGTTACCTGACATTACAGCCTGTAGCTTTGCCTGGAGCCCCACAATCTTATCGGTTTCTCCGGCGTTAATGGCTTTTTCCATTTCTTCAGATATCTTGTTCATCTGCTCGGACATTTCTTCAATTCCCTTGCTATCAGCGGCCATGTCCAGCATTTTTTGCATATCTGCTTTTTTGGTGTATTCGCAGTAAAAATTAAGAGGTATGGGATATCTTTCTGTGCCGAGGCCCAAAGATATAGGTGTGGTAAATTCCTGCGGCTTTTTATCAACCCCTTCAGGCGCTGGTGGAAGGAACTCCAGCGCTTTCTGGTAGCAGTTCAACATAAATGCTCTTTCTTCAGCATTGATGGGTCTGCTGAGTCCATCGCCATCGGCCCATATGATCGCACCAAACAGACAAAAAACAGCCAGAATGACAGATATTCGTTTCATTAATTTTCCTCCCGATGACCTTTACAACAGCAGTTTCCAGCAACACAATACTTCAGAAACTGTTACTTTGCAATATCCCAGTAATCAAAAAAATCAACTGCGCTAACAGATGTGTCAGGCATTATGATTGAGAAGAACAGCATGGATGATTTGTTTTGCGGAATTGGCAAACCAGAAGTGTTGTTGACAGGATATGCTTTGTTTGCAGTCTTTGTCTGAAGGCCGTAAACCCCACCCTGCAATGGAAAAGCCTGAATAATTGTTTACCTGGCAAAGATGAGGCGGAGCCTGGTGTGAAATCCACTCTGCAGTTCGCCCTTCAGGCCCTTCAGGCGCATCAGACTGGTGACAGTGTCAGCCAACTCGGTTAGCCCAACAAGATGCAGATCTTCTACCGCCTGAACAACACCTTTCTTCACCACCAGAACCATGTCAATCAACGGAGATTTTCGGAAAACCTTTTCATAAATCTGTTTGATCTCTGGAACAGTGGAATTCTGAAGCTCGACCGGCAATTCAACGGTCGCTGCGCAAGCCAACGTACCGTCTTTGCGAGGATTATACAGTCGCATATGCAGTTTGGCGTCAAATGTCTGTTTTCCGATTGAGAATCGAAGCAAAGCTGGAGGGCTGAACGGCCAAAAGTCGAGCAGCTGCGCAGAAACTCTTTTACCTCCGCGCTGAATAAAGCCCTTGAAGTTCCTGGTCTTCGGCGGACAATAGAGGTCAGCCTTGCTGGTATTGCGTGAAATGGAACGACCTTTCAATGGCATGCCGGTTTCAACAAAATTCCAGCCTTTTTCAAAAATAGACTTCTGATAATACCCGGTGCGACCCTCGCTATCCAGCCCTTCAACTCTGAGTTCAAACGAAGAGTTGCCTTCACCAGTCTGGAAAATAGTAATGAGATCGGTGATTTGGCCCGGAATATCCGGCTGCCGACGCCAGTCCTCCGGTGGAAGGCTGAAGGTAATGATTTCAGCTATCCCGCCAACGAGATCCATGTTTGGTCGCTGATCCTCGGGTGGAAGATTGAGAATTCGATTGCGCCTCTTCTCCTGGCGGAGTTCACGCTTATAGGAGTATGGAAGGAGAGGATCCTGGCCTGAGCTGTCGAAGTCGTACAGGCGGGTAAACATTTCTCCGGCCCGGTTGATCAGAAAAATTGTCGAGCCACTGACGCTCATGTTGGAAGCTATAAAGGTTCCCTTTTCCGGAGTGTCGATAATGTGAGAAAAAGCTGGCGGCAGCCAGGGATCAGCGAAATAGATCATATGCCCGTTGTCGGCCAACATAAAGAGAGTGGTCACACAAACACTGTTACTATGGGGATTCCCGTCGATATCCAAAAAATATTTCATGTAGTTGCCACGATGGGAAATGCCGAAGGCGCGCTTATTTTCGGGCATAATAAGCTTTTTTGTGAGAGGAATCGCAGAGAAATGATCGCTCCATTTCCAGTTAAACGTTTTTGTGTAATAGACAACATTGTTGTCTGAAACTGCGATTAGATTGTCGCCATCGGCGGCAATCGCCTTGATCGATGAGACGCCAAATGAGGCCTTGCCGGGAGATTTGCTCGGCAAACCGGTATCGTTGAGCAGATGCCATCGTCCCTTTTCGTCTTGATCTGTTCTTGATCGAACCCAGATGCGCTCATCTCTCAAAGCAAAAAAGAATTTATGAGTAAAGGTCTCGGTTGGTGTTTTAAGAAGAATTGATTCTGGAAACTCCGAGATTGTTTCGACACCACCCGATGCGGTATAAGAAGCGATCAGAACGAAGCATGAAACCACCAGAAAATATGCAGTCATGCGCCGAAAAAAACCAGACTTCTGATGAACTTGCATGGTTATCTCCCTCTCGCGTTAACTAATCTTGACTCAAGATACTATGCCCCTTTTCTTCGAGTCAAGGGAGGCATTTTCAATACGGTGCCAATCTTACTGCTATTTTCTGAACTGAATTCTCGATACAATCTTAGAATTACTTTGCTATACTATAAAACAAATAGCCTGCTTGAAAAACAAAAACGATCACTAATGGGGCTTCTCGGAACAATAAGTTCTGATTGTTGTCGAAATTACCAGCAATACAATTTTGGACGAGAATCTCTAAAATGCGTTGAATAATAACTTGGGCTCTGTTGGGCAGGAATAGACAGGATGTTTATCATTAAAGAATGAGAAGTATTTCCGAGTAGCTGCGAATAACTTTTATTTCATACGTTATAACAGGAGAATTTACGTTAAATGAAAATGAAAAACAAAATCGCTTTAGTCACAGGTGCCGCTCTTGGCTTCAAAAATGGTGGTCCGTCAATAGGCAGCGCAATTGCCTTTAAACTCGCCGACGAAGGAGCAAGCGTCGTCGTTGTTGATATCCTGGAAAACATGGGCAGAAAAACGGCAGAAATCATCCGAGAGAAGGGCGGAAAAGCGCTCTTTGTCAAGGCAGATGCCGGTAACACAGAAGAGGTGAAACAGGCCGTAGAGTTTACCAAAAAGGAGTTTGGCGGTCTCCATTGTCTCATAAACTGTGCCGCCTCTTACGAAGGACATATTGCCAAAAATGTTGTTGAGATTTCAGAAGATGATTGGCAACATACGATCGACGTCAATCTAAACGGATATTTCCGGTTTGCAAAATACGCCATTCCATTGATCCTTGAGAGCGGTGGAGGAACGATCGTCAATATCTCTTCGTGTGCTGCATTTAAGGTTCTAATGAATTTCAGCGCCTATCCGGTGACAAAAGCGGCTATCAATGCCCTGACACGAACCCTGGCCGTCGACTTCGCGCCCCATATTCGAAGCAATGCGATCTGCCCTGGTTTTGTGCGCATAGCCAATTCAGAAGGAGAACGCAGTCCAGAAGAACTGGAACAGTGGATTAAAGGCATTGCACGCAGCTATCCCATGAGACGTGTGTGCTCTGTGGGAGAAATTGCAAATGTCGCGTTGTTTTTGGCGAGTGATGAGTCTTCGTATATCAATGGCGAATGCCTTGCTGTTGATGGAGGAAGAATGATCTCCGATACTCATGAATTTTGATCAAAGAAAAAACCGCATGAGAAGAAAATTCCCATGCGGTTTTTTCAGGAGTGTTTTCCCGCTAATCGACTTTTATTGAAACATCTTTGCCCCAGGAATTGTCGTCAAAGTGCATTACTGCTTCAATGCTGGTCACTTCGGGTACGGTGTCTGTAAATGGTCCGACCGACAACTGGTATTTTCCAGCACTGGTCTTTTGCATCGGAGTTTCAACTGCTTTGTTATCAGGCCAGATTACAGTGCTTTCAGGCCAGAGTTTTGACGATGGCAGTTTCCAGCTGTTAACGCCCCAGTGAAGCTTGCCAGGACGGTCAGAAGTGAAAACCAGAGTGTCGCTTTTCTTTGGCGCCGCCGGGGTGAAAGTCAGACCGGCGCTCTGATTGTCAGTGGGTTTGCCAGTGCCGACGTAAACATGCATGATTGGGGATTCAACCTTGTTTCCAGCTTTATCGACGGCTGAAACATAGTAATCAACCAGGCTGTCAGCCTTGCCCTTAACCACGGCACTGAACTCACTGGCCTTAAGCACTGGCTTAGGATTCGTCTGGGCGGGAATATCGACAGCCTGCATTGCGACAATCTGCCATTCTCCTGCGCCAACAGTGCGGTTTTTCTGATCTGGCGACCTTTTGTTTGGAGTAACTCTTACACAAAGATCTACTGATTTAAGATCTCCAAAATCGTAAGCGTAGGTCCAGATGGTGAAATCCTGGGGTTCAGGCTGGGCGCCCCACTCCATGCCGCCGGGATTATATGGGCGGCGTTGCGGTATATAGATTGCCGGAGGAGTAACGTCACGAACCTGATTTGACAAATACGGAAGAATAGCTTTAAATGCGTCATTACAGGCTCTGGTTGGGTGTGAATCCCACATTTCGGTGCCATCCCAGTATTCGTAGCAGCTGGTTTGAGAAACCATCAGCATGCGCTCACCCTCACGCAAGGCCTGAACAGGCACTTTCTGGTCACGAGCGGTTGCTACGATGTTGCGGCAGGCAGTCATGACACCCCATGAATTGCGATCGGGAGAATAGCCGGTCAGTTTGTCGGGGTGGCCGTTCCATTTAAGAAATTCAGGATCGCCGTTATCAGCTCCCGACCAGGAGCCAGGCTCAACGTGAATCACATCATTTTCAGCAGGCGGAAACTGGTCTAGATAATCCTGAATTGTCGTGGCGACAAACCGGTCTGGATTAGCTTGAACCCATTCAACGAAGCGGCTGAAGTTAGAATGATAATAGCTTTCGGTACCGCCACCGTAATTATCGCCATCATGGTGCAGAACAAGCAATATCGGATGTTTAGAGTCAGTATTGTATTTTTGGAACTGCGACATGACCATCTCGTAATTCAGTGCGCCAAAACCGCCACGACCATCTTCATTGCCAAGATAACGCTCAGTTGGCACTGCGATCATGCGCGCTTTTTTTCCATCGGGCGTAACTGCTGTTGTGCCGGTTTTGGGATCAGTTGCTTCGACCCAGTGTGGGCGAACACCCCAGGCAGAGACTTTCGATGGCGCCCAGAGGCCGTTAAGCTGTAACCATTGCTGCGGAGCTGGGTTAACCTGATCAGCCGGATTAGGCGGATAAAGATTTTCGCCTTTAACCCAGGGATATCCTTTGCAGGCGCGGTTAAAGTGAATGTTGTCGACCATAACCCACTGTAGATCAGAATCTACCAGGGCGGGGATCATCCAGCTGGAAAACGCGTTCTCGGGTGGAAAAATTCCTTTGGAGTAAGGTACGTCTTTGCCAAAGGTTTCGAGCAGAATTTTTTTGTGAGCA
Source organism: Candidatus Rifleibacteriota bacterium (assembly GCA_018818125.1). Lineage (GTDB taxonomy): Bacteria > Muiribacteriota > Ozemobacteria > Ozemobacterales > Ozemobacteraceae > Rifleibacterium. Next base: position 23,611 of record JAHISQ010000134.1, read on the forward strand.
TCGATCTGGCGGCGAATATCTTCGTAGCCAATCAGTGCCATCAGAGGATGGTGATAGCCAAAGGCAACCATGTCGAGACGAGGATTGCCCAGCTTGGTCTTCAGATGTCTGCCAGCTGTATACTGGTCTTTCCAGGCGTTAAAACCGCCGGAACCGCCGTTGATATTGTTCAGATTTTCGATCAGAGAACCCGAAAAACTGACCTGGGCACCACCATGATCAAGTCCGGCAGCATGCATTGAGTTGACTGCATTAAATGGCCATGAAGTATAAGCTCCGCTGCGCGAAAAGAAAACTTCAAACAGGCTGAAAGAGTAAACATTTCGACCCTCGGTCGTGACAATGTTTTCGTATGGCCAGTAGATGGGCTGATGCATGTGCCACTGGAAGGTAATATAGATTGGAACCTGGTTCCGATTACGCTTTTTGCCTGAATTACCCTTGGCTAGCGACAGCGTGCCGTGATTGTTTTCTAGAAATTCCTGGCGCTCGGCCATTGCAGCTGCAGGAATTGCCTTGTTGGTGATGCCCTGAAAAACCAGTTTTGAGCGCAAAACTTTTGAGAATGGCAACAGCTGACTTCTTGCCGGGTCATTTTCTGGCAAAGATTCGATAAATTGAATGTAGTCATCGACAAGTGAGAAGTCACCCTTATCAAGCCTCAACTCAATTTCGCGAAACAGGCTGGTACGAGCGAACTCAATCTTGTTGAGAACTTCATCATATTCGGCCAGAAAGCGGCCCTGGTCAGGCGAAATAGTCTTAACACCTGGCGTCAGGCTTCTGGCCAATGACTCTGCCTGAGACAGCAGAACTCTCAGTTCGTTAAAAGAAGGCTCTCCGTTCCCTGACGCCAGAGAACTGACAGCGACCAACAAAGCCACAACCAGACAGAAACACAGTTCGAGCCTATTTTTACGCATAATGTACCAACTTTATTAAAACGTTACAATCAGCCTACCCCATGCGCGTCACTTTTTACAAACTCTGAAAATACGAAACAATGCAAACACATTAAACTATCCGACAACGACAATTAGACTGGATTCCCGCCTGGCCGTTGTCGCTATCCTGGCTCGCGCGGCATAAGACACCCATGGTCAAGACGCGGAAAAGACGGAGAAAGACAGCATCATTCCGGGCGCAGAACCGGAATCCAACATTTTAGTGCGCTTGCCTGAGATACAAAACAGTGCTATTTTTTTTTTGCTTTTGGCTTGGGCAACGGCAGTTCCTTTTCGGTGAGACAGACCAGCTGACTGATCCACTCTCTGTCTTCAAACTGGCCTTCAATTAAAAAAGAGGGTTTGGCACCCGGGTATGGAGCTGCTTCAACAACCTCGCCAATAAACGATCTGCCGGCCTTGGTAGGCTTAACAAAAAGCTGGTTGTCACAGATTAGCGCCACGACTTTCCCCTTGCAATAGACGGCGTATTCACCAAACATCTTTCGGTAAGAAACACCACCGACACCTTCCAGTTGTTCCACAATGAATTCGACGAAATTTAAGTCAGAAGCCATTTTTTCCTCCTCAGATGATGCTTGTTGGCAACGATATGCAAATTATTACAGCTGCAGCAAAAGCATAGCATGAACTGAAGCTCTCCGCAAAAACGTTGGCAGCCAGTCAATAGAGAAAAAATGCATGCATTTTGCCGGCTGATTTATACAACCAGCCAGCCAATCAATCGCTCAAGGCAGCCCCCTGGAAAGGATCTTCTTAAAGTCATAGCGAACATATGCCTGCTCAGCTGCCGGCTCAAACGGCGTGGCAACGGCGATATAGATTTCCTGGAGCTGGGGAATAAAAAGAACATCGTGGAGGTTGCTTTGCATTGATACTGGCCGATCCATCAGCCGCATGGCCGAAGTCGCAGTGAAAGTTCCATACCCGTCCTGTACACGCGTCCGGAGGAGCTTTAACCTTTCTCCCGCAGACAAAACGACTGTGTCCGGGATTCCCTCTCCAAGAAAGAAGTGAGACTCCCCGGAACCCAGAAACTCGATGGATGTTGAAGTAGCCCAGACCGCTACCGCGTCTGGAATTTTCCCGTCAGCGAAAACGTAGAAATACTCGCAGGTTCTCGGCCCCTTGCTCCAGAGAGCTTTCACCTGCTCCAGGGTGTCACATTCCTCCAGCGCACGGCGAACAAGAATAGACATCGGAATTCCGTCCCACTGATACCGGCCTCTGCCACCCATTTCACCGATTGAGATCTGCTTCTCGTTCATTCCGCCAACCGACCCGACAATACCGGCAAATCCCGGACAGAAAAACGCTCTCTTGTTCAAGGGCTTTATAACGAAGGCAACTGCGTTGTTCTGAAGGCCAATCTCGGTCATGTAGTCGAGAATCCGTCCGTGGTAGAGAACCCCGTTCGTAGTGGCACGACCAAACATGGCGAACCCTGAACAATGAAAATATTCTGGAAAAATGTTGCTCAGTCTGACTTCACGAAGAGAGATATCTGGACAGGCAGAGGCAAGAGCCTCCATTTCCCGGTGAAGATCGACCGGAATGTTTGGACTCAAACGTTTCCATGCGTCTTCCAGGTCGCTGAGAAACCACTTCCCCTTGGAAATCGTCTGATAAAGGCCAATCAGGTAGACGGTTGAATCGACGAGCTCCTTGTTCCACGGCTGAAGAAGCAATCCGTGAGCTGTTCCTATCTGCTCTGGAGTGCCGGAAAGCACAACGAGCGTCTGACCCTGGTGATGAAGTAGTTCTCCGTGGTCAACCCTTTGAGCTTTAAGCGTCGGCAAAGCTCCCGGCGTCTTGATGGAAAGGATTCGCTTGAGCCCCCGAAAGACTGTCTTTTCGAGATCAACCCGAGAAACCTCGGTATCTAGAATCTGCGGATCAGACCATGAAGCGGGAAGAACCTCTCCAACACCTGGTTCGAAGCTGAGTTCGAAAGACTTGAACAAGTCCACTTCACGTGGCCCTTTGGGCACCTCAAGGCACAAACCAGGCTTACCCGTTGGAAAAAACGAGATCATGAGCTTATCGTCAAACTGATACAAAAGCTCACCCGGATTCCTCGGCCTTGCAGGAAGACATTTGAGTTTTGGAATGATGATAAATCTGAGGGCAGAATTAAAGTATCTGGTACCCATAAGGGCTAGAAAACCGCTAATTGCTGTTCCCGACGGAAGAAATCTGGCGACAAACCCTTTTGGGTTCAGAAGATCTTCAGGTTCCAGAAGCGCATCCCTGCCGATAAATCGCACACGCGCATCGGGAAGAACGATTGCCGACATCGTTGCCGTCCGCTGAATGGCAAAGTTGCGCCAGGAACTGGTGAGTCGAATTCCCCAATCCTGTTCTCCATTCCTGAATATTGCCAGGTGTGCATGGTGCTTCTCTATCGGTGGCCAGAACGAAACCTTCACATCGAACCGGAAAACCGGAACATCCTCCAGCAGAGGCCGGGCGAGCTCCTTGAGTCGCCGGGTGATGGGCTTTGTTGAAACACTCTTAGATGATGTCAGATTTTGAGCATTTCCCGTAGTCGGACAAAGAAAAAATGCCAGAATCAGAAATACGGCGAGAATGCCCCGAAAGAAGTGATCAGTAAGATTGAATTCAGCTGTTTTTTTTGATCCTCTGAAATTTTGAGACCGACTCATGTCCGCCTGCTCCTTTGTATCCGACATTTATGCAATAGATTCAAAGGTATTACTCTCTAAGTGGATCATATACCGAAATCGAGAAATTGGAAATACCATGCAGATTACGGTGAAATCCGGCCAACCACTCTCGCAAGCACTGCATTAGTGCATCAATGCCTCAGGTTCTATTTGCTCGCATGAATTATAATGCAACTGCGCTTGACATTGATTCCGTTGTCCCTATATTGCCGCTAACGATTTATCAGGAAACACTCAATTGCAGAATGCAAAAAATTTGGCAGAATTATGCGCTGGCAATCAGCGTATACGAAATCATAAAAGGAAAAACATCATGAAGTTTGTTGCGCGACCAAAAAAGCTAGGCATTTATCTGGCCTTTATTTTTACATTCTGTGTTTGTACTGGCTTCGCAACCAGCTCGAAAGCAGTTGATGCCAAGTGCCCTGTTTGTGACAACACTTTTAAGGCAAGTCTTTTGATGTCCTCAAATAATTTCGGTGGTTGTGATGCTGATCTATGCCCACACGCAATGGGGAGTTCTCCTCTTTCCGAAGCAATATGGGGCTGCCCTTCATGTAATTTTTGTGGTTACAGTTCTGACTTTGAGAAGACGTTTTCGGCTGAAAAGAAGAAAGAGCTGAAACAATGGCTGAAGCAGAACACAAAAGTAGAAGGCAAAGAAAAAACAAACACCTATGACGCCATTCCTTCTTATAAACGTTATGAAATTGCTGCAGAGTTGGCCTGCAAGAGCAACGAATCGGCCGCAGATATAGGTGGTCTCTATCTGAAAGCCGCGTGGAGCTGTAGAAATCTGGGTTTAATAGATGAAACCCACGAATCTCAGCTGATTCTTCAAGCTTCAGTATCAGATTGCCCAGTCCTTTTCAAGGCTTTTTGTGAAACTGCCAAAAGCATAAAGCCTTCCAGAAACAGAGCTGAAGAGGCACTTAGAATCACTCAAAAGCTTGCATCTTCACTTGCTGAGCTTAAAATTCCAGAATCACAGCTTGCGCCAAGCTATCTTGCTCTGGGTATATTTTTGCGGGCATCTGGCGAAAACCAACAGGCACTTGTCTGGCTGAATAAGTGCCTGGAAAAAGATCACTCCCGGCAGAACAGTCTGGTAATAGAAGCAATTAAGGCCTCCATTGTGGAAGAAACCAGTTACCAGAAGAAAGCAGCAAAATGGCTTGAAGATGCAATTGAGCAGCCAGACTCCGAGAGTTCCAATACGCAGAAGCTCCTGTTAATGCTGGCCGAAACACACAAGAGGATCGGGAACGACGAGCAGGCAGAAAAGTATTTCCTGAAGATTTTTGATATTAGCGACCTTACCCCTGGCATTCAAGAGATGGCCCGAGACGGCCTCGTCGCCATTGGCAGTTCAAATCTGCCTACTGATGAAAAAATTGCCATCATTGAAAATCGGCGCATTATGGAAGCAATAGAAAGCCTGAGTGACCCAGAAAAAGGGAACATGGCGGCAAGATTCTTGAGAGACTGCCCAAAGCGTGAAACAATTTTCCCAGAGCTTGCAAAAAGAATTGGAAGTGCAGACGAGGCTTTGGTCGCTAACGTTATCTGGGCGATGTCTGACAAGCAGCCTGAAGCTATTAAACTGCAGATGGAACTCTTTGAACAGGGAAAGCAGATGATACCAGTTCTTAAGAATCTGAAGGAAATGGGCAGCTCTGCACCCATTGAGCCATTAATCAAAGCATTAGCAGCTGAAGGAGCTTCGGAATTATCTGAACAGCTTGTTAAAACAATCGCTGCTATTGGAGGAAAGACTGCACACGAGGCTTTACTCACACGAGCTGAAAAAGAGTTTTCCCTGGAAAACATCGAGAAATTAACCAAAAATGTACCAGAAGAATATTCTGAACAGTTCTTCTATAGAAGTCTTATTAACAGCTTGGCAACCTGTGATGACATGTGTGCTATCGCCATTCTACATCGGATTATCGAGCATTCACTCATCGATGGATATGAATTTGGCTATTATCTGGTGGAAGATGCTGGGGAAACCATTGAATTCATAATAAATCATCATTTGGGATTTTCAACGGTTTCGGAAAGAACGCGGGAACCTCAGTTTAATGTACCTCCTCGTGATTATGATAGCCCTTTCAGTGTGGCTAAAAGGAACTTAAAAGAATGGCTGGAAAAGAACGGTAAAAAACCGCGGGAAGAAATCATAAGCGACGGATTCAAGCAGGCTGGCTATAACATTCTGCCAGCTTCAGATCCAACCCGGCTGAAAGAACTTATTGAAGGTCTATCAGATTCTTTCAAACCAGTGCGGTATTACAGTTATAACGAGCTGGCAAAACGAACAGGAATCGAATTCAAACCTTACATCGGCCGCGATCCAGAAGCTTACCCGATATATTACAACGAAATCATATGGCTCTATACTGACTGGCTGGAAAAAAATATAGATAAGCTCGTTTATATTGAAGATAAGAAGATGTTTGAGATTAAGAATTAATCTCAACATTATTCAATAACTTTTTCTGCACAGCAAAATAGTCCATCAAACCGGAAACTAAACGGAAAATTTTATACCCAGCCATTCTGAATAGCCATAAAGGATGAAATGCTGGCTATCAGCCACAACATGATTCCCAGAAACATTGGCTTGAATCCAACTTTTGCCAGAACCTGCCGGGACAGACCAGCACCGACCAGAAATAGCGTAATGACAAGAAGTTGACGACCAGCTCCCGCCAATGCTTCCCATAAATTATCGAATCCGGGAAAATGACTGCGAACGACCGCCGCAAGAATGAAACCAAGAATAAAATAAGGGAAGGAACCCCGATCTTTCAGGCCGGCAAAGCCTTCACAAACCAGGAAATTTTTCGAAGCCGTTGCCATATACCTGCTCAGTCGCCTGCACGATCACAAATGAATCGGGATCAGCCTGAGCCACCAGTTTGCGCAAGGTTGGCACCTGTCTTTTCGAAACCACAGTATAAATCGTGGTTCTGCGCTCTCCGGTATAACCACCCTGCCCCTGGTAGACGGTCATGCCCCGGGCCAGTTCAGCAAGAATCGCCTGTTTGATTTCTTCGGGCTTTCCGGTAATTATGGTAACCAGATTATTGGCGCTGAAACCATTCAGAATGGTATCAAGAGTTTTAGCCTGAATAACCACAAAAATAAACGAGTACATCATGGTTTTGAACCCGGTCATCATGTCGGCAAAGGTAAAAAAGCCGATAAAAAGAACTACAGTGTCAATTGCCAGAATAGTTTTACTTACTGGTATATGTTTAAATTTCCGCACCATCTGCGCCAGTGCATCAGCACCACCAGTGGCTGCGCCCTGATTAAAAACGATCGCCATGCCAGCGCCAATCAAAATCGCGCCATAAATAGCGGCAACCAGCAGTTCATGCCCGAGCAGTTCTCTGATGCGATCGGCATAGCCAGAACTCTGCAGCAGCCACAGAATTATATCCATGGAAAAGTAAAGCAAAGTTGTTGCGTAAAGCGATTTTGCGCCAAAAGATTTGCCAAGAACACGAACAGCAACTGCAAACAGGGCAAGGGTCAGTATCCATGCAATTACGCCAACAATCGGCGGCATTTTTCCGGCAAAAAAGGCATTGCCAATCAGCTTGGCAACAATAATGCCAATTCCGGTAACTCCGCCTTCGAACAGATTCAGTGGCAAGATAAAAATTGCGTAACCCAATGCTGACAGCAGAATCCCAAAGGTAATCAACAGCCACGATATAAGCTCTCGTCTAGAATTGGTGGTGGTTTCAGTCATAAGCATTTACTAAAGTCGTCACAGATATCATCACAGATCTCGATAACCTGCACGGCTTTAGGGCACATTGTTCAAAACTCTTCCATGGATAAATTTGCAATATGATAACATACTATACTCAGGCGTGATATGCTGGAAACAGGAATTTCCATCACAGAGTGAGGTTAGACATGTGGCCGTTGTTTGTTTCAATCCTAAAGCTTATAATTTCGCTGGCAACTCTCGGTTGCGCCGTCTTTCTTGGCTTAAAACTGGAACCTGGCAAGGAGTTGGCTGATCGGGCATTATTGATGTTCGGCGTCGGCCTTTCAACCTTCTCTCCTCTCGGATTGATCCTTTATGTGAAATTCTGGGAGGAGCGACCGGAGTTCTCAACGGCATGCGGAAAGCAGGCAATCATTGGACTGATCTGCTTCATTTGCCTCGCTCTGCTCACTCACTTTTACCCATCTCAAGTTGCCCGCTGGTAAATAGCTAACCGACACAACTTGAATACCAGAGTCTGTTCATAAATCAGAACTCAATTTTTACTGCTTCTGGTAAAGCTCGCTGTATAGACCGGCCTGTTTTAGCAATTCGCTGTGTGTGCCACGTTCAACAATGCCACCCGACTGCACAACGCAGATCTGATCAGCATTTCTAATTATAGCCAGGCGATGTGCTATTACAATAGCTGTACGACCGGCAAGCAATCGCTGCAGTGCCTCCTGAATCAGTCCTTCAGTCAGAGTATCAACGCTAGCCGTCGCCTCGTCCAGAATCAGAATGCGCGGGTCGGCGAGAATAGCCCGGGCAATACAAACCAGCTGCCGCTGCCCAATCGACAGATTAACCCCACCTTCAAGAATGCGGGTTGCATAGCCCTTTGGCAGTCCGCTGATGAAATCGTGCGCATTGGCCGCGCTGGCGGCTGACTCTATCGCCGACATCGAAGCATCGGGTCGGGAAAATCGAATATTGTCGGCAATTGTCCCGGTGAAAAGAAATGGATCCTGAGGCACAAGACCCATCTGTCGGCGTAATGTCTTCTGAGTCACCTGACGCACGTCGAGACCATCAATCGCTACAGCCCCTTCAGTTACGTCGTAAAGGCGTGCAATGAGATTGGCTATCGTCGTTTTGCCAGCGCCGGTCGGCCCAACCAGAGCTACAGTCTGCCCTGGTTCGACAACCAGATTTATATTCTTTAATATCTGTGTGTCCTGCTGATAGCAAAATCCTACCTGACGAAGCTCGACCCGGCCAGTTATCAGAGGCATATCGATTGCGTCAGGCTCATTGATGATTGAGGGGATGGTATCGAGCAACTCCAATACGCGCTCCCCCCCTGCCATAGCAG
>JAHISQ010000135.1 GCA_018818125.1 Candidatus Rifleibacteriota bacterium
CGTTGCTGAAAACTACTTCCATGCGCGCGCCGATTTCGTCGAGCTGGGCGCTAAGTCGGCGGTTTTCCTGGTCATTAATGTAATCGCAGACTATTTCGGCAACCAGTCTGGTCAGCCTTCGCTCATCTTCGTTACCGGCACAGATGTCAACGCCGAAAAGAATTGACAGACCGACCACTTCACTGCCAGCAAAGTTGCGAACAATGACGCGGGCGCCGTTGTCAAGAGTCTGCATTTTTACCGGGATCTCTTCAGCTTTCTGATTCTTGAGTGGGTAGATGATTCTAACTGCATAGCGGTCAGAGCCGAACATCTTGCGGGCCAGACTTTTCATGTCGGCGGGAGTTACCCTGCTGAACGCGGCAGAGATGCCTTCCTTTATGCGGTAGCTGCCCATAAGTTCGGAAAAGCCAAGCTCGAATGCGCGCTCAAGCCGTGATTCTCGCTTTTCCAGATTTTTCAGCTGCATCATCTCGGTGACCTGGCGCAGTTCGTGTCCACTCGGAGGCGCCATGTAAAGATTGGCGAGAGAGCTGAGAATAAAGTTTATCGGGCGATTTGCATCGGATTCCCGGCTGGTGAAGCCTATCAAGAATATCCCACGTTCGGGGCCCGGAATATAGCGGGCAAAAAGATTCTTGAGTTCGGGGAAATCCTTATGAACAGCGTATTCTAGCCATGAATTGTTGATGTCGTAGAGAGCGGCCTGCCAGAGAAACGCGGCTGCCATTTCCGGGTCTGTGTGAGCGGGCGCTTCAAAACCAAGCAGAACTTCGGTTTCTTCGATGTCGGCAAAATCGATGTTTTCGGTTTTGCGTGATTTTGCCGGTTTGGGCTGAGTTGCTGGCGTTTCGGTCGATACTGTGGCTGCCTGGTGTTCTCCGAATTTCTGCATTGCGGCCTTGAATACTTCTGTGGCTTGGACATCACCAATAATTACGAGCACTGCGTTGTTGGGAACAAACACATTCGTAACAAAGCTTTCAAGGTTGCCAAACTGTGTTTCAGAGAGTTTTTCTTCATTGATCGGGCTGTTGCACTCTACTGCGAGGTTTGGGTAAAGGTCTTTCCAGATCTGCTTCTGCATCAAGCCGGTCGATCTGGGGAAACGCTGCGCTGATTTGACAAAGCGCAGAGCATCGTCTTTGGCTCGTGAAAAATCAGCTTCTGATGGTTTTAGATTAAATGCAATCTTGTTCAGTGAATCTAGCATCATATCCAGACTCTCGGCGTTGCCGTTGCAGGCGGCGTAGAACATTTCCTGACCGCCACCAAACTCGTTGATGATACCTACAGATTCGAGGCGGGCATTGAAGTCGAAACGGGTTTCGCCGGTGAAATCAGAAGATTCAATGAGTGAGCGATAAATGCGACCTATACCGTTGTTACAGTTGCTGATGTAGTAAGGATGCGTGTTGAAAATGATCCCTGCAGCGGCAACGGGCAAGCTACGGTCTTCGACAACAATCACGCGCAGGCCGTTGGGCAGAATGGCTTTTTCAGGGGGCGATTTGACCAGCGCACAAAGATTGGTCGCCACCATAGCGAACGCGCCGATTAACACCAAAGTTGCAAGATTCCGTTTTATAAGGTTCATGGCGTCCTCCAGATGCTGGTCTTGTTGTAATGCTATTTCGACAGCAGTATTCTACCGCTGGATTTGTCTCTAACTATAAATCTGTAACTGGTAATAACTACCATTTTGTAGTTTTCTTCACCGTAAATATCGCGTCGATAGCCAATTTCTTCGGCATGTTGACGACTGGCCTCGATCAGATATGGCTTGATTTCGATGCCGGGGTTATTACGCAGCTTGGTGAGTTCACGATCGGTAAGCTCGACGTAGAGTTCAAAACTCTCCTGGCGGTCGGTAACTATGGTGAGTTCAAGCAGGTAGTCGCTGTTCCTGGCCTGCAGAGTCAGCAGCGCCAGCAAGCTTACCGCCAGCGCCAATAACACAGAGCTTTTGTAGAAGTTTATATTCCTAAGCATACGCCACCAATCTAAGCCAAACCCGTTAAAATTGCAATTTCTTTAACTGCAGAAAGAGGGCTCAAAGTTGGTAGTGCTGGCAAAGTTTTTCTCGGTACAGCAATGTAAGCTACCGGCTAAGCAATATCAGGCGCAAAGTTTTCGATTTGCTTTGTATTACTAGAATGGATGGTTTCTGAATGATTATTCTTATTCGACGCCTTACGATGACGGAAAAAAAACGCCCGGGGCAAGAGCCCCAGGCGGCAGGTTCGCGAATAAAGATTAAAGAGAGCCGTCGTAACTGGATACTTGGAGTAGAGAAAGGTCATTTATGGACATAAAGAACGTAGCGGTAGGGTTGCTTTTGATGAATTCAGCGGGGTAGCAGAGCGTTACCGAACCTTCTTCTGTTGCTGGGAAGGCAATTACATTTTCTGAGTATTTAATATTACCTGCCAAATCTTTCAGGTTGTAATAAAAGTTACCGGAAGAAGTTGATTCTGCTACCCACAAATTTTCATTGCCGACAAAGTAAATGCCACCGGCATAACCGGGATAAGTGGTTGTATAGCCGCTGTTCGTGTTTGCGATGCTGTAAGCGTTCGCGGGGTTGCGAACATACAGGTTGCCATTACCATATTTCAGGTCGGCTACTGAACCAAAAGTGGGGATTGTAGTAATCAGCCTGTCGCTTGTCGGGGAGCTTAAAGGACCTAAGTCTTTTAATTCCAGATTGTTATAGCCTACGTCATAATTTGTGTAGGCTACATACAGGTTCGTTCCATCTGAAGTCGTTTTTACGTGATAGTTGCCACTTGAAGCTGGGTCGAAAGAAGTAAAAGAGAAGACCTCCAGCTTGCTGGTGAGATCTGCGTTTAATCGGGTAACTATCATGGACCGATAGCCATCTCCTTCATAGGTTGTTGAAACAAACAGATAGTTTCCATGAAACTCCATTTTTGCCTGTGTCATCACTGGCAAATCAATGTCATCAAACAACAGTTCGCTTGCCGTAGCTGGAAAGCTGCTGTGGACAATTCTTACCAGTTTTGCCGGCTGGGTCGATTCACCTGGATGTATAATATAGACGTTGTCATTGGTGGCTACCAGATCAAAAGTTTTTGGATCTGGCGCTGGCGGTGAGTTCCAGGAATAATTATCGATATATCCGCCCGTCATATCAAACTTTCTCACATCGGTGCCTCCAGTGGAGTAGTTCGCGCCAACGTAAATATTGTTGTTGGAAACCGCAAAACCAAAGATTTCACCGGAACTGACCATGGTCCCGGTTCCAGAGAGTTCAAATGAGTTGATGCCTTTGTTGGTTCTGAATGTCTCCTGAGCAGTGATTGATACCAGGTTATTATAGCGACTTCTGATTCTTACTTCGTAATCGGTGTCAGGAAGCAGGTTGTTAAACGTGAAGCTTTGTCCGGTAGAGAGATTTATCCCGCCAACCTGTGCCACTGGCGCTACTGTCCAGAGTTCTATTTCGACTTCGCTTACGAAAGGTGCGTTCTGCCAGGTTACTGTTGCTGAGTTGTCAGTAGTAGGCGTTGCAATAATGGCTGGAGGCATTACCAGCTTGGAAAAGCTGGCTATGTTGCCGTTAACCTTAAATGAGCCAAAGGTGTTTACAAGCTGGACTGTATGAGTGCCGGGAGTGAGGTTGGCGATGTCGAACCTGGCGATTGTAGGGAGAGTCCAGGAGCCAGTTGCTGGCAGGATCAGGTTGTTTACGAGGGCCTGAGTATTGGGTGATGCGTAGTATACCTGACCGGTCAATGTCAGGACATTTCCGCTTACGCTTGGGGTGGGGCTTATAAAGGGTGCGACGAAGGTTGTGGGGAGTGTCTGGTTGGTGATGTCGATGCCTTCGACTACTGAAATTGATACCGTGCCGTCAAAGCCGTTTTTGGCTGGGTCAGTGCGCAGGGTGTAGCTGCCGGGTGGTATGTTGTCAAAACGGAAAGTGCTTGGGGTAACGCCAACGCTGCGGCTTTCAAAGAACACCGGGGTTCCTGTCTGATTCTGCAGGACCACTTCGCCATCGGTAGTTAGCCAGCCGACTGGAGGTATTGCCCAGGTAACCGAGCCTACGATGGCCGAGTTTATAGTGTCGATAGGTCGAACAGCGATGCTGCTCGGATAGGCATAATCGGCCGAAATAACAACGGGGTCGCCGACTGTTGGGACATCAAGTTTATAAGGGCTGCCAATGCTCAAAGAGTAGGTGCCGGGTGGCATCATGAACGTAAAAGAACCCAGATCATTGGTGAATGTGTTGAATCTCGGGTTTCCGGCTGGAATCTGAGTCAGGAAGACCGAGACGCCGCTTTCGTTTATCTCGGGCTTAATTTTAACTAACTTTGCAATTGTGCCGCTTACGTTGACTTGAAAATTGGGGTTTGAGGCATTGATTGGACCCAGAGCCTGAGTGGCATTGTCGAGAGCGGCTATTGTTATGTTCTGTGTGCGCGGAGCATAAGCAAATTCGTTATCCATAACAGTTAAAGAGTGATCACCTGTTTGTGTGGCCATAAAACTGAATTCGCCGGCGGCATTGCTGTAAGCAGCGCTGACTTTGCCATCTGGAGCTGTAAGCTGAACAAGTTTATTTGTAAGCTCCGGCTGAGTGACAGGCAATACGGCGGTGAGTGTGCCGACAATGGTTTTATAACCAGCGGGTGGCATAGCAATCGCAAAGTTTTCAGTAGTTGATTGGCCTACGTTGACGACAACTCCGCTTATTGCCGAGGCAGTGCCTCGATTTGAGCTTACTTCGATAGTATAGGCGGTTGCAAGAGTGTTTGCCGGAACCTTTTCGATTACAAAGTTACCGCTCAAATCTGAAACACCGAGCAGCGAGGTGCCGACTACATTCACAATGGCGCCAGCAATAGGCGAACCTGAAGGTGCTACGGGCAAACCTGCGGAAGTTACCTGTCCGCTAATGCTGCCGGTATTGTCAGAGGTAGAAGCATTGATTGTACTCAGAGCCTGGGTGGCGTTGTCGAGAGCCGCTATTGTTATGTTCTGTGTGCGCGGAGCATAAACGAAGTCGTTATCCATTACTGTTAGAGAGTGTGCGCCGGTTTGGGTTGTTATGAAACTGAACCCGCCGGCGGCATTGCTGTAAGCAGCGCTGACTTTGCCATCTGGAGCAGTAAGCTGAACAAGTTTACTTGTAAGCTCTGGCTGAGTGACAGGCAATACGGCGGTGAGTGTGCCGACGATAGTTTTATAACCCGCGGTTGGCATCGTAACCGCAAAGGCTCCGATGTCAACAGTCTGACCGATATTGACAACTGCGGTCTTTGCCGCGTCACTACCCTTGTTTGAGCTGACTTCAATATTATAGGATGGCGTTGCAACAGTATTTGCCGGAACCTTTTCAATTACAAAGTTGCCGGTTGAATTCGAAACGCTAAGCAGCGAGGTGCCGGTTA
>JAHISQ010000136.1 GCA_018818125.1 Candidatus Rifleibacteriota bacterium
ACTTATCCTTTACCACATAGTCGCTGGTTTTCATGTAGAGCGGACGACGCGTTTGCCATAGTTGCCGGATTCTATCGTCATCCAGATTCTGAATAAGCGGCCTTTCAGTATTATCACTGCGCAGGCGGCGCAGAATCTCGGCGAAATCAGTATCGAGAAATACAACCTGAGCCTGTCTGAGGAGATGCTGATTCTCTACAGATAATACCACGCCCCCCCCGGCAGCTACGATTCTGGCACAGCCATCTGCACTGAGAGCTTTTTCGAGCTGGCAACGTTCAAGCTGGCGGAAAACACTCTCGCCATCTTCAGCAAAGATCAGTGCAATCGACTTACCGCTGCTTTCTTCGATTGATCGATCAAGGTCAATCAGCTGCCATCTTTTGCTGGCCGCCACCTCAAAAGCTGCGGCAGTCTTGCCAGCGGCCATAAAACCTGTAATCACTACTATTGTTGGTGTTGCCATAATAATAAAACAGGCGGCGGTAAAAACCGCCGCCCATCTCTTACATCTCTAACTGTTTATTTCAAATACTGATTAGCGAACCGGAACAACACCTGAAGGAAGGGTTGGCATCGGGCTCGGAGAAAACTGACCATTTACCGGCATTTCTGGACGAACCGGAACGCCACCGGAAGGATTAACATTGCCGTAACCGGGGTTGTAATTCGAGCCGTAACCAGGATTGTATCCGTTATAGCCGCCTGTATTGGGGAGATTGCCGCCACCAACAACATTTCTGATGACCATGGTCAACTGATTAATTCTCTCACCAGCAGCGCGACGCTCATTCATAACCAGATAGAACTTGATCTTGCTGATGCGTTTGTCAACTTCACCAATAAGTGAGTAATATGCTGGATCAATTTCAGATTTTCTTAGGGCTGACTGAGCATTGTTCAGATGGCCAATCGCAGAAACGTTATCCATCATAGACTGATCCATTGAGGATCTGCACATCTGCAAGTCAGACATAACCATCCATAACATGGCAATAACGGCCTTGTCATTCGGGTCTACCTGCATACCATCCATATTACCGGCAATTACCGGAGCAGTGGCAAATACAAGAACGGCCAGAAGTGCAATAATGATTTTTTTCATCTGAATCCTCCAGAGTTAAGCTTACCTGTCAAATATAACATATAGCTTTTCAAATCGGAAGGGTACCGAAAGTTTTTTTGCATTTTTGCCAAGTAGTCTTGATATATTTTACGAATTTACTTTATTTTGTAGAGGTTGCCAGTTAAACTGCAGCATGATCCTGCAAAACAAAATCAATGACTGACAAATGTGAGAGTCTGTACGCAATACGGAGTTTAGTTTGAATCCTTTCCCTTGCAATAGATCCGGCAAAATAAAGACCAGAATTTTTGCGCTCATTCTTTTGATGCTCAGCTGCAGCATGCTCATTGCAGCCTTTCGCTCTCTCAACCGGGATTTCCGCGGCATAGTCGTCAAGCGCACCGTCACATCTGGAGTTATCTCTAACCAGTATTATCTACATCTGAAAACAGATAGCCAGGATTTGAGTCAGGATGTGGTAATCAACACTCTTATTGAAAAGGAACAGCCTTCACATCACTATGGCGTATCTGCCTTCGTCTATGAGCGGGCACAACTTTTTGAAATTGTCTCAAAAAGAAGCCTGTCTTTCTCTATACACGTAGGCGGCGAGAAATTTTTCGACCTGGGACTGCTCTGGCTTATGATGAGTCTGGCAGGCATAGCCATCGCCATAACCATGCATTATCAAACGCTCGACACTAGATCGAGCCCCAAATACCAGTCTGAAGAAATCGACATACCAGGTCTTGAGTAAAAACCACCCACAACTGCTCATTTTTTACACAGCAAGTTAAATTTTTGCACAGTATCAGGTGTTTAAAATGGCTTATTTTGGGCAATCTCGATAGTCAGCTCTGTCAGAGACTTCATCTACAAAAACTGTAAATGACCGTCAAACCCGCTATAACACAGGCGAAAGAAGCGCGAGCCCTCTCAATGCATGGTGAAAACGCAAGTTGGCACGCTATTTGCATATACAGTATCGGAAGTTGTTTTTTTAACACAAATGGTGAAAAATCATGCAGACTCTATCACAAACAAAATATCAAGATTACATCCTGGTCAGGATCGACGAAAAGTCGAAACTTCAGGTGTGGGTTAAACTTCCGCCCTCTGGGAAATAACCCCCGCCTTTACATAATCCTGGCGCCTGTTTTCATGGAGACTTACTTCTCCTTGCAACGGGTGCCTGTTTTTTTTAGCCTGAACACAACCAGATATTCAGTGCCAATGCCTAAAAAAATTACGCCGGGCAGATTTTTACTCTGTCCGGCGTAAGGTCTCTGTCTTATACTTATCTACTGAGATATCGGAACGGATTTCGAACATTGCCGCCGCGGCGCACCTCAAAGTGAAGGTGCGAGCCAGTTGCAACTCCCGTGCTGCCAACGAAGGCAACCCGCTGACCTGAATTAACAGATTGTCCAACTTTTACTGCCGCTCTTGAACAGTGAGCATAAACAGTCTGTAAGTCAGAATTATGATCAATAATAACCACAAGGCCGTAACCACGACGCCAGCCTACATAACTGACTTTACCAGCCATTGCACTGGCAATCGAAGTGCCTTTACGGGCCACAATATCTACGCCTGTATGGAAGTGCATTTTCCTTGTTTTAGGGTGCCTACGATTTCCAAACAGCGAACTGACTTTACCCATAACCGGCATGATCATGTTTTTCGGGCCTGTAGTGTCGTTACCAGAAACAGAAGTCCTGTCGCGGTTCGGCAGAGAATACCTGCCTTCATTGCGCTGCACAACCTTAATTGCGTAAGTCTTCACTGCGCCCTTTTCAGACACTCCAGTGTCCAGGGTACCAAAAAAGTTAGTGGGGGATCTGGTTTCTTCCAGGTTGGGAATCGCATCCATGTTAGCCAGAAGGCCAACAGATCTTACACTTTTGAACGGAACAGCGAAAACCGTGGAACTGAAGAAGACTGCGAAACATAGCACAGTTATCAACGATTTTCGTTTCAAGGATTCATTTACCATCAATTTTATATCTCTCTTTGGTTAAGTTTTAAGAGTGCAATAGTTATACCCTTACTGGCGAACATTGTCAAGCCCGGCCACAACCTGCATGAAATCAGGAAGTCCCAACTCTCAGACAGTGAACACCATCCACCCTGAATATACCAACCCCTCTTTTTAACTTCTATGAGTGCCGTAACCTGTTACCTTCCGACAAACATTTTAGGACTGTCATAAAGTCATTCACATATTCTTATGATTTGACACTAATTTAGTATTGAACTATAACATCATTTAGTTATATTATTAGTGACCATGCGACCCCGCTGGCCGCTACAGAGTTATTACAACAATTCATCATACAAGCAGGTAAACAAACATGTGGGATTATACAAAATCAGTAATGGACCACTTTTCGAATCCGAGAAACGTCGGCAAAATTGAGAACGCAAATGGCGTCGGCGAAGTTGGATCTCTGGCCTGCGGAGACGCTCTCAAGCTATATCTCAAAATAGATCCTGAAACCGGAAAAATAGAGGAGGCGCGCTTCCAGACCTTTGGTTGTGCCAGTGCTATAGCAAGCGCATCAGCTCTTACCGAGATGGTAAAGGGGATGTCGATCGAAGAAGCATCCAAAGTCACTAATGATGATATCGCTCGTTTTCTTGGCGGACTCCCTGAGCAGAAAATGCACTGTTCTGTAATGGGCAGAGAGGCTCTTGAAGCTGCCATAGCCAATTTCAAGGGTGAAGAAATAGCTGAGCACGAGGATGCCACGGTTATCTGCAAATGCTTCTGGGTTGACGAACAGAAGCTGCGCGAAGTAGTTATTGAAAACAAGCTCAAAACCGTCGAGGAAGTCACCCATTACACCAAGGCAGGCGGCGGATGTGGCGGATGCGTGCCAGATATTAAGCGCATCCTCAATGATATCAATGGCACAAAGGCAGACGAACCAGTCGAAAAACCCCGCATGACGAACCTGCAGCGAATAAAGCTCATAACCGAAACCATCGAAACCAAAATAGCGCCAATCCTGCGCGCAGACGGCGGTGACATTGAGCTTGTCGATATCGATGGCTACGACGTTTACGTCAAACTGCACGGTGCCTGCGCTGGTTGTTCCGGTGCCAAAGCCACCCTGCAGAAAATAGTCCAGGAAACCCTGCGCAAGGAAGTCGATCCAGACATCAGCATAATTGAGGCCAGCAAATGACAGATTTTAAACAGGTATATCTCGACAACAACGCAACCTGCAAAACATCACCCGGCGTCGTCGAGGCTATGCTGCCATTCTTTGGCGACCTTTATGGCAACCCAAGTTCCATGCACTCATTTGGCGGCAGAGTCGCTGAGCACGTTATCAGCGCCCGCGCAAAAGTTGCTGCACTTCTCAACGCCTCACCCGAAGAGATTGTTTTCACCTCATGCGGAACAGAATCAGACAATCATGCGATCCGTGGCACACTCGAAGCCAACCCTGAGAAAAAACATATAGTCACCAGCAAAGTAGAACACCCGGCGGTACTCAACGTTTTTCGCTTTCTAGCTAAACGTAAGGGCTACAGAGTTACTGAACTCGGTGTCAACAAGCAGGGCGACCTTAATCTTGAGGAGCTCAAAGCCGCACTGACTCCAGATACAGTCCTGCTATCAATTATGGCAGCAAATAACGAAAGTGGCACTCTTTTTCCGATCGACGAAATTGGCGCCATAGCGCGGGAAAAAGGCGTAATTTTCCATACCGATGCTGTTCAAGCGGTTGGTAAAATCCCGGTCGATCTTAAAAAGCTGCCCGTCGATCTGCTTTCGCTCTCAGGACATAAACTCCACACCCCGAAAGGTATTGGAGCGCTCTACATTCGCAAAGGCACACGCATATCGCCATTCATAATCGGCGGCCATCAAGAACATGGAAGACGCGCCGGCACCGAAAACGTGCCCTATATAATCGGCCTGGGGCAAGCCTGCGAAGAAGCAATGAATGATATTTTCGAAGAAAACAACCGAGTGCGCAAGCTGCGCGACAAGCTCGAAACCGGCCTGATGTCGCAGATCTCGCACGCACACATCAACGGCAACCCACAATGGCGCCTGCCCAACACCAGCAACATAGGCTTCGAGTTCATCGAAGGAGAAGCCATCCTTCTGCACCTCAGTGCCGCCGGCATCGCCGCAAGCTCAGGTTCAGCCTGCACCAGCGGCAGTCTCGAACCTTCACACGTTCTGATGGCAATGCAGGTGCCATTCACTTATGCTCATGGCTCGGTCAGATTCTCGCTTTCGAAGTTTACGACCGAAGACGAGATCGATTACGCGCTCAAAACCATACCGCCAGTTGTCCAGAAACTGCGCGACATGTCGCCATTCTACGACCCAAAGAAATAACTGAAGGCAAGTACAAAAGCACCGGGTAACAAAGCCCGGTGCTTTTTTTTACAGACTATATAGTATGCGGCTGAGCGACGAGCCCCGTTCAGCAACTAAAACTTCTGGCGGATAAGATCGGCAATCTTGCCTGGCACCAGATCATTGATATTGCCGCCGTAGCGTGCAACTTCCTTGGCGATACTTGAACTCAGAAAGGAATACTTTGGCGAAGACATTAAAAACACCGTCTCAGTATCGGGCGCCAGCTGATGATTAACCGAAAACATCTGCATCTCGTATTCATAGTCTGAAACGGCACGCAGTCCTCTGACAATCGCACATGCGCCAGCACTGCGACAAAAGTCCACAAGCAGGCCATTAAAATGGATGACCCTTATGTTTTCGTGCCCTTTGATTACTTCGCTGATCATTTCGACCCGCTCTTCGGGCGAAAACAGGCATTTCTTGGCCGGATGAACCAGCACCCCGACGATGATATGGTCAAACAGCACAGAAGCGCGCTGAAGAATATCAAGATGCCCGTTGGTAAAAGGGTCAAAACTGCCCGGATAAATAGCTACTCGCATTTTCTACCTTTTAATAAAATCCAGAATATCGTAGCCGAGCTGCTGCAGCAATCCTCTGAATGCCACGATCGGAAATCCCACGACATTGAAGTAACAACCTTCAACTCTCTCTACAAATAACGCGGCATGACCCTGTATGCCGTAAGATCCAGCCTTGTCGTAAGGCTCTTTTGTGTCTAAATACATATCGACATCTTTTCGCGACAGTTCACGAAAAAAAACATGTGTCACCTCAGAGCAGCTAAGGGTGCGAAAACCCTCGGCATCCACCACCGAAACACCCGTAATAACACGATGTCTGCGCCCCGAGAGAGAAAACAGCATTTCGGCAGCATGGTCGCGGTTGCGCGGCTTGCCCAGAATGCTGTCGCCCTGCACGACAATGGTGTCAGCACCGATTACAATTCCGCTGCGCAGAGCCCCCGACGCGTGAAAAGCCTTTAGACCAGCCAGCTTGGCAGCAGCCTGCTCGGGCGTGAGATCAATCATATCAGCAGTCTTTTCCTCATAGGGGGATTCGATAGCTTCAAAATCAATACCAAGTCCGGCTAGAATTTCGCGGCGTCTCGGCGACTTTGAGGCAAGATAAACAGGTGGCAGATTGTGTGACATTACGGGGTTCTCCTTAACAGCTCCTGAGTCACTCTGGCCACGATCAACCCGGAAGGCAGCGCCACCCAGATCATCAATGCCAGATGTAACCCGATCGACATGTTCGATGCAAACATGAACTGCACTACGGCAAGTTGTGCAAAATTGTTAACCAATGCGCCGAAAACACTTAGAATCGCCAGTCCGGCGGCGGGAAAAATCTTGCGCAACACGGTCATGGAAAACGCAGCACTGGTTGCCCCGGCAAAGGATATCAGATGTAACGGCGACAGCAGACTGCCCATGAATACGGCCGCCACTGCGGTCCTGAATACCGCCACAGTCATGGCAGCCGATGCCGAAAGTCGCAACAACGCATAAAGAGTCATTGCATTGGCAAGCCCCGGCTTCAGCCAGGGCAGAAAGCGTGGCAGCGGCGATTCAACAACCTGCAATGCCGCAGCTGAAGCAACCAGAACTGCTGTAAGTGTGAGTCTAGCTGTTCTGCCATGCATGTCTGCTCGCGCGTATGTATTCGCTTGTAGTTCCTGTGCTGTCATCTGGTTACTGCATCGATTTCTGAGCTGGCGGCGGCGGTCGGGTCGACAATTATGCCGTTTGGCACGCATACCAGGCTCGAATTGTCGGTCCAACCCATGTTAACACAGACCTTGCAGGGACATGCCGAAGATACGATGCGGATCTTACCGCCATCCCCCCACTCTACCGTGGCTGGGCCAATCTTGCCATTGACCTGTATGGGCTGTGCCTGCGGGCCACTAAAAACAAGTTTCTGCGCCGGGTCGGTAAAAATCCTTATCTTACAGGCGCCCCTGAAGCTGACCGGTTGGTCATAATAATGACCGACCCAGGCGACAAGCGAGATTGCCAGCAGTCCGGCCAGAACAAGCCAGTCATGCCGGCCTGCGAACAGAGGTGGCACCAATTTGTTCATTCTGTCTTAACCTGGCTGAAATAATGCCGTCCGGCACTGCTCAGATGAATCGTGCCGGTCGCGGTAAGAAACAGAACTGGCAGATTGCGCTCTTCGACCCATTTGAAGGCAATTTCTGGCGGCATCGCAAACACCGCAGTGCTCAGAGCATCAGCCGCGATCGGCTCACTGGCAATAAGTGTCACTGACGAGTAATAATCAACAGGTCGGCCGCTGTGCGGGTTCA
Organism: Candidatus Rifleibacteriota bacterium; assembly: GCA_018818125.1. Taxonomy (GTDB): domain Bacteria; phylum Muiribacteriota; class Ozemobacteria; order Ozemobacterales; family Ozemobacteraceae; genus Rifleibacterium. The sequence goes on from JAHISQ010000136.1 coordinate 7,771, forward strand.
TGATGTGCCCGTAACGAACGCCAGCCACGGTGATAAAGCGCTCGTAGTCGCCGGATGTCGAGATGGCAAGTGGCGAGCGTGATTCGATAAGCGCAAGGTTCGTTTTATCTCGCGGGTCGAGCACCGCAATGCGCCACGGCGTGTTATCAGGTTTCTGGCCCTCAAACCAGATGTCGCCAGCATCGTCAATTAAAAACGCTGTACATCCTGCCTCTTTGAGAGCTTGAGCCGCTTTTCCGATGGCATAGCCACCGGCTATGCCGCCAAGATCGAGCAAACTGCCTGAGGCCAATACAAAACCATCTCCATTCTGCCTGAGAATCTTATCAAGACCGCAAAAATTCTGCAGCAGTTCATTGAGTTCTACCTGTTCAGGCAGCCGACCGACGCCGGAATAAAAGCCATAAGCCTTCTGCAGACAGGCAAATGACGGGTCGAAATAGCCTTCTGATAGAGCATAATAGTCGGCTGAGAGTTTCAATAGTGGCGTCAGCGACGATTCGACGGCAAGATCACCTCTTTGATTCAGCCTGGCAAGCTCTGAGTCTGGCAGATGAAAAGATGCCAGTTTCTCGACTTCAGCAAAAGCAGCAAAGCCAAGGTCAACCGCCTTTGCAGCTTTGTCAGAATAGGCTCTTATGGTGATCAAAGTATCCATAAGAATGCGACTCTCGACAAAAGGTTGTTGCGCCTGTTCTCTTGTAAGCGAAACAAATACAATGAACAACACAACGATTGCCAGAAATATTCTTGTCCTGATATCTGCCATGATAACGCTTCTGCCTAAGCCTGCCACTGCTGAAAGTTTTCGCAGTCAAGACGCAGAGTTCACGAAAAATAAAACCGTGCTGACTGCTCAATGCAGCTTAAACAAAATACTTTGACCGGCAGCAAATAATCAACCGTCAAATTTTTCCAGACAGCATATTCCGATGATTTAACATCGCCGATAACATCACAGAGGTTACGAAAGCCATATCAGCATTACATGTGAATTACAAAGAAAAGTATTTTAACCAGTAATTACTGATCACACCAAAACAGCTTGTATCAAGGACAGCGATAGGTTAACATCCATAAGCTTGGGCGTATCATTCCGCGTCATTCCGGCAGTCGAAACAATATAAAAGTTTTCTGCGCCAACATCTGATACTCAGCAAAATTAGCCACCAACGGCAGTAAAGAGAATAAAATGAACACAATCGATTCCAACGTTCAAATCAACAAAACAGGCAAATCAATAACCCAGCGACTCCTTGATATTGTCGAAAAAATTGGCAACCGACTACCCCATCCGGTAACAATTTTTGTGATTTTCAGTGCGCTCGTGGTAATACTTTCTGAAGTAGCGGCCAGATATGGGGTTGCAGTAACCTTTACCGCGGTCGATAAAACCACCAAAGATGTTCTAGCTGTCAGCCTGTTGAGCGCAGATGGAATCAGGTATATTTTTTCATCAGCAGTAACCAACTTTACCGGTTTCGCGCCACTCGGCACAGTGCTGGTAGCGATGCTCGGCGTTGGCGCAGCTGAATCGACCGGTTTGATTCGCGCAACTCTGCGTCAGCTGGTATTAAGCACGCCGGGACATCTGATAACAGCCACTGTCGTATTCGCCGGAATCATGTCAAACATTGCTTCAGACGCTGGATATGTCGTGCTTGTTCCGCTCGGAGCCCTGGTCTTTTTAAGTGTGGGCCGGCATCCGCTGGCCGGCCTGGCCGCAGCCTTTGCTGGCGTTTCTGGAGGTTTTAGTGCCAATCTGCTTGTTGGAACGCTTGATCCACTGCTTGGAGGCATCAGCACCGAAGCGGCGCGCTTTATCAACCCGGCATACGTGGTTGAACCCACTGCCAACTGGTATTTCATGATTGCTTCGACTTTTTTGATCACTCTGATCGGAACATGGGTAACTGAAGCAATAGTAGAACCGCGCCTGGGTAAATACCACGGGGAACACGAAGAACAGATAGAACAGCTGGAAAAGCATGAGACCAGAGGACTTGTGGCTGCAGCAATTACAGCGCTTGTCTTTGTGCTTTTCGTTGCACTGCTGATAGTGCCGGAAGGTGGCGTTCTGCGCAACCCACAGACAGCCGAGATACTTGGCAGTTCACCGTTCATGGCCGGTCTGGTGCCACTGATCGCTTTGTTTTTCTTTTTTCCGGGCCTGGCCTACGGTATCGCGGCCGGCACAATAAAAAATGATAAAGACATTGCCCGCGCCGTAGGTAAATCGATGAACACAATGGGTGATTACCTGCTGTTGGCATTTGTCGCCGGGCAGTTTGTCGCTTATTTCGCCAAAACGAATCTTGGCACAATAATAGCAGTTACCGGCGCAGATTTTCTCAAAGCGACAGGCATGACTGGGATTCCACTTATTGTTGCATTTGTATTAGTGTCGGGTTTCATTAATCTGTTTATCGGCTCAGCCTCCGCCAAATGGGCAATTATGGCACCGGTTTTCGTACCCATGTTCATGGTTCTGGGCTACTCTCCCGAGTTAACTCAGCTCTCATACCGCATTGGCGATTCAGTAACCAATATAATATCGCCGCTCATGGCTTATTTTGCGGTTATAGTCGCCTTTGCTCAGAAATACGAAAAGGATATCGGACTCGGAACCCTTATATCAGTTATGATCCCCTACTCTTTCTCTTTCATGATAGGCTGGACACTCATGCTGATCGCCTGGCTCTACGCCGGTCTGCCGCTAGGTCCCGGAGTCCATGCGCTCCTGCCTTGAGCAAAGGGCTGTTTTAGAACTTTCAACCACCAACCACCAGATAAACCTGTTTTTCTGCCTGCAAACTCGGAACGCAGATAAAAACAGCAGTTCTGACATTTTCATACAATACCAGACGATTATATTGCGAAATGCAAAACGCGACTATTGACATACGCATTCCATTTCGTGTATTTAAGATCGTGCAATAAATCGTAAGAAATTTAAAGAGGCGAAGCTGATGATAAAAGAACCCTCATCAAAATGGACCTTTCTGACCAATCATGCTCATGTACTATTATGTCTGGCAAAGGCGCCTGATATGCTAATGAGAGATCTGGCAATCAAGACCGGAATAACTGAAAGAGCTGTTCAGCGTATAATCGCAGAGCTCGCTGAGGAAGGGTATGTTGATATTGAACGATCAGGACGTCGTAACACATACAAAACACATGGCGAAAAAAATCTGAAACACCCAGTCGAGTCGCACCGACATGTGGCAGACTTGCTGCTTTTGATTGAAAATAATCCAACAATGGGTTTGACCGAGACATAAACAACAGACTGAAGAAAACATTGGGGGCAGACCTATGAGTAATCGATGGATTATTTTAGCCGCCGGGGTAGTTATGCAGACTATTCTGGGTGGAATATATGCGTGGAGCACGTTTACTCCATGGTTGGAATTAAGTCATGGAATCAGCAAAGGACAGAGCGCTTCCATTTTTGGGTTGACCATTGCTGTTTTTGCGTTAGTGATGAATCTTGCCGGCAGAGTTCTAACAAAAAGAGGGCCGCGATTTACTGCCAGTATTGGTGCAGTTCTATTCATGTGCGGGTATCTGTTTGCCTCTTTTTCCAACGGCTCTTTTCCACTGTTAATGCTCAGTCTGGGATTGGTGGTTGGGGCCGGCATTGCTTTCGGATATGTTTGTCCACTGTCTGTAGGAATGAAATGGTTTCCTGAGAGAAAGGGCCTGGTGACGGGTGTGGCTGTTGCCGGATTTGGAGGTGGAGCAGTAATTCTTTCTTCTGTTTCTCAGCATTTTATCCTTGGTGGAATGGAAGTATTAGAATTTTTTCGTCTCTACGGATTACTGACTGGAATAGCGCTACTGGTCTCCGCTTCATTTTTAGCTGATCCCGCGCCAAGAAAGAGGATACCAAAAGGAAAAGGGAAGGAAGAAGTCTACTCTGTCCCGTTCGCCATCATTATGCTTGGAATGTTCGCTGGCACTTTTGCCGGATTGCTGATTGTTGGCAATCTAGCTCCATTAGGGATTAAAGCGGGCTTATCAGAGGGTCAGGCTGTGTCGGCAGTTGCAATATTCGCGATTGGAAACGCAATTGGCCGAGTTGTCTGGGGGCAAATGTTTGATTATCTGAGTTATAGATGTATTCCTTTATCTTTGGGCTGTTTCAGCATTTTCAGTTTACTGCTTCTACTTCCCCTTCCGGTTTGGATGCTTCTTCTCACTATTGGGTTGCTTGGCTTTTGTTTTGGAGCAAATTTCGTTGTTTATGCATCCACAATCTCTAATGTTTTTGGTGTAGAGTCCTTTCCCAGGCTCTATCCGATATGCTTTCTGGCCTACGGCGTGGCGGGAATTGTTGGGCCTGGTATTGGTGGTTATCTGGCCGATTATACTGGTTCATATAACACGGCCTTGTATATAAGTGCCGCCATTGTTTTTTTGGCGGGTGTTCTGGCAACTATCAAGCTGGATACCTTTGAGCTCAAACAGCTGGAAGGTGATGTGACACCAGACGAAGAAGTCCTGATTTCAGAGGACCTGAAATACAACATCTGCTCTGATACTTACAAGGGCTTGAAAGCAAGCACGTCGAAAGCATACCCCAGGGCTAGTTTTCAGTAAGTTGACTTTACAGAGCCATAAATATAACCTTAGAATAAAGCAGCAGGCTTATAACCTGCTATGATTTTCTTTCCCGGAGTATTTCATGATTCGAACAATCTGCAGCAGGTTTAACAAAGAAGCAGATTTCATCGCGATCATACCCGTTTATCAATGTCTTTTACCGAAAAACATTCAAAAGATCGGATAAAGAAAAATGAAAAATCCAGAAATGTTGATTATTGGCCTGATACTTATTGGCGTTGCTGCCTATTTTTTTTATCGCTGGTATGTGCTACGCAAAAAACTCATTGATATAATCGCCACGCCGACATCAAAAATTGGAACACTGCTCAATGCTAAAAAGAACTCGGGTAACATTGTCGAGGTTAAAGGAAAGCTGGTTTCGGACGAGGATCTGCTCAAGTCGCCATATGCAAATCGCGACTGCGTTTACTACCATTCAACCGAGAAAGACAAGGTTCGCGAAGTATCTCAGCCCGCCGGCTCGCGCCACAAGTCAACACGCATCTACTTCAGTGTTTCCTCAGAAGTAAAAAGTGACAGGAAATTTTTTGTTGAGGATACTACAGGCAGAATTGCCATCGACCCCGAAGGTGCCGAGGTAGACGGCCTTATCGTTCATAAAACCATTGAACCGGTAGGCGGCGGAGAAAGCAGCGGCTTTTTTGGCAGCATGTTTGAGCCCTGCGGCGAAAAAATCATAGCCGTTCTCAAAGAAGAAGAAATTCTGCCCCCCAATCGCCAGGCCTACGTGATAGGCGAACTGTTTGTTGGCAGCAAAGGCCCGTTCATTGCCAGTTCTCCGGCAAAAGACAAGACGTTTTTCATATCGCTCAAATCAGAAGAAGCTCTGGTTGGTTCCGGGCAGCGCGAAATGAATTTTCTGACGATTGG
>JAHISQ010000012.1 GCA_018818125.1 Candidatus Rifleibacteriota bacterium
ACTGAAAACCAAAGAAGACTTCCTGTCATATACACCGCAAAATATAGACAAAAAGCTTGTTTCAGACTTACAGGCAAAATACATGAATTTAAATTCCGCTGCTTGAGCTTTTTTTCAAGATGCGGTTAATTTAGCGCTTACGTTTCACCTCTTCATTCCGCTGTTGCAATGAATAGGATTGAGGTGATTAAGTTCTTGATTAAAAAGGGAGCGGACACCAATTTCCCGAACAAGGATGGAGAGTTACCTCTTGACTATGCAATTAGAAACAATAATCCAGAAGTGATCGCACTCCTAATAAGTTACGGTGGCAAGCAACGCCTTTCGCTTAAAAATGCGGTCTTTAATGGAGATGTCGAAAAGGTCGTAGAGTTATTAAAAGCTGGAGAAGATGTTAACCAGCAAGGAAATGGAAAGACAACACCCTTGCACATTGCCGCGGTCAAAGGTTTCCGTAATATTACAGAAATTTTGATCAAAAATGGTGCAAAGATAGATGCCCAATCGGAGAATGGGAACACCCCGCTTAATAATGCAGCTTCTGCCGGACAAATTGAGGTTGTTAAACTGCTTGTTGAATATGGGGCGAACCTCAATCTGGCCCACGAGTGGAACTATACGCCAGTTATTTCTGCTGCTCATTGGGGACACACTGATGTTGTGAAGTATTTAATAGAAAAGGGTGCGGATCTTTCAATTGAAAACAATTGTGGTGGGCCTCTACATAACGCTGCTTGGAAGGGCCAGATTGAAACAATGGAGTTTTTAATTGAAAAAGGGAAATCTGTCGACTTTAGGTCCAAAATGGGCCGGACAGCGCTTCATGTTGCCTGCATATATGATCCACATTCCGACGAAGATCAGGTGAAAAGAACCGTAGAATGCCTTTTAAACAATGGTGCCGATGTCAATGCAGTAGACAAACAAGGAAATACCCCTCTCATTCTCGCAGGAAAGCATAACCAGGTGGCTATATTACTGGTGGAAAGAGGCGCGAATATAGACTCACAGAACGATGAAGGCAAAAGCGCTTTGTCTCTTGCAATAGAGGATAGTAACGAGGAACTCGTAAAATTCTTAAAGGAAATGGGCGCGACAAAATTTGAGGATAAAAAGAAATTACTTCTGGACGCTGTTGAATCAAATGACATTGAAATGGTCAGATTGTTATTGAAAGAGGGTGCGGATCTTAATACTGAAGGAACAGAAGAAACACCTCTTCATTATGCGGTTCGAAACGGAAATGAGGAGATGGTGAAGATCCTTCTAGAAGCTGGAGCGGATGTTAATCCCAAAAATTGCCAAATTGTTCCTCCTCTATTTTTAGCAGTTGCGCAGCAAATCAATAGGAATTTTTTCTCTTATGAATCTAGCAATCTAGCTTCAGGATCGCGGCCCCTGAAATTTCATGAACCGAAAGTAGCAATCATTAAGGAGTTGATTCAGCGGGGAGCGGATGTAAACTATATGACCCCAGGGGGACAAACTCCACTCAAATTCGCATTGGGAAGCTCAAATGAGATAATTGAATTGCTCATTAAGGAGGGTGCAGAGGTAAACAAGAAAGACACACTTGGGTCCACGCCCTTGTTCTCTGCGATTCTAAGAGGAAATCTTGAAGCAATCAAATGCCTTAGAAAACATGGGGCGGATGATACCTCTAGAGACGAAAAAGGAACTGGGCCTTTGAGTGTTGCTGCATCATATGCAAGAGCTGAAATCTTGGACTTTCTGATTAAGGACGGTTTGAACTTGCAAGAGAGGGCAACGAATGGACTCACCCTTCTTCACTTCGCAGCAGCTCAAAAAGAACCAGGCATTCTCAAAAGCATTCCAATTGAAACGCTAGATGTAAATGCGGTCTGTTGTTTGAGAAACACGCCGATACATATTGCTGCATTTAATGGCCGACCAGAAAACCTTTTACTTCTCCTTCAAAATGGTGGGAAGGTTGATGCCAAATCATCAATCGGAGCAACTCCATTACATCTTGCTGCAAGGCAGATTCATAACCTTTGCATGGAATTGGAAACACCGAGCTATTTAAAACCAAAGGATTACAAGGATTACCGAAAGCAAATTCCGCCGGTTGAAACCTCGTCAATTGTTCCTTTCCCGATGTATCGAGCACATTTTCGAAACCAGAAAGAGATGTATAGAATTCTCTCAACGAAAGTGGTTGACGAGTATATTACAGGAGGATATGAGAACAGCTTTGCGTACCTCCAGTGTGCGAAATCTTTGTTGGAAGGCGGTGTAGACGTTAACGCAGTAGATGACTTAGGAGAAAGCCCCCTCCACTACGCCAGCATTGTCGGAGAAGTCGGCTTCATAAGACTTCTTCTCGAATATGGTGCGAAGATTAATTCAAGAAACAAATGTGGCATGACACCTCTTCACTATGCATCCATGCAAGGCAACAATGAAGCTGTTTCTTTGCTTCTGGAGACGGGAGCGAACGTAAATTGCCCCTCAAACGTTGGGTTAACTCCTCTTCATGCGGCAGCTTTCAGCAAAAATGTAGATGTAGTTAAGGTCCTCCTCTCAAAAGGTGCCAAGATTGATCAGGTTGCGAGCTTTTCCTTGAGTGTTCTGCATATTGCGGCTTTTGAGGGAGCCGATGAGGTGACCAAACTGCTATTGAAAAGTGGACTCAATGGCGTTGAAGAGGATGCCAAAGGCCTTACCCCTCTTCATTATTCAGCGATAGCCGGAAGAACAGACGTTGTCCGCCTTTTTCTCGAGCATGGTGTAGAAAAAAACAAAATTGATAAGTCGGGAAATACAGCCTTGGACTTGGCAAAGAAGTATGGTCATGACGGGGTTATGAGGTTGTTGGAAATAACTGGTTCAGAGAAGAAATGACAAAAAAACAAACTAGAATACAGAACCAAATACAAAACAATAAGACAACGTGACGTGAGCTGAAGATTGTTTTTCAACTCAATATTGTTTCAGTTGTAGTTTGCTTGATGTGACGGGGATTTACTGTGATTAGTTGTGCGCGCAATGTGCAGTTGTGAATTCGAAGTGTTTGATCGCAGGGGATGTCTTGCAAAGAGAGCGCGCCGAGGTGTCAAAAACTAAATGAACAAGAGTCAGAACAATCGCGTAGACGCGGAAAATGAGGCCGTTCACGGGTCTTGCTTGCGCAACACCCGCGCCCGTCTCTCATTTCCGGTCACGACAGGCGTTATGGCAAATGAAGAATTAAGAATTGAAGAATTAAATACAACCGGACAAAAATACAGGACAAAAAAATACCAAATAAATCCGTAACGGTATAACCAGGTGACGATGGCGAAAGATTGTTCTTGGACACATGATTGTTTTCGTTGTAAAGTTTGTTTGGCTTGTTTGATGTGGCAGAGATGCTTAATTATTGGTGCACTGACGCAAGCGAAGAATTTGATGTGTTTAGCCTCAGCTATCGGCCTGCAATGAGAGTATCGCGTAGAGATGATGGAATGATGACGTTCACGGGCCTTGCATGCGCAAGTCCCGCGCCTTTCTTCATTTCCGGTTACGACACTGGCGTTAAACTGATTCACTTGGAGGTAATATGATTATTGAACCCAGAGAAATGGCAAATAAACTTAGAAGAGCATTTGAACAAGAAACTGGAACAAAGAACCGGCATATCTCTTTCCCTTCAAAGTATGAAGTCGCACTTATCGATAAGAATACATTGCGCCTTCACAGCCCGCTACCTGGACCATTTCAGAACATGCAGCATGATGAAAACGCAATTGATGCATGGGCCTTAGTGTTAAATCGCTGGCTAAGCTACAAAATTGAAATTTCCATTGCCATGCCGTCTGGCAAGGAAACACCAGCCCAATTACGACATTTCAACCGCCTAGTTTACAGATTAGCCCGCTTGCGACAGCTTCCTTCATTCTCTTTTTCTGAGTCCCTAAAAGAAAGATTTTCCCAGGCACCATTTGTTTCTTATAGCAAATCTCTTTTTGTAAACTTCGGAGATAGTGACCTAAGAAATTCCAGACAGTCCCCCCCCATTTTATCTTCTGAAGATGACCTTGAATTATTCTTTTTTCACAACCCTAATTTTCTTAAGTCGTTGACCTCTTTTCAAAGCATACATAGACAGCTTCCGGTGGGTTTATTTCAAGATCAAGTAGCCAAGGGAAATAATCTCTTTCCGGCAAAAAAAAGCGCTATTGACTTAATTCTCAAATCTGAAAACAATGTTTCCGTTATTGAACTGAAAAAGCCAAACAATAGAGGGGTTGGACATTTATCTGAATTGCTCTTTTATTGTTACTTTGTTGAAGACATTTCATTGGGGAGAATAATGGAAACCGCCTCTAATCCGCTAATCCCTGAAAAATCAATAATAAAGGGGTGTTTTTTGCTAGGCAATGGCTCCAAGCATCCTCTTCTGGATTCTAGTCTTTTAAAGACGGCTGGAGAAAATTTATTAAGATCAAAAAATCCAATAACAACCTATTATTATGAGTTCAACAATGGGAGTAAAAGTTGTCAAATGACGCAAGAGTCAGTCTAACGAATGCGGCAACACGAAAAACGAGGCCGTTCACGGGTCTACTTGTGCAAACCTGGAACATCTCCCACTTACACTATTTTTCACCAATGTAGATTATCTGCAGAAAGATTTCTGTGCTTTCTAGCTCTTCAGAAGTGCTTATCGCAAGATTGATTGAAGCAAAATCGGTAAGATTCAGCCGCTGAACAATTTCATCTCCGAGCGAGAAGCCTGCAGAAGGGTTGCAGATAATCTCAAGGATGCAGGTATTTGATTTGATTGTAGAAGCAACATCACATGAATCTTTTTCAAGATTTTCAAGATTGCCTGACCATTCTTTGATTTCATGGTAATTGCCTGCTTTCAGCGCTTTAAAGACATCATCCATCTCTAGGACAACGAATGCTTTCTTTTTCATCAGCTTCCTCCAGTTGTTACATTTAGATTCTTTTTGAATCATATTTCAGGAGTGTTTCTTCACAAACACTCAGGCAATCTCAGAACTTCTGAGTTTCATTCCTCATAACAGTTGAGGTCGTTCGAACTTTCATAGTGCTGACCGGTTTTCAGGGTTACCCAAAAATTATCGGAGATCTTGCAACGACGACAAATCGGCTTGAGAGCAAATGAAACCTTCGTTGCCGGTGACCGGTTAATAACTAAGTTTTTGGCCTAAGCAAAGCGTAGGTTGTTATTAGTTCCTCTTTGCCAAGCGGCAAAGACCGGCCTACAACCACTGCATCTAACGCTTGTTTAACCATTTTGCCAATTCTTCTGTTGATGATTTCCTTGTTTTCGCGTTGCATAGTGATTTGCTGGTATTCTTTCAGCAGTTCCGGTGTATTCTGAATATGCTGAAAAGCTTTATGAGTAACATTTTCGGGGAACTCGCTTTTCTTGTATGTTTTTACAACCCAGTCAAAAATCCTATGAATAAACAATACACCTGCTTCCGATGGCAACCCTATATGTGCTCGGAGGGCTGTTATGACGGTGTCGTTAAAGTTTGATCCGGTCTTTTTCGCCCAACTTTCAACCTGCTGGCATAGCTCTGTCGGTATGCGCACCGTCTTAACTACTGTTAATCCGAAAAGCTCATTCAATTCGTCAGGATCGAAGGGGTTTCTTTTTTTTGCAGTTTTATTTCCCATGACCTAATTCTAGCACGTCCAAGCTTGAGTAGCAATGAGTAGTTTTTCATCTTAAGTATTACTCTTGACGAATGAATACGGAAAATGATATACCTTTAAATAGAAAGGGGGTTCGAATTTATGGATACAACAAAGATGATCAGGAGTGAAGGTGATTGACGAGCAAGCACCGGTTTCAAGGAAAGAGTGGATTTGCCGCACAATCCAATCGATGAATCTTTTATCCCGGTGCCGCTGCATAACTCTTCCAGCGAAAGCGCGAAAGTCTTCTAGTTACCAGGGCCAAGCAATTGCCGGTTTTAATTTGAAAAGAAATAAGAGGAGAATTCAGTTATCATGAATAAGCTGTCCATAGATTTTCAGAAGCAGTTCTCAGATCGCCTGATTTTTGACAAATCTGTTTTCGCCAGAATTGACCGTTCGGTTAAGCTTCACGAAGAAACGAATCGCAACCCGCTCAGCAGCTCTGCTGCATGCTTAAACGTAATTGGCGCACTCTCTAATGATCCGAAAGGATTGATGAGTTACCTCAACTCATTCAATCTGCAACTTGAAGAAGTTCTGCCATTTCCTGCCCCGGCCGAGATCGATGGAAGACTCTACAACGACACAGGCTATGCGGTTTTTGAATGGGTTGGCCCGCAGACTTCCCCGTTACTAGAGATTGGCGGGGGCCGTGGGCACAACCAAACCAGCATCGATGCGTATGTTTTAGGCAAAATTGCAGGGAAGATCTGCCAGATATTCATTGAGTGGAAATTTACCGAGGGAAGCAGTCGAGAACTGTTTCTTGGGAAGTTTTCCGGCGGCAGGGGAATAGAGCGTTTAAGACGATATTCAACTGTACTGGCAGGCTTAAGAAAAAGAAACGCCCTTCCGTTTGCTTTCTCAGAGGAGTTCCAGCCTGGCCAACCAGCTTCTGCGCTTAGTCTGGCAGATTTTTCTCCCGATCATCTGTATCAGCTAATGCGAATGACTCTTCTTGCAAAAACCACAACACCGATACTGATTGGCGATCTACCTGTGAGCGACTATAGAATCCTTCATCTGTCGCACTCAGGCAATGATAAAATAAACAGACTTTACCCAAAGTATCTTGAGCTGAGTCCTGGTCTGAGCAGATTTGCTGACATGGATTTTCATACTGTCTGGCGTGAATTGCTTGCTGAAGACGAAAAGAGCAAATTTTTGTCTGGATACTGGGATCAATCAATTCCAGCAATTGAAAATGAAGAATTGCGGAACTATTTAACCAGCAGATATTTTGTAGAGAGGTTCTCTTAATGAAAGACCTATTCCAAGAAGCTCTTAAAAAGTATGCTGTTCTCAAAAAAACACCACTGGTTGGAATTTTCTGGTATCACAACAAGAAGGTGCTTGGCGATTTTTTCGAACTGGCTGATGCTGACGTTTATGGTGATATGCTTGGGCCACACTCCAACCACTATGATCAATGGTCAGAAATTCAGCGCACTAACGCTGATCTGGCTGATGAAGAATACGAATACATTCCGCGTGGGCGCGTTTTATACGACCTGGTTGCCGCAAAATTTGTCATAATTTCGTCAGCAAGCATTGTTGCAAGCAAAGCCGTCGTTAAAGCAATTCGCCGTCACTGCAATATTCCCGACACTGCACCGGTAGTTCTCAAAACAGATCAACACTATGAAAACCCCAGCGAACTTGAGTGGGATGACGAGTTGATATTGTTCTGAAAGAGGCATTTGAAAGGAATAAAATGAACATTAGGCAAATTGCAGGCATGTCGCCGAATTATTATGAAATCAGTAGGGAAGAAAGAAATTATGCTGCTATTTTCTTCGCGGCTCTATGCAAACCCGGCAATGCGGAAAAGTTTCTTAAGTATTGTGGGTTTGAGTCGATCATCGGGCCAGAATTCGGAATCTATTTTGAGTATGCATACCTACGCGATATGTGGAATCATATAATTGGCGAAGAACCAAGAAAAAACATTATAAGAAACAAGCTCCAGATCAATAACATTGAAAAGATATTGTCAAAAACACCAATTGAGATAAATACAATATTCGGGATTGGGGGCAAGACATCGTCAGCCTTTATTCAAAATCCGGGCAAATGGTCAATCTTGAAATACAACCAGCATTTTCCCGATAACGACGACTTTTTAAAGATATGTATGTTTAAGTGGTCATTCAATATCAAGCCAGACATTGTTATTCATCTCGATAAAGATCGGTCTATTTGTATAGAAGCAAAATATGAATCGAGGGAAGGTTCGTATCCCGCAACAGATAAGGAAAAAGGAATATTTAGGAGCAGAGAAATCGAGTATGTAGGCCAAATGGAATTGCAGAAATATATGATGGAGGAATTATTGGGAGTAAAAACAGATTTTATGTTTCTTGTGTTCAAGAAGGAAAAAAGTGCAACACACAAAGTCATAAGTTGGGCTGAAGCATTTGGTGCAATTGAAATGAAAGACATGCCCAAATTTGCAATTGAAATGGCAAAGATAATCAGTGGAGAGGCATAATGAGTGCGTCAACCATTTCCGCTCACGATATGCGTTCGGAGAAAGAACATGAGCATTTACGCGACATTGTGGAAGCTAAAATTCCCCAAGGAAGGCGATGAATACTTGGGGTGTAACTGGATTAAAGTCACTGCTCAAGGCGTCCCTGCCCACATCGGTACGCCCACCCCCGGTAAAGGGTATGAGGATGGCGACCCATACGCTGAGTTTCTTCCGCCGCCGGTAGAGACCGACGAGAATTGGGATGCCCCCTTTATGCGTGCGGTCGTCTTCATCACTGAATACTCGAAAAAGGGAACCACGCGAAGTGGACAAGAATATGTGAACCCCCTTTTGGTTCTCACCGGCGAGGAATACGCAAACATCACTTTCGAGGAATTGCACACCCGACTCTGCGACGCCCTCCGCGGCAACCGTAACCCGGTAGTGATTGAGATTATTAATCCTGACGGCACGCACAAGATCATTAGAGACAAAAAAACGGACTGAGGGGAGCCGAACAAGGCGACTAGAGGCGACGCGGGGGGAAGATTGCCCCTGGACAGACGATTGTTTTCGTTGTAAAGTTTGTTTGGTTTGTTTGATGTGGCGGAGATGCTTTGATTATTGTCGCACATACGCAAGCGGTGAATTTGATGTGTTTAGCCTCTAAGATTGGCTCGCAATGAGAGTATCGAGGAGAATAAGAATTAATGAATAAGAGCCATAACCAATGCGTCGACGCGGAAAATGAGGCCTGTCACGGGTCTTGCATACGCAAGCCCCGCGCCCGTCTCTCATTTCCGGTCACGACAGGCGTTATGGCAAATGAAGAATTAAGAATTGAAGAATTGAAGAATTAAATACAACCGGACAACAATACAAAGCTGTTCGGCATTCTGCATTTACTAATTATTTTTTACCCATTTAAAGGTATTGTTAACGGAATTGCAGTATCCTGTTGCACTACGGTTGTCAGGGGCGAATCGAAGCTCATAAAATCCAGACCCGAATTCGATTCGAAAAGTCCCGCTAGGAGTAAAATGGCCCTTACCATTGACATTGCCTAGCCCAGCTTCCTGACAAAAGTATTCACCACTGGCCGTCTTCGTGATTGTCCATGTACTGGCGGCAGTAGTGTTGCTCCAGGAACCCACAGGGTTTGCTGTGCCTACAGAAGAATTGGTGGCGGCAACTATTGGGGCCCCACTGCCTCCTTTGGTCACGGGAACTCCTGCGGGTGTGCCAGGTTCTGCAAATGTCGGCTGAAAGGTAACGCTGCGAATTTGATCGGTGGGAATAGACAATGGCTTTCGCGAGTCATTAAACTCGACAACCATTGTACAGTTCTGGTCGATAGACATCGCCGAAACCGGAGCCAATAAAAACATTATTGCGAAAACAACACCAATCACCTGAACTATTTTCATACTTTCTCCGAGGCTTAGATTTTGTAAACAAGAGAGTATAGAGTAACATTGTTTTCAGAAACGCGCCAATGATTCGGCCAGCCATACTTTTTCTGGTCCCAGAAGTCACAAAATCTATTCTGAAAATAAGACCAGACGAAGAAATCATCAAATTTATGAGAGCAAGTTTAACATGTGCGTTGAGCTCAAATGCGGCGTTACGATAAAAAGTTAGAAGAATTAAATGCAGTCGGACGACAATACAGAACAAAGATTACAGAAAAAAGTCCGTAATGGTATAACCAGGCGACGATGGCAAAAGATTGTTCTTGGACACATGATTGTTTTCGTTGTAAAGTTTGTTTTGCTTGTTTGATGTGACTGAGATGCTTTGATTTTTGGTGCACGGATGCAAACGAAGAATTTGATGTGTCTGGTCTCAGATATTGGCTTGCAATGAGAGTATCGCGGAATATAAGAATTAATGAATAAGAGCCATAACAATCGCGTCGACGCGGAAAAATCGGCCGGATCACGGGTCTTGCTTACGCAACACCCGCGCCCGTCTCGTTTTTCCGGTCACGACTGGCGTTAAATTCATGAATGCAGGCCAAAAAACGAACCAAAAAAGACAAAAAAGAAGAGCGGGTCTGGTTGCCTTCGGCCGTGTGCCAGAAAACTTTATGGCACGGGGACTTGACTATCGAACCAAAGGCAAGTCCCGCGCCAGTCGTTTTCTGGCTTGCTGTGAGAATGAATAATTGCCCTAACCGGTCTTTTTTCTGGTTTCAGAACTCACAGAGTTTGTAGTATAAACAAGGTAAATGGTGGGCACGTGTTAATTGAAGAAAATTTAACAAGCGCGTCGACGCGGAACGCCAAAGCTGTC
>JAHISQ010000137.1 GCA_018818125.1 Candidatus Rifleibacteriota bacterium
GGAGTTGCAATCGAACTGCTTGATCGGCTGCGCCTGGCCGGCATAAGCAATGTGTCGTTCGGCGGCATGCCCTATAAAGACGAAAAACCACCAGGCAACCCCAGATGACCAGATCTGGTTTGCAGCTGAACAGAAAAATGCTCTGGCCGATAAGTATCGTAGCCGGTCTGTTGCTGCAAATACTACTGGCAAATGTTCTCTGGCAAGTCTGTAATTCTTATGACGAGCGCGCCCAACCAGCACTACGTATCATAAATCTCAACCCCGCGCCAGTTATGGCGCAGACCCCATCAATCGAGATTCCTGCAGCAGTTGTCGAGCCGGTTGTTCAGCAAGAACCAGTTATTGAAGCGATTGTTGAACCAGTTCACCCCGAACCCGAGCCGGTTATTCCAGAACCGATTTTGCCAACGCAACCGGAACCGGTCAAGCCTGAACCAGTTAAGCCGCAGCCGGCAATAGTAAAGCCAAAAATAAGCCCGCCACCAGTTGTTAAAAAGACTCCGCCAAAACCAAAAAAACCATCACCCAAAAAGCCAATGACAAAAGTGGTAGAAGCTCCCCCTACCCCCAAATTGTCAGACATAAGCCAGGAACCAACAAAACAACCGGTAGCCACAAAGAGCAAATCAACGGTACAAAGCAAAGTTGCATTACCTGCTGCCAAAGTTCCGGCAACCGGCTCAAATGCGATAACCACGCCAGTCATACCGCAAAAAGACTTCCATCAGTATCTGCAAAAGATCTACCGGTTAATCGAAAAGAACAAACGCTATCCGGCTAATGCCAGACGACGGGGAATCACCGGCAAAGTCCTGGTTTCGTTTTCGATCAGCGCAGACGGCAGAGCCAACAACGTCACCGCCAAAGACACCATGGCACCTGAATTAAGAGAAGCAGCACTGAAATTACTGGCCAGTCAGCGGTTTCCGAAGCCACCCATCGACTGGAACCAGCAGGCCAAAATCGACCTGACAATTAACTATTCGCTCAAATAGACAATCGCTTAACTCCAACTAGTAACAGGCGTAAAATTCAACCCGTCTGACAGGCCAAAGGGCTTTGTTTACGCCATCTAACAGAATCATTACGACCAATTGCTCATATTCATTGAACTTGCGGCGAATTTTTCCTATAATGGAAGCTCAGCACAATTTGGAGAGCAAATTGTATTGAGACTTTTCCTGACGAAGTCATTCTTTAATTGTTATCTCGTTACAGCATCAGTGGCTCCCAAGACCGCCAAAAATGCCCTTTCTACAGTAAGGACAGAATCATAATATGAGCAGAACCATCGCCATTCGCCGCGAAGACAAAAGCATCTGGGAAAAACGTGTTCCCATTTCCCCGGAAGGCATAAGAAAACTAAGACACAGCGACGTCCATATTCTTGTGCAGCCCTCAAAAACGCGCATATACAAAGACGAAGAATACGCTCATTTCGGGGCAAAGCTGACCGAAGATATCAACCACTCTGATCTGGTCATTGGCGTCAAGGAAATGCCAATCCAAAGCTTCAGAGAGGGCGGAGCTTACATGTTTTTCTCACACACCATCAAGGGTCAGCCGCATAATATGCCGATGCTCAAAAAGCTGGTTGAACTGAAAAGCACTCTGATAGATTTTGAATGCATTACCGACAATAACAACAAACGCCTGGTTTTCTTCGGAAAATACGCCGGTCTCGCCGGTATGATCGATACTTTTCACACTCTTGGCATAAAATACCAGGATGAGGGCCTGAAAACCATCTTTGCCAGCGTCAAAATGGCCTATCAATACGGAACCCTTCACAAAGCCAAAGAAGCCCTGAAGGTGCTCGCCGACCACGTGGAAAAGCATGGAATCAGGCCAGAGATTCAACCGGCCGTATTTGCTTTTACCGGTTACGGCAATGTATCAGAAGGCGCCCAGGAAATCTTCGATATCTTCCCCTACATTGAGATTACTCCGGCGCAGCTTTTACAGCTGGATAAAATGGAAATCCCCGCTAATGTCCTGGTGAAGGTTGTTTTCAAAGAGAACGATACGGTCGAACTCATTCAACCAACCGGCGAAAAATTCGACAAGCAGCATTATTTCGCGAATCCCACTCTTTACAAGTCGAAGTTCTTTCCATATCTTCAGCACCTGACCTGCCTGGTAAACTGCATTTTCTGGGCCAACGGGTTCCCAAAACTCCTGACCAGCGATGAATGCGATACGCTGTACCGCAACCCGGCAAACCGTCTCAAAGTCATTGGCGACATAACCTGCGACCTTAATGGCAGCATTGAATGCACTAAAAAAGCGACCCAGCCCGATAACCCGTTTTATGTTTACGATATCGACAAGAAAGATATTGTCACCGATTTAAAGGGAAAAGGCCCTCTGGTCATGGCGGTCGACAACCTGCCCTGTGAGGTGCCAAAGTCAGCTTCAGATGCGTTCAGCAAGGCGCTGATGCCATTCATGCCAGAACTGGCAATGCTCGACACCACCCTGCCCTTTGCCGACGCCAAGCTTCCTGAACCCATTAAACGCGCCGTAATTCTCTGGAACGGCGAATTTACCCCGGCTTTCGCTTACATGAAAAACTTCATAAAATAACCCCGGATTTGTAAAATCTGATGAATTGAGCTAAAATCGCTTATTCAAATATTCAGGCGGGCAATAATGGCTAAAGTCTTTTATCAGGCACTTTCCAAGGATTATTCGGTCGAAGACGCTAGCGGCATGGCGCAAAAACTTTTTGAAACTCTGGTTAGCGAAGAAAAAATCAGTCTGGCCGCCAAAGTTCCCCTTAAAGTGCATTTTGGCGAGGCCGGGAACACCACCTTTTTAAAATCTGAAAACTATCTCGGCATTATCGACTCTCTGAAAAGCCGGGATATTGATTCATGCTTTATTGAAACCAACGTTCTATACGGCGGCAAGCGCAACAACCGCACCAATCATCTTCTTACCGCTGCCGAGCACGGATTTACGCAGCTCCCGATTGAAATTGCCGATGGCGAGGTTGGGCAGGAATACCAGGAAGTGAAAATAGACGGGCGGCAGTTTAAATCCTGCCTTATCGCCTCTGGGTTTAGGCAATACGATCAGATGATTGTTCTGGCCCACTTCAAGGGGCACATGCTTGCCGGGTTTGGCGGGGCGGTCAAACAACTGGCAATGGGCTGTGCTTCGCGCGGCGGTAAAATGGCGCAGCATCAGTCAGCCAAGCCATTTATTGTGCCATTTCTCTGCCGCAAATGCGGGGCATGTAAGCGAGTCTGCGCAGTAGACGCGATTAAACTGGGATGGTGGTCAAAAATAGATCATAAAAAATGCGTGGGATGCGCTGCCTGCACCGGAGTTTGCAAATTTCATGCTATCCACACCAACTATCTGCGCTTCCTGATGCTGGGCAATTTCAGTGAAAAGCTGGCAGAATATAGCTATGCCGCGCAACTTGGCAAAAAGAACATCTATTTGAATTTTGCCATGAATATAACCTCAGGCTGTGACTGTGAAGGGCGCAAAATGACACCATTAATGCCAGATCTTGGCATCTTCGCGTCTACTGACCCTATCGCCATAGACCAGGCCTGCCTGGACATGATAGACAAGGCTGCCGGCAAAAAAGTTTTTAGCAAAGGGCGCGAAACTCTTGAATTTGCCGAAAAACTCGGAATGGGCAACAGAACTTACGATCTGGTTACAATCTGATTGTTCTTTATGACCAGATCTAACTGACACTGGAAAGAACAGAACTTATGACCGAGCCCATCCATCAAGACCTGAATCCTGAACCACTTCTCGCCGGCTGGAAAATATGGAGACACGGACGACTGTTTCTCATCATTTTGCCAGTCCTTGTCTTCATCTGGAACACCTTCTGCGTTTCCAGGGTGGTCGAAATTGTCAACGCCGAAAAAAAAACTCCGCTGCGCCTGGAGGCCCCGATTTTCTATGAAACCGGAGAAAATGAACTGAGCCCTTTTTGCTGGCTGGCCGGGTCGAAAGAGCAGATGACCGGTTTTCTGAAAAAACCGGTTCTGGTATTGCTGGATGGCGTTGATTCCAGATTCTGGAGTGATGAAGGAGTAGAATTCATCTATGCAACCCTGGAAGTTAAGGACGGGGAAAATCCGCGGATCCCGGCTGAAAGCCCGGATTTTCCGGGAATTATCGCATCACATCCAGTTACCTCTGAGATCGGCATAACCTTCCACCTGAATGGGCCGGGCAAGCCGCTGAGAGGCGGCCCTGGAATGATCGGAGTTTTCCTGCAGGACCTTTTCGGAAAGCTTGTTTTCGACCATGCCGGGTCCGCCGGAGAACGTCGGTTCTTCCTGGCCATCGATGCAGACATATTCTACGGTAAGAGTAAAACACCCAGCGACGAAGGTGGTTTACTTTCACGCATCGAACGGAACTTCCAACTCCCCGCCTTCTTCCTCCGCAATGCCCTGGCCAGAGAAAAACTGTACGCCAATGAGCTTCTGGCCGAAAATGGATGGATAAAATCCAATTATATCGGGTTCCCGGTTTTCATTTCCAGACGACTGACTTCAGATACCATCGATTTTCTGAAAACACTGTGTGAAAATGAGACCCGCCAATTCCCTTTCGAGAATTTCCACAGCGAAATGATTTCAAAACAATTGACCTATGTATTTTTGAAGGAACAAGAGCATGGGAAGAACGGAGGATTCTCTTTCACCAACTATCTCAACCATCCACTGATAACGTCATGGATTGAGGAGACCACATCTCCAACGGAAGGCGATTCCTTCATAGACAGGGAAAATCTTTACCGGACGCTGGCGCATGAGACATTCCATGCCATGCAATCTTCATGGAAAACCGGCAAACCGCCTTACGACAATAATGAAGGCATCGCGTTGTCAGAATCCGGAGCGGTTTGGTTCGAGTATTTCGTCGCCGGCCGGGGAAAGGGACTGGAACTTGAGGAAAAGCCTTTCAGCCCGGGTAGCCCTGGCCTCTGGCCGCCCAAAGAGAAAGTGGAGAAGTCCAACACTAGCCACTACAAGCTCTACGGGTTACTGCAGATGCTGTTCCTCCGCATGGAGAAAAACCCGGAGGTATTCCTCGGAATCCTTCTGGATGCTACTCTGGAAGGTAGTTTTTCCGGGCTTGCAAAAAAAGCAGGATATCCGGATACGGGTACCGCGCTTCGGGAATTTTACGCTTTCTGCTGGTGGAATAGCCTGGGCTGTCCCGGGTCCTTGGAAGAACCATTTGAGCCGATGTTTTCCGCTCTTTCCCGCAAGGCTTTTTTTGCCCGGAACCCCGCAGACCGGTTTCAGGAAATTTTTAAAGCCAGCCAGGAGCAGAAATACTTCAAATACTACCCAAGACCAGGTCACAGTTTGTTCTTCAAAGGAACCACCGATGAGCTGAGGGAAGGGTTTGAGCTCATCGGCAATATCCCGGCAAACAACATGCTTTTGTATGTGGCCTTTCTCGGGGGAGAAAAGTATCTATCCCATCGCCGGTTGAATGGACTGGAAGAGTTCCGCGAGCTGAAAAATCAGATCGCGACCGGCGCTGATGGCTGGTCTCTGTGGCTTTACCACATTTTTCCCGGAACAGACTCCGGCACTGACGATTTATGCCAGGCAACGGGAACAGAGTACATCGTGGAGATTTTCCGGAGCGTAAAAGAATAGAATCCGCCTTCGAACAGCCGCTCACGGCTCACCATTCGGACTATTTTCGTGTAGCTTTAGTCTTCAGGTTTGTATCGATGTGTTTCTGCAGCTCTCTGGCCAGCGATTGCGCACGCTCAATCTTGTCGAGCGTCATTTTTTGAGCAATCTCATCACGGCAGCGGGTGGCTGAAATTTCGCCCAGACAAAACCCTTTGGCAGCAGCCAGATTAAACCAGGCATGCGCCTGAATGTCGTCTTGGGCCACACCATGCCCCTTGGCAAACAGGCTGCCGAGAAGCAGTTGAGATGCCGGATCACCAAAATCAGCTGCTTTACGATAGCATTTTGCGGCTTCGACATAATCTGGCTCTACGCCATCACCCTTGGCATAGATAATGCCAAGGCTCTGCCAGGCATCGACAATGCCGTGTTCTGCAGCCACACGAAACAATCTTATCGCTTCATTACAGTCTTTTTCGATTCCTTCACCTTTGGAAAGCATTGTCGCAAGCCGCATCTTCGCTTCAATATTCCCTTGTTTCGCAGCCTGTCGATATCTAGATGCGGCATCGGCAAGATTTTTTCTGATGCCCTGCCCCTGTTCAAGCATTTGCGCAAGCACAAATTGGGCATTTTCTTCGCCATTGTCGGCTGCCATTCGGTACCAGTCTGCAGCTACTGCAAAATTCTGTTTTACTACGCTGCCATTGTAATAAATGTTGCCCAGTTTAAGCTGAGCAATTGAATACCCGCGCTCGGCAGCAAGGCGATACCAGTTCAATGCTTCTTTATAGTCTTGCAAAACGCCATCGCCGCTATAATACATCAGTCCCAGATTAAACTGAGCGACGGCGTCGCCCTGATCAGCAGCCATACGATACCATTTCAAAGCTTTCTCAAAATCCTGTTTGCCGCCAACTCCTTTGGCACAGACAGCGCCGAGAAGCGTCTGCGCCAGGGCATCACCCTTTTCAGCGAGTTCCTGGAGTTTTTCGACCTCTACTTTTCCGCTCATATATCTGCACCTCTCACTTATCTTTTTCCAATTCTACCACAGAATATTTTACAGCTAAAGCCTCAGCAGCATCTCTGTCCGCTCAGGCTTACAGTAAATAAATGATTGCCTGGACTGGCAAATTGCGCTTTCTTCACTTACTTGTCGAAGAAATGCGTTTGACTAACCTCGGGGCAACATGTAGGCTGTAGCAAGAACGTCTTGCGGACTGCCCATACAAAGAATGTGATCTGTTTGAGTGCTAGATAAAACATGTGGCAGCCCAGTCCGCATGTTTTTTTCAGCAAAAAGAGGTGAAGATTATGAAATGTCCTCAGTGTGAAGCTTATATGAACGACTGCACACCTATCTGCAGCGGGTGCGGTTTTAATATTACCGAATTTGACAAGGTGCTGCAGATACCAACCGAACGCACCGGCCTGATCATGGACTGGGCCGAAGCTATCAGCAGCGAAGGACTCGACCGTATTAACACCCGTCTACAGTCCTTTTGCGAAACAACAGACATGGATTACTGCCTGGTCACTGTTTCTACATCGGCGCCACGCTCACCGCGAGAATTTGTTTACTGGCTGTTTAACCGCTGGCAAATTGGCGGCGAGAATCATCTTGGCGTGCTCGTTCTGCTCGCGATGAATGAGCGCCGAATCGAAGTCGAAGTTGGACATAACCTCGAAAAGTATATCAGCGACGATGAAGCAGGCGGCGTTCTCGAACATCATGCCGTGCCTTTTCTGAAAAAGGGTGACATCGACAACGGCCTGTATCACTCACTTGACATGCTCGGCAAGATTATCGAGCACGGCGTAGCTGAGGAGAAGCAGAATGAAAAAGCAAATTAGCCGACCTGTCTTCTGCGCTTTTGTTTTGTTGCTGTTAACAGCCGTCAGCAATATCTGCTTCGCACGCGAAATGCCAATCAGGCGAGTTCCGCTCAACGATGAGATTGGCCTGCTCGACCAGCAGACAGCAACCGAAGTTAAGCGAATCAGTCAACTGCTCTATCGCGATCTTAAAAGCGAAATGGCGGTGCTGATAATTCGCTCGACCGAAGGTAAAAACGCCAGTGACTATGCCCTGGAAATATTTAACAACTGGACACTCGGCCAGACTGGCGTTGATAACGGCATGCTGATTATGTTTGCAATAGATGACCACCGCGTCGAGATCAAGCCGGGTATTCGTTACAAAGGCAAATTTACCGATTCATTCTGCACCAGTCTGCTGACCCGGCATGTAGTGCCGGAAATGAAAGCCAATCGACCGGCGCAAGGCGTCCTGGTCGCAGCACGCGAGGTGGCCGCTGAAATCAGACGCTGCGAAGGGGTCGATATCGGCACCAGCAATAACACGTCACCGGGCGAAGCACCCATAAGTGGTAGCAATAGCAGCACCAATGTTAGCGGAAGCAGTGGAAGCAGCAGCAGTAACAGTGTTACCAGCAGTAGCGGCAGTAGTAATAGCTACAGTTCCAGTTCTTCAGGTCGAAGTAACCCAAAAAATCTGCTAAAACATCCGGCACTTAGAATTGCTCTATTTATCGTTATAGGATTGTGGGTCGCCGGCGGCGTGTTCTATTTTATCAGAGCTTTCAATCATGGGCAGCTGATTATGAGCCCATGGATCTTTATAATTTTGATGTTTCTTTCGGGCATTATTATAGCGATGCTTGTCAGCCAGGCATTTAACATGACCGACAGCCCACTCGACCAAGTGTTCGCCGGCACTGGCGGCGCTTCTTTTCTCGGTTTCATGTGGTGCTTTTCACATATCTGCCCACGCTGCAACAAATACATGATGGTTCATAACAGAACTTTGCATAGTCCAACCTATTATTCATCTGGTCTCGGAGAAAAAACGGTACATTGCGAGAATTGTGGTTATCACAACGTGAGCACATACACAATTGCTCGGCGCACAAGAAGCTCAAGCTCAAGCAGTTCAAGTTCCAGCAGCGGAGGCGGCGGACGCTCTTCCGGTGGCGGTGGCGGCGCCAGTTGGTAATTATTGAAAAGAGATTCGCGCCGGGTTATAGTGTGCCTGCAGATACCTTTTAATTAATCGGAAGGAAAAACCCATGCTGGCCGACAAGTATATTGCCAGAGTGCAGCTCCCAGCATTGGCAGACCTGGGAAAATAACAATCTCTTGAAAATACTCAGCATTAAAGGGAAAGGGCCGGCATTCTTTTTCGCAGAAGCCTTGCGGGTCATCTTTCTGCTGAGCCTTTTACTGTATTCAACTTCGGCACACACCGCTGAAGAGATAACTCTTCGGGTCTGGGTGATGGGTGGAGAAGCTGATTCACTGCCACAAATCAGCAAAAAATTCGAGCAGGAAAACCCGGGCATAAAAATTAGGATTCAGGCGCTTTCATGGGGCGGCTCTTACGAAAAGCTGGTAACAGCATTTCTTGGTGGTGCCCCACCAGATGTATGCCAGCTGGGCACAACCATGATGAATGACTTTCACGCCATGGGCGCTCTTGAGAGCCTGCAATCACTTTTTGACGAACACAAACTGGCCAGCGACGATTTTTTCAGCGATTCACTCAAAACCTGTGTTTTTGGAAAAGAGCATTTTGGGATTCCATGGTATGTAGACACTCGCGTTGTCTTTTATCGTCAGGAGTATCTCGACAAATTTGGCTGGAAAACTTTTCCGCAAACATGGAAGGACTTCTTCAAGCTTGGCGAACAGGTAACTGCCGACAAGCGAGCAAACGGTAGATCAACCGATTACTTTTCCAGTCTGCAGGGATTTACCTTCGAAATGTTTTATTGGCAGGCCGGCGGAAATTTCACGCCATTGCGAGCCGATCATCCCACCTTTGACGAGACGACAATGGCCGAAGCCATCAGCTTTGATCGCAACATGCGTCAGGCCGGTTTTAATGGCAAACCAAATGATTCTGGAATAGATTACATTTCCGAATTTGATCAGGGCATTTACGAAGTGGCCATATCAGGTCCCTGGATGGCCTCAGACCTGCAGAAAAACCAGCATCGCCTGAAGAATGCCTGGGGTATGGCACCACTACCAGCCAACAAAACCAGAACGTCTTTTATCGGCGGTTCTAACCTTGTTCAATTCAAAGACTCGCGCAACAAGGAAGCCGGCAGAAAACTCATTCTTTTTCTAAGCAGACCTGATGTTCAGGCCGAATGGTATCGAATTTCGAGTGACATACCGGCCAACCGACATGCCATGGAAACCCCGGACCTGCTCAACGATCCAGTCATGAAGGTTTTTCGAGAGCAGCTCTCCGACACTCACCTGCCACCACCAGAGAAGGAGTGGACTATCTTCTGGGATCGCTTTTATCGGCAATACGATGAGTTCATGGAAAGCGACGATGACGTAGAGCCCTTCGTCAAGAAGATGAATGCATTAATGGCTGAAATAATAAGAGAACGAGATGCCGCAGGCATGCCTGAGACTGGAGCGTTCTACTGGGTGGCACTAACACTGTTTCCACTGTTGCTCGCGTTTATCTACGTTACCAGAGGCTGGCAACACCAGAAGCACATTTTGCAGCGAGTTCTCTTTCGAACGCCGGTAAAAAGCCTGGCATGTTTTCTACTGCCAGCGCTGATCATATTGCTGGTCTTTCGTATGCTGCCACTATGCGTGGCTTTTGCCGCGAGTTTTACCGATCTTGGCGCGACCAGCATTACCGACCCGACGCGGGCACTGTTCACCGGCAATCAGAATTATCTACGTCTCTATCAGGATCAGGTTTTCTGGAAAAGCTTAAAAAACACTCTTGTTTACCTGCTGATAGGAGTTCCGGCAAATCTAATTATTGCGCTGGGGTTGGCTCTCGCCGTAAATCGCTTCAGAGGCTGGAAACGACACTTACTGGCAATGGGCCTGTTTCTGCCCTCGGTTGTGACTACAGTGGCTTCGGCTGTCACCTGGCGCTGGCTTTACTGTCAGCAGAGTCCCCTCAACATTGCGGTCAACTGGCTTGGCCTCGGGCCAGTCAACTGGCTCAACGATCCTGACCTGGCACTACCTTCGCTGATATTTTTCTCGATCTGGCGCAGTTATGGCCTGAGCATGATAATAATTCTGGCCGGACTGGAACTGGTCAACCCCGAACTTTATGAGGCAATCCGCATCGACGGTGGCAACAGATGGCACGAATTCAGACATGCTACCCTGCCGGGTCTGCGCCGCACCCTTTTTGCTCTGATAATCGGAGTAACCATTGCCAACATTCAATTTTTTATCGAACCATACGTATTAACCGGTGGCGGGCCAAAAGACGCGACCATGTCAGTGCTGCTGTTCTCTTATAACCGTGCATTTGGCTCATTTCAGCTGGGTTATGCCTCGTCGGTCATAACAGTTTTGTTTGTATTCTTTGTCATCTTCAATATCTGGCAGAAAAGCATTCGCCAGAAACTCAATCAATAGGTAGAAAACATGAGCAATCTAACAAAAAACAGGCTGTTTAAAGAAACTCTGTTCTTTACCTTTCTCGTCTTTTCGCTGGCATTAACCATGTTGCCGTTTATATTCATGTCGGCAGAAGCCTTTGCACCAGCAACCACCGGCGAAAACAGTCTATGGCGATATATGCCGCAGCAATGGTCATTGCAGTCGTTCAGGCAGCTTTTTGAGATGGGTGATATTCCGCGATTTGCCATAAACAGCATGATACATGCTTTTGGCTATACCTTTTTATCTCTTGTTATCAACGCGCTTGCCGCTTTTGCTTTTGCCAGAATGGTATTTCCGGGGCGCGACCGGCTCTTTCTGATGCTGATTTTGACCATGATGATTCCAAGCCAGGTCATAATGATACCGGTTTTTATTATTGTAAAAACACTCGGTCTGCTCAATTCTTACGCAGGCCTTATTGTACCAGGATGCGCACATGCTTTTGGTATATTTGCGATCAGACAGTTCATGCTCGATCTTCCTGACGAGGTATTTGATGCAGCCAGAACCGAAGGTTGCACCGACTTCGATCTGTTCATGCACATCGCACTGCCACTGTGTCGGCCGATTCTGGCAAGTCTGGCAGTTACCAGCTTCATTTACACCTGGGATCAGTTTCTTTACCCGCTGGTAATCATGCAGGACGAGCCAATGTTTACACTCCCGGTTGCGCTGGTCTCATTGACGTCACAGCACTTCGGGCGCTGGGGCATGCTGCTGGCAGGCGGCATAGTCACAGCCATTCCCTCGCTTATAGTCTTCATGCTCGCTCAACGCGCCTACGTCGCCGGAGTCACCGGCGGCAGCGCCAAGAGTTAAGCGACAGGCATACTATAATATTTTTCTGAAGGAAACACACCGGCATGAAATGGCGAAAGTCAAAACCAGGCACTGAAAATGGTGGCGGATGCATGATGGTGCTGCCCACAATGTTTCTGCTGTTGTTTCCGACTTTGTTTATCGGCCTTGGTATACACCTGTTCCTGAAAAACCGCGAGGCGCTTTCATGGCCGACGACACCAATCATAATTACCGGTTCAGAAGCTAAAAGCACATACAGTGAAGATTCTGAGACCAATAAGAGAACCTACTCAGTTGAAGTTAAGATCTACTTTTCCGGGCACTTCGAGGGAAATTCCATCTCCAGCTTTTTTATCAGGGCGGCAGAGGTCGGCGATGATGAGCCGCCACAGGTAATAATCGAGCAGAAACAGCATGAACTACTGACAAAATATCAGCGAGACGGCCTGACCGCCCACGTAAACCCTGCCGATACCACGCAGACAATGGTAGAACCATCACTGATCGGCCCGATCATCATGGTGGTATTTGGATTAATTTTGCTGCTCTTTATCGTTCGCAAACACAAGGAGATTCTGGCTGATTAATGAAACCTTTATTTGCCATCGCCGAACAACGAATCAATAAATTTACTGATATTTTTGAGACTAAATGGCGAGGCGTCTGCTTCTTCTTCTTTCAGCTCGGCAAGCTCTTTGCGCAAAGCGCTGATCTTCATGTCATGATGAGGAGAATCCTCCCAGAATTGGGACTCCTTGTAATCAAGTTCTTTTTTGATTTCTTCAATGCGAAGTTTCCGTGCTGATCGCTCCATGTAGTATAAGCCCCCAGGCTACCGCACAAGTTTTGGACCGACCATTCTGTCGGCTCAGCTATGATTCCTTATTATCGAAAAAACCGGGTCTTTGCTCAGACCCGGCTTTCAATAGACTTTTCAGACAGTTAACAGTCTTATCTGGGCTTGACGAAATATTTATTCGGGTGCCTGAAGACGTTAGTGCCACAATGCAGCTGACCCTGCAGGTTGTGATATGGAATGGAATCAATAAAGTTGGCTTTGAGACCTATCATGCTGGCTGAGCGGGCGATGTTACGGCGCATGCTTTCGACCTGGGGATCAGGAACAATCAGCTGGTTATTCAGAATCAGCTGATTTACACTGCCCGGGAAATACGCAATGTGCTTGTCGCTTCGCATTTTGCGATACATGGCCGGGAACGACAGAACCGAATGGGCTTTGCCGGTTTCTTTGCGCACTTCAGAAATTTTGGCACAGGCCTTTTTAACATTAGAATCGATAACATTGGCAAGAGTCAGATTCAGCTTGATGAATTCTTCAATCTCAGCCTTATCAACACTGTGCCCAGAGGCCAGATCAACGCCAGAACTCCGGTTTACCAGCGGCATGCCGTCGTCGCCGGCGGAACGATCGAGATATTCAAGAACAGCTTGTGAGAACTTATGCTCTTCAGGAACTCCAGCGTTTCTACCACCACTGAGTTTATGTTTAGCACGAATTGCTTCGGCTTCCTGCAGGTAGTTTTTGATTTTGATTGATACATCACGATAATCACTATGCGGAATAGCGTTGAGCTCTTCAAGTGAGGCGTCTTTAATCAGACGCAAAGCCAGCCTGGGATTGGATTTTATCAGAGTATAGCCCCGAGCTGCTTTAGCGTTGGGACAAACCGAAATATACTCATCGACATGACCAACGTGCAACCACGAGGTTTCAAGCACAGCCATACGGCCAGCGTAGCCATGTTTTTCGAGATATTCGCGCAACTGCGGTGTCGAAGTGTCGCCGATCAAAAGCACATTATCAGGTGTTACCTCAATGTTTCCGCCATAATCGCCACCTGAACGCGCGGTTGATGGGTTTGTCAGCACATAGCAGTTCCAGAAGTTGGCCAGCTCGTTGGTTAAATAGGTGTTGCCGCGACCACGATTTGAATCAAAAACAACCAGCTGCGGTTTTTTTTCGGATTTAAGCTTAACTACACCGACTTCGCCCCAATCCTGCATCCACATGTCATTAGAAACATCGGTGCTGCTGAATTCTACGTATTTTTTCAGAAGTTCAGCACTGACTTTTTTGCGAATCCCGGCAAAATCAGACGATTTAGCCGAGGCAGTCGGTATTACATGCACTTTAAAGAAGCAGTCTTTGGGAACCCAGCCTTTTTCCTGCATATTAGCGACAATATTGATCAATGAAACCACGAAGTTTTCGTTGCCCTGCTCGGGGGCATAAGCCACCAGCACCTTGACCGGGACATTGTTTGCGCCAAGAAATCTTATGGTTTCAATATCTTCGGGCGATGCAATCGTTTTGACTTTGGCATCTGCCGATGACAACGTGGCAATAAACACAACCAGCAGCAAGCAGACCCAGAAAGATCTGCACAGATTTTTACCGTTATTCTTCACTCAAAAACTCCTTATTTTACATCTGCATTATTCTAACATTTTATCAAATTCCTGCCGGTTAAAGCGTCGAAAATGATTTGTCTATTTCACCGGAGCGAAGCGGGCAGAAAAGTGACGCAGGAATGGCGGTTCCCAGGTGATTTTCAGGCCGGTAGCCTTTTTGCGTTCTGCATAGGTTTCAATGATCGCTTCGACTGCATAATCGAAATGGCTTTGAGTGTACACCCGCCTCGGGAATGCCAGACGCACCAGTTCCATCTCCGAAGGAATCTCTTTTCCGGTCTTTTTGTCTTTTTTGCCAAACATTACCGAGCCGATCTCGACGCTGCGGATACCGCCCTTGCGATATAGTTCACAGACAAGAACCTGCCCTGGATACTGCTCTCCCGGAATATGCGGATATACCGACTTTGCATCTATATACACAGCGTGTCCGCCGGTTGGCCGGATAATGCCTATGCCGGCGGCAAGCAGACGCTCGCCCATGTATTCGGCAGTGCGCACGCGATAGCATAGGTAGTCTTCGTCGAGTGCTTCCATCAGGCCTACAGCCAGAGCATCGAGATCACGCCCAGAAAGACCGCCGTAACTCGGGAAACCTTCGGTGAGAATCAGCAGATTTCGGCAATTTGCCGCAAGACTATCATCGTTCATAGCCAGAAATCCACCCATGTTTACCATACCGTCTTTTTTGGCGCTCATGGTGCAACCGTCGGCGTAAGAAAACATTTCCTGAGCAATTTCAAGCACCGTCTTTTTCTCGTAGCCCTTTTCGCGAATCTTGATAAAATAAGAGTTTTCGGCGAATCTGCAGGCATCGATGAAGAACGGAACTTTGTACTTTTTATAGATCTTTGCCGCATTTCTGATGTTTTCCATCGAAACTGGCTGGCCGCCGCCGGAATTGTTGGTTACTGTGAGCATGCCGAGCGGAACTGTCTTGTGATTTTTCTTGAGAAAAGCCTCAAGCTTTACGAGATCGATGTTGCCCTTGAACGGGTGAATAAGAGCCGGTTGCTTGCCTTCGGCAATAACCATGTCGACCGCTTCGGCTTCTTTATATTCAACATTGGCGCGGGTGGTATCAAAATGCGTGTTGTTCGGCACGCTGTCACCTTTTTTAACTGCAGCCGAAAACAATATGCGCTCGGCAGCCCGGCCTTGATGTGTCGGAATAATATGCTTAAAACCGGTGATACTTTTTACAACACTTTCAAAATGGTAAAAACTCTTGCTGCCGGCATAAGATTCGTCGCCAGTTATCATCGCAGCCCACTGTTTATCGCTCATCGCGCCAGTTCCGCTGTCGGTAAGAAAATCGAGCAGAATGTCATCAGCCTTTATTAAAAACGGGTTGTAGTGGGCCTCTTTGAGAAGCTTGATGCGCTGTTTCTCGGTAGTCTGGCGAATAGACTCAACCATCTTGATTTTGAAAGGTTCGATTAATGTCTTCATACACACCTCTATTTTTATATCTAGACAAAACACTGCACAACAACAGTCATCAGAATACCATGATGAATTAGTCAGGTAAAGCAAAAGCCCTTGCTATATTTGGCAAAATCCGTTGTTAAATGCGCTCAGTCTGTATAACTGAGGCTGTTCATCAACTGGCGGCGGTAGTGCAGTTTCTGCCGGCCTGTTTGGAGCGATAAAGAGCTTCATCGGCAATCTTTATAAGACTTTCTTTGTCTTTGGCATGTTCAGGGAAGGTGGCGCAACCAAGGCTTATAGTAACACTGATGCTGTGTTCCTCATGCTGCATCCTGGTCTGCTCAATAGCAAGGCGAATGCGTTCAGCCAGTTGAAAAGCGCCTTCAAGTTCAGTGTTCGGCATAATCACAACAAATTCTTCGCCGCCGTAGCGTGCTGGCAGATCTATACCCTCACGAACAGTGGCTGCGGTGACATCTGAAACTTTTTTCAAAACCTTATCACCAAGCTGGTGCCCCCAGGTGTCGTTAAACTTCTTAAAATGGTCGATATCGAAAAGAATCAGCGAAACTGGCTCCTGCCAGCGCTTCGCTTTGGTGATTGCAGCATCTAGTCTAAGTTGAAAATACCTGTGAATGTAAAGACCGGTAAGCCCATCAGTGATGGCTAACTGATGCAGTTGAGCTTTCTGTATGGCGATGGCAATCTGAATAGAAATATCAGAGAGCAGATCAACGTCTTCATTGGTAAAGCCGCCCGAGCGATCAACCAGATAGACTACGCCAAGAATGCCTTTGTCGCCAGACAGTGGCAGAGCGAGCAGATTGCCTGCAGTTTTAACCCACTCTGGCTCGGTGGTCAGATCGGCAACAGGCTCTTTTGCAAGGTCGGCACACATTATGGTGCGCGGCTTCAGCGCAATTTTTCCGGCAAAACCGCAACCGGCAGCAATTTGAACGCGCGCCGAAGAAGCATTCGCATCGGGAGCGGCATCAACAGCGGTCAACTCCATACGCTCTGTAGATGGATCGAACATGAACATGGCCGCCACTCTGACCTGAATCGTCTGCCGCAGAATCTCGAGAATACCTCGGATCAGATCACTTTCTTTCTGGTAGATTATGGCCTGATTGATCAAATTGCGCAGAGAAAGATCAAATACCTGACGATCCAGCTTTATATTGGCATTTTTAAGTTTTTCTATTGTGCTTTTGATCTCGCAGCGCATATCGTCCATGGTCTTACCAAGAAAAGCGACTTCATCATGTGATTCGACGCCAATCTTCTGACTGAAATCGCCGGCGCCAATTGCCAGAGCCGAAGTCACCAGCGAATTTATCGGCCCGGTAAGCGTGCGCGAAAACAACAGTGCCAGCACAATTGCGAAAAGAACTGCCAGCAGACCAATCTGCACAAGATTCTTACTCAGCACGACGATCATTTCGGTCACAAATGCCTTTTCAACTGCAGTTCCGATAAAGAAACTACCGTTCTGCGCCTCGACCGGCATTACCTGAAACAGATATTTTCGCCCGAAAACCGACTTTTCAAACGTCGATTGCGCCGACTCGGCCGCGCTGATATCCAACAAAACCCGCTCGCCAGCTTCCCTGAAAGTTGAGCCAAACAATAGACAGCGCTCATCGACAAAGCCAAAAAAAATCATCTCGGTTCCGATGATTTTCTTGATTTCTTCGGCAAATTGATGAGTCGAAAACAACGACAGCACAATAGCTCCAATCGGGCCGGAAGCGCTTTCGTGATACATCGGAGCAGCCGAACAGATGCGCAGATGCCCATCGACAACTTCTCTAAAGGAAAGAATCTTGCCCTGCAAAACCTCTTCTACTACCTGCTTTGGGCAAAGCGGGTATTTCGTGCATGGCTCGCCCGCCAACAGATTGGCATTTTTGTCGTAAATCTCGGTAACAGCGTCATAAGAATTGAGTTTGAGGTGACGGTTTGTCAGATTCACCTTGTCGATAAGTTCAATCAGATCGCTGGTCTTTACCGCCTCTCTGATGTCTTTGCTCTGCGCCAGAATCTGCACCTTCAGCGCCATTTCGTCGAGAGTGTTGAGGAAGAAATTGTGAGCCACCGCCAGACTTTCGCCGACCCGCTTCTGCAACATGCCGGTCAGATGATGGGAAACCAGTCTGGTGGTCGTAAAAATGGCGAGAAACATCGGGATCACAACCACAATCAAAAACAGAAAAGCGAGTTTGCGTTTCATTGGCGAAGTTCCTCCAGTTGCTCAATGCGACTTTGCGCTTCGTTGAGCACTTCAGACAGGCCACGAGCCGGATTGTTGAACACTTCGTTGAGAATCCAGCTGGTTTCCTGCCAGACTAATTTCATGCTTTCGCCGGGTGGCAAAGGAATACCATAACGAGCACTGTCAAGAAATCCCTGCTGATGCAACGTAAGTTCCTGATTACCAGAAACCGGCTGATAACACGGCAACAACCCGATTCGACGTGCCGCCAGACTCTGGATTTCCTGAGAACCCAGCATTTCAACGACCATCAGCGCCTCTCTGGGGTGCGCAGTGTGTGCGTTGACAGCAAAGCCTTTGATACCGATGAATGGTCGGGCCGGCTGACTGGCCGAAATATCAGGAATTCTGGTGACGGCAAAATTAACCGGACTACGCTCTATTTCTGGCATTGACCATGGTCCAGAAATAATCATGCCAATCTGACCTCTTCCGAAAAGATTGATCATGGCCGGGTAATTTGCCTTGGCCGGTAGCAGATTCCAACGCACCTGCAGATCTCTGGCAAACTTTAGAGAGTTCTCATGTTCGGCAGTCTGCAGATCAATGCGGCCATCTGCAGCAAAAATACTGGCTCCGAAGCCAAAAAACAGCGGAGCATGGGAGTAAAAATTCTTGTTTTCGTAAATAAAGGGGTACAGGCAATTCGGACCGAGCGCCGCGCCGATCGAGATCAACTCTTCAAAGTTGCGTGGTGGCGTGGCAACCAGGTCGGTATTGTAAAAAAGAGCCAGCGCCTCAAAACTCCAGGGAACCGCATAAAGTTTGTTCTCAACAGTTACTCCGTCGAGCATGGCCGGCATGATGTGCGAAAAGCTTGCTGTAATTGGCAAAAGAAGGTTCTGCCGCGACAGTTCGCCTATCCAGTCATTCACCAGCAATACAATATCTGGCTCGCGAGTGCGTTGTGCGTGCCCGAGGAATGTCGGTTTGAGGTCATTCAGACGAGTAACTTTCCAGTGTAGAACTATTCCCGGAATCGCCTTCTCTATTCTGCCACCGATCTCACGAAAAAATTCAATTTCACGGGCGTTAGCATCAAGCCAGATCTGGATCGGCTGCCTGGAGTCTATTGGCTGATCACCCGACTGACAACCGGTAAAGAGACATACCGCCAGAAACGCTGAAACCAGAGCGGCAAACACTGTTTTGTTGTTCTTCATGAGCATTCTCGATCATTATTTTACAACAAAATACCATATCTTTATAACCGATGATGATTTTATCTGGTCTGACACCCATCAAACCGTAAAATATTGGTCAGAAATCAAAATTCAGTCGCGGTTTGTTATTCCAAACGGAATATGAACTGACGGAATATTCTTGCCAGAAGATGATTTAAGATGAACCATCTGGTCATCGAAGAAAATATGAGGGTGCATCACTTCAAGAATGCGCCGCTTTTCTATTCCGCCAAGAAAAAAGGCTTCGTCGACAAAAATCTTCCATTTGCGCAAAGTGTTGATGGCACGCTCGTGTGCCGGGGCACTGCGCGCCGTAACAATTGATATGCGCAAAAATCTTTTGTAATTCTTATCGCGTCGTTCCTGCAAACGATCAAACTTCTGCACCACTGCCAGGTGCCTGAAAAGCTTGAACAAAGGCCCAGGATCCATAGGCTTGCCAGCCATCTGCGTCTCAGATTCATGAAAACGATCAATATCATGGGTTGTCTGATAAACCTTTTCAGCTTCGTCATCGACTATAACCCCATCAAAGTCAAAGGCAATCCTGAGTTCGTCATCTTCAGGATCATCTTCCAGAGGGCTTCCCAGAACCGTGCCCGCCGGAAAACCTGCGTTTATAGCTTCTTTTACGTCCGCAGCATTGGCAGACAAAAACAGCGCGGCATTAAAAGCCGGAATGTATTTAATCGGAGACTTGCCATTCAAAAAGCCGGCACGGATTATCTCGAGCCCATAGTGCTGAATTGAGTTAAATACACGCAGACCGGTATCAGGGTCATTCTTTGAGAGCAAGACCACCTCAATCGGCTGCCTACCCACAAATCGTTTGTTAATATTAAGCAGGCGCCTGACAAAAGGAAAAGCCACACCTTGTTTTAGCGCAACATTCTGCTTCTGGCGCTGATACCGATGGTATGCATCGCAGCCTTTATCTTTGAAAACCTTGTCAGATTCGCCCAGGTCAAAAAGGGCACTCGAAGCAACGGCTATTACCAGCTTGTCTTTTATTTCAAATGGCATATTTCTTTCCGAAAAACACAAATTACCGCCAGAGCAGGCAGCAGCTGACTTATCGGCACAAGCCCACTGTTAGTTAACCAGTCTAATACAACGCCTATAAAGAACGAACAGACTCACCCAAACCCAAAAAACTGGCTGGCTCGTGTGTGCGGCATGATACTATTTCCGAACTATTCTGGTAACTACTGCCTTTGTCGGATGTGAAATTGTCACGTAGAGATCTAATTTCCCGTCTTTCCTGGCGCAGATCATTGGATCGCGCTGCTGCGTAAACATGCTCACACATTTGAATTTAGCGACAGGCGAATGCGACCAGCTTGCTGATGAGTCTTTCCGGGTCGATAGATTAAGCGCGGTATCGCGATTGAACCAGGCGACTATTTCCTGCCCGTTGGCCACAAGAGTTGCGCCCATGGCACCACTGCTTAGAGTGCTCCCCATACCTGTATTCTTACGAGTCCATTTGTTATTCTGATAAGTGGCATATCCGAGCACTCCGCCATGCGTGTAAACTGCCGTTGGAAGGCCAGCAGGGCTTACATAAGCAGCTATTGCATCACCAGAAAGAACGCCAAGCTCACCAGTTATGCCGCTGTTTTTCCATTTACCTTTGCTGTTTATAGCACAATCGACAAACTGCGCTACAACAACACGGTTGCGGTGATGGGTGCCCATATAGGGGATCATGATCGTGCCATCACTGAGCAGGATAATCTCTGAAACCTGGCCTTTTTCCAGAAAGTTATTGCCGGTTTTATCAGCCATGACCATAGAAGCTACGAATTTGCCGGTTGAATTTTCTGCGTATTTGAGTCCGCCCTTGTAATAGCTCACATGAACAACTTTTTTGGGATCAATCAGCAGACCAATCTGATGTATCGAAGTATCGCTGACCTGATCGATCACTGATTGGCTTTCCAGGCTGTTGTCATTCTTGATGAGGCTATAGCAGATCTGTGCTGTTTTACCGCTTTTCTTAATATAGACGAGATGAACGCTGCCATCACCTGCGATAGCTATTGATGGTCGATGTGTCGGAATGTCTTTAATGACTATACCGGACTCTGTTCTGGTTTTTCCAACCGTATCTACTACAGTACCCTCCCAGGTCGCACCTTTCTGGCGTAAATAGCGCAACACAATCTTCTGCGATTTAAGCCGGTCGAGAAAAGCCAGGTGCGCCTGCCCACTGCTGTCGAGGGTCGCCGACACGGCACTTAAAACACCCAGCGAATCGTCAAAGGAAAATTGTGAAAGCGTAAAATTCTGATTCAAGTCACTAACATCAGAAAAAGGAATCTCGCTTATTGGTAAAAAAACAAGAGGAGCTGCCGTGATGGTGTTGGTAATGATCAATAAGGTTATGATTGCAAGTGTTCGAACTAATTGTTTCAGCATCAGATATCTCTCCAATTATGTATTGCATTTAAAACTAACTTAAAAATTTCAACGTTGCAACAGGAGATGTCGATTCTCATTCTTGCTGGTCAGTCACTTCACTGCTACGCGATCCCCACCACTATCTTTTTACAATCGCAAGCAGGCGCAATTCGCGACTGAGGCGGTCGAGATTCTGAACAAACTGGTTGGAATCAGGACCGGCCTGGCCCACGACCGGGCCTTCATACCAGCCGGGAAGTGTCAGCTCCAGCTTTTTCGCAGCGGATTCTACACAGCCATAAATCATCAGCTCCGGCAAAAACAGCCAGAACTGACTCTGCTCTTTAGAAGCCTCACAAACAGTCTGTTTGCGAACTTTGAAAAAATCACGCAAGTTTTTGCCATAAGTGGTCATGGCGCAGGCTGACGGCGCAAGCAGCGCCAGTAACGAGCCGAAAATGAAGCCAAAACAACGATATGAATTTTTGAAGAAAAAACTGCCGGTTTCGCCATATCCAGTATGAACAGCGACCACGGCAAGATAGATGAGAAAACCGACGCCAAGATAACCTAGAAAGTTACCGAAACTGAATTGGCGGCCAAGTCTGAACAGAGCTCCGAAATAGACCCCAACCAGCAGCAGGTCTAACCCGGCATAGACATAAAACTCGATCGAATGCAGAGGCTGACCGTCAACAAAAAACGAAAAACCACTCGCCAACATAAAAAAAGACGCGGCACAAATAAACAGCTCCAGAAAAGTGAGACGCCTATAAATTGCGCAGAATGTTTCTACTGCTCGCTGCGTTTTTGCAGGTCTTCCCAGCGTTCAAGGCAGCCCATCAGCTGGTTTTCAAGCCGGTTAAGACGCATACTCAGCCCGCCGGCATCGGCACCGCTTTTATAAAAGTCCGGGTTAGAGAGATTTTGCTGGACCAGCTCGATCTCTTTCTCGGTTCGGTCTATCAAATCGGGCAGTTGCTGGAGT
This sequence comes from Candidatus Rifleibacteriota bacterium, assembly GCA_018818125.1. Lineage (GTDB taxonomy): Bacteria > Muiribacteriota > Ozemobacteria > Ozemobacterales > Ozemobacteraceae > Rifleibacterium. The sequence goes on from JAHISQ010000137.1 coordinate 22,618, forward strand.
TCCTGTTTTTCTTTAAAACTCAGCTTTGTCGACTTCTGGCGATTGTCGACAGCGGTCTTGACAACCCTGTCGGCCTTGTCGTTGTCGGCTTTTCGGCGAACTTCTTCTTCCTGAGCCTTTCTTTCGTTCAGCCAGTCGTCGTAACCGCCGACGATCTCGCGAACATCGCCATTTTCAGCAAACACAATGGTGCTCGATACAACGTTGTTCAAAAACGCGCGATCATGGCAGATAAGCAAAACCGTACCGGGGAAATCAATGAGCCGCTCCTCGAGAAGTTCAAGTGTTTCGACGTCGAGGTCGTTGGTTGGTTCATCAAGGACCAGCAGATTTGCAGGACGCGCAAACAGCCGTGCCAGCAGCACTCGATTACGCTCACCGCCAGAAAGCACGCTGACCTTGGTTTTGGCGCGGTCAGGCGTAAACAAAAAATTCTGCAGATAGGTAATTACATGAACGCTGTGCCCGTCTATTTCGACGACATCTCCTGTATCCAAGACGTTTTCCCAGACGGTTTTGCTTTCATCGAGCTGTTCACGCATCTGGTCGTAGTAAAGCACTTCAAGATTGGTGCCATACAAAACTTCGCCGGCATGTGGCTTGAGCTGACCAAGCAACAGCTTGACCAAAGTCGTTTTGCCGCAGCCATTCGGCCCTATTATGCCGATTTTGTCGCCACGGGTGATTTTGAGCGAAAAATCTTTGATAACATCTTTTGGCGGGTAAGAAAACACAAGATTACGCGCCTCAATTACGTCTTTGCCCGAGCCTTGCCCCATGTTGATCTGCATCGATACGCGGCCAACATGTTGCCGACGTTGACGGCGTTCTTCGCGCAGTTTTTTTAGAGCACGCACACGCCCTTCGTTGCGGGTTCTGCGCGCTTTAATGCCCTTGCGGATCCAGACTTCTTCCTGAGCCAGCTTCTTGTCGAAGCGCTCCCAATCTTTCGCCTCGGCAGCCAGGAGCTCTTCCTTGCGTTGCAGAAAAGTTTCGTAATTGCATGACCAGTCATAAAGACGCCCACGATCAAGCTCGATGATACGTGTGGCCAGACGCCGAAGCAGCATGCGGTCGTGGGTTACGAAAAGAATGGTAATGCCAAGGCGTTGCAAAAATTCTTCGAGCCAGGCAATAGTGTCGATATCGAGATGGTTGGTCGGTTCGTCGAGCAAAAGGACATCCGGCTTTGAGACGAGTGCCGCCGCGAGAAGAACCCGACGTTTCTGGCCACCCGAAAGTTTTTCGTATTCCCAGTCGCCTTCGATACCCAGCCGGGAAGTAACCCGACCGATTTCGTCAAGGCAGTTCCAGGCATTTGCTTCTTCAATCTGATTGCGTAAGCGGTCGAACAGCGCCGTCTCGGTGTGGTCACCACTGGCACATGACTTTTCAAGCGCGTGATAACGAACCAGCAGCTCACCGCTGGCGCCCAAACCGGCAGCAATAATAGAAAACACGCTTCCGGCAAGGTAATCAGGGATTTTCTGCGCAAAATATGACACGTGAACGCCCTGTGACACCTGAACGAAACCGCTATCGGGAGCTTGTTCGCCCGCGATGGTGCGCATCAGACTGGTTTTGCCCTCGCCATTTCGCCCGAGCAGACAGATGCTCTGGTTCTTTTCGATCTGCAGGCTGAGGTTTTCAAACAGCGGTGCGTCACCAAACTTCAGGCTGATATTTTGCAGTGACACCAGTGCCATTACTATTCATTCTCCATGATTTGAGCTATTACAATTCACAAGCATACTGCAAAAAGGATCCAAAGACTACCGGTATTTGACTGTTTGTAGAATCTTAAATGTGATAATATCTATATCTGTAAACTGGAATCAAGCTGGCAATGCAGATATTACCCAAAAGTCTATACGCGGCGTTCGACACTTATCCGGCCCCGAAGGGTGCGGCGGTACATATCCGCGAGTTTGCACAGACGCTGTTCACTCATACCGGCAGCGGCCTTTTGCTGGTGCTCGGTGATGAAAATCTGCCGTCGTGGCAGATCGAGGGCGGCATGCAGATCAGGCGACTGGCCTCAGACGAGCCTAACTACCTCAAAAGAGCCATGCAGTTTGGCGAGTTTGTCTATGCTCACGCTGAAATGCTGCGCAGCGACCTGCAGATCGCCCATTTCCGTGACCCATGGAGCGGCATTCCGCTGTTGGACGTTCAAGACAGGCGTTACAAAACAGTTTATGAGGTCAATGCCCTGCCCTCGATCGAGCTTCCGGCCCGATACGGCGCTATTTCCAGCACAACCTGCAATAAAATAAGATTGTTTGAGAAGCGCTGCTGGGAAGAAGCCGACTGGATTGTCTGCCCATCACAGGTCATAAAGAATTGCCTGACGGAACTGGGCGCAAATGCCAGCAAAATTACGGTAATCCCAAATGGAGCAAAACTGATTGACCCAACCCAGATCAGCTTGCCAGCAGATTCGCCAGAACAATATCTGATTTATTTTGGTGCGGTGCAAAGCTGGCAGGGTGTCGAAGTCCTTTTCAAAGCCATGACGTTTTTGCGTGACATGCCTGAACTAAAGCTCGTGTTATGCGCTTCAGGCAGTAAACCGAGACTCAAATATCTGCAGAAACTGGCCGTGCGCATGGGATTAGAGCAACAACTTATCTGGCATTTTAAAGTTTCGCAGACTGTTGTGACTGAGTGGTTGGCCGGCGCTGCAATTTCGATCGCGCCGCTGGTCGAGTGCTCACGCAATCTTATTCAGGGCTGCTGCCCGATCAAAATTGTCGAATCAATGGCTATGGGCAAGCCGGTCATTGCCTCTGACCTGCCGGTAGTGAGAGAGCTGCTTGAGCATAATCAAACCGGCTGGTTGATTCGCCCGGACCGGCCGGCTGAACTCGCGCGCGCCATACGCATTCTACTTGCGCACCCGCAGGAGCGCGATAGAATCGGCGAAAACGCGCGCAGAAAAGCCAGCACCGACTTGACCTGGGAAGCCTCCGCCAACACACTAAAAGCCATATACAGTCAGCTTCTAGCCTAGAAAGAGCTCTTCGTGCGCCTCCTGGCGGAAAAAAACTAATTTAATCGACAGCAAAAAATATGATATGCTTCGTTTATACACTTTGAGAGGTGCGAAAATGAAATTTTTTGGAGCTGTTTCGAAGTATCGGAAACTCAGTCCAGACCAACAGAACTTCATTCGTCAAGGGCAGCAGAAATTCAACAATACACCAGAAAAGCTGCTCGAATTTTTCAAACCTATGGCGGAATTCGACAAAAGTTGCGACGAGGCAAGAGACCAACTCCTGAACTATATTTTTATATGCGTTGCGCTGATATTTCTCGGAGTTATTGGGATTGCGGTCTCCTCTGGACACCCACTGGCATTTATGCTCCCCGTGATCCTTTTTTTCATGATTTTTCTGATTATGTTTCTGCGCTGGATGCTGGGACGCATTGACATTCATAACAACCTGCGCGGTTTTGTAGTGCCAATAATCAACCTGCTTGGGCAGGATATGACAGCCGGTCAGAAAATAATTCTTGATCTGGATCTGCGCGGCAAAAAGTTACCGAGCAAACTGAAGCAATGCGTCAAGGACGACCCAGGCTGGTTCAGTTACCCGAAAACCACTACATCGACATTCGAAGACCCTTGGTTTAATCTGACAACCGAACTTGTCGATGGCTCAAAACTCATGCTGACGGTTGATGATGAGATAACCCAGCTTGATCGAACCCGCAAGAACGCAAGAGGCAAAATCAAGAGCAAGAGCAAAGACAAAATCAAACACATGATCAGAGCCAGTCTGGCACTTAAACATAAAAAATATGCCGTAGCCACCCAGAACGACATTGAGAAGTTCGGCTCCGACCTGAAATTGAAGAATGGACAGAATCGCCAGATCTTCGGCCTTAAGCATGTAGTCAAGGGCACCGACGTCGAGGCCAACCTTGATCCAAAGTTATGTTTTGAACTTCTTGGCAGAGTATTCATGAATGTGCAGCCTGCACAGCAGAAAGGAAGCTGAAAATGGAAAACTGTAACATGAAAAGAGGATTTTTCTTTCTGCGCGACTGCGACCATCCGGCACACCAGAGCTGCAGCGTCTGCCAGGCATCGTTTTGTAGCGAACATCTGCGCATAAAACCGGAAACTAACGAACCAGTATGCCTGGACTGTCTGGGCAGAACAATGCAGCAGCAACAACAGCAACAGCAGCAGAACCAGACGCTGAACACCAGAAACAGGCGCAACGACTATTATGATGATTACTATTACGACAACGCCTGGTGCTACGGTTATCGCAGCAACTATTATTCAAGCAGTCACTATTCTCCATGGTATTTAGGCAATTCAAGCCGCAATAACTCGCAATTTAACGATCAAGACATGAGAGTGTTCGATAACTCAGCTGATATAAACGATCCAGATGCCGAAGCATTCGACCCCGAAGCCAACGTATTTGACAGTTAAGTAACGATCATGCGCGTTCTCTGGCTGACCGAAAATTATCCGCCCCGACGTGGTGGCATGGCACAGGCCTGTGACCGCATCGTCGCGAACCTGCGGCAGGGCGGACTGACTATCGATGTTGCCTATTTTACGCCAGGCGGGCATTCATTCAAAACTATACAGCAGCAGAGCGGTCGACTATTACTTCTACCAGTCAGCGACAGCCCTGGTCATACATTAAACTGCCTGTATAACTATCTCTGTGACCCTGCCACCAGAGTTGAATACACACATATAGTCGCCTTTGGCGGCTATATGCCTATTCTGGCGCTGCCCGTTTTTAAGAACTGGCTTAAGGCATCAGCAATCCTGATGCTTCGCGGCAACGATTTCGACCTCGGCATTTTCATGCCGCAGCGCCGCGCCATGCTTGCAGATGCACTGAGCGCGGCAACCACGGTGTGCGTTCTCAGCGAGGAGTTGAAACAGAAAATCTCACTGCTTTTCCCCAAAACAAAGCTTAAAGTTATTGCCAATGGCATAGATTGTGCAGACTGGCACTGTGAGGACTGCGACTACCAGGCCGCAGAAACCTGGAGGAAGCAAAACGCGGCTGATAATCGTCTGAACATCGGTATAATCGGGCAACTTAAAGAAAAAAAGGGTGTGATATTTTTTCTGGAAAATGTAATTCGCGCCAACCTGCACGAAAAGTTCCGCTTTCTGCTGATCGGCGATGTTGAGCCACAGGTACAGGATTGGCTGACTGCAAAAGCTGAAACGTTGTCAATTGTGCAACTGCCTTTCCTCGACCGCTTTGAGCTGCTCAGCTGGTATCCGACCTGCGATTACATCGCCCTGCCATCTCACTACGACGGCATGCCAAATGTTCTGCTTGAAGCTGGTGCTCTCGGAACACCGATCATTGCGGCACGCGTGGGCGGCATACACGAGGTTTTGCCAGACGAGCAGTATCAGTTGACCTTTCATCCCGGAAACGCTGATGCCTGCCGTGAAGCTATCTGGCAGGCCGCGAACCTCAGCGAAAAAGAGCGCCAGAAAATTGGAGCGGGCTTGAAAAAACATATCGAAAAACATTTCAGTGCCAACCGCGAAGCCACGAAATATCTGAAAGTATTTGAAGATATCGACCGGAAAAAGACCAGTAAGAAAGGTAAAAGAATATGAAAAAGTTCAGTTTCCCACTTTTGATAACTATGCTGTGCATGGTTGCAGGCGTTTTTGTTCTCGGCTGCGGCGGAGAACAACCGCCAGCTCAGCAGCAGGCAACCAAACCGACCGAGCAGGCAGCGCCGGCTGCTTCCTCAGTTGCTGCAAGCGCCGATACTGACTCTTATCAAAGCAAAATCAAGTTCAAGGCTGGCGACGGCTCTGAAGCACTGATAATCAAGCGCTACAAAGACCACGACAAGCTCGAAATCAATTTCGAAGGCAGCAAAGCCTTGATAAAGGCGCGTTCTAACGCCGAAAACCGCTGGAAATATAAAGAATCTACTGACGGCAGCGACGAAAAAGAGCAGATCGCTGAAATCAAGCTCAAAGATGACAGTTTTAAACTGGTTGATACCGACGAAAAGCTGCTCTGGAAGGTGCGCCTGGACGAAGGTAAAATCAAGGTCAGCGACAATGAAGAAGGCAATAATTCATGGGAAATCAAAATCAAGTCAGCCGAAAAAGCTGAGATTCGAGATGCGAGCGGCGCAGAAATCGGCAACGTCAAATTTTATGCTGACAATGGCAAGCTCAAAGTTAAAGACGCCGACGAGAGCGAAATCTTTGTCAGCAAAGATCTCAAATTCTCGGCAGCACCCGGCGTAATTCTGTTCAAGCATATTCCGCTCAAACATCGCATAGTGATTATTTCCGAGCTTCTCCGCATGGGTCGCTGATGATTCTTTATTACTGCATGGGCGGTGGATTTGGGCACATAACCAGATTTACCGCCTTCTGCAGGCAGCATAGGATCAGACCAGCCCTGATCACCAATTGTGAACAGGTGATATCTGGTAAAATCGCAGTTGATGCCGAGCGAATCTTAATGCCCGACACAAAGCATACTGCGAGCAAAGAAAGTCTGATGACATGGGTTGGCGAAGCAATAAGCAGTTGCCGACCCGAGAAGTTGCTTGTCGACGCCTTTCCTGGCGGTGTTCTTGGCGAACTGTGTAGCCTTGATCAACTGCAGAATATTGAATGCGAGTATCTTGCCCGCATTCTCGATATACCAACTTACCAGAAGCGGCTCAGCGGCAATCTCCCTAAGTTCTCAAAGATCCATCGGCTCGAAAAGCTCAGCAATGATCATGAAAACTGGTTGGAGAACATGCAGGCACCAATCGAGAATACAGATCTTCACTATGATTCGGGGCAACTCCGTAAACCACAACTCCCGGCAAACTGCTGGTTGATTATACACTCAGGTAATAATGATGAACTTGAACAGCTCTGGCTGTTTGCCAGACAGACAGCTGACATCGAAATGGCAACAGCAGAATTTGCCATGGTAAGCCCTGGTCAGCGACCTGACTTTTTGCCGCCAGAGGTAGCCCATTTCGATATTTATCCGGCTGATGCCCTGTTCCAGCAGGCCAGTCGAGTATTTTCAGCCGCAGGTTTTAACATTATGAAGCAGATGCAACAATGCCCGACAAAGCATCATGTATTGCCAATGCCCCGCGTGCTTGACGACCAGTTCTTACGTCACCGCTTCTGGCTCGAATCATCTGCAGAATGATTCAAATATAGCCTTTGGTCTTTATAATTGCGGTAAAAACGTTCATCTGTTTTTCGAGTTGCCGCAGAGATTCTGGAAGCTGGTCAAACATCTCGTCTATGATCAGAGTTTCAACCGCCAGGGCCGCCTCTCTGAGCGCAGTCGCCGAAACATTTGCGGCAGAACCCTTGATATTATGTACCAGACGCCGCCCCTGCGAATAATCATGATCGTCAATCGCAGCTTTCAGCTGCATCAGGTGCGTCGGTGCGTCAGTAAAAAATGCTGTAACTATTCGCTGCAGTAAGGCTTTGTCTTCCATCAGTCTTTCCATCAGCTCGTCTTCGTCAAATATTGCTTTCATATCCATCGCTGGAACTGACTCGCTCTGAACCACCGCATCGTGAGGCTTGAGAGTCTTCATTAGCCAGCTTCCCAGCTTTTCGAGCAATTCAGCAGGCTGCACCGGCTTTGCGAGATAATCATCCATGCCCGCCGCAATACAACGCTCACGATCACCCTGCATTGCATTAGCAGTCATTGCAATAATTGGCACCGCTGAATTGAAAACCTTGCATTTACCACTGCGAATGTTGGCAGTCGCTTCAAATCCATCCATAACCGGCATCTGACAATCCATCAGCACCAGGCTGTAATTGTGCTCCGACAGCAGTCTTATCGCTTCCTGACCATTCGTAGCCAGGTCGGCCCGATATCCAAGCTTCTTAAGAGTAATCAAGGCGACTTCCTGGTTGGTGAGGTTGTCTTCAACCAGAAGAATGCGAACATTGCGCCGATGCGCCTCCAATACCCTGTGCCTGGTGATAAGTTCGTTGCTGATCTCCTTACCACTGTCTTCGGACATTCCTACCACCATTGCCAGACAGTCATGCAACTGGGACTGACGAAGCGGCTTGGTCAGGTAACCGACAAAACCAGCTTTCTGTATCCACTCAGCATCACCGCGCTGTCCAAGCGAGGTCAACAGCACAAGTCTTGTTGCCGACAACGTAGGACTGCTCTTGATTCGCACGCATAGATCACGGCCATCCATGTTGGGCATCAGCATGTCGAGAAGAGCAACGTAATAAGGATCGCCATCAGCAACGGCACTTTCGAGCATTTGCAGAGCAACATCTCCGCCCTCAGCTTCAGAATAGCGGCAACCCCAGGACTTAAGCAAGCTCGCCACAAGTAATCGATTAACGGCATGATCATCGACAATCAAAATTCTTATACCGGTTATATCAGCCATTGGCAATAATTCAGGCACTTTGTCGTCAGCCTGAAGCGAGAACCGGGCTGTAAACCAGAACTCTGAACCCTTGCCCGGCTCACTGTTCACACCGATGCTTCCCTGCATCAACTCAGTCAGCTGTTTGCAAATAGCCAGCCCCAGCCCGGTGCCACCGTATTTTCTGGTGGTCGAACCGTCTACCTGCGTAAATGTGGCAAACAGCCTTGGCAGATGCTCTGGAGCCACGCCAATGCCGGTATCCTTGATAGAGAAATGCAAAGTAACCTCAGATTCGGACTCTTCGTCAACGCTGACAGTGAGAACAACCTCACCACTATCAGTGAATTTAATGGCATTGCCGACCAGATTCAAAATAATCTGGCGCAGACGGCCTGGATCACCAACCAGCAACGACGGAGTTTCAGGATCGACCATACAGACAAGCTCAAGTCGTTTCTCATGAGCTCTTATTGCGATCATTTCTATTGCATTTTCTAAGGTCGTGCGCAAATCAAAGCGGATTTGCTCAAGACTTAGCTTGCCAGCCTCAATCTTGGAGAAATCAAGAATATCATTTATCAGTGATAGCAGATTCTCACAGCTGTTTTTAACAACGTCAGCATATTGTCGTTGCTCGGTGGTCAGCTCTGTTTCAATTAATAGACTGCTCATACCAATAATTCCGTTCATCGGAGTGCGAATCTCATGACTCATATTGGCCAGGAATTCGCTCTTGGAGGCATTTGCCAACTCAGCCTGACGCGCCAGATCGGCAGCTTGATTGCTGATATTTCTCAGCTCTTCGTTGGTGATTTCCAGCTTTGCAATGGCCTTTTTATAGGCTAATTCAGCCTCTCTACGAGCATCAGTATCGATAATTACGCCTTCCAGACACTGCAACTGCCCCTGCTCATCATAAATTCCCTGCCCTTTGTCATAAACCCAGAGATACTCTGAGTCAGCACACAAAATTCGGTATTCAATTTCGTAGCATTTATTTGTTTTTAGCCCTTTAGCGACAGCCTGCTCAACCGCCTCAGTGTCCTCATGATGGATTATGCTGGCAAAACTACGCACCTGATTATTCAAAAAATCGCTGGCAGGATAGCCCGTCATTCTCTGAACTTCATCACTGATAAAAGCCATGGTCCAATGTTTGTCATTGGCACAACGATAGGTGATGCCAGGAACATTGGCAATCAGAGTTTTAAGCTTTTTCTGGTTCTCAAGCAAAATCGTTTTGATCCGGTACTGCTCAGTCACATCATGAAAAACAAGAACAGCGCCGCGAACGCTGCCGCCTTCGTCACGAATAGGTGCCGCGCTGTCGGCAATCTGTCGCTCAGTGCCATCTTTTGCACACAAAGTAGTGTCGTTGCCAAGCTCAATTGTTTTACCGGTATACAAAACCTCGGCTATCGGGCAGGCGATGATCTGGCGGCTACCATACTGATAAATCCTGAATATTTCACTGACTCTGACTCCAATCGCGTCAGCCAGAGACCAGCCCGTAAGTTTTTCAGCCACAGGATTCATTCTTGTAATAAGACCATCTTCGTCGGCAGCAATGACTGCGTCACCAATCGAATTGAGAGTTATCGACAAATCTTTCTCTCGCTCAGCCAGCTCTTTTGATCGAATGCCGACCAGGATTTCGAGGTCATGCTGACGATTTTTAAGAAATCCGATGAACAGACTCAACAGAAATGTTACCAGCAGACACACAAGCCCTGATGCGATGGCATTCGCCCAGGTTCGACGTGCCGTCAAGAACTGTAGGCCCGGATGAATATTAACTACAATGCTTCTACCAAAAATAAAAAGCGGATAAGTTGTGCTGAATGCATGTTGAGGATAATAACCAGCTTCAAGATTCGACGATGCTGCAGCCGGATAAAGTGCCTGCAATGTTTTGTGGGCGGGCGCCAGATCTAACATCTCGACAACCACATCATCACTGTGTATCGAACCACCGAGTACCATTCGTTCCAGTATCAGCTGCTGTCTCAAAATACAGGCAGCAAAACCGATTGGCTGCTCTGAATTTTGAGCAAAAACCGGCTGCAACACCAGGGTTACCGGGAAAGCAGACTTCTGCTTATTCAAAAACGCTTTTGAAACGCGCGAGAAGGACAATTTTTGCTTAAGTACAGAATCTGGCAATTTGCCATCCTCGCCACTGAACAGAGATGGCTCGAGTCCCATCAACTCACGATTAATATCAAGAGGCGAAACGTAAACAAATGGAATATAAAAGTCTTTATCTTGTAATGGCGCAACATGGCCTTCTGCATCATATTTAAAAATTGAAAAATCGGCAAATCCCTGTGTAGCTAGAAAGTCTGTGAGTTCCTGCACCTGCGATTTTGCCACCAATGGCATCCAGGCCCATGCCTGCGCTGCAGTAGAGCGAGTGATAGGACTAACATAGTTTTGAAACTCAGCAAATGATTTATAGGTGCCAGTATTGGAAGAAAAACGCGCCAGACTTTCGAGATCTCTTCGAATCTGGCGAAAAGTCTCGCCAATCAGCTGATTTTTTGCGTCCGCTATCCAGCGAAATTCCTGATAATTTTTTTGCGTTTCGACCTGCTGAACAAATAACACAACAATTAAACTGATCAGTATTCCATAAAAACTGGCAAACACAGTTTCGACGTGACGAGACCACCAGCCCTGATCTTTGCCCTGAGAAGCATTTTCACGCCACTGCACGAACAGGAAACCCATCATGGTAAGCAGCACCAGCAAAAGAACTATACAAATAATGGTAATCCTGGCTGTAGCAACCAGCAAGCGCCAGTCATTTGCTATCGCGTCTATGCCTACCACCATGGCAACCTCTCCGCTTTTGCCATCTATTACCGGAGCAAATGCCGAAACAAAACTGCCGTATTCATCGACAAAAGGACCAACGACGACTGGGCGGCTGGTTGCAAACACCTCATAAACCCCCGGATCAGGCTGCTCATAGACCGTGCCCGGTGGTGATGCCTGCGGGTCGTTCACATCATAATTTTCAGGACCGAAAATCAGGTTATCATCGCGCAAAGCCATTGTATAAATGCCTCTGAGACCTTTTTTTTGCATCCCAAAAGAGGTTAATTGTTCGCGCAGACGTATAAAAGCCTCGTTGTTCCGGTCTTCCAGTGAAAAATCGAGGAGACGGATTCTATCAGGATTAATGGTCTGAGCGATACTTACGCCCAGGCGCAGAATATCCCGGCGGAATGATTCATCAGCCAGGTTGCCGTTCCATTCTGTTGCGAACCATCCTGCTACAAATAAAACCGGCAACAAAAAAGGGAACATAAGTCGCCGAAAGATGATATCGCGGGTTGAGCGCTGACTCAACCCGTGCCCGAACCACCAGATACCGCACAGACATGCGGCAGCTGCCAATGCACGTATAATTTGAACCGGGAAACCAGCAAAGTCTTGCCAGAGCTCTTCGTTTAAAGAGGAAGCCGGCCAGCAAGGGCTTTCTGTGCCAATCAACCCGGAAAAAACTGCATAGACGGCCATCGAAACTGCCGCAAGTCGCAAACCTCGACGTGCTACCTGCTGACAATTATGTGACTCCTGCCAGAAAGCCAAGGCTGTCAAAACAGCGGCGAAAAATCCAATGCAGATGCGAACCGCCGTTTCTGGACAATAAGCTCCGCTAATTACCGCTGCAGTGGTGCCGCCAAATAAGAGAACTCGTATCAGCAGCCCCTTGTAGCTTAGAAAAAGCGGAAAAAAATAACGCAGAGCAAACTCAAGCAGCATGGCAAACGAAAAAGCCAACGAGCTCAACAACGCAGGATAACAAGTGATATTGCCGACCAGATAGTTATCGACCATTTTATGCCACTCGTTAAAGCCCTGAAATACAGCAAACAGCGCCAGCCATTTCCAGCGAAAACGGCTGCCGTCTTCCATCCATGAAATTTTAATGGCAACAACTGCCAGAAAAACAAAGGAAAGGCCAAACCATAGCATTACGTAATCAAGCTGGCTTAGCCACCAATTAAGTTGCATAGAGCGACGCCTCAAAAACCTCGATTTGCTGTTGCGGGATGCTATATCTGTAGGAAATTACAACAGCATTCGTTGACAGTATAACTTTAACCACCCTATTTATCAACACCGCACTATATACAAAAAGGATTTAAAGGACAGGGTGACTTGCAAAATTTACAATTTTGCAAGTCACCCTGTCCTTAGCAAGTTTCTTGTTGGCTACCTGACAGTTGCAGCGCTCATAGCCGCCATAGCTTCAAGGCCTATTTTGAGCATACGCGCCTTACCGAGAGTAACTTTTTCGCCATGCGGGTCGTAGTTGCCTTCATCCCATTTTAGCGGGTTGCCATCAACGGTCGCAATAGCGCCAGCGCGAATACCGCGCAATGAAGCGATGACGAACAAAGCTGAACACTCCATTTCGACGCCAGGAATCCCGGCCTTGCTGTATAACTCAAGTGAGGTCGGCAATACGGCCGGGTAAAAAACATCACTTGTCAGCATAATACCGCGCTTATAGGGTGCCGCCATGTCTTTGCAGACTTTTTCCAGCGCCAGGCATACTTCGGCATCAGAAATTGCCGGATAGCCGAGCGGAACCAGCAGCGGAGTCACACCATCTTCGCGAACTGCACCAGTAGCAATAATATGATCGCCCTGTCCAAGAGTATCCTGCAGACTACCACAGGTGCCTACTCTGACAATTATTTTAGCACCGATTTTGATCAGCTCCTCAAAGCATATTGACGCGCCGGCTGAGCCAACTCCGTGCGAAGTTATTGTAATTTTCTGCTGCTTATATGTGCCAAGAAAGGTGCGATATTCACGGTTATACGCCAGTTCTTCGTAACTGTCGCAAAGCTTGGCGATTTTTTCGGCACGAGCCGGATCGCCGCAAACGAGAACGTATGGAGAGATCTGACCTTCTTTTAACTTGAGATGAGGAGTCATAGTTTTTCCCTTTCCTTGTATCAACTTTATTGTCTTCGAAATATAACGAATCTGCGCAGCTATGGTCAAATCAAATAAAACCTGTGCAACAATTGCACACATAGACTGTAAATTCAAGTTCGTCTTTCTACATCAGCGTTGAAACCGGCATTCAGCAGGCACCTTAAAACATGGCACGATTAATGCATATCTTAGGCTTGACCGATTTTTACGAAAGGAGGAGTGTTATGATGGACCTCAGCATACTGGTATTCTTTCAGCGCTGGCTTATCGACAACGAGAGAGAACGTAACAATCATGGCATGTCTGACCGCAACAACGAGGGCTCCCTGAACGGGCACCCTCCTGCTAACCGGGGCCGCTGATACCGAAAAACTCGGCTTCAGCAGAACTACCTGATGACCTCGACCAACCCGTGAGCCGATGTGGCAAAAACCGCTTCGGCTCACGTCTCATATCTGGCTCTGCCCCATGCTAAGCTACTCTGTGTCGACGAATCGACATAAAAGCCCAGAGAAAACGCTACAGAACCATTAGTTTTTCAAAATTGCTGGTTCGTGGTAGGGTGAGAGAAAAAGGAAGGGGCTAAAAAGATATGTTTGCAAAAATTATTAGACTGGCTCTTGTTGTAACAATCTGCGTATTTGCTGCTTTGGGGCTGAACCTGATGATTGCCAGAACGGCAAATGCTGGCGCGAACATTTTCTGGGTTGAAATCGGTTATTTTGTCTGCGCCTTTTTAATATCAAGAATTGTTAGAATGGTTTCAGATAAACGTTTGGCTATGCTTCGCTCGATTTACCTGGAATACGTTTTTTCGCTTACCTATTTTGTCTTCTCTTTCTTTAACCTGTCTGTTTATGCCCATCTTAATTTTGTCATAGCCTTTGTCATGATCTTTCTCTGGCATTCAAAAATTCTCAGTGGAAACAACGTCCTGGTGTTCTTGATTCTCGCCTCTTTTAACGCTGCTGTACGCTGGGACAGGCTTTTTTACCTTTTACTGGTGACTCCAACCGCTTACCTGCTATCGCTGCTGCTGGGAATAATTCTGAACAACGGGTTTTCCAGCGCACTGGCGTTTATGTGCCCAGATGATGAAAAGGTCATGAATGAGAACGAACGCGAAAACCACCTCAAATGGTGGTCGTTCTTGATGAACATCAAGCTGTTTGTTGATGCAAACTATGACATGAACCTCGACAGCGTCGAAACCCGCAAGATAAAAAAGGCAGAACGAAAGAGTCTGAGCGATACAGATTTTTTACAGCTGCAGTCACCTGTCATACTCTCTGAATCATTGTCGAAGATCAAGCGCCGCGACGGCATGTTTTCATATGACAGATTCCTCAAACGTGCAAACAGCGTATTTGACAAGATTTACAATGCACTTTACAGCAACAGCATCGATCAGATCGAACATCTGGTTTCTGACGCACTATTTGAACAGTTTAGATATCAGATGATTGAGGCAGGCAAAAAAACTGGCAGACTCATCTCGGTTGAGTTTACCATCAATGATCTGCAGATTGCCCAGGTCAATCTCGACAACAACTTTGATGTGCTGCATCTGTTTGCCCGCGCCGTTTCGAGAGATTACGAAGCCGGACCGGCCGAAAAAAATCTTACTGTAGATGATGTAAAAGCAGACAAAAAAAAGGTTTTGAATGAACGGGTCATTTGTGAATACTGGAGTTTCATACGCAAACCTTCTGCGAAAACTCGCGACTGCCCTGGCCTGCTCGAAGGCCAGTGCCCGAACTGCGGAACCCCAATCATGATTGGTCAGGCAACTGTCTGCCCGAACTGTTCTTCTTTTATCAGATCAGGCCAATACGACTGGGTGCTGACGAAAATTACCCCGGCCAGCTCGTGGGTCTATTCTGAACCCTCCTCGATACCGGGCTGGCAAAAAATGCTTCAGGCCGACAGCAACTTTTCTGTACAACAGATCGAAGACCGGAGTTCGAGTATCTTCTGGCTACTGCGAGCATCTGAAAAGACGAGAAAAATTGATGGATTAAGGCGCTTTTCTGAAGATGAGTTCTGCAAGAATCTGGCCTACGAGTTCGAGAATGATAGTTTTGGCAGGTATTCTGCGGTCGAGGCGGCGGCGTTTGAGTCCGCTTCTTTAAAGGGTATAAGCATTGGTAATGACCTTGATTTCTGCTACATTCTGATTATCTGGAATGCTACTTTTGCGAACAAAAAAGGTGCAGCGACGATCAAATCAATGCGCGACGTGCTTGTTCTGTCACGTCCGCATAAGTCATCAACAAAAATAAACAACAGCCTCAGCAGTATTCACTGCGCCAATTGCGGCGGCCCGCTCTCTTCTTCCTTCGAATCTACATGCACGTTCTGCGGCTCTCTGGTCAACGATGGCAGTGAGTGGAGCCTGACCAGGGTTATAAAAGAAAGTGAACCTGAATATGTCAATACTGTTCCGTCTAGCGCCAGCAAGGCTCCTGATAAGAAAAATAGCGGCGAGCCAGTCTACACACATGGAATTAGTGGAGTGGACTCGGCAACCGATGTCATTACTATTGCAGCCCAGATACTCATGGCCGACGGGAAAATAGACGCGAAGGAAATGACAATGATCAAAACAATTGCAGCCAGACACTCGATTTCTGAAGCGTCTCTGCAGAGTATTCTTGATGCCGTGCGCAGTGGCATGGTTCATGTTCCTGTGCCCGAACCAAAATCGATCGGCGCGCAGAACCTCATTCGGGAAGCCGCAAAAATGGCACTCGCCGACGAAGAGCTCAGCACTGACGAGAAAGATGCCATAATGAACCTCGGCATGCAGCTCGGCTAC
Organism: Candidatus Rifleibacteriota bacterium; assembly: GCA_018818125.1. Lineage (GTDB taxonomy): Bacteria > Muiribacteriota > Ozemobacteria > Ozemobacterales > Ozemobacteraceae > Rifleibacterium. Next base: position 38,795 of record JAHISQ010000137.1, read on the forward strand.
TCAAAAATCGATATTCAACAGATAATCAATTCTGAACTGACTGCGTTAAAAAACAGATTAAGCAAAGGGCCAGTAAAAAAGGGATGATTCTATTCGGGGTTGACAGTTTTGATGGAGGTTGCTAGCATGCAGACAATTCAGATATCACCGCATCAAGGAGAAGTAAAATGGCAATAGTTCGTCCTTTCAGGGGTCTCAGACCGCCAAAAGCCATAGCACCCAAAGTGGCATCGTTCCCATACGATGTAATCAACTCAGATGAAGCCCGCGAACTGGCAAAAGACAATCCCTGCTCGTTTCTTCACATCAACAAACCTGAAATAGACCTTGATCCTGACATAAACCTCTATGATCAGAGAGTTTACGATAAAGCTGTCGCAAACTTCAAAATGTTCCAGGAAAAGGGTTGGCTGGTACGTGACCAGGAAGACTGTTTTTACATTTACAAACAGGTGATGGATGGCCGCAGCCAGATCGGCCTGATGTGCTGCTGCAGCGCCCAGGAATACTGGGATGGCAAGATCAAGCGCCACGAATTCACCCGCAAGGTCAAAGAAGAAGATCGACTCAAGCACGTCGACATGACTAACTGCAACGCTGGCCCGGTTTTTCTTACCTATCCGGCTTGTGACTCAATAAATACGTTAATCGACGAAATCATTAAAACAACTCCAGAAGTTGACTTTACCTCAGAAGATGGCATTCAACACGTTTTATGGGTAGTTAATGATGCCACCTGGAGCAAAAAAATTACCGAAGAATTTGCAAAAATTCAGGCATTCTATGTTGCCGACGGGCACCATCGCACTCAGGCAGCTGCCCGCATCGCGCAGCTGCGCACAAAAAATAACGCTGCCCATAACGGCAACGAAGAGTACAATTTCTTTTTGTCGGTGGTTTTCCCGCACAATCATCTCTACATCATGGACTACAACCGGGCCGTAATAGATCTGAATGGCCTGAGTGAAGCAGAATTCATTAAAAAGATTGAAGAAAAATTTACTGTTGAAAAGCAGGAATACAAAAAGCCAACCGCCCGCAACACCTTCGGCATGTATCTCAAGGGAGCTTGGTATAAGCTGACCGCAAAATCTGGCACTTTCGATGCAAATGACCCGGTAAACAGCCTCGACGTCGCAATCATGCAAAACAATCTACTCAACCCGATTCTCGGCATCGGCGACCCGCGCACCGACAATCGTATTGATTTTATCGGCGGTATCAGAGGGATCAAAGAACTCGAAAGAATCGTAAACAGCGGCAAATTTGCTGTTGCTTTTGCAATGTTTCCAACTTCTATCGAACAGCTCATGAAAATCGCTGACAGTGGCGAAGTAATGCCACCCAAATCAACCTGGTTCGAGCCAAAATTGCGCTCCGGAATGGTAGTCCACACTCTTGACTGACCATCCCATCTGGTTTTACCAGGCCGCCGTCTCACCACCGGCGGCCTTTTCATTTGCACTAACAGCGGCAGCAAATTCAACTCTTAAACATTTTATGTTTTTGAGGTAGAATGATTCGAAACAATCATAGAACAGGAGCAGTAAAATGAAAGCATTTGTAGACCAGGATGTATGCATCGGCTGCGGACAGTGCGAAATGATCTGCCCGGCGGTATTCAAGCTAAACGAAGGAAAATCAACGGTTATTCAAAAACCTGTTACTGCTGAAAACGAAGCAACAGCTGAAGAAGCCGCCGATTCATGCCCGGTGGCAGCAATTACCTTCAGCTGATGTTCAGCCCGATCAAGCGCATTGCAGCGATTCACGACCTCTCTGGTTATGGCAAAGTATCGCTGACTGTTGTTATCCCGATATTGTCTTCGATGGGATTTCAGGTTTGCCCGCTCCCCACGGCTGTACTGTCATCAAATACCGAAATGCCAGGCTTCCGATTCGTCGATCTGACCGACAACATGCGCGATTTTATCGAACACTGGAAATCACTCAATCTTGAATTCAACGCCATTTATAGCGGGTTCCTCGGCTCGCACCACCAGATCGAGATGGTTAAAGACTTTATTGAGTATTTTCGCCGACCTGACCAGCTCGTGGTGGTTGACCCAGTTCTTGGCGACGATGGACGCCTCTATGACTCAATGACGCCAGATATGGTCAACGAAATGAAAACATTGATCGCGCGTGCTGGCATTATAACCCCAAATCTGACCGAAGCCTGCGCCCTGCTCGACATTCCATATGACGAAAAAATGAACGAACCCGAACTTAAGCAGCTGCTCAAGGCTCTCAGTAACGCTGGCCCGCAAATTGTTATTATCACCAATGTTCATAAATCAGACAGAAAAAAACAGACCTTTGTCTATGCCTATAACAAACTTGACCGCCGCACCTGGAAAGTGCAATGCGACTACGTGCCAGCAAATTATCCGGGCACCGGCGACGCCTTTACCAGCGTCCTGATTGGTTGTCTTATGCAGGGAGACAGTTTGCCAGTAGCGCTGGACCGCGCTGTCCAATTTATCTCAACTGCAGTAAGAGCGACCTACGGCCATGCTCACGATCCCAAAGCCGGCATTTTTCTGGAAAGAGTTCTACCCAATCTGAGCGCCCCATTCAGACCCAGCAGTTTCGAGCTGCTCGAACAGGATTAGTCTGATGCGCCCAGCAATGGTTCTTACTGATCTCGACGGTACATTTTTAAACTCTGATCGCAGTATTGCATCAGAGAATCTCGACACCCTGCACCAGCTTGGACAACATGGCATTGTCAGAGTTGCAGCGACAGGACGAACCCTGCATTCCTCGCGCGAAGTGCTTGGTTTCGAGCTTCCGTTCGATTATCTTATTTTTTCGACCGGAGCAGGTATCTGCAGATTTGCCGACAGTCAGATATTGCAGAAAATGTCGCTCACAGCCAACGACATTCACGCTGTAGCGGAGTTCTTTGTAGATTGTCAGCTTGATTTTTCGATACATCACCCAATTCCAGACAATCACCATTTCCACTGGTATTCGTCACCGAACCCAACTCCAGATCTGGTTTCGCGCCTGAAATACCTGGCTGAGTTCGCTGTTCAGGGTGATTTTCGCGAGATAAAAGAGGCAACACAACTTCTAGCTATCACCCTGAATGGCCTCGAAATTATCGAAGAACTGCAACGACGCTTTAGTCATCTGAGCATAATTCGTACAACATCACCCATAGACAACAGACACATATGGATTGAAGTGTTTCCGTCCGGGGCGTCAAAGGGCTCGGCTGCCGAATGGTTGTGTAAACATCTGAGCATCGAGAGAAACCGCACTATGAGCATCGGCAACGACTTCAATGATCTCGCCATGCTTGAGTGGACACAAGCTTCTTTTGTAGTAGCAAATGCTGCACCCGAGCTGGTCGAAAAATTTTCGCCGGCACCCGGCAACGATGACAGAGGTTTTACTGTCGCAGTCAGAGGCTGGCTGGAACAACTACTACCATGATTTACATAGTTAGCGGTGAAATTAATTCAGGCAAAACCAGCTGGATGGCAACCGATTTTGGTCAACAGAAAAATGCCGATGGCTTTATCTGCCGGAAAGTTTTTGTAGGCGACACGCATATCGGCTACAATCTTGAGCATCTCAGCACCGGTGAACGCTGCCACTTTATCAGAAAACCCGAATTCTTGCCTGAGAACTGGCGCGAAGTTGCCTGTCTGGCAAAAAAATACAGTTTTTGCGAAGAAGGTTTCTGCTTTGCGCAAAAAATTGCAGATTCGGCTCTCGCAAAAAACTGCCAGCGCTTTTATTTGGATGAAATTGGCCCTCTCGAACTTATGAAAAAAGGCTTTTACAGCCTGCTAAAGCAGCTACTTCAAAACAGGTCGCTTGACCTGGTAATCGCAGTAAGAGCCAGTCTGGTGACTACTGTCATAGATTTTTTTGAACTCCAGGAAATCAACTACATAAACATTGTTTAACCAGCCGCACTGCAATTGCCGATAATTTGAGCATGGGATGGCTCTGGAACGATTTACACCACATGTTCGACAATGACGATGGCAGTTTTCCTGAAATCTGCATCTGTGGCCTTTCTGCAGAACAGGTAAGTGCCGGCTATCTCTTTATTCGTGAAATCACCGACTTTGTTGTGGGCGCACCGCGTTTTTTCAACCATGAAGCAAAGTGCGAAATGGGTCTTGATGAAGTTGAAAACCCGGCTCTGCTGGTTTGCACGAAAAAAGCCAACCCTTTTCACTTTATGACGCGCAGTATCAGGTATGCAAAGGGAACAGTGCACGAGCTTGGCGTGTTCATTCTCAACAATGCCATCGCCCTTGATTACGAAAAAGGGCCGATTTGGGGCGAACGCGAAATTGAAACTCTTCTGCAAATGATTCTAAAAATCAGGGCCGAATCACCAGACTCTGTTATTCGCCTCGAAGACGCCGTGAGTGCAAATGATCGTCAGCTGATCGAAGACGCTCTCGACCACCTCGCAAATCCACGAGAAGACGACTAGTTATCGAGTATCGCCTGAAAGCGGTCAAAAAACCTTGCGACATGTAGTCCATCAACAAGCGCGTGGTGGACCTGAAGAGCAACCGGCATCATCATTTTATCGCCCTGCTGGTTGGCCTTGCCAAATATGAATTTGGGAATCGCATCATTACCCTTGAGATTGCGAGCAAAGGTCAAAGCCGAAAATTTAAGCCAGGGCAAACTCGAATAATATATCTGGTCGTAGCGAAAATCGTTCTCCAGGCACATGCCACTGCGCGACTTTACCAACTCTATCTGGCACATGGCGTTTGCGGCAAATTCCTCAAAATCGGGTTTAAACTCAATAAAACAGCAGCCAAAAGTCTCATCTGCACGCATAATCGTGGCAGAAGCGTGCAATGGAGCAAAACAGCAGACTTCGCTGTCAACTATTCGATATCCAAACTCTTCGGTTGCGTTCGCTGCCTGCAGCGAAGCATGCAGACAAAGCAGAAAAAATGACTGCGACCGACTTTTGGCGGTAGCAAAAGCTTTGCTGCAGTCAACCTCGACAACCAGCCCCCAGTAAGGGTCATCCAGATTGCTGAAATGAAGATAGTGCTCTTTGCGCTTCCAGTTTTCTATATCAATTTTTTTCATAACTTTACCGAACAAAATATCAGAAACACCTCATAATTTAAAGAACTTACATTGAGTTATCTGCAATATACTCCAGATTTTAAGGTTGTCTCGCGACGTGCTCGCAATGGTTCGCGAAGGCATTCAGCGCTAATTTTCGCGACTTTCTGCTTCAAACTTGAAAAAAGCAATTATACTGATATACTTAGGTTGTGGATCGATTTTGATTAAGCAGAGAGAAATATGAATAATAACGGGGGCAGAAAGAGTTACGGCTTCAACCTTAAGCCTGATCTCAGCGAATACAACAAAAAAAAGGCAGAACCGGTAGAACTGGTCGAAGACAAGAAAAACGCTGAGAACATCCAAAGAGACGACGACGACAACGATGTTGAACTGGTAAAACTTGCCACAGTCGGCATGGCACAACTCGCCTTGGATTTTGTTCTGTATATATTTCTCTGGTATTTCACCTACCCTATTCTGGTGTATTCAAATTTCATCCTTTTACAAAAGTATCTGAACCTGAATTTTGAAATTTTCACTCCCTTTGAAGCCCTTAACATATTCATAACGCTTGGCGCCGGCATGTATTATGCATATTACCTTCTGACACCCTTTATTAACGAACACAGCGATGCACAAGGATACGAGATAGAAAAACAGTATTTCTTTCAGAGAATCGCCTGCTATGCTCTATTTATGAGCTTTGTGCTTTACATGTCAAATATGCTGAATCTTGAAACACTGCAGAACGCAAAATTAATAAGACTTTTCATAATTTTTTATCTGCTTTATGTCACTGCAACAACCACATTCAAGCACTTCAACACCAAGATCAGCAAACACTGATAAGCTTCTGCTATTCAAAAGAAGTTAGAAACTGCCGATATATATAGTAGCTCAGCATCAAAATCTGTTCGCTCATTTTGCTGAGAAATTATAAACAGGTGGTTTAATCATGTCTGCAACACTAGAATCAGTCCTGACAAGCCATGGAAGCGACGAACAATTCGGATTCGATATTCAGCTTGAGCGCAACGAAGCGCAAGAACCCGAGAATACAACAGAAATTCGCAGGAAAAAAAAGACTGGCAAAGCGTCAAGAAACTCTAAAAAAGGCGTTTCTGACATTACCCTGGTTAAACTCGCAACCGTAGGCTTCCTGGAAGGCGCATGGAACCTGTTTCTCTACCTGAATCTGTGGTATATCTTATACCCAGTTCTCCTTTTCACATCTTTTTACATGAGCCAGACACTGCTTAAGCCAGAATTCGCAACCCTTACGCCAATACGCCTGTTCAGCACGATCATATCAGTCTGCGCCGGTATGTATTATGCTTACTATCTTTTGATCACGTTTATCTGCGAAAACGGCGATCCGGAAATGTATGAAAAAGAACGCCCATATTTTTTATTAAGAATCTTGATGTACAGCCTGATAATGGGAACTGTGCTCTACACTTCAAATTTGCTCAACCTGAAAACTGTTCAAAACCCTGAAAATCAGAGGTTGCTTATCAGTTTTTATCTGATGTTTGTAACTTCAACAGCAGTATTCAAGTATTACAATTACAAAATCAGCAACTGAACTCAAGCTTAAAAACAAGGCCGGGCCTGCATTCACAGCAGAGCCCGGCATTGTTTTTAAGGTGACTATAGAATTCAGATCGCGAAGCGACGAAAGCGGGCTCGACGGCCTTCATTGGCGGCTGTGCCCAGTTTTTTAAGATACATGCTTTCGTAATCTTCAAAGTTGCCCTCAAACCAGCTGACTTTGGCGTTGCCTTCAAAAACCAGCAGATGCGTGCAGATACGGTTAAGGAAAAAGCGGTCGTGGCTGATTACCAGCGCGCAGCCGGCAAAGTCGCAGATCGCGTCTTCAAGAAGTCGCAATGTACCAACATCAAGGTCGTTGGTCGGTTCATCGAGCATCAGCAGATTTCCGCCAGCTTTGACGATCTTGGCAAGATGCAGGCGGTTGCGTTCTCCGCCAGAGAGCTCACCAACCTTTTTCTGCTGGTCCGAGCCCTTAAAGCCAAAACGTCCGCAATATGCGCGCGACAGGATTCTACTCTTGCCGAACTGCACTTCATCGCAGCCTTCGCTGATTTCGTCAAACACGGTATTACCTGAATTCAGGCTGTCTCGGGTCTGATCTACCCACGCCAGCTTCACCGTCGGCCCTACGATTACTTCACCGTCATCAGGCTTTTCGGTGCCGGCAATCATGCGAAACATCGTAGTTTTACCAGCACCGTTCGGTCCGATGACGCCGACCACTGCGCCGCGCGGCAACGAGAAGCTGGTATCAGCAAGCAGTTTGTTGCCGTCGTAGCCTTTGCATACTCCCTTAAAGTCAACGACCAGATCACCAAGATGCTCGGCTGGTGCAATTTGAATAACAGTTTCGTCACCACGTTCACTGCCGCTCTCTCTCGACACCAGATTTTCGAAGTGGGCAATGCGGTCGCGATGTAACTCACGGCGATCACCGGAGTTCATACGTATCCATTTAAGCTCGCGTTCGAGTGAACGGCGACGGACCGACTCTTTCTTTTCAGATGCGGCCAAAATCTCGAGTTTCTGTGCCAGCCATGAACTGTAATTGCCTTCGAAAGGATTCCCGCAACCATCTTCGAGTTCAAGAATCCATTTGGTAATGTTGTCGAGAAAATAGCGGTCATGCGTCGAAATAATTACGGTTCCCGGGTAGTCTTTAAGATAATTTTCGAGCCAGGCGACGGTCTGGGCATCGAGATGGTTCGTAGGCTCGTCAAGCAACAGCAGGTCTGGCTGCTCAAGCAAGGCGCGGCAGAGAGCTACGCGGCGCTTTTCCCCACCCGAAAGGCTGTCGACGATCATATCGTCGGGCGGCAGCACCAGCGCATTAGCCGCGACATTGAGACGGGTATCGAGATCCCAGCCATCGCAGGCATCGATTTTGTCCTGAAGCGAGGCCATTTTTTCCATGGCTTTGTCCATGGCGTCAGGATCCATATCGCCCATGGCCGTCGAAATATCTTCATATTCTTTGATCAGGGCAAGTGTGCTGGCAAAAGCCGCCTCAATGTTGGCGCGAACCGTTTTGCCGTTTTCGAGCTGTGGCTCCTGAGGCACAAAGCCCACTCGAAAACCACGACAGAGCTCGGCCTGACCCCGAAATTCCTTGTCGATGCCGGCCATGATGCGCAGCACCGTGCTCTTGCCGGCGCCATTGGCGCCGACAATACCGATTTTAGCACCGGGATAAAAGCACAGATTGATATCTTTCAGAACCTGGCGAGTGCCATAGAACTTGTTAAGCCCGAGCATGGTAAAGATATATTTTTCAGCCATAAGCCCTCTTTCGTGAGTTGATTTACGGGCTGATTCTACCCGAAAACCATGCCGGCGACAAGCGGTTAAAACTCAATATCGGCAACCTTGAAGGTCTCTTTGTTATCAGTCAAACGCAGCGTGACTGAGCGACGTTTTTCGCTCTCGCGCCCGAAGTTGGTGAACAAATCGACCTGCAAAGTGACAGCACCAGCGATTTTCTGCGAACGACTGCCATAGAAATTGGTTTTAACTTCGTACATGCCATGGCGGGCTTTTTTGATCATGTATTCTTCGGGACCGTAACCCTGCGTAAAGTCGCGCGAAACCAGGCCGCCGATCTGCGTGCGCGGGTTGCTGTAATACGCCTGTTCGCCGCTGGGCTCGATTACCCACAGATCCATGTCGGTCTGATCAGCATCCCAGGTCATGACAATGCGAAGGTCTACATCAATAGGCTTTACCAGACGCTCATCAACCTTGAAATCCTTGATTCCACTGCGCTTACCCTGAACAATCAGATTGTTCATTTCTTCGAGCGCAATTACTTCAATTTCCGGGAAACGGCCATCCCACTTCTTGAGCACCACTTCATAGAGCAATTCGACTGCGCGCTGATACTCACCGCTGCGACCCAGCACCAGTGCGAGATCACGATAAGACTGTGGCTCTTCACCGCGCATTTCGAGAACTTCGGAAAATATTGCAGCACTGATTTCGAGTTCATCTATCTGAGACAAACGATGTGCCAGAATTCTCATCAATGCAGGATTTTCCAGTTCGAGCTCGGCAATATTCGACAGCACCTGCAGCGCTATATCGTTCATTTTGAGATCGAGAAATACATCAGCGCAGTCAAGATAGAAAGCCGGCGACATCATATATTCCGGTTTTTCTTCGAGATAGGCTGAATAAGGCTCTTTTGCTGCCTTGATTTTTTTAACATATAACGTATCTGGCTGCCATGGCTTGATAACAACGCCAGGATTAACCGGTCTGGAGTCCGACTCCTTATTCTCAGACATCGACTTGCTCGATACACCCCCGACAACAGATGGTTGTGGTTCAGCGCTACCAGCACCGCCAGATTCCTGTCGGCGGCTCTCTAAAGCCGGCATGACTTCATCAGACATTTCTTCGCGCGAAGAAAAGCTTTCGCTATCCATTGCAGGCGCGGGAGCAACACTTCCTGGTGCGTGCATTGGCTGCACCGAACGAACCGGGGGCAGCAGCGCACGGCCCTTTTTGTCGTTTTTCTGTAATTCGACCTTGGTAAAATCGGTGTTCCACCACTTCAGGCGCTCATTCCATATATTTACAACGGTTTCAAGTTTGCTGTCGCGGGTGGTCGCAATTTCAGCAGCTTCTTTTTCGAGCACAGCAAAATACTGTTGACGCCATTCAGGTTTTGAAGCCGGCGGCACTACCCGATGTTCGAGATACTGCCCGATCGTTTCGAGCACCAGAAGAGAGGTGAATTCGTTGACGATGCTGTGTTTTTTGCTCAGAGCAACGATTTCGCTACGATTCTTGTCTTTTTGCGCTAACAATTCGTCAATTTTGCGGGCAGCCCAGTATTTGCGCAAAAACTCGCCAGTAACCGCAGCAGATTTTTTTATGGTGAATTTGCGATCAATTCTCTCGCTGTTGTGACTGCCAAACTGCAACAGCAGATCGGTCTCGTCACGATCAAGGACACCGGCAAGCATGAAGTGCGGATGCACTGGCACAACACCGGCTGGGTAAATCTCGGCAATCCCGGCGCCAGCCTGCCTGTTGACCAGCCCGAAAAACTCGGCACCAACCAATTTGACAGCACGTTCGAGCTCGGTGTTCTTAAGATTGATCATCGCTCCACCGCTACTGCGGCAGATCATCTGCAAAAACCCATAATCAGCACCATCAGCTCCGGTTACAGCATAGAGCGGCGCATTCAACTCAGGCAGGACAGCCTTGCCAAAGGTATTGAGGCCATCTGAAAGCAGCAGGTAAAAATCTGGCTTTTTCAAGTTATCGGCTAAGCCGGTAAAAGAAGTGCCGCCATCAAACTTTACGTTCTCAATGTGCTTAATAAGAGCTGCCGCATTTCCACGTTCGACAGAAAAGGAGGTGGCAACGCCAGGCTTGTTTCTAAATTCTACAAATTCAACCTCAAACTTGTCAGCAACGCGGTCAGAAGCGAGAAGAGCAGTAATAAACTTCTTTTCGAGTTCGAGATCACGCTTTGCTGCCGAACCAGAGGCATCATAAATAACAGCGATGCGCGAAGCCGGTTTTGTCTCTGATTTATTGCGATTGGCAATCACACCCTGTACACTGAAATAATACTGCCCGTCTGCTGATTTTTCGACAACCACAGATCCAGACTTCGGCATGGGCACATCGACCACCAGCTCTGACTTGATTTCCTGTTTATTTACTGTAATTTCACTGAACCAGCCAGATTGCATACGGTTAAACTCTGTCGGCTGCAGTCCTTGAATCTGGATTTTCGGTGATTCATCTGCACTGAGAACTTCTACCCGGAGATTGAATCTGTCGGTGGCGCGGCTGAGCTGCAAAGGCACACGATAACGGGTACTGGCATCGTCGATCGCCAGCTCGGTCAGATAAGTAACCTGAACCGTTCTGTTGCTGCGCGGGTTAAGCGGGTAAACTCTGGTCTTGAAATTGTTGCCCTTTACCTTCTCGACGAGTCCGGGGTCAACGCCTCGGCGCACTTCTGTCTCGAAAATTTCGCGGGCTTTCTGTTTTTCGACGGCGACCCCCTCAACCAGATCACCATTTACATCGAGAGCATAACCCGAAACGATTGCGCCCTCCGGCATTGGAAACTCAAGTTCGCCCTCGAGAACTCGAGAGTTTGGGTTGTAAAACTTCATGGTCATGGTTGTTTCGGCCAGATGACCGAAAATGCGCACCCGCATCTCAAGATCAGCGAGCTTGACCGGCTCTTCGCCAGCTTTTTTGACCACAATCTCAGGAATTTGTGCACATACAACCGACGCCAGAGCCATAAAAAACACGATCAACAGATATTTTCGCATAGTTTCCCCTCTTGCTGTAAAAGTGGTTAAGTCGTTCGATCATTTATAAGAACGCACGCAATAACCAGCGGATTTATATATAAATGACTCACTGGTCTGCCATTTCTGCCAGACCAATTGCATCATGCTCATGGCCAATAATCGCTTCAAACAGTCCAACTCGGTAAAACACCGCCATAGAAAGCTGTTCTCCTGCGGCTCCAAGCATGTAAACCTGCTTGTGGCGAAAATGATAAAACAAAAACAGCTGGCGCACTCTTTCGTCTTTCAGCCGCTTTAAAAGCTCATCAAAGTTTGTAAGAAGTCGTTGGACATTCTCGATTTTAACCAGCACCTTATTTTCAGCTTCAAAACTCTCTTTTTCCTGGTTCAGTGTAAAATTGCGCAAAAGCTGCCCGCAAAAACTCTCGCCATAATGCTTAAAAAGGATAATTGCTGCAAGCCCACGCAAACACGGATTTTGACTTTTCATGGCAGACTCGATCAGACGCAGAGCTGAGCCCTCAGGCTTTTGATCGATAAAGCGCGAAATGCCATTCAGAAGCCTGAGTTCGCCTTCGTTTAGAGTTAAGGCATTCGCCCGGCCATGACACAGAAAAAAAGTCAGCATCAGGCACATTGCCGGCAAAACCAGTTTAATCAACTTTTTCATAAGGGTAGCACACCGTTATTACCTTTGGAACTTCACAGTCTTTAACTACAACCTTGATATTATCACCATTGAAACGCTCACCTATTATAGCGAGCTTTTCACCGTCGCGCTATCATCTGATCATAAGCGTGCCTGGTCATCTTATATTCGCCAGCCTTCACCAGTTGGGCAATTCTACGCCGCCCATGATCTACCGTCCTTAATCAAGCTCCTTAAACCATCTGTCACTTGTCGTGTTCAGGTTACAGTGTTCGAGCCAGGCATCAGATGCTGGCTGTGGTTTCTGAATAGAATCCAGTTCGGCAAACAACTCATGTCTTTTCTGCTCGATTTTACTCTCTGCCGACTGATTTCGTAAAGACTGTGTTTCCTGTTCCGGGAAAAAATCTTTAAAAAGATCGGCTGCCGCATCGCCAATCGCGTCTTTTGCAGCTTTTTCATCATCTTCGTCTTCGCTAACCACCGAATCAGCATCATGTTGCTCCGCTGGCAATTCAACCCGGGAAACAGGCAAATCCTCGCCCATATCAGCAGCTGCCTCAGAGACATTTTTTACATCTGCGTCTGCCAGGGCACCATGCTCCGGACAGTCTTGAAAGTCCTGACCGGCGACGAGATCACTTTCGTTAACTTCAGCATAATCATTACAATCAGTTTCGCTGTCATGCTGCACGTCGCAACATTTATCGTCAGCGGCAGCGTCTTCCGACATGCTTGCAATATAGCTATCTTCAACACCCTCGTCATATTCTTCCTGGGCGTTATCCAGAAAATCTTCTACAGCAAAAGATTCGCTGCAACCATCGGCTTCCGAAACTACTTCTGGCACGACTTCTGACGTAACATCTCGCTGCAAACCAGAGGCTATTACCCTGCGTTCTTCATATTGCGGTAACGTCTCGGCTTCAAACTCCGGTTCTGGTGTAACCTCTAGCTTTGGCGCATCGGCGCTTTGACTGGCGGCAGGCTTTGCAGACGGCGCAGGCTTGGCCTTAATCTTTGCTCTGATTTCCAACGCAGCGGCATGACCTGGAACAATATCGAGCAGATTATCTGAATAAAGCAGGGCTTTGCTGGAATTCCCAACTCTGTAACAGCTCTTCATCAATAGAGTAAAAAGGGTAATGCGTTCGGCGCGATCACTAACCGTGCCAAAACAGCCCTCAAGCGAGCGAATAGCCAGAGACGGAAACGGACGGGCCAAAAGGGACACTCTCCACCAGTAGGTTGATTCAAACCACTCAAAAAACGGTCGAATCAATTTGATCATCAGCAGAAAAACAACAATCAGCAGAAAAACAGCGACAGGGCGACCTTCGCCATGCACCCAGAGTAACAGTCCAGGCCAGCGCAGACTTGCCTCGCCAGGTTTGAGCTCAAGCGCAACTTTGTAGTGTTCGCGCGCTTCAGCCAGCTTGTTATCGGAAATAGAAAGTCGCATGAGCACATAGCTGGCATAAAAGCTTTTGCCGGCTTTTTTGTTGATGGTTTCTGCCGCTTCACGCAACTGCGAGGCATCCAGATGGCCTGTTGCCTGATTGGCCATAAGACGCATTTCCCAAATCTTCAGCATTTTTTCAACCGAATTCATCAATCCGGGATTACGATTCAAAAACAACCGCAACCGTGCATATTCAGCTTTTTCAAACAATTCTTCAGCCTCAATGAACCTTTCGTCAGCCTTAAGCCGAGAAAGAGCGATTTCCTGCTCAACATCAGCCAGACGCTGTGAATACTCCGGCAAATCGCTTTTGAGCACCAGTATTTCTCGCAAAAGAGTAAGAACAAGCTGCAGATCCTCTTCTTTCTCGGCTTTGCGCAGGTCTGCCTCAAATCGCCTCAACTTTAATTTAAGCCGATCAGCTGGACTGCCAGGGCCAACTGCCGGCCGCTCCTGTGCTTCTTCAACCTGTTTAAGAATTCGTCTCGCAAAAAAATTATTCGCATCTATAATTAGTATGTCTTGAGCACGACGTTTTGCCTCATCGTATTTTTTGCTCAACAATGCATCATTGGCCTGAATCAGAATTTTGTCGATGCGTTCAGCTTTTTCAAGGCGCTGATAGAGCTCTGCCAGACCAAGATACTGCGAATTATAGTTCCGCACCTGATCGAGATATCCCCTGGCAGAAACCAAATTGCCCAGTGCGATCTCAACCTCGGCAAGTCCCAGGACTTTTACAGCTTTGGCTTCGGCAAGCAGCTCAATGTCGGCAAGTCGGTTCTGCAGTTCCCTGGATTCAGGTTCTAAATTGGCCAGGATCTGAACAATCTGCCGACGATAAAGAATCTGTTCGTCTCTCACCATCTCACGGTCAAGACGCTGCAAAAACTCGCGCCACTCGTCGTTGACATTGACTGGCAAACCCTGTTGAACAACATCCAAAAAGGCCTGACCGGAAATTATAAGATTCTCCGAACCCGGCATAACCGCGCCAGTTCTTAGCAGATTCAGCCAGTCGCCAGCTTCAGCCACGCCAAGATTACAGACTTCCCGTTGGAGCCGGAACAGTTCTGAGAGCTGATCTGGCTTCAACTCAACCAAAGGCTTGTCAGATAATATCAACGCGGCTTCCGAGGCAAGGGAAAGGCGAAGCAGTTTTTCGCTTTCGGGCAAATTTATCTGCCCCAACACACACAGGCGCAAAAGACGCAGGGCTTCAGAAGCATTGCCAGTTTCAAGTGCCTGCGAAGTCTCTGCCCAGAAGCTATCCTCTTTGTCGTTCTTTTCGTCCTGTGCGAAACAGGCAAAAGAATTTAGTAGTAACAGCAAAATCACAGTTACCAACAAAAAATTATTCCAGCGAGCTCTCATAAGCCCCATCTCAGCATTCAAACTACAGCTCACAGCGCAACCCTCTAAAACGCCACAGACAAGACAGACAGAAAAAACATAATATGTTTGTCTCAGCCACAACATTGCTTGTTAAACCTGTGAAAACATTCTATCATAAGCCGATAATAATTTTGCATTTTTTGGTGATCTGGAGGATCAGATGGGTGTTAAGTTTTCCGTTTTTGACGGAATGACCAGACAAAACAAGATAAATGCTCTGATGAGCATCAAAAGAAGCGAACTGCTTGATCGCACCGACTACTATCTGGCGCTGCACGCCATGCTCGATGAAGACATGCAGATCATTATGGCTGCCAAAATGGCCGCCAGTAATTTTCAAAAACAAAGCTGGTATGTTGATTTTGGCAAAATCAGCTCAAATGACCTGAAAGTGAAAATCTCTGAGTTTTTCCGGGAAAATATCGGCTTTGGTCCGCAACTACACACAGTTGAAGACGTAATTCCAAATCTTCTTGCGCAAAACCTGCAGAAGCGACAAAAGAGATTCGAAATGATGCAGGACTGGGATGGCCCTTTCCCGCCTAATGCCATGATTCTCAATACGCTGCGCGAAGATACTCAACAATTGATTCAGAAACTCATAAATATCGATGAAAGAATCGAAAAAGCCTGGATATGCCTTTACAACGAAAGCCTGCAACCATTCAGGGAGTGTCAGCGATCGATCGACAGTAATACCGCCACTACAATAGTTAATCTCAGTAGAATCCTCAATCCTGGCCAGATTTCGCCAGCGCTGGAACAGATTGTTCTCCCAGACCGACAGACCAATTTATCTGCTGGCGCTGCTGACCAACAAACGCTGCTTTCTTATCCTGCGTGATGAGCTCAAAACATCGCAGGCTGCAATTCTAGCATTCAATCTACAGCAGGTACAGAGTGTTCAGCTCGTCAGGGATGCTGGCAACACCAGCGTAGAGATCGAAACTCCTCAGGATATTTTCTGTTTGCCGCAGATGCTGCCCGACGACGCTTACGAAGCCAGTAATATGATTCGTGAGAAGAGTGTCAATGCGATAGAATCACAGGAAGAATTTATCGATCGCGACTTTGAAAAAGAGCTGAAAAAGCTCGATATGCTGTTTAAGGCCAAAGCAGTTAAAAACAGCGAATACATTTTTCGCAAATCGCGATTGCAAAAGATGGAACTTGAGAAATTTTCTGACGCAAATATCGAGCTACTTTTGGCAAAGCGCTTTTCTGAAGGTGGTAGCAGCGACAGCTTCGACGAACAGCTGATGAAGAAGTTTACGTTCGAAAAAAGCGTAATGTTCACAGATATAGTAGGTTTCTCGTCGAGAGCTGCCCAGAAAATGCTTCTAGATACTATGACGCTGCTCGCCGTACACGACAAATTGCTTGTGCCCATATTTAAAAAATATGATGGCACACTGATAAAGAAGATTGGCGACGCGTTGATGGTCAGGTTTGACGAGCCTCTCAAAGCCTGCAATGCTGCCAGAGAAATGCAGGCAGAGCTTTCCGCCTTCAATCAGCGCAGCAATGAAAAAATATTTATCCGAATCGGTATCAACACTGGAACTGTCTTTGTAAAAAATGAAGATGTCTTTGGTGAAGCAGTAAACATAGCGGCCCGCATGGAAAATCTCGCCAAACCAGGCCGCATATTTATTACCGAAACCACCATGGAAAAGCTCGCCGGCAAGATTCCATGCGCTGACATGGGATTTCACAAAATCAAAGGCAAAGATGAGCCTCTGCGTGTCTATTCGATTCAAGATGACAGCAACGCCGACACAATGGAAAAGATGGCGATTGAATTCATGCAGGAGACCGGCATACAACCCAATGAACAGCCCCTTAAGGCACCTCCCAGTCTGATGTTGCCAGTCAGCGAAATATCGTCTAATTCTGGACTGCCCGATATTGCCGACATGTACGCTCCGGCAGTTGACCCGCACGAGCAGATGCTGCAGGCTATCGACCTTGCCAGAAACAGTTACATCGCTTCGGTAAAACAGGGCAGGCAACGCAGCCCCGATCTCGAGAACTGGTTTGCCCGCTTCGAAGATCTCCTGCGCCCACAACTCAGCAAATAGCTCTGACTGTGCACGGCGCGCAGCGAACTCGACGAGAGTGCCAGAAAATGGCTGCTTGTTTTTTTCAACCGTTGGTGCATATTATGAGCAGCATCTGCGGAGAAAAACACAATGACTGACAATGACAAACCAGACAATCAAGGCAAACCTGAAGATGATGAAAACGATGTTTACAAAAGGCTCAATGCATTCAGACCGCCCGAATGCAAACTGAAGAAACACCCATGCAAAGACTGCTTCAATTGCCTTTTCTGCAGCGATACGCGCTGCGCAATATGCCTCAAGGGCAAAAACTGCAAAAAAATAATTGATGAAAACGGCAAAAACGACAAAAACAACCAATAAACCTGGTTTTTACTGCAGCTTTCTGACCGCGCTCGGATCAGCAGCAATTGCCTGGCGCGATAGTAAGATTATAGGATTACTGCTGCCAGAAGCATCAGAAGGCAGCTTGCGCAAAAAAGTCGCCAAACAATTTAGCAACTGCCTGAGTGCGACGCCACCAGAGCCATTAAGTCGCCTGATCGAGCAAATCAGGGAATATTTTGCCGGCAGACCAGCCAATTTTAAGGCTGCCCGCCTCGACCTCTCTGACTGCACGCCATTTTGCCGACTGGTATACGAGCACCTGCGCCAGGTATCAGCAGGCTCAACCGTTTCTTACAAGGCTTTGGCCGAGGCCTGTGACCGCCCCGCAGCGGCACGTGCCATCGGACTGGCCGCAGGAAAAAATCCAATTCCCCTCCTGATACCATGTCACCGGGTCGTAAATGCTGATGGCCGTCTCGGCGGCTTTTCGGCCGGCGGCGGAATCAGTCTGAAAGCGCAGATGCTTCGCCTGGAAGATATCGATGTCGAAGACAAGCCTGTTTTTCGCATCAAGTCACCTCTGCTGATCAGTGACTGTGATCTTGATCTAGTGCTTAAGCATCTCAGCAAGGTTGACCGCGATCTCGGGCAACTGATAAAAACCGCGCCACGCTTCAATCTTGAATTCAGCTCAAACACATCAATTTTTCAGGCCCTGCTCGAATCGATCATTTATCAGCAACTGACCGGAAAGGCAGCAGCAACCATATATAGAAGAGTGCTCGACCTGTTTTCGGGCAAGCAAGATGTAACCGCACTCGACATTATCAGAGCTGACGAAGATGAACTCAGATCGGCAGGACTGTCGCGAAACAAAGTGCTGGCAATCAAGGATCTCGCTGAATTCGCTATTTCCGGCAGGCTTCCCGATCACAAGCAGATGCTTTTGATGCCCAGCAGAGAGATTATCGACCGGCTCACTCTTATTCGCGGCATTGGGCGCTGGACAGTGGAAATGCTGCTGATTTTCAGACTGGGGCGCGCCGATTTAATGGCTGCCGACGATTATGGCCTGCGCAAAGGACTGGCCGCGATCAGACACCAGAAAGCTCTGCCAACGCCAGCAGAGCTGACCAGGCAGTCTCTGGCCTGGAAACCATATCGCTCAATCGCAAGCTGGTATCTCTGGCGGGCAGCAGAAAATTACAAAATCGCCTAAGGCCCTGCATTAAACGAATCTCGTGATTTCACATTTTGTCAGAACCCTAAAATTCGTTGCGACGCTTCTGTAATCTATCTGTCCAGATGTGATAACCCTGCTTGATGCGCGAGAACATACTAGTACGACGGCGCAAAACAATTGATGAAACACAGTCGGGGATTAACTCCTGAAACTTACGGCAACTGGCAATATAGGCTCTCTGGATTTCTGATTCACTGGCATCTGGCTCTATATGCAGCATGTCAAAAAAGTCATTCATTATCAGCTCTTCCTGGAGATGATGCGCGCTGCCAAAATAATCAAACGGCAGCGATGCGGCATAGACCGGAACAGAATTGCCCTCTTGAAAAGCAAAGACAATGATATCAGGCTTACGCTCACTGGTCTTGTGTCGCAAACCAATCGACTGCATGAGAAATCGCCAGATCGACGGCAGGATCCAGCCCTGCTCTTGAATGAAAAGCTCGTATTTCTGTGTTACTGACGGAGTCAATGTTATCAGTCGTGGAGAAACCATCCTTTCGTCAAAAGATTCAGGGTTACCAATGAACGGTTCGAACAGTTCCTTGCGGTGCAGATCCACGAGGAACGCGCAAAGAAACAACTCACAAAAATGGCTGTCCTTTACCGAAAGCTCACCTTTGATCCTGATGCCTCTGAGCTTTCTTCCACCTGCTACAAAACCTGCTTCGGCAATCTTCAGTCTTCCTTTGTCATTTTCGGAGTCGACTTTACCACAATTCTCAAACCACCTGCCAAACTCACGCCACTTGAACGGCAGAACAAACTGGTCGGTGTAGTTCATACGTGCCTCCGATTCATTCCACTATCATTGTACACAATTTTTTCAATTTACGCCCACAGGGGGAAAACGCGCACTAACAATGCACTATTGGCGATTTAAAAATTAAAACCGGCCATTGTTGGCAATGAAATTATTCAGGGAAAACGGTCGGCCGTGTCCAGGGTAAATCATGCCGGCGCCTGTTGCCGCGATGCGCTGCCAGGCGGCAACAATGTACTCCGGAAAATCGGCAAATGGCGGATAAAAGCAACCAGGCAGAACATGAAACACACTGTCGCCAGCAAAAACAGCCTGTTCTCCCACCCTGGCGCATAACGAACCCGCCGTATGGCCTGATGTACAGAAAAACTCAATCTCGGTACTGCCGAATTGCATTTTAAGATTATCTTCGACTTCAATATCAACTTCGAAACCATCAAAACGGACACAATGGTGAAAAATCTGGCAACCCAGCCATGAAATTGGGCGCGAAAACCACATTGTACCGCGTGGCAACGGACTTAATCCTGCGCGCAAATTGCCTGCCTCGATTTTGTGTGCAACGATCAGGGCATCAGGAAAGGCACGCTTAAGTGCCTTTATGCTGCCAACATGATCATAGTGAGCATGGGTAACCACGATAAATCTCAAAGCGGCGGCGGCAATTTCTAACTCATCGAGAGCCTCACGGAAGCGATCTAAACGGCAACCAAGACCGCCATCTATAATTGCAGCCTCATTGCCTGATCTGATGATATACGCATTAGCGTTACCCAGAAACAGTCTTTTAACTGTTATTTTCTCTTCGCTATACAGCTCTATTTTCTCAACACAAAAATATGAGCCGGCTCAATATTTGGGTCGAGCTCAATATAATTCTTTGAGCCGTACCACAGATAACGCCGGTCAGTCAGAAGATCATGCATCTGATAGCCCTGCTCTGGTGTCAACCCGAAATGCTCAAGTGGAACATGGACAAACGAAGAATGCTTGATAAAGGGGTCGAGATTTATCACAACCAGAATATGATCATCACCCAAAGACTTGCTGTAGAACATTATGCGATCATTATCTGCCTCAAAAAATTTGAGGTTGTCGTATTCCTGTAGCGCTGGATGCTCTCGTCTGATCTTGTTTATTCTGGTAATCAAATCGCAGATATTACCCGGCGCGTTCCAGTCACGGGTTCTGATCTCATATTTGTCGCTATGCAAATATTCTTCTTTGCCCTGAACCGGTATGCCCTCGCAGAGCTCGAAGCCTTGAAAGATACCGTACACAGTGGAAAGTGTAGCAGCCAGAGTGGCTCTTACCTTGTAAGCCGGACGGCCACCAGCGTGCAGATAAGCAGGGAAAATATCCGGCGTATTAGCAAACAGATTAGCGCGATAAAATTCTGATTCAGGGGGCGTAGTGAGCTCAGAAAAATACTCGATCAGTTCAGCTTTGGTGTTGCGCCAGGTGAAGTAACTGTATGACTGGGCGAAACCAAGTTTAGCCAGAGCCTTCATGACTTTGGGGCGTGTAAAAGCCTCGGCGAGGAATACGACGTCAGGATATTTATTCTGAACTTCAGCAATTACCCACTGCCAGAAAGCGAAAGGCTTGGTGTGCGGGTTATCGACTCTGAATATTTTCACGCCACGCTTGGCCCAGAACAAAAAGATGCGCAGCATTTCCTTCCAGATGGCTTTATAATCGGCAGATTCAAAATTGATCGGATAAATATCTTCATATTTTTTGGGTGGATTTTCAGCAAATTTGATAGTACCATCCGGGCGTTTGCTGAACCAGTCTGGGTGCTGCCTGAGATAGGGGTGGTCAGGCGAGCAGTTTATCGCAAAGTCGAGTGCAATTTCGATACCGTGCTTTTCGGCGGCGTCAACCAGTTCGGCAAAGTCGTCAAAGTTGCCAAGTGCCGGTTCTATTGCATCATGGCCCCCAAATTGATTGCCGATGGAATAAGGGCAACCGGGGTCGGTCGGTGCACAGGTCAGACTATTGTTGGGCCCTTTGCGCTTGCTGAATCCGACCGGGTGAATCGGCGGAAAATAAAGCACATTGAAACCCATTTCAGCAATATGCGGCAGGCGCTTGATGACATCTTTAAATGTGCCATGTTTACCGGACTCGAAGCCACATGAACGCGGGAAGCACTCATACCAGGCAGCAAACCTGGCCCTAACCCGGTCGACCTGAACAATAAAAGTCGGGCTTTCAACACGTGAAGCCGGATCAGGATTCTGCGCCAGCAATTCAACCAGTCGATCATTGCTGAGAATCTGCCATTTTTGCAGATCATCGTCACCCTTTTCGGCCCTGGCCGTAGCTTTTTTAAGATAATCGCGATCAGCAAAAGTCAGCCAGGATTTATAGTTGTTAGCCATGGCAATGCCTTCAAGAAGATCTGAAGCGTAATCTGTCGCAGCTTCAACCTTTTTGCCGGTATCTAAAATCCAGCTGCCATAATCTTCACAGTAAGCAACGATTTTATATTCGTAAATGCCGATCTGATCGACCTTAAAGTTGGTTTCCCAAAGATCCATGCCAGGGTTAGCACATTGCATAGGTACTTTGTTCCAATTTTTGCGTTTCTGATGCCGATATTCAACCCAGACCGCAATCTTTTGATGACCATCCCGAAAAATATCTGCAACTACCCGCACTTCGTCGCCCAATTCGCGTTTAAGCGGGTAAACACCGGCATCAACTGTCGGCCTTACGTTCTCTATCAGCACACGTTTGCGGTTTCTGCTGCCCATATTATTTTCCTTTGATCAGTGATTTGTATAGATCGACAGTTTGAGCGGCGATCGATTTCCAGCTAAAGGTTTCTTCGACACGACGACGCCCTGCAGCAGACATTTTTTGACATGTCTGCGGATCTGCCATGAGTTTGTTGACTTCGGTAGCCAGATCCTTAGCGAAAACATCTGGCTTAAGAGCTTCAAATGGCGATTCAGCCGTCTGTTCAAGCGCTACCAGCTTACCGGTAACCCCGTCGATTACGACTTCAGGAATTCCGCCGACAGCACTAGCCACGACTGGTGTTCCGCAGGACATGGCTTCCAGATTGATTATACCAAAAGGTTCATAAATAGAGGGACAACAGAACACTCCTGCGTGTGAATAAAGTTCAATAAGCGTTTTGCGATCGACCATTTCGCGAATCCAGTGGATGTTGCCGCGATTCTGCGAAGCCGCTTTGACACCTTCGGTCATTTCATGCTCAATTTCTGGAGTATCAGCGGCACCGGCGGCCAGAACGACTGGAATCTCAGGATTGAGATATTTGATAGCGTTAACCAGGTGAATAATGCCTTTCTGGCGAGTAATGCGACCAACAAACAGCAGATAAGGTACCGCAGGATCAAAGTCAAAACGCTTGAGATTCTCGGTTGATGAGGTTTTCCTGAATTCATCAGTATCAATGCCATTATAAATAACTTTAAGGCGATCTTCGGCCACATTGAACAGACCTTTAACATCAGCGCGGGTGCCATTGCTGACTGCAATTACTGCATCAGCCATCTCGATCGCCGTCTTTTCAACCCATAGTGAAAAATCGTAACCGCCAGCCAGCTGTTCGCGTTTCCATGGGCGCAAGGGTTCAAGTGAATGTGTGGTTACGACCAGGGGCACGCCAAAATTAAGCTTTGCCATGATACCGGCCATGTGGGTATACCAGGTATGACAGTGCACGATGTCAGCGTCAACACCTTCCCCAACGATCTGCAGATCGCGATCTATCGTCTTAAAAACAGACTGCAGGCCACGATTAAGGTTCTGGTAAGTCGCTGCCGACTCATAGCCGATAGCTTTTAAATTATCTTTGAACATCTTTTGATCGCCGTAACAGCGAACTTCAACGTCTGCCAGCTTTGCGACCTCTTTTGAGAGATACTCGATGTGAACGCCGGCTCCGCCATAAACAAGCGGTGGATACTCGTTGGTAATATAAAGAACCTTCATCATTTCTCTCCTTGCTCTGTCGTTCCGCTGATTATACCATGGACAACCCATCTTGTCGCAAGAGAAACTATCATCAGCAAAGCAAAAAAGCTGGCGACTACAACCAGTCGCCAGCTCCTTTACCAGGTCTATTACATGTCAATCATGGTCATGCATACTGCATTTGATGTCATAATCCATGCCATCACGCATAAGCTCATATTTGCCGCCGGCCGGACACTCTGGGATGCTCTGCAGATAGCCTTTTTCCTTGAGGTAGTCAAAGCCAAAGGTTTCTGGAAGATTATCTTCTTCAACCAGAAAATTTTCGAGCGCCATATAAAGCGGCTTGCGTGAATAGTTGCATTCAACATAGCCTTTATCAAGATTACCCGCTAACTCAGCGCGCTTAGTGCGCCGATCACTGATCCGGTTGCGCATAGCTGCACGAGCTTTCTTAAAATAGGGGGTAACAATAGCTGCAGCAGCACCTGTTATTCCGGTTATGCCAGAAATAACCGTCTTTTCGTCAAGCCCGGCAATACTGACATTCAGCCAGCCACCATCAACAACAATTTTTATTGAATCAATCAGCTTCAGTCCTTTTTGGCGCTGGTCTTCAGGTAGTTGCCCCATTTGAGTATTTGCCATCTGCCGAACAGCCAGCATCTGCTGTTTACCAATAGCAACCCACTGTTCCAGCAGATTCTTGTCATTGATTTTCGCCTTGATTTCAGCCCCCGTCGCGTTAACCAGCACGACAAAACTTTCGAACGGTTTAAGATACGTACTTGCATCAACACGCGGAATCTTTTTCGACCAAACCGGCTCATTCACTGTCCCATGAATTGAACAGACCAGCTCTTTATCCGTATTCAAGCTGTATTTACCCGCTTTGGGGCAGTAAATTCCTTCGGCAATGTAGCCTTCAGTCTTAAGAAGAGCCTGATCGAGCGAGTCCATTTCTTTGCCATTGTCGACAGCGTAAAGCTGCAGTGCTGCACTAAGAACCTTAAAATTAGACAGACACTCGAATGACTCGGATCTTTTGCTGCCCTGCGCTTTCTCGGCAAGCCAGCTTTTTATCCTATTAACATCCACTTCCAGCGCAATCAGGGTGCTTTGGTTAGCAGCGTTGGCGGCAAGAGATTTCCAGCGGGCCAGATCTTCCTTGCCTTTCGCAGAAGCGGCAGAAAGAATGATGCCATCGTCTGCCACAGACAAAGTCATGTTATAACCAGGAGTCGGGATTTCGAATTCAAGCAGATTTTTCTCGTTTTTGCCTGGGACGATTTTTTTACTGCCCAGGCGCTTTTGCACGAATTCAAAAAGCTCAAGGGGCTTGATTTTCGCAGAAATACTCAGAGCCGGGCGAAGCTCCTCGTCTATCGAAAGCCAGAATGCTCCATCTGGAACGAATATTTTTGATTCGGCAAAGCTGTCGAGCTTCTTAAAAAAGTCAGCAAAACTGAATTTACCCGGAAAATGCGTGCTCATCTGAACCTCGATTTTTTCGAGTTCTCCTGCATTCTCTGGTTTGAGCAAATCACGCGCCTGGTCAACGTAAAGACTGAAAATTCTGCCGGCATTGATGTAAACGGCTCCCAGACTGTCAGAGTTGAGAATCTGCACCCTGTCTTTCGCGAATAGCGTTGTTGCACAAAGCAACAACCCAACAAAAACACACAGCTTTACCAGCTTGTTCATCGTAGCTCCTTTATATGTTCTGGCGCTCTGGCACCATGTAATTCTTTCAGCAATGATACAAAAACGAACCTCTTACATTCTACACTTCAAAGGCAAAATTTAACAGTCGTGAAAAAAGTTGCGCAGACTTAAGGCACCGAGCATATCAACCCAAAACATGTAATACCAATTCCATTTAGTTCTTGCGTAAGCAGGAAAAATGCCTGTCATCTATGCGTTCGTGAAAATGACAGGCATAAGCCTTCTGAGGTTTAAATGGCCTGACCAAAAGTTCTCGTCTGCTTTTATGTAACGCCAAGCATCTGCAATCCCGTTCAAACGCAAGATTAATTAATATTTATCTGTTTCTATTCGAAAACATGCAGATAGAATAATATTGTTTATGAACAATGATAAAACAAATTAGGAGTAACTTATGAGAATCCGAAACAAACTCAGTATCCTTTTTCTTAGCACTATTTTTGTGACTATTCTGGCAGGAATCACTTTTGCAGCCACCCCGGCAACCGATCCAACTGCAGCATATCTTGAAGAATTGTATGGCGGTGCCAGATTCAGTCGGAACGTAGACGGCATCATCTCTGATCGCCAGACCGGCCTGCAATGGCTGGAAGGGCCTGACACAGACATTTCCTGGAAAGATGGGCAAAAGTGGATCAAGAAGATCTCTGATGGCTGGCGCACACCTGAAATTGCTGAATTGAAATCTCTATTTGTTGCCAATGCAGGAGGCAGCGCTTCAAAGAATTTGGATCCGGTTTTTCACATTACTGGCAGCCACATCTGGTCAGTAAAAGGCATTGACCCTGGCTCAATGTTCTGGCCCCAGCACGGATACTTATATTATAACTACAACGTTTCTAACGGAGGCAGCTCAGAGTTCACCAAAGGCAGCAGAAGTGGTATTCGGGTAGTTGCCGTCAGATCAATCAGAGCCTCACTATAACCATATAGCCATCAGGTCTTCTCTTTAATTCTGGCATATCAATAGCGAGCCCTTCACCAGACTTTAAAAAGCTCAGGAAAAGAATCCTGAGCTTTTTTATGCTTGATATTTCCCATCCGGTTATCTGGTTTTGTTATTTACAGCGGATATCTCCCAAAACAGGACCACAAATTGATTGCCTTTTTATCACCAGATAGATTTTTCAACGCCACCGCGTTACAATAAAGCAGAGAAAGATCTGAACAGAAAATGAAAAAGCCAGATAATTCGAAAACGACAACGAGTGAACAAAAAGTCCGCGCGGGTCTTCCGACGGACTTCATTTTGCGACTCAGCGAAATTTTAAGGCCTGGGGAATATCTTTCAAACCTTGGAGCGCTTTACCTGACCGGCCTGGTGTCTAAATTACCAGGATGTTTTACTATTGTGGGAAATCGACGGCGGAGAAACCGAAATTTCGGTGGCATTGAAGTAGTTTTTGTTTACCAGCCTCAACAAATAACTCAGGACGTAAAAGAAGTAACCATCGGCGGCTCAAAACTTGTTGTCGCATCACCAAGCATGGCGCTCGTAGACATGATGACCGACATAGCTCATGCACCAGAACTGACCACCATTGCCGAATTAGCAGCATCCATACCTCTTTCAGCATCTCGCGCTCTCAAGATTGCTCAGAATCTTTCAGATACTGTGTTTAAAAGAACAGCCTATTTTTTGGCCTGGAGCGGGCGTATTACCCATATCCAGGTTCCCTTTCTGCGATTTCGAAAGTCTCCCGTTAAATTGGATCCTCGCATTACAGAGCCATGGGTATGGGATAACCGATTTCATCTGCTTATTCCTGAAAGTTTCTTACGAAAAGCAACCACAAAAACACCGAGGCGAATATCTGTCACTGCTTCAAACTGGTTACTGATGAAAAATTCTCCAGCTTTTCTTGATGCACAGGCAAATATTGGTCACATCATCTTGCGTCGCGACCCTGAATTTTCGATCCTGCTGAAAAAGCTGAAATTTCCTGCAAATCTCTCCCAACAAGGCGAACTTGGCCAGTGGGGCAGAAATTTTGGCCTGTTTCCTGCTCCTGATCTTAGCAGTCCCAAACGAAGAAACAGACTTCGCCTGTTGCTATTGAGAATAATGCCCGCCTGCCTATTAAGAAAATTACCTCAACTTGGAAAAAACAATGCTTTTCTGAATAACCTGGACAAGCACGAAATCGACTTTCTTCTTCATCTGGCTCTTGTTTTTGAGAACTGGCAGCTAATTCTGAATGTTCTGAAAAGCCGGGGAGAAGACATTCTTCTGGATAGTCGATTGAAAGCATTGCGAAACATTACCCGGGATTTTCCAGAAAACATGCTCTGGAAAGATCCCTTCGTTGGCTCTCTGATTGTTCGGGCATGTCACACTCATGGAAACTTTGAAAGGGCTGAAGAACTACTCAAGGTTTCTGATGACTACAATTTTAACAAGCGTGGAAAAGCCTGGATTGCCTTAGCAAAAGGCGTGAGCCTTATACATAAACAAAACTATAAGGATGCCAGACAGCATCTGAAATTTGCACAGAAATTCTGGACCATTAAAGCGGAGAGCTACCCATTGGCTCTGGTTGAGATAGCTATAGGAACGATCTGCCTTAGACTTTTCCTGGCAAAAAGAGCGTGGAGGTGTTTTAAGCTGGCATGGCAGGCATTGAGATCAGTTTCTCGTAAGCCGCCAGGATTTTCTGGCGTAATCTTGAGCCATCTTGGATTTGCACGAGCCAGAATGGGGCATCTTGAATTAGCTGAAAAGCTCTTTTCACGGGCTCAAAAAATCCATCGTTGTAATGGAAACCTGATGGCCGCCGGGCAAACCATTTATGTTCAAGCCAGACTGCTTATCATTCAGGGACTGCTAAGCAGGGCAAGACGAAAGCTTAGAACTTACTACCTGATAATGAATTATCTTGGCACCCGAAAAGAAATGACAGAGGTTGCTGCTCTTCAGGCTTATGCATATGGCATTGAAATGAATCACCTTGGAAGCGATGCCTGGATCAAAAAAATACCAGAACAAACCCGCCGAGATCAAGCTTTTCGGCTTCTGGTTACCGGAAGAGATTACCTGCTAAGAGGCAAAATCCTTGACGCCAGATGGCGACTTGGGCGAGCACTTGCCAGGGGTCAACTTGCCGATATTGGAATCTTGTTTAAAGCCAGAACAAGCTGTCTGCATGCTCTGGCCAGCTCACTTCTGGAAG
Source organism: Candidatus Rifleibacteriota bacterium (assembly GCA_018818125.1). Taxonomy (GTDB): domain Bacteria; phylum Muiribacteriota; class Ozemobacteria; order Ozemobacterales; family Ozemobacteraceae; genus Rifleibacterium. The sequence goes on from JAHISQ010000137.1 coordinate 66,957, forward strand.
CAGGGCAGCGAATCCCACTTCCCGATGTTGAATCTGTATTGGCAAAAATCCCCAATGAACCCGAATCCATGTGGTTTCAATTGATCCGAAGTTTATATGGCGTTTGCTCTGATCCTGTGCATGAGTCTGTTTTGGCTCTTCAAGCGATCAGAACCCACAGTTTTTTTGACCCACTATGGTTCTTGATAGCCGAAAACCTTATTGTTTCAGCAATTCCTGGTGCTGAGGCTTATGTAATCTTTCAAGATCGCCAGTCGCCAATGAAATTGCGACTTCATGCCAGAACTTTTCTCAACTCGCGCCAGCATTGGCAAACTTTGCAGATATTGAGCAGCGTTGACGGGCAGACACAAACCATTGGGAAAAAATGTATTGCCGCAGCCAGGAATAATGGCAGAACCAAACCAATTGAGTCAGCGGATTCACATTGCCTTGCCATTGACTTTGTAAGCGGAAAAATTTCTTACAACGGCAGTATTATATATTTTCGCCCACACACAATTCCTGCAAAAATGCTTGCCCTGCTTTTGCAGATGCACCCTGAGTCCATACCCTCTGCTCATGCATTCGAAATAATATGGGGATTACCCATGGGCGAAGAAGAAGACACAGCTCTTCTCAAAACCACAGTTGGCCGCGTTAAAAGTTTATTAAAAAGCGTTTGCCCGCTTGCCAATATTTTATTATCTGAAAACAAAAATCACCACCAACTTCAGCTTCAAATGCCTGGAGACTGGCAAGCGACTTTAATAGATTACGATTGAATTGTTCGGCCGTCTATGCACGACCTTGTTACTTCGCGGCAATTTGCGTTTTCATTGATGCGTCTGGCACGAAAAAAACCGCCCCACATTTTATGCGGGGCGGTTTGTGAAAATGCTGATGGTAAAGTTACATACCGGCGGCTTTGCGCAGGCTCATATAGTATTCTTTCGCCTTCTGGTATTTGTTGAATGTATCCATGATTTCGTTCATTGGTGCCTGCTGCTGAACTTTATACTGATACTGCTGTTGATAATAGAGATAGCTTTCGTAAGCCGCCTGAAGCTGCTGATTTGTTGGTTTTGAACCAGATGTTTGATAAGTAGTGGTCTGGGTAGTAGTCTGGGTAGTAGTCGGCTTGTAAATCACCGGCATCTGTTCGCCCGGCGACGCTGTGGTGCGAGCCGGCAACTTAGCAATCTGCTTTTCGACCGCATTGATTCTGTCGGTTGTTGGCGGGTGAGTAGAAAAATACTTAGTGACCTTTGAAGTCTTGCTGTCTTTGTTGATCTTGTCGAAGAATGAGACCAGACCACGAGGGTCATAACCAGACGCAGACATGTATTTTACCGCACAGGAGTCGGCTTCATATTCGTCATCGCGAGAAAATTTGAGATTAGCAAAATATGCAGCAATGGCGGCGACTGGCGCAACCTTCTGAGTCTTTTTATATAGCCCCATACCAATAACAAGCGCTGTCATCAGGCCAGATTTTTCAGCCTGTCTGACGCTGTGTTTCTTGTCAACATGACCCATTTCGTGGGCGACAACGCCGGCAAGTTCGCTTTCGTTTTCGATCATTTTCATCAGACCCCGGGTCACATAAATATGGCCACCGGGCGCTGCAAAAGCGTTTACTTCGTCAGTATTGAGAACAGCAAAAGTCCAGGTGAGGTCTTTTCTTTCAACATTCTTGATAAGTCCACGAGCTACTGTTCCGAGACGATTAAGAAGATTCTTGTCACTGGAAAATCCCGGATCTTTTTTGAGCGACTCATGAGTCTGATCGCCCATCGAAACTTCCCACGACTGCTCCCAGCCGCCGAGAAATGCATTGGTCGCGGGCGCCTGCTCGCGAGACTGCTCTAGAACCTTCTGGTTGTCTTCGTTAACGCCGCCAAATGCACGGTCAACCGTTGCGGTAACACGATTTAACGCGCCACTTACTTCGCCAAGCAGCTTCCCGAAGTCTAAAGCCTGAGCCTGACCAGCAAACGAGGCCTGAAACAGCAGACAAACCACCAGAACCAGCAAGTGTTGTTTATATCTCACAGGGTACCTCTTATTCTCGAACAGTATGACTAATTGTATTTATCTACAGGCAAAGCGTCAAGTCCCTATCGCTAAAACTTTCGACAACGCATTTGCCTGCGTGGCAGGTTGACTTGTTGCAAGTGTTAAGATAGACTGACAAGGCCAGCCAGACGGCTGTTAAAAGGGTATATATGAGGAGCGCAAAATGAAAAATTACTTTACCTTTGCTCTGAGCGTGGTAGCGATAGCTTTTGCAGCAGGGATCACCCTGCCCTGTCTCGCTGTCGATCTCTCGGCAACCGAAATCACCAGTATTAACGGCCATGTCGAAGTCAAAAAAACTGTCGATGCGCTGTTTAAAAAGTTGAACAACAACCTCAAACTGGCCGGAGCTCAAAAGAGACTCGACGGTGGCGACAAGGTGCGAACCTACGAGCAGAGTGCCGCTGAAATGGCACTTAAAGACACCTGTATTCTTGCGGTTAAAGAACAGAGCATCTTTGAAGTGCCCCAGACTCTCGGTCAGGCTGCCATCAAAGAGCTGACCGCCCAGCAGGGAACAATACTCTTCAAGGTCGTTACCGGCAGCAACTTTCAGGTGCAGACCGCTGACGTCATTGCCGGTGTTAAAGGTACACTTTTCAGTGTCGACATTGTCGACAACTTTGTTACCCTGCTTGAGACCCCTGCACTGCAAATCGGCATTATCGCACCAGGTGCCACTAACATCAACGTCTACGAAGGTGAAGTTGAACTCACCCACAAGGAAACCGGCAAGAAACGGAACCTCAAAGCCGGCGAAGGCATCGCCGCTCTCAGTTCATTGCTGATGGGACTCGACCAAAGCTTAAGTGAAGGCTTCACACCCCTGCGCGAGGTGAGCGTGAATTCAGCAATCAGCCAGATTTTTGGCAACAATGCCAGCGGTTGGCTCAATGCCGGATCCAGTCTATCAAACCTCACCGACATGCCGACACTGAACAACATTAAAAGCAACCTCGAAACAAATCGCCTGACCGATATGTTCAGTGCTGCCAGCGCCGAAATTCAAAAAGGTGTTGAAATAATTAACGCCAGCTATCGAGACCTCAGCAGTCTTGAAAAATTTGTAGACATCGGAGGTTCGGAAAATTCGGAATATTTGGGAGTAGCTGTGGATATCGGAAAAGCCTTTTCGGGGCCTGGGTACAAAGCTGATTTTTCAAAAAACAAACCGGAAACGCGCGAATTTATGGTTGCAGACAACAGATTCAAAGAAGTATATCTTGGCAACACTGCCTTTGCCGCATGCAAAGCCGGTGCCGGATCAAAATCAGCAAAGATATCACCCAATCAGGAAGGCATTCTGTTGTCTGAAGGCAACGCCATGTTTCGCGTGCGACGCTATAAAAATACCGACATTAGTGTCGAATTCCTTGCCAGTCACTATATGACTGACAATCAACTGGTCACTACGATTAAAGTAATCAAAGGCGATCTCTACGGCCGCATCCCAGGCAGTCTCGAACACTTCAAAATACCTGCCGGCGAAATGTCATTTGTCTACGGAGCCAATACCGGCAAAGGCAACTGGATGCAGGCCGCTACCGGAGCAATTGATGCGAGCCTTAATGACTACACGTTCAACGTAGCGGACAAAATCGCCAAAGAGAAAGCCCAATTCGACAAAAATGCCAATCAGAAAAAGAAAGAGGCCGGAAAAAAGGTTTTGAACAAAGCGCTGGAAAAGGTCAACCTAAAGCGCTTCTGGTAAACCATAATGGCTGTCAGAGGACCGACATTATCAGAAAAGGGTAGAAGAGCGGTCCTGGTGCCGCTGCTGATTTGTCTGCTCGCTTTACTGCCAGATTTTCGGCAAAGCATTGAATGGCTGGACTTCAGATTTTCTGACTTTCTTTTCAGTTATTCGCCGTATATGCGCGAAATTGTCGGACAACCTCAGGTTCCTCAGCACCCGGTTTTAATAATAAACAAGGATGCAACCTTCGCTCAGCGCTTTGGCCGCGACCCTGACCGCAAAGATTTCGCCGAACTGCTCACTGTCCTGCAAAGTTCCGGAGTTGAAGTCGTCGCTCTGGATTTAATTTATGACAGTGCCTCAACCGATGAGGCAGATACAAAATTTGCTAACGCGCTCGCTTCTACCGCTTTTCCGATACTTGCACAGAATTTTATCGGCCGGGGACAGCAGACTTTCGAACAGATCAATCTGATCGACTCCAATGCAAATCGACCACCCTGGCCAAAATCTCTCTTCTCACCAATTTCACGCAATTCTGCAGCAACAGGCCTGATAAACATTGCATCTGACGTGGATTCAACCGTCAGATTCCTGGCGCTTGCCTATCACCCGACCGAAATGGAAGAATTCGCGCTGACCCTTGGTTACACAACCTGGATCTGCAGTCTGATCGCAGATCAGAAGAAGCAGATAATTTCCTCCGCCGCACAGATTCCAGACTTACCCGCCACCCAGCTCTTAACCGAGATAATCTCAAAGTCACCATTCAGATTTAACAGCACTGGGCATGCCGGTATCGACCAGGCAACCCGCAGACTAGAGGCTGTTTTAATTGCCAGGATTCTTAAGAATACAAGGCCAGAACTGGCTGAGGCACTTGCTCAGGCAGCAAAGAATCTCACAGTCAGCCAGATGAGCGAAAAATCATGGCTTGAAATGCCTTCGTCGCCGTTGCCACTGATCGGCAGTTATGAGACCCCCTGTCTGCGCATGTTTTTCAGCAAGGAAACACCGCCGGTAAAGGGCGACGGACTAACTGCCAGGGCAATGGGAGTGCTCCTCGAAACCGATGCCGACCGGGCCTCGCCCTTTCTTGACCACAAGCTAATGCTTAATGTGGCCGCTGAAAATGACAACGGCACCTTTATCATCGACATGCCACAGCAGGTCATTGGCAGCGCAGCTGTGCATGGGCAGGCTCTCTTTGCTGATCTGCAACCCGCAAGTGGCGCGGAAGTCCTCTTCCTGGCAATTGATACCGGTGCGTGGCATGAGACAAGAACCGGCAGCGATGGCAAGTTCAGTCTTTTTGGTCTGCCGGCTGGCGATTTTGTTCTTTATGTTACCAATAGAACGCCAGATGGCTGGCAGAAAGCCACAATTCGCAGCAAAGCCAGCAACACAGATTCCAGTCTGCCCACACTTATTCTGCCATTATTGAGTGGTCGACTGTCGCTACCAGCCGGTTTGGCGGACTCTGGCAAGGTCGTGATCTTTGGTGAGCCAATACCTCTTATAAAATCTGATGAGACGGGTCACACCTGTATTGATAACGTGCCCGAAGGTTTTGATCTGGTCAGCCTCGACGAAAACGCAAACATCAGCCTGATTGATGGAACCATTATGCTCGCTAACGACCAACCTGCCGGCGAGCACGTTGCAGCGTTGTTGCCAGCAGAAAGTCAGTGGCTGCTAAGATTCTATAACGAGACAATTTTTACCCAAGCCAGTACGAGTATGGTTATTGAGAATCTGCCAACTGCGCTCGACGCCAGACTCGCCATATTCTCGACGCAGTCGCAGAAAAGTCAGACAACAAAAGACTTGACCATAATGCCCGAAGCAACTCACAATCTAGCGGAACTGCCTTCGGCCTCTCGACTGGTCTCAACCGAGGTAAAACTCAGATTTGTCTCAAACAGCAACTCTCCTGTGCCCGTTAAAGTCACTCTTTTAAGCGAAACCGGCAAAAAATACAGCTTCAACGAAAAAACAGCGGTTACAGTAGAACCGGGGCGCTATCTGGTGTTGCTGCAACACGGTGACGCACGCACTTTCTGGAACGAAAACCGCATATCTGCCAGCACCGCATTTATTGGCACCGCATTGGCCGAAGATAAGGACTTTGTGGTCACTCCGATTAATTTTATGGATCGCAGTTCCCAAAACCTTCCCGGGGTTAATCTGCACGCCACGCTGTTTTCAGCACTTAAGCGGCAAAGTTTTCTTAGATCAGTGTTTTTTCATTCAGATGCCATGCCCCGAGCCTGGCCTGTTGTGCAATTTCTTTTGCTGCTGCCAGTTATTGCATTGCTCAACATTATTTTCATCAGATTTGGTGCAATGTACGGCGGCCTTTTTGTGCTAGTTACAGGTGCCGGCTGGCTGGGAACGGCAACCCACCTGTTTCTTGGCCAGTTGCTGCTGCCATTTTTCTATCCACTACTGCTGCTTGGCAGTTTTGGTGTGGTCAGGGGCTATATTGCCTGGGCTATTGCGCGGCAACAAGAACAGCAGACGCGCCAGACCTTCGGGCGCTTTATTTCCGCCGCAGTAGTTGACGAAATTCTACGCACTCCCGGAGGCCTCAAAACTGGCAGCGAAAAGAAAGAACTGAGCGTCATCTTCACTGATCTCGCCGGGTTTACCACAATATCTGAGAAACTGTCGCCAGAACAGCTTACCGAGCTGATGAACGAGTATCTGGGTGAAATGACGCGCATTCTGTTCAAATTTGGCGGCACACTCGACAAATATATCGGTGACGCCATCATGGGCTTCTGGAACCACCCCAAAACCCAGGCTGACCATGCGCAACGCGCAACAGAATGCGCCATCGCGATGCAGCGCCGACTCGGCGAACTGCGCGAAAAATGGATCAAGCAAGGCTTACCAAGCGTCGATGTGAGGGCAGGAATCAATTCGGCAGTATGCATGGTAGGGTTTATCGGTAGTGAGATTCAAATGAACTTTACCTGCCTCGGCGACGGCGTCAATCTGGCATCACGTCTGGAAGGTGCCAACAAAGCCTATGGCACCCTGAGCATGGTTTCTGAGTCAGTGCATAGGCAGATAGATCGCCAGCTCATCAGCACAAGATTTCTTGATAACCTGGCCGTCAAAGGCAAAGAAAAACCGATTGAGGTGTTTGAAGTCAGAGGCTACCGCCGCGACGAACTGCCAGCCTGGCTTGAAGCTGAACCTCTATATAAAAACGCAATAGAGCAATATCTTGCCCGCAACTGGGATGCCGCTGTCGAACTTTTCGAAAATGTGCTCAGACTGTGTCCTGCAGATGGCCCCTCGAAGATTTACATCGAGCGCTGTCAGCAGTTTAAGAAGACGCCGCCCGCCGAAAACTGGGATGGCAGTTACAGCCTCAAAACAAAATAAGCCCCGTAATGATTAACCTCGTGATTTCACATCTCGTCAGGGCCATTCACGGTAAGCACCGCTAGACTCTTTTAGTCCTTGATTTTTTTGAGCAACCAGGCCATGTTCTTGCCAAGAATACGCATGGTATTGAGGCCTTCCTCGTCTTCGCTGACCTGGCCTTCTGTGCGACCAACACCGAGATTCCAGTAGACTGAGCCGGGCACGATCATCTGCTGAATAAAAAAGAATTTGTTAATGGCATCAAACACGTTACACGAGCCGGCACGGCGCACCGAAACAATGGCGGCACCAACCTTGCGTTTATACAGGTGTCCGTTAGCTATGCCCACGTAGCCAGCGCGATCGATTAACGCCTTGAGTTCGGTGGTTACATTGGCAAAATAGGTAGGCGAACCAAGAACAATGCCATCTGCCGTCGCCATCTTGGCAATCACGTTATTAATCATATCGGTCTCAATAGTACATCTGCCGTCTTTGTTCTCGAAGCATTTCCCGCACGCCAGACAGCCGCGCACCGCGTTACCACCGAGATTAACCACTTCGGTTTCGATGCCTTCCTCAAGAAGTTCGGCGAACATGGTATCGATAAGCAAGGCCGTATTACCGTTTTTTCTTGGGCTACCGTTTATCGCTAAAACCTTCATGTGTTCTCCTTAATCTATGTATTATCCTTTATAGCATTCTCTCAAGAAACTTGTAAGACCCAAATAATACGAGATTGCTTCGGCAGTTTGAGCAAGGACTCGTTACGCCAAAAGCATGTTCCGGGGCAAATCTCTACGGTCATTGTGCCTACCTGGCCAGCGCACCGACTATTTCTGATTTTTGCAGGGCTTGACGGCATTTTTCCAGCAGCATTTTGACCGTCACCGGCTTCTGCAGAAATATAAAGCCCTTGGGACTCAAGTCCTTTTCAAAAAGATTACTTTCCGGGTAACCCGACATGTAAATCACAGCAGTTTCGGGGTGTAGTTCACAGATTCTGGCGCAGACTTCTGTACCACGCATCTCTGGCATAACCA
>JAHISQ010000138.1 GCA_018818125.1 Candidatus Rifleibacteriota bacterium
ATTTCAGACGCAAAATCAGAATTCTACAAAATTTTCTTTCGGCCGGGCCTCGAAATTTCAAATTTTTAGATTTTTCGGGACGTTTAACAGGCCGAAATCTCCTAAATCCCGCATCCGAAAAATAGCAACGCTATTTTTCGGCTTCTGCTTAGTCTTGCCGATACCTGTAGCTCCTGTTATAATTCAAACTTCTGGAGGCTAAATTTGTCAGGAAAAATAAATTACAAGTATATAGACAAGATCTTTATTGCAGAGATAGCTGGCTATGCTGAGCTATCACTTATGGAAGGACTGGTCGAGCATTTTTTTAAAAAGCTCGACGAAGACTATACCAATTTTGTTTTTGATTTTTCCGGCATGACTCTGATCAATTCCTCAGCGCTGGGCAAATTGTTAGAGATCATATCGGAAGTCATGGGAAGTGACAGTGTCAGAATTCTGTTTTGTTCGATTCCGACTACCAGCAAATTGGGCATGATAAGCCTTGGTATTCTTAATTATGTTGATGAATATGCAAGCATTGAAGAAGCTCTACAGGACTTAAAACCGGAATAATGACCCATGCAGGCTGATTTCAAGGTGTTATCCCCATCCAGAAACGTCTACTTTCATGCATCTTGATTCTTCCAGGGTTTGGATTTCACACCACCCACCATTTGATGAATTGGAAATTGTTTCCAAATTCTTCAGTAGAATTGTGCTAAAGTCATTGCATAAGTTCCGCTATGGTTGCCTATTATGAGAAATATACAGTTTCAAATTCTTAGAGAAAAGCCATTATCCTCAAGATCTGGGTACATCCTGTATCTGGTTCTTAGTCTGCTTCTGGTATGGGCAATAATGTCCGCTTCGCTTTCGACCTACAAGAGTGGCTCGGTCACCCTTTTAAGTCGCACCTCCATGCAAAGCCGCCTGACCTGTGCAGCTACAGCTGGCGCGAATGAGATCTGGGCCATAAGCAGGCAGCAGGCCAACGACAAAAGCGGCAAGGGCAATTCCCTTCATTTCTATCAAATGCTCAATGTTGTCTTTGAGAAAAACGAGAATGAAATTCCTCCCATGCAGACTTTTGTCACCGAAAGATTTTTTGACCAGAACGATTTGCCCTTCGCCAATGTTCTGGCAGGAGAAATTTCCGGGAATAATATCAATGTTAAAGGTCATTGCCGAATTTTTTTTACCAAGCTCATCAGAAAATCCCCACAATCTTTTCTAGGACACATTGAAGTAATTGTTCAGGCTGTTTCCAAAACAAACAGTCGTGAATTTATCGAGATAAAAGAGCGGCGCGATTTTAAAACAATTGACACCAGAGATTTGATTGACAGGTATGCCCTGTTTGTAAAAGATTACAGTTATGATTACAACAAGACAAAACAGAAACTGGTCGTAGAGGGGCTTGAACAAAAGATGTCCAGCGCATTCCTTGGTTCAAGATATGCGCCAGACTATGCGGCATTTAAGAATTTAAGTGGACCTACGCCGATCTATTTCGACCTGAACTTTAAAGAGGATGAAGCTCTGATACCAGCGCTTCTTAACAATAACTTTGCCAGCATTCCAAAAGGAATCGAGGAAATACCATCAGCCAACGCCAAAGTCAAAGATGCCAGCGCTGGAAACATTTTCTGGGCAGTTCCTATGCCACTCAGATTCAAGCCTATTTATGACAGAGGCAGCTTTACAGATAGCGATTTTTACACGGTTAAAGCATTACAGGATGGTTACTACAAAACATTTGTTGAACCATCACTAAAAACAGGTGCAGAAGAGCACTCTCTACCTGGATTGATACTTGAGGACTGGAGAGATTGCGGAGGAAACTATGCAGATTCACAGGTATTCAAAATGGTTGTTTCTACAAGCGTTGATTCCTGGGATTATCTGTATGCCTATACTGATGCGCAAAGCCTGTGGAAGGAAGACACCTGGACAAATTTTGCCAGAGTATTTCAGTTTACTGGTTTAAATGATTACCTGAGGTTCATGAAAGATTACCATCCTGATAAGATCATTTCAGGGAGTATGCCCCAGATATTTGGAGCCAAACGGGATAAGCCTCTTTGTTTAGAAGGCAACGTTTTCTTCAGATTCTTTAAGGTAGCCTTTTTCGACGAGTTTGATACCACCTTGACTCTGGGCGGTGAATCAAAGGATTTGGGAATGCCAGCAATCCCTCTTCATTTTCAGAATCCCACTGACAAGACCACCAATTTCTTGAACAGAGAAGTTAGAATTCACGGACTTGAAAATCGACTGATGAGCAGAGAAGTTGACGAAATACCGGTAAACGCCTTGTTTTCACCTGGAGTGAGCAGCTACCCAAAAGGCGTTGCCATGCCAGACAACGTTTTCCCGACTATTTCTGCAGATGCAATCTCTTACAGGTATAAAACCCCCCAGGAGTTTCTTGCAAACAATACAATTCTTTTTTCAAATGGAAAAAAAGGACTTAAGGTTGACGGAATTGTCTTTATTGAAAAAGGCGACCTAGATTTGAGTAACTATGATTCATTTTCAGGTCAGGGCGTCATCTGGCTGGGTTTCAGAGGTAATGTTTATCTTGGGGATCTGGCCAAATCTAAACCTTCAGACATCCTGAAAATGTGGGTACAGGACGGAAGTTTCATTATAAAAAGCCCAAAATCAGACGTAAAAATCTCGGCTTCACTGATAGCCCTTACCTTTTTTTCTGATGCTACGAGAAGCAAAAAAGCACTTGATAACCGAGGAAAACTAGTCGCAAACAAGCACGGAGTAGAGATTATTGGCAACCTTGTCGTAGACTATCTTTTCATCGCCGATAAGAATTATGGCATTCCTGATGACAAGAAGCTGGTGATAAGACACGACCCATACCTTTTTTCTCCGGTGTATCCGAAATGGACAACGTTTGGGCAGGTAAGAACCATATACGGCGTGAATGCCGATTACGAAAATCGGTTTTTTAAATAGTCATGGAAAATTCGATCAATGATGTCTCCTTACAAGAATTACAGACTAATATATGTCTTGAAGATCTGAACTCACCAGACCCCCTGGCACGGCAATACGCCATTTCACAACTTCAGAATTTTGTTGATAGTGAAAAAGTTCTTGAAGCGTTAAAAGCCAGGCAACAAATAGAGCAAAATCCTGAGTGCAAAAATGATCTGGATGAGATTCTCAAACTTGCAATTCCTGCCAGATCTGTTATCGAGATTTCTGATAACCAGGCAACTAAGGTTGCCGACCTTGTCGATCTGTGGAAGTCAGTAGAAACCGCACAGCTTTTTGAATTAGTCAAACATGTTAAGAAACTTGATCAAGAAGATCAGGTAAAAGTCTTTTGTGAAATATTGTCTACTTCGACAAGTTCTGCTCAGATAGTGCCAATCCTGTCTCTAAGCAGAAAAGTCATGATGAGAGACGAGGTAATCGATCGCCTTGAGACCTTGGTAAAGGTTGAGAGCTCTTTACTGGTTGTTCGCATTGTTTCATTGTTGACCAGGCTTAAGCCCGCCAAACTTGTTCCGCATCTTCCCTGGTTATTGACGCACAAGAATTTTCAGGTTCGCCTGATGGCCATTAAAGCCCTACACCTGCTGTCCAAGTCAGAGGCGATAAGGCTTTTAAATGAGCTGATGTTTTCCAAAAATTCCAGCAGTCGCAGTTCAGCATTTTCGTTTCTCTTTATTCTCCCCTTCAACGACACTGGCGACATCGTTTTAAGATTAATCGAAAGCGGCGATTTACCCAAGAACCTGGATCAGACAATTAGATTTTTAATCTATAACAATCCAGATCAAAGATTTTTCAGACGAATCACCATTTCCTATCTTTTACACGGCAAAAAGCTTGCGGCACTAAAGAATTACTGGCTGTTGGCCGCAAGATCTTTAGTTGTCTCCGGTCTGGTGAAAAAAAGTGAACAGGACTTAAAGGCTGAGGTATTGAAGGCCGGCAAAGAATTTATTCTTCGCCATACAAGCCATAAGCAAGATGAGAAAAAGCCTGAAAAAATCGAAGATTCTTCGGTTCACAAAAACCAGGATCTTCTGCTGTTGTTTGCGGTTAAGGAGTTTTTGCCCGAGCACTCGAAGAAGTTGCTGCAGATCTGCAACAGTATTTCTTTGCCAGAAGACATTTCAGCTGCCATCAAATTAATTGATAATAATAATCTTTCTGCAAATCCTTTTTGCAACTGGCTGGAGAATTTACTGGAAAAGGATTCTCCAGAGATAGTCGGCTCTGTTATAGATACTTTGCTGAAGATTAATAAGAACAGACTATTACCGCACCTGCCAATTCTGGTGTTCCACAAAGATTCTTCGGTTTCAGAGAAAAGTCTCAAGGTCTTTAGCAGTGAATTCTCCGAAAAACTGGTAGAGAAAATAAAGCTCTGGATCAGGGATAATAACGAAAAAATTCGCGAGGCGGCCTATAAAGGTCTGCTGGAGATTGAATTTCTGCAGGCCAGAGATTTAATTATGGCCTTGGTCAAGACCACCTCTAAGCTTGAACTGATAAAGTATTACAGTTCAATTCTGCTTCTTAATCCTGACCGGGTAACCGTGTATAAATTGAGTGACCTCGCCTGGAAGTCTTCGGGCGAAAAAAGAAAACTGCTTATGAGCCTGGCAGATGAGATCAAAAGCGAGCTAGGGGAGTTTGCAAATGAAGAAAACACCTCGACTTTGAATTCAATAATAGCCGAATCAGGTCTTAGAGAACAATGGGATGAAATCCTTACCAGAATTAAGCATATAAGTTATGACAGTCAGACAAGAAATATTTGGGATCTGTTCAGATCAAGAACTTTTAATATGGCCCTGGCCGGATTCTTAATCCTGGCCATATTCGTTTTTCTGATAAAATTTAAAATGGGCGGAAACATAGATAAACAAAGCGAACCTGCTGCTCTTGAAAAAGGCGTTTACTCTTACGATCTTGGAAAAGGGCAGGAAGGAATTGCTGATCGAGAAGCTGCCAGACCTTGGGATTACCAGCTTCCAAAGCTTGCAACGCCACCTGATAGTCTCTACGAAATCCTGACGGTAGAGGAACGCAGGGCGTTGCATGAAGAACTGAAAAGCGAAGTCGGTTCTTCTGCTGAGAAGATTCCTTTTGATGATCTAAAAATCAGACTGGAGGTTGAGTCTCTGCGATGAAAATATTTTGCAAAGAAAAATGTGAGACAAATACTTTCCTGTTTCGACACGGCTTCTCGTTTCCTGAGATTGTTGTTGCAATAACCGTTTTCGCAATTCTGGCAATCCCAATTTACCAATCTATGCATAATGTCCAGATCGATACCGAGAAAAGCATCAATTATTTTCGTGCAATGGAGCTGGCTGATGAGGCAATTGAGTATGTCAGGCTGCTGCCCCTTGATAAAGATTTCAAGAGAAATGCCGAGGGCTTTTCTGGAAGTCTTCTGACTGAACAGGCAACCTCTTTTGAAGCCGCCAAGCTTCTAACCGGCGATAATCCCGATTATAAGGACAAATTGGAATCTGAAGTTCAGTATTCCAGTCAATATAACTCGGCCTACTTCTACAGAACAGTAGAGGTTGCCGACTTAAGCGGCTCTGATTATTCCAGATTACTGAAAAAGGTTATTGTAACCGTGTATTGGGACAATGGCGTTGCGGTAAACAATCTCCATGACCTTAGCAAAAAGACGAAAAAAGTTGTTCTTGCCAGCTTGATAACAGACTGGGAAACTCAGCCATGAAAAACAAAAGCAAGGGCATTACGTTGATTGAAGTAATAGCTGGAACGCTTATCATCAGTGTAATTTTTTATACAATAAGCAGTTTTACGAGTAACCTGGCCTTTAAATATAAGCATGGTTTTGTCGAGCTTGAGAACTTTCGAGTGGCTCATCGCGCAATAAGCCAGCTTCGCCGGGATTTCAACATGTCCTGCCCTTACGTAACTTCCGGCGACGGCATCGAAGAACTAAAGAAGTTTCTTGCAACCCCTTTGGCCATATCAAAGGGTGACGGCAAATTTGTCGGAGCAAATAGAAGAATCAGAATTACGCCTCAGCAAATTACTTTTTTCAAGTTTGCCGACACCAGTTTCAGTATGAATCCTCAGCCTCTTGTGGAAGAAGTTGAATATGATTTTGCCTCTGCCTCTGGTATATTGACCAGAAGCTGTAACGGCAATGTTGTGAAGTTCAATGGTTTCAAAGAAGTTGAATTCAAATCTTTTGTACATCTGGGCAATCCCAGAATTCCGGTTCTATGGGCAAGAATAGTGCTCGACAGCGAATTCTACAAGGGCAGTGGAAAATTGTTGGAACTTACAGTAAGCATAGCCAGCAATTTTGTCATTGATTCCATCAATCAGAGCGATTGGCAATATCGTACGTTTCATCAAATCAAGTAGCAGAAGTAACAAATTACATTTTGTGAAAACGATGCGTTCTAATTTATAAGTAGCTTTTAAGGGGGATGAAATGAAAAGAAAATTCTGGAAAAACTCTGTGATTGTCTGGTCGCTTGTTTTTGCATTGGCTTTTCAGCCAATTGCATTTGAGATCGCCTCGGCGGCGGAGAATAAACAAGTCACGGCTACCGAGGATTCAAATACTAAAACTCAGGCTGCCAAAACTGAAGTTGATGCAGTTGACACCTCGGGCTGGAAGATTGATTTGAGCACCTTTGAAAAAATAGGTGTGGCCATCGGGAACTTTTTCAAAAAGGGTTTGAAAGACAAGATAAACAATGCCAAGAAGCAATTGGCAACAGCCAAGACAGAATTCACAGCCGGCAAAACAAAAGTAGCCGAAGGTGCAAAAGGTTCAGAAACATCTGCGAAAGATACAAAGACAGCAGTAGGAACTTCAAATTCAGCCAAGGACAAGGCGAATCTTTCAGCCGCATCATCAGCCAAAAACGAAGCACAATCCGGCCTGCTTGCGGTTGGGCAAACGTTGACGGCGGTCTCAGAAGTTCTTACGGCAATAGGCATGGTTCTGGGGCTAGTTGGAAAAGCCTGTTCGGCACTTAGTGCGGTGCCTTACGTTGGTGCCGTTCTTGGAGTAGTAGGCAGTGCTCTGTCTGTAGTAGCAGCTCTTCTCACTAAAATCGCTGCTGTAATCAAGGTTGCGGCAGCAGCGGTAACTGCTGCTGCTAAGGCAGCAAAGGGCAGCGACGTTGATTTTGATAAATTTTCCAAGGACGCGGCAGCAGCGTGGAAAAACTCAGGGAACGATTTTAAAACCGAAGCAAAAGCTACTACTGAAGATGTAAAAAAAGAGGAAGCACCTGAATCCGCCAAGGAAGATGTCGTCATTGATCAGCCGACAGAAGAAACGACAACCACACCTGAAGTCAGCGGGAACGTAGTCAGCGAACCCGATATACCCAATCAGTGAACCCAGCATTCCCCAACAGAGGATGAATGAAATCGAATAAAGAAGAAGCGCAGGAGCACATGATCAGAGAGCTACTCTTTGATCTGTCTTCTGACGACAGGACGGTGCGAGCCGGTGCAATTAATGACCTCGCTCAGTTCGCCGCCCATGACGCAGTGGTAGAGGCTGTCAGAAAAAGACACAACTTGGAACAAGACCCTTACTGCAAGAAGGGTCTTGAAGATATTCTAACCATCGGAGCCAGGGAATCAGATGGAGCACAGATCAGACTGGTCGAAAAACCCTTTAAACTGGGAAATTCATCCCCCCCCGCCCCGACTGCCTCTACCGTTCCGTCTCCCCTTCCCGCCTCTAAGGCCCCTCCAATTGCCGCGGAAAGCCCTAAAACAAAAGCCTCTCTAACCGACGAGATAACGCCTATCATCATTGCTCCGCCAGCTCAGCAGAAATCATTCAAGGCAAAGCTTGCGGAGTTTGTTGATTTTTTAAAACTTAAACTTGAATGGGCAGCACAGAATAATCTTAAAGCCTCAAATTTAGGAATGGTAATCATTCTAGTTGTGCTGGTCAGTTTTGCAACCCTCTCTATTTACAGTATAATCAAAAGTGGTGAGAGGTTTTCTTTTTCTGGGCTGGAAAAAACAGGCAAGCCCCAGGTTCTCGGAGAAATCCAGACTAAAGATGTTGCGCCAGGCAGCGTTTTAAAGGGGACATTGAAGGAATACAATCTGTTTGGGCAAAGCTGGGTATTTATTTCTGATGATGACAGGGTTTTCAAGATAAAACTTGATAAATCACCCAGCTTTTATAAAGCAGAAGAAAAGCTGAATGTGCTGGTAGAAGCCTGCGAAAAAACCGCGCTCGGGCACACGATTCTTATCGCAAAAGTCACACCTCTTGAGAGGAGAATCACTGAGTGAAAGTGGCTCAAAACAGTCGCTTATCCTGTCTAGAACCTCACCAGGGAATGTCTCTGGTAGAGGTCATGATCGGTATCGTTATTTTTGTGATGGGGTTTATTCCTCTCATGCGACTTTTCTCTGAAAGCGGATTGTCTCAGCAAAGAATCGTTCGCGACTTCCCGGTAACTTTGAGCATAGCTGAGAGAATTTTAACGACCATTGAAAATGAGGTTGAAGAAGGACGTTTTGATATAGCAATGTTCGATAGCGGTGGCGCCGACGGGATCGATATCACGGAAACAGTCATCGAGAACCGCGAAGTAAGCATAGCCCTGGAGAACTTCTACGGCACAGACAATCAGAGCGCCACGAAATTTCTTAGTAAATGCAAGGTTCTGCTCTCAACCAAGGCTGGCCCAGATCCAAATCTGGTTGATATAACTGTAAGATTTTTGTGGAATGATCGGTATACTGAAAGCAATAAGTTTGCCCACAGCGTTTCTCTATATCTTTTAAAGAAAAAGAATTGACAAAATGATTAAGCACAAGCGAAAAACAGGTGGATTCACTATCGTTGAAATATGCGTCTACGCTGTTATTTTTGCCATGTTTATGGGTACTGCTACTGGAGTTTTTTTCTGGGCAAAAAAATCTCTCAGTGCCACTCAGAAAATAGGAGATCTACAGGATCTTAGAATGGCTTCAATTCATATTAACAATGAATTATCCTATGGTAACAGAATCATGTTTCCGCCGATTTCAAACAAGAAATATAGCCAGATTTTATTTAAGAACGATCGAAATGAGCTTGTGGTTGTTTTTCGAGACGAAGATTCCAGGCTTAATTTGCTCAACTACGAATTGTACAAAAAAGGCGACCCCAGAGGGCTAAAAGTAGTTGCCAGAAACGCGATCGAGTTCATTGTTGAAAGGCCTGACGCTCATCTAATAAAATACAGCGTACGAATTTCTGATGAGAATAATGTAGAGAACATGATTGCGAACGCGGTGAAAATGCGAAACACCGAGACCAATGAGCCCTGGTAAGGGAATTAAGGAGAATTCTTATGTATAAAAGAGGTATAGCAATCCCTACGGCTCTTGTCTTCATTTCAGTATTAATGATTTTCCTGGTCTCGATGATGAATTATTCAAGTCAGGAAATGATTAACGTTAAAGCATTCTATGAAAAAAAACGGGCCGAGTATCTTGCATACTCTGGCTTGAACTGGGCAGAAGTCCAACTGCTTAAAAAACGATGGTGGGTTAATGATGGCTTTGATCCGTCGAAAAAAGTTGCCCGACCTACCGGGAGCGCAGAAGTAAAAGAATTTTTTGGCCCGGATAATGGCAAGACCTACATTATTGCAGAAGAATTTGCGTCAGCAAACCCTTCGCCCGTAAGAGGTTATGACACAGTTCAAAGACTTGATCATATAAGAGTTTTCTCGATAGGCGAATACAAGGGGCAGAGAGTCCTGGTATATGGAAAGTTTATCATGAGCCCGGAGCCATTTTTGAACTCTGACAGCACTGAAGGTGCAGACACACAGACATCAGCTCCCACTGAAGAGGGCAAGGCGCTCATAGAAGTTCCTCAACCCTGGTCGCAGGATGGGCCAGTTCCAACACTTTTGATTGTAAAAAAAGTAAGTGCCGCGGTTGGTGATAAGGTTGACCCCAACGCTATTATTGCGGTTATCGGCGCACACCCCTCTGATCCGGTTCAAATAACCATGACATGGGATATCAAGCCTCCCGCATATGGCACTATAACCAAAATCAATTTTACCGTAGGGCAGCAAATAACCGCTCAAGACATATTTGGAGAATGCACAGACGAATTGATGACTTCCGTAAGATCGAACAAAACCCTTAAAAAAATGGTGCGAGTGACTAAAATCATGGATCGAGCCATTACCGATCTGGACCTGACCGATTTTGTCATCAGACGCCAGAAACTCGATCAATTTATCAAAAAGCTATCAGATGAATATGTAACCAACTATGCCAAAAACCTCCCATACATCTCAGATTTAGAAAGCTCTTTCAATGTCCCGACCCTTGGCGACAAGGTTAAAAAGGAAGATATTCTAAGGCGTTTAAGCGCCGTTCCGGATTCGACAAATATGTCAATCGAGACTTCCGGCAACAAGTTTATGGAAAATATGATCGAAAAATGGGTGATGCCAGGTTTGGCAGCCCCACAAAGAGAGCAATTCCCTGGCATGAGTGAATATCACCTTGCCATAGGAAAGAGCAAACCGCGGGCAGAAATTCTTGAAGTATTAGCGCACTTTGGGCGCCTTGACGAGATAGTTACCCGCCCACAGAGGTTTCCTGAGCTATACAAATTACCCAACACAGAGCAATATAAAAACGTTATGAATCTGGGCGATTTCGGCAAATCGACATCTGACTTCATTCATGACGCAACTTTTCTGCAGGATGCAGCTAAAAAGATCATGATTGTTTTTAATAAAGGAACTCCGTGGGAAGACGACGTATTCGACGAAAAGGTCGCCAACGGAGAAATCAATCCCAACGATTACTGGTATTGGAATTCAAAGCAGGGCTGGTATACCATGCCAGAAATAACGATCGAACCCGTTGAAATTCCCTACAACTTCGTAAACAAAACTTCTGGCAACGCATTTACCATGGAAGTCGGTTATGTGCTCAACTATTTGCGCAAGCACTATGATGAGGGCATGGCAGTTCCACCCAACGGCACCATAAGGCTTCCAAGTGACCAGCAGGACACGCCGCAAGCACCGGGGCCACCTGATTCAACCGGAGCAAAATACAGCGGGGTATCTTCGTAAACCCTCTAAATAAGCCAGACTATTGAGCAACCTGCAAATTCATAATCAATAGGATCTTAGAGCTGACTTATGTTTCAGCACACCGATTCGATTTGTTCGCAATGACAAAATAGCTTTGAATCTGTCATTGCAAGGAGCGCAGCAACGCGGCAATTTCGGTGAAGGGTAATTGAAACGTTGTTTTGCAAGTCCCTCTATTATTTTGGCAAAACAGGTTCAGAAATTGTGTTCGCTTCTGGATCAATTGGCAATTCCTTAGGCGCTGGTATTTTGCCTGGCTTAATTTCTTCAACAGAAGCTGCAGAAATGCAGATACCCTGGCCAGCAGCAAGAATGCCGGATTTAGCCAGTTTGAGCTGCTGCCACTGAATCTTGCCTTTTTCCACAAAAATAGAATCATTATCAGGGGCTATTTCAAGCCTGATGACTGTACCAACGATGGTCAACAGAGCTTCTTTCATTTCTATCACATACCCCTTCGCGGAACTTGTGAATGACAGTCTTGTTTTGCCATTAAGCATCTGCAGCCGGTTTTCTCCAATAAGAAATTCAGCCTGTCCTTCAATTTCGATCTGATCTTCATGATCCCAGGCTATTTTACTTTTACCAGACAAACATTTTAGTTTGTCGCCGGCTAACAACTGCAGCTTGCCTGCGCTTAGCTGGATCTCTCTGAGGTTCCTGGTAATAATACCATTTCCAGAGGCAAAGGCATTAACTCGGGGATTATCGGGGGCAGAAGAGTTATAAAAAGTCAGGAACACAAGAATTAATAGAAAAGAAATTCCTGAGTAAAGCCATTTTCTATTTTCTGTAATAAGTAATCCGCTCAGTAGTTGATCAATGAATGAAATTTTTTCTGATTTTGCTGCGTTTATCTGGGTTTCAAGCTTGCTGAATATTCTGTTTTTAACATCTCTTTTTAGAACAGCAGAGCTTCTAATCTGTACTATTGCAGAATTCTGAAGCGCAAGGAAATTTTGACAGCTGGCGCAGTCGGTTACATGAGAAAAGAACTCTTCCGGCAGCTCATCAACAGAGCCAACGGAATTGCCTTCGTCTAACCACTCTAAGAATTTTTCACAACTCATCTGGAATCTCTTTTCTTAGAATTTTCAAACCTTTACAAACCAGATTTCTCAAAGAACCTTCCGGCTTATTCAAAATTTCAGCAATTTCCTTGTATTTGAGGCCTTCAATTACTTTAAACATCAAGGGCACTCTAATTTCCTCCGGCAAAACCGCGAGAATCTCATGAATATCTGATTGAGGTTCGCATGGTTTCTTACCATAATTATCTATGGGCACATCAACACAGCAGGGCCGGCTCTTTTTTCGCCTTAATATATCCAGACAATGATTTCTGGTGATGGTCATCAACCAGGGCTTAACACCTGCATCCTTGAGGTTTGCCAACGACATATAGGCTTTGTAGAACACCTCCTGAGCAGCATCTTCCGCGCTGGCACTATCTCCCAGAAAAATTACCGCACGCGCGAACACAATTCCTGCAAAGTCTTCAAACAGTGTCTTAAAAGCAGCTGGATCTTGCTGCTGCAGTCTGCTGATAAAGCCTGCGTCATATTCTCTGCTACCGCTAGAGTGATTCATTACAATGAAATTTTCTTCCTTCATATATAAAACGCAGTTTATTTAATTTTGTCATTACAGTTACAAATTATTATTTCTCGGCCTGGACTTTCTGCTGATTTCGCTGAACTATGACATAGGTAACGTCATCATCAAAACTTCGACCGGCTTTGTGTTCATTAACTTCAACCAGCAGTTCTTCCAAAGCGCAATTTATCTGAAAACCCGGCATAGTCTTCTGCAAAAAATCATACCAGGCCTGAAAGGTATATTGTTCATTTTTCCAGTTCAAGGCTTCGACAATACCATCTGTAAAAAGAACGATAGAATCACCTGGCTGCAATTCACAGCTTAAGGATTTGATCGGCAGCTTCCTTACAATTCCCATTGGGAAACCGGCATTTTTCAATTCCTGCAGATCTCCACTCGAATTAATCACTACCGGTGGCAGATGCCCAGCCAGAACCAGGTTCAACTGATGAGTCACGACATTAATGTGACCAACCGCCAGAGTCATGAATTTCTTTTTCTTTACCAGCTCAAAAATAATCTCATTCAGTGTCGACACAATTGTTTCTGGCGAAACCATGCTTTTTTGCCTGAGAAGCTGGATTGTGGTCTTTGCCATTACCGTCAATATGGCAGCTGAGAATCCATGCCCGGCCACATCTCCGAGAACAAAAATAATGTTGTTGTCTTCAAGTTCGAAGTAGTCAAAGAAATCACCGCCGGTTGAATCACATGGTAGACAGATGCCTCTGATGCTGTAATTATCAGTGATAATAAATTTTCCGGGAAACAGCTCGGCCTGAATCTGGCCGGCAAGCGCGGCTTCTGCCTTAGCGATCTGCTGTTCGACCAACTCTATGAAATTCTTGATTAGATTGTAAGAGACAGCCATGAATGCCCAGGTAATAAAAAAGCAGCTCAATGGTACAAAAATGAAAACCATTGTAAAAAAATGGTAAAGAAGAAGCAAAGTAGAGACGTAAATACCGATCGAAACCAGTACATGCTGGAAACGCTTTCTCAGAGCAAGAATCATGCTTACCACGAGTCCAAGGATTGCAAAAAGGATTCTTGCCAGGATGCTGCTGTCTGGTGACGAAGCGCGCCCGGTAATGATTGTATCCAGCGAGGAAGTCAGAATCTCTGGCCCTGATATCAAGCCCATGCAGGTTTTATGATAATCGTGCAGAACCTGCGCTGTTGCGCCCACAATCACAATTTTGTCCTTGAGAAAGTCACCGGAAACTTTTCCTTCGATAAGATCTAATCCTCTGTATAACGGGATTCCACCATTTTTTCTGGAAAAGACAATCTGGCTCTTTGCCGGCAGACTGCTCATCGCATTTATTGCCTCAGCTGTTTTTCGGGTCTGCCGGGCTACTTTGAGCAAACAACTGTCTTCGCCGAACCTTGAGTCAGATATTGAAAATGTGCGAATTTTAGAATCAGGGTCAATAAAAGATTGAATATAGCCGTCGCAATAAGCAACATCCCTGAACTTTTTCAGACTTCTGTATTGCCGCTTCTGATTTCCAGTATCAGTAATTTCTTCATCAACAAAGCCTATCAGAGCGACATTGCCGGCTTCTTTTATGGCCTTTGCCAGGACTTCGTCACCGAAACCATCATCGGAGAGTTCAGAGTGCTGAAAAACAATATCAAAAATGATGACCTTAGGTTCGAAGGAATTTATAGACCTGACAAGCTCAGCAAACTGAGTTCGCGACCATGGCCATCTTTGCTTGGTTCCCTCAAGAGTTTCAGTGTCAATTGCGACAACTGCCAATTCTGGGGAGGCCGAGATAAATCCTGACAAGTTATTTTGCGAGAGATCCTGGAATATCCGGTCAAATTTATCTGTGTAGCCGGGCAGAAAAAGCACTGCCACAAAAAACAGGCAAAAGCAGACAACAAAAGCCGCCTTTTTCCCCTGCGAAAGGTTCTGGAAAAATTTGTTCAGATTGTCCACGATTTCATTTGAAGGCTTGCTCATAAGTTCCTGCGGCACTTCGTATTTTGTTATAATACAGTATATAAGAACTTTTTCAGAATTGTTTAGACTTTAGATTACAATTCCAGCAGTTTTGCGTTCTATAGATATATAAGCAAAGGAGTATCTGCAGATGGCTTTAGAACGACATAAAACCTGGATCATTTACCTGTTTTTGTTTGCGGTGGCCATTTCAAGTGGCGGGTGTGGTAACAAATCCTCAGATTTGACCGCGAAAATCATCAGTATCACCGGCAAAGTAGAGCTCAGGCAGCCTGCAACCGACAAGTTCATTGAGGCAAAGCAAAATGACATGCTGGCCTGTGGAGGAATCTTAAAGACAGGCGATGAGGCTTCGGCGCAGCTTGAAATAATTGGCAAGGGAATCGTCGAGTTAAAGTCTGACACATCATTTGAATTAGAGCCCGGCAAAGATTATGTATTGCAGAAGGCCGGGGCGGCAATTTACAAAATAGAAAAAAATAGAGAAGGATTTAAAGTAAAGTCCCCACAAGGAACCACCTGCGTATTGGGAACCAGGTTCCTGGTCAAGGTTTTAGACACAATGACTGTTGTTGGTGTAGAAGAAGGCAGTGTCTCGTTTACAGCAGGCAACGGCGAGGTGAGAACTCTTAAGGCAAAAGAAAAAACAATTGTTGATTCTAATGGCTTTGTGGGAAAAACATTAGCGTTTGATCTCAGCTCTGACGCCTTCAATTACCTACAGATCGATGGTAAATGGGTGCCAAAGGAAACAGTCGAAAAATAGCAGTTATTCAAGACAGATTCACTAACAGACAGACTTAGCAAAAGCCTGTCTGTTTTTTTTGCCATTTTTATCATCCTGCTAATCATGCAAAGTGCATTAAAGCAGCACAAATGACGCGATGACAATAAAGTTAATTCTGAGCTTTTAAGACGACTTCTGCAGGTAGCTTCAAACTCAATCAATAATTATGGTATTTTACTAGCTGATAATATCTACTCGAATTATTGCAATTCTTGTATCTTCTCAATAATTCGCGGTACTAAAAATTTTCTCGCAAGAAAAGCGTGTACTTTTTGCCTTCAGAGAATTAGAATATCACACATGGACTTCACCAACTTTGACCCCGAAAAAATTGTTGATCTTGAAAGCACCAAG
>JAHISQ010000139.1 GCA_018818125.1 Candidatus Rifleibacteriota bacterium
ATCCTTCAATCGTTTAAGATTGCTACCCAGTTGATCAACAGAAATATTGACAGAACCTTTAATGTGACCAGAAGCGAATTCTCCCTTAGATCGAACGTCAAGAATAATTGCACCTTGATTTACTAATTCAGAATACTGCACTTTGGGACCAAACCCAAATAATTTCAAGAGTGTACCGATCATTGGTTATGTGTATCCACCCCACCAATTCCGACTTACCTCAGTAGATTTTTGTCAATAAATTGCGGGAGCAGATTTTTGAGTTGAGATGTTTTTGTGTCGTTGATTTTTAGGATCACATAAGTTAGCCATTTCTGAGGATCGATGTCATTTTTGATGCACGTTGTCATAAAGCTGTAGAACATGGCAATATCTTTGGCTGCATCGTGCGAACCGGCAAACAGGTAATTCTTTCGTCCCAGTGCTAACGGACGGATTGAGTTCTCCACAAGATTGCTGTCAATTTCGAGCATCCCATTGGTTAAATAATTTTGCAGACTATTCCATCGGTTGGCGCAATATTCAAAGGCTTGTCCTATCGGGCTTTTAGGTGTGACTTTGTTTCGCTCTTGTTGGATGTACTGGCCAATCTCATTAATGATGGGCAACGATTTATCCAATCTTAATTCATAACGTTGCTGATGTGACATTTCCGATTCTCGGGCAAGGGATTCAATGGCATACAGCAATTGGATCAGTTTCATCACATGCGATGCCCTTTGCTGATCATTTTTAAGCGCCTTATCAAAATACCTGCGTGCGTGCGCCCAACACGAGAGGTGCGTGATGCCATTTCGTAAAGCCAAATAGGTATATCCGGAATAGCCATCGGTTTGAATATAACCGTTGAAGGTTGATAAATCATCGATCGGCCCATTAGTAGAGCGGCTTTTATAGTATTCGAAAAGTACCGATTTCGACAATGGCGCATACCTTACCCACATATATCCCTGGTGACATGCCCCTGGCTTATCCCGATCCTGTACTTTTATTGGCGATTCATCGATCATTTGATAGATTTCCCGAAAAACATGAAGTCTATGGACGACGTAGAGCGGTTGAAGTAGTTGGGCTCCCAGTTTTACCCACGATTCTAATGTGGAACTGGGCAACGAAACTCCCATTTGCCTGATTTGGTTCAGTGTCCGGTAAAGTGGCAGATGATAAATGTACTTGTTGATGAAAATCATGGTCAACAGAGCCGCACTTGCAATACATTTGGCAATTGGGCGGTTAAGCTCGGCAATAACTTGTTTTTGATCGCCACGTTCATCCTCTTTGGTGATGTATTTGGGGCGGATGATGCGGTTGACATGAAGTTTTGCGGGCGTATAATCCAATTCTTCGGTGATTTCACGGCCAATACACACCATCTCGGTGGTGTCTTCTGTTGGTTCTATAATGGTTTCAACAACTGGCAAATGCGATGGCAATGCTACACGACCCGGATGCTCTTTTTTAGGCTTTTGACGCAGGTACGCCACCCGGATGAGCTCGCGCTCGGCTTTGACTGCTTCTTCTATTTCGACAGCTTTAGGCTCAAATTCGAGAGCTAGCTGATTCGAATCCATTGTTGATTCAAAACGTTCTCTTTTGGAACCGAAAATCATACGCCTAAGTTGATCGTTTTGAAACCTGACCGATTCAAGATCGGTTGTCAATTTGGTTATAACTGAATCCCGTTCAGCAAGATTACGCTTCAATAAGGCAATTTCTTCATTGAGGGAATTGGTGGAAAAAGAGTCGTATTCTTGCGGGTTTGTCATGCACGAATATACTCCAAAACCCTATATATAACAAGTGTTTTGGATGATTTACAGGCAAATATTCAACCAAATTTATACCGCTTTTTCTTGTGCATTTTCCCAAACGAAAGACCTTCGAGAAGCATCAAAAGCTCCTCCCTTTTCATCTGTTTCGATAGTCCGTTATCAGACGTAAAGGCATATCTTCCACGCTCCAGACGTTTGTAAAAAAGGGCAAATCCGTCGCCGTCCCAATACAGAAGTTTGATGTGGGTGCGTGTTTTATTCAGGAAAATAAATACATCGCCCGAAATGGGGTCTTTTTTTAAGTGGTTTCTCACAATTCCTGACAGACCATCGAAGCCATTTCGCATATCAATCGCACTGCAGCACAAGAAGTATCGCAGGTTGGCACTTAATCCAAGCATGAATTAGTAAATTTTGATACGGATTCCACCCGGAAGATCAAGCTCCATCCGAAGCGGCTGGTTTTGGGTGTTCATATCCAAATCCGAAGCGAGTTCTACAAAGTCAGGCAATGCAGCCCGGGGTTTGGGCGAAACTTTTATCGGTGGATCGGCTTTCACTATTTCGTTGTATTGTTTCTTGCACCAATAATTGAACGACTCGCTCTCAAATCCATGTTGATTGGCAAATGATTTGCGGGTTAATCCAGATTCCCTCCATTGTTCAACTAAAGCAAACATCTGTTCTTTCTTGCTCATATTCTTTTTTGATGCAAAACTATCTCAGCTCAACCAAAGGGGAAATATGGCGGCGGTGGGGTGGTTAC
>JAHISQ010000140.1 GCA_018818125.1 Candidatus Rifleibacteriota bacterium
TCGCTGAGAATGTAGAAACTCACCAAATAATGCGAGCCCGGCATTGGCGGTAATTTTATCGTCAGTTAAACCAAGCTTGAAAGGAAGCAGCGGAGATGATATATTTTTCATTGAAAACCTTTCGGGTGATGAAGTTATGGCCTTGTAACCTTTACTAAATCACATTCCGGAAGGTTTTTCAATTTCCCATCGCTATTTCAGGGCAGCACATTGAGCTTACTGTCACACATTGCCACGCAAGCAATTAAAGCACATCTCCGTCATATTAAACGAGTCGTAAAACTCAGATGGCATTTTCCCCAAACCTGAGCGATTTATCGGGGCGCTTTGGCTTCCTCGTCCGCCATCTTTTCGAGTTCGCGCAGTTTTTTCAGACTGTTGGGTTGAGTCGCGATACCGAGATCATTGATAATTTCCTTGTAGGCTGCGAGGTTTTCTTCTGCGGTTGGACCTGGGACTTCCGGGTCGCCAAGCGATTTAACAAGTCTGCTGTTCAGATTATTCGGTAGCCGCTTCTGGAGAAGGCCTTTCATGTGTCGCATAGCTTCAAACAACAAGATGGGATGTTTGCCTGATTCAAAAATTGCTAGTGTGCGATAGGCTATTGCCAGAGTGTCATTCCGGCCTTCGGTTTCATTGATTATGGTTTCGTAGTCCTGGTTCTGTGAAAGTTTTTCCCATCGATTTGACAACTTACCCGGGTCTTCTTCAGCCATATTCAGTAAATCTTCTTCCGCTGACTGAGATTGCTTCTGTATTGGCCTGGCAAAAGAATTCATGAACTGCGAAATCCTGCCGGTATGTATTTCAATCAAAAGCAAGCTCCCGCCAATAATAACGCTATACACATATAGTTTTTTCAAGAATGAAATCATTTACTCAAAATCCTCAATGCTGCCTAAGAGTTTTGCCAAATTATTGCCGATGACAGACGGTTTTGGGGAACTGACTTGAAAAGAAAATGGGAAAATAATTCTTGAAAACTTCTTTAAAATGCCAGGAAGTAAAATACTTGTTTTGCTAAGAGAAATGGTGATTTTTTCAGTCATAAGTCCACGCTGAGCCTAGCGAAGGGAGGTCGGTTCGGCGATTTGTTGGGCGCATAACGCGATTCTATCCAGATCCTTTGTTCAAAGCTGATATCCATAAGCACCGAATAATGCCTTCTGTCCGTTTACTGTCATCACTTTGCGAAAAACATCCGACCTGTCTATTGTCCAAAATTTTGAACAAAATGAATTTTACCACGTCAGTTTTACTGAGTCACGCACAAGCTCAAATGTTTTTGGTTGGCTTCCAAAACTAAAACAAACTTTTGTCCTTGTGACGGGTTTCCAGGTCTATGATCTACTCCATACCAGACGCGTTTCTCAAACCAATCAAACTTTCAGTTCCTGAACGGTGATTCTTGTGATCACACATGCCGGAAGCCATGTCATCTGCGGGCGGTCATGATTAATTTTTGCAGATCGACGAGACTGAGCCTTTCAGCCAGGGCGAGAACCGTAGTGCCTGAAAGATCAGTCAGCTCAAGATTCGCGCCGGCCTCGATCAGCCGTTTGGCCGTGCTGATTTTGCCATGGTTGGTTGCCATGAACATGGCTGTCTGGCTTTTGTCATCCTGCCGGTCGAGATTGACCTCGACCGAGATCAGGTAGTTCAACGCGTCCATCTGCTCGCAATTTGCAGCCTTCATCAATGGTGTGATGCCCCTCTGGTCGCCGAGATTCAGATGATTACCGTCGAAAACCAGCGGCATGGTTCGAACTGCGGCGCACCCAGCTTATATTCATAACATAATTCCTTCAATTTTTTGAAATCTAACGACCAAGCTAACCAGCGCCGCTTGTCGGCGTCCGGTGAAGCGTCTTGTTATGCAATGCTATCTTTCTTTGTAAAGTTTACATCCATCACGTCTGCAACCGCATCATAGCCGATTTTCTGGTATATGCTATTCGAAGTAGGATTACCCAAATCTGTATATAGGGTGCAGAATTTCTTTCCATTCTCCAGGGCGAGTTTAGATAGAGATGCTACCAAAGCAGATGCATAGCCTTTCTTTCTGAACTCAGGAGGCGTATAGACATAACTCACAGATATGCCATTTTTCGTTGGGCGTGCGAATCCCGCCATAGATACTGGTAAAGAATCCTCCCAGATGTAGAGGTCGCCATTCTCAATCATAATCTGGGTTGCCTTCGTGCATTCCCCATGAATAGATCCGCCGAAACAATCGCCCTGAAAAGCCGCATACCATGCTGCTATGCGGCTCAAGTCCGCAATGGTTGCTTGTCTTATATAGCCGCTTGGATAGTCGTGGTGTTTAACCGAACGAAGTTTGTATATTCGCTGACGCATACCATGTTCACTTTGACAACCTGACAGCATTTTCCATTCGGACTCAAATTTTATGGCGATTTCTTCTTCTGCGAGTACAGCTGGGACATTCCAGTTGCCCTTCTGAAGATGGGTAGCAAGAAGTGCTATCGCATTTGTAGAATCACTGCTAAATGATGCTATCTGGAGCTTGTGTGGCGGTGTCATCAGAGCAATCAACTGTAGGTTCTTCTTGTCTGAAATGGTGGCAAGATATGGCTGGGTACCATAGTGTAACGGGTTTTCAACGAGCCGAAGTGAGATCCCCAACATCAGGCCAAAAAGGGTCTCATTCTTTTCGAAAACAGGTTGAGTTGTATTCAAGAATGCCTGTGCATAGTGATATTCAATGTATTCCACTTAATCGTCCTTTGCATAGCGCTTGTCGTGATCGGAAATAGTGCCCCCTGCGGGAGATGATACAGTCATATTTCCTTCTAATTCCGCCTTTTTCACTTTGAGCACCTCTAAGGTTTGCTCAATTGACACGCCAGAATTCTCAATCAGGAAGATATGACAATCTCCAAACTTATCTCCGATGGCGACAAATACTTCTCCATTTTTCTTCTCATAGCTTACAATGTGCCCTGAAGTCATCTCCTGAACGCTCTTCAGAGTGATCTGCCGTTAACGCGAGAGCGCGGACTTGTTCTCCAGTAGGAATTCTTCCCATTTTCTTGATTATTTCATTTCCTTCATTCTCAAGCTCATTTCCGGCAGCCAATGCAATTTGGGCGGCAAGGCCACCCCCATGGGAAAGGCCACCGTTTGCTGGATTTACAACGCAATCAACCGGTTCGGAAAGGAGGTCATAATTTACAAGAATTAAGTGTCGTGAATTCTGCAACTCAATGTGCCGAACTATTGTGCCAGCATTTTGTTGTTTGGGAAGAGTCATTTTTGTTCCCTTTCTACGCACTTGTTGAACTCAGCCGCTTGCAGCGGCCGCCGAGGAAAATGGTTCAAATCTACTGATTTCAGAGACATTTTCATTCCCCCCCCCTGATGTTGCATGTTGTATAAACTCCTCTACCACCGTTATCTGGACCCGGATGCATCACAATCGAGGAGATAAATTTATGTTACCACAGGAGCAGCAGAAACTCGACAAGCTTTACCAGAGCATGGTCAAGGCACTGAAAAGACAGGGTATGAGCGATGTAACAATCGACACCTACCAGAGCCATAACCCGCATCGCCCACTTTTTTGACCGATGCCCGGATGAGCTGGGAAAGCAGATTTAAAGGACTACTTTGACAATTTCGTTACCATCCGCTCCTGGGGCACGGTTAGAGCCGACCGTTGCGGTCTGCAATTCTTCTGGAAATATATTTTAAACAAGAAATCAACGCTTTATACGCAGATCAGCGACGTTGCAACGCAAAACCGAACCAGAGAAGTTAATAACCTCGTAAATCGGGTTCGTTTGAGTTTCATCGAAAAATGATGAAGCTTTCGGAGCTTTTGCAGCAATATAAACAGGCATTTGAGAAGACATACGGACACCGTCTTCTGCCTTCGCAGCGGCAGGCAATCAGTGCAATCCTTGCGTGTCGAACACCAGATGCGGGCGAAATGACTGTTCAGTGCCCGGACTGCGGAACAACAATGGCAATCAGAGGTTTTCGCCGGCGTGGCTATTTTAATTCAAGATCACCACCAACTTAGGCTTTAAATCTGCTTAACTGAACGATTCTGATCTGGCAGCAACGCGCTTTTATTCGTTGTTGCAGTCTTCTGCTGGCATTTAACGCAGACGTATCATTTCAGAACCAAAAAAGTCTCAGAATTAGCAAGTTCTACCAGGCCATGTGCTGCCTCAAGAGACTTTTTCGTCACCGCTGGCATTTTTATCACCAGTCGGGCACTTTATCAAGGCACAATTTTACCGATATATTTTCTTGTATTCAGCCCCGCAATTAATCGGCCGGGCTGGTTCAACAATTGGAAAAGATCGTGGCTACTCACGATCTATCCTTATTCGTTAGAAATTTGATTTCATTTTTGGCCATTTTAAATGTCTAATATCGATCTCAAAAACAACATTGTTTAGTGACTCAATTCCATCAATATTTTTGAAGTACTAGCCGAAGGCAATGGCGGAGCTGTGAAACTCTGTCAGAAGGAAGCCGGAGTGCAAAGCCATGAGCCGACGTACAGAAACAGCATACGAGACCACGATGGTTGATGTGCCGAATGGCGACAGGAGGGCGCATTTTGCCCGGCTGTGGCGAAAGTTCACGTTCTTATCAGGCCCGGCAGCTCTGGCTTGTCCCCGGAGGGGAGGAGACCTTCTCGACATGCAACTCGATAGAGTTGCGCTGCGGGTGGCAACATTCGTGGTGATCGGGAAGGAGTCAGCAGAGGCCATAGTAGCTTGTCAAAAGCGAAGGGCCAAACATGAACTCGGGGAGGGCGCCGATGAGTTCTTATAACGCGAAGAATCCGAACGGAGGAGCGATTATAAGGCTCGTCAACGGAGCGCCCACCCAAATCTTCACCTGCTGGAGCGAATACTTTCTACTGAAAATGTCAGAACCGCCCCGATGCTCATGGTCTTTCGTGACGGAAAAGTGACCGACAGTGTCCAGGGCGTTGTCCCCAAGGAAAAGCTCTACAAAATTCTCGGGTTTCAGTAATCGCGCGATTTCTTCCTGATTTATTTTGCCTCGATTCTTAGCTGACAACCATCCCCTGGCGAACCACGGGATGATGAAAATCTTTATGCATTCCGGATAATATTCGGAATTTTCCGAGGAAACACTTGGGCAAGTCTTCCTGAGCGTATCCTGTTATCCCAGATCCAAGTAAATTTGTCATCAGACTCGCGCACGGGAATGCCAACGCCTGTCGTGACGAAAACGAGAGATGGGCGCTTTCCCAAAAACCGTGAAATAGCCGCTTCATGCTCTCTTTGTCTGCCAATTTCCGGATGGCCGGTCGATCTTGCATCGGCCTGGTTCTCGTAATAGCCTTTCCGATTCGGATCGGAACTGGCGTAGGTGCCTTGGAGCGTCAAGCCGTCAATGTTCCGGCACTTGACGAACGGCACCTTTCCGCTCAGATTCAGGCCCCCGTCGGGAGCCAGCACGAAGGTCTTGATCGTCGAGGGGGAACTGGCCGAAGTGACCAGGTCGAAAGAACATGAACTTCACCCAAAACCATGAATAATACTTGTCCAATTTTAATGGCTGAGGTACTATCGCATCAGATGGAGATGGCAAGAAAATGGCGCTGCGAGAACGTGTCATTATTGCAACTGGTGTGTCTGCTTTGGCTAAGAATCATTTTGTGGTAGGCTCATATATTATTGCATTAGAACTTCCACTGAGTTGTGCGATGTGGGCATATCAGTCGGGTTACTTTGAGAATTTGTAAAAACTTGATTAACAGAAAAGGTGGCTATGAACAGGCTGAAATTTTTTGCAAAAATGGCAACTTTATGGACCGACGGTCGCTGGCTTCCGCAGAATACCAGAGAGCTGCTTAATAATACCGCCTTCGAAAGGGTTGTTAAACATTTTGTGTCCGGATATCGGTTCTCGCCGGACTCGGGGCCTCTGTCAGATTATAAATTTGTTTTAAACCTTCTTCGGCAGCTTGCTGAAAACAATATTAACCAGGTTCTGCCTGAGCTCATGCCTGAAAAAGAGCTCAATTCAGAGACCATCTGGGAAATGCACCAGTTTGTTGAAGAACTCTATAATTTCTGGCGATGTTTCGAACGCTTTCTCGTTGTCGTTGACTGTGAATCAGGCGATCATAAGGCCTTCAAGGATACTGCCACCCACATGAATCACCTGGTTCGCAAGGCCTATCGTGACATCTGCGAAAACATCACGCAGGAAAGGCCCCGCGTTTATCGTCAGGTTGCCGCCGGTTTTCAGGCAGCCATAATTGCGCGGCGCATTGATGAAAGATACCCTGAAAGCTACGGACCGGTGCATGAAATTCCGGTAATTCGCCAGATTCTTTTGAGCCCACCTCTGATAATTGATCCGCCGGTTAACAAGCGCACTGGCGAATTTTTGAAGGTTAATCGCAATCCGCTTGAATGTTCAACTTATAACCCGGCAGAATTTCTTTGTTATCCGGCACGGGTTGGTGATCTGCTCATCAACATTTATTTCCATTCAAGATTTATGAACCTCGGCTGTTCTCTGTGCAACCTTTTTGAGCTTGCCGGCGACGAAGATGCCGGGCGAAAGCCTGATGCGGTTTACTTTTTTGGCCTGCCAGCGCGTGCATTCAACGGGTTCTCTGAAAAAACGGTTTTTTTTGAAGACAGTCATCATAACATGCTGGTCGGAGCTGCACCGGCCACCGACAACTTCGGCTACTTCGGCTATTTGAAAAAAATGGTTCTGACCCTGCACAATGTAATCATGATGAAGCGCGGAAGAATGCCGATTCATGGTGCGATGTTCAAAATCGACTTTATCGGTCGCCCCCCCGCAAATATCCTGGTTATCGGCGATACAGGCGCCGGAAAATCTGAAACTATCGAGGCCTTCAGAGTTCTGGGCAATGCTTCCATAAGAAAACTCACTGTAATTTTTGACGACATGGGTAGTCTCGATATTAAAGACGGCAGGGTTCTTGCCTACGGAACCGAAGTCGGTGCATTTGTCAGACTTGATGATCTGTCGCCAGGGTATGCCTATGGGAACATTGACCGAAGTATCTTCATGAGCCCGAACAAGGTTAATGCGCGTGTCGTGCTGCCAGTTACTTCAATGCAGGAAGTTCTGCGCGGTCATCTGGTTGATATGGTGCTTTATGCGAATAACTACGAAGAGGAAGATCATGAACACCCGGTGCTGGAACGATTTGAAAGCGTCGACAACGCCTGGCGCGTATTCAGAGAAGGGACATCAATGTCAAAGGGTACAACCACCAGTACCGGCATAGTTCATTCATATTTTGCCAATATCTTTGGGCCTACCCAGTATATCGAGCTGCATGACGAGATTTCACAGCGGTTTTTTGCCGCTTTGTTTAAAAATGGCAGCTTTATCGGGCAACTGAGAACCAGGCTTGGAATCGACGGTTACCAGAACAAAGGCCCTCTGGCCGCTGCCGAGGCACTGCTCGAAACCATTCTAAAAAAGAACTGAAACAACTACACGACTCACGAAATTTTCGATTTTCCTTCCTGCTTTCGATGATATGCCAACGCTTGTCATGACCGGAAATGAGAGACGGGCGCGGGTGTTGCGTAAGCAAGACCCGCGATTCGGCCTTGTTTCCCGCGTCTATGCGATTGTTCTGTGATCTTTTAATGGTCATCAATTCAATATTTAAACTAAGCTTAAAAAAACCTTATACCTATCAATGTCTTTCAGAAGGCATATTCAATGGAATTATGATTCCAGTTCAAACAAATTTTCAGAGGATGCGAAAGTCTCCTCAAATAGCTCGGCAGCTTGGACTGCCTTGCCCTCAGCTCTAATCTTAAGGCTCTCTCTGTAATCTTTTGCTTCAGCTAATTTTGTGATATTTAGATTGAAATTGCTCTCCTGAGCGAATTCCTCCAATTCATTCAGTGAAACATTGAAAAATTCCTTTCGCATGTTCACCAAATTAAGACTTTTCTGGTTGAATTTTTTGTGGATTTTGTTTTCCATGTCTGGAGCATTTTCAGAATAAATCATTGCATCTGCTTTTGCACCTGTGAGCTTCTCAATTTCAATGCGTGCCTTTTCAAGAGCACTTTGATACCGCTCTTCTTCCATCTCTGCATCAATTTTGGCTTTTTCTAGTTCTCTTCTTGCTTTTTCTTAAAGACAATTACTCCAAAAACTGATTAACGTTCCAAACGCCACGACCTTTCCCATTTTAGTGAATGGCGTTGTTAGTCAGCCTACAGGCAATAATTTGTACACTATCCGGCAATTAATCAAACGTTCAATAGGGCCTAAATGGCTATGCTTAGTCGTAACTTGCACGGGTCACTTCATCACTCAGGGTTGGCGCGACAAGTGGCTTCCATGCTGAATTCTCCCATGTCCCAAGATTAGTTGGACCGAGCGTGTGTGGGGATTGCTTTCCCAAAAACTGTTGAAAATGGCGCTGTCCGATCAAGTTGCGCCGATTTTGTGCCGAATTTCTGGCAGGTCGTGAGCCGAAGTTGAAAAAGCGAACGATTGGCTCGCAAAATTTGAGAAAGAAGTCGGGAAAAAGTGGTCTTGACACAAAAAATGGGCGGATGGTATTCTTGGATCGAAAATTGAACTTCCTATCAAGGTTCCGAATTCCTTTGATATGGTATTTTAGAAAAATGAGAGGTTCGAAATGCAGTCTCGAAGCATGTTTATTTTTGCCATATTCTCCTTATTCCTTGTGGTTTTTGGCAGCGCGGACTCCTTTTGCGCGGAAGGAGAATCACTGCTGCAGAAGGGGATCAAGTATGGCAAGATCAAAGAGTATGGGAAAGCGATTGAGGTCTTCAACCAGGTCCTCGAAGAAGACCCAATGAACGAAAGTGCCCAATTCTTCCTGGCAATTTCCCAATGGAAGACCGGAAGGAAGGAAGCAGCCCGGGGGTCCTACCAGGCTGTTCGGATCCTGAATTCGACCCTTGCCGGCAAACTCGAGAAGATGTTCCCCGAAATCGCCTACCAACCACCCATAGAACCTGCCCAGCCTCGAAGTTCCGGCGACTCATCTTATCCTGGCCTACCCTCTTCTTTTTCCAGCAAAGACCCGTCACCACCACCAACAAAAGAGCTACCCAAGGAAGAGCTATCCGAGGAAGAGCTACCCAAGGAGGAGCTATCCGAGGAAGAGCTATCCTACCAGAAAGTCGAAGATGGCTGGAAAATGACTGAATCCTCGATCCCTTCAACCGTTGAGAGCGGATATCGCCAGATTCTGAGGTATGAACCCGACAATTTCCGCGCTATGGAGGGCATGAGAGATCACTTAATCGAACACGGCACAGGCGGGGCGGTGCGAGACCAAATTCGCAAAATGGCAAAGGCCGGTCACATTTCGTGGGATGAATGCGATCAGCAGATCAACGACTACCACGAAACGCATAAGAAGTAGTGTCCGACGGAAATTTGCCTGGATCCATGATTCTGGAAAAAATCCATGCCGCATCAAGGATCGGGATGGCCTTCATTCCCGTATGACCTAGTGGTCTGTCACAGGTGATTTTGGAGGAAACTTTTGCTATCAGCAACTCTATGGATGTGCCCAAAAAAGTCATCCAGGGTTTTCTCCAAAACTGGTCCCAAATAATCCATACTATTTCGGAATGGAAATTCAAAATCTTGTTCTTCAAGGATGGCTGTTGATGAAAAACAAGGAAATGACCCAAAGCAACCCGGTTCAATTAAATAAAACTTTGCAACATTCAATTCAAAAACCACATCTGAAGTCTTGCCATTTTTTTCTGGAAGAAAGGTTGCCTTTATCTCCATTTTGCCTTCAGTATCTTCGAAGTGCCCAATGTACATTCTTCCATCTAAAAACAACTCTTTGAAAGGAATTCTCTTAATTCTTTCTTTATATAAACGTGCATTTGTTTTAATCTTTAAAAATTCCGAAATCTTTTGAACTTGGCTTCGATCTCCAAGCCCATCTACCTTAATCAAAATTGTCATTTTTCGTAGGTTCTGAAATGGGTTATATGTGTTGCAAGGGAAAATGTCCTCGGCAATTAAACTGATTGGTTGGCACAATATTGCCAAGATAAAAAGAATACAAACGCATTTTTTCATTCCAACCTCTTAGTATTTTGGGCTAACGACCGACTCATTTCCTGTTTTGGCACTCTGGTTAAGAGTCTCATTCATTGCTACGCAACCAATTACAGTAAATCTCCACCATATAAAACAAACCATACAACCAAAACGATCTTGAGTCCAAGAATAATCTTTTGCTCGCGTCACGCTGTCTTTTTGTTGTGTATTTTGGCCCTATATGTATTCAATTTTTTATTATTTTGTCAGAATAGAAATAGCCAAGATTTGAACCGCTTCAACCACGGTTGCCGGAATTTTAAAAATCAAATCAACGTTTCGTTCAGCCAGGTCAATACATTTTAGCTGATCTGAGAGAATAACGCCTTTAACCTTAAATCCCACTGGAATCGGAACTTCAAAAGGATACCCTTTGGCCTTAGATGTTATTGGACAAACTATGGCCAATCCTACTTTTTGATGATATTTTTGAGAGGACAATATCAAACCCGGTCTTCGACCAGCTTGTTCATGCCCCAATGATGGGTCA
>JAHISQ010000141.1 GCA_018818125.1 Candidatus Rifleibacteriota bacterium
TACCCAAAGCTGTCACTATACCCCACAGAGATTACGACTGCATACACAGTCAGTGCTTGGCAGAACCCATCGTCTTTGGTGATAGCTCCTAGCGGAACTTGCACAGTTACCCCAAGCGTTACCGCATCGCCGTGGCCTCTTAACCACGAGATGACGATATACAACCGGGCTGCTACAGCGACAGTAACCTTCGAGAGTGTTTCTATAGCCGCTGGAACCAACGCTACATTTATGCAGACAGCCACGGGCACCGCTGCTAACACCTGGATTAAACTTAAGTAAAGGATTACTTATGAAAAAACTATTTACCTTTCTTTTCGCTCTGCGCGTTTCTGCTCTTGTTGCCCAAGAGCTGACCGCCGACACCGTTGTTACAATCTCATTAAACTAAGGAGCATCACATGAACTTTCAACCTTTGATCGACAATCTTCCCTACATCCTCGCAGCCATAGGTGTAATCATCTGGGCTGCCTCTAAGTTCGTCACTAGTAGAGCCGTGGCTAACCCTGCGGTTGACGCTTGGGACACATGGGCACCACGTATCCAGTGGGCCTCTGACCACTACTCTGAAGCTATAGACTGGCTGGTAGAAGCTAAGGTTCTCAAGCTTGTGGGTAGCGAGAAGATGGCCTACCTGAATGAGCTCACGGCAGACTTTAAGAAAGCCATTGAAGCCGGCGATTACCTTGAGGCTATCAATAGTGTCATTGGCTTCTATAAGGATGCCAAAGGTAAAGCCGTTGCTGCGAACCCTTCAACGCCGGAGCTGACCGAGAATACCCCGGCGCAATAAGAGGTCAGCGGTTTGACTTCCCCGTGTATGCTCGCCGGATCACTGAGGATCTCACTTGGTGGTCGGGCACAGACGGCAAACAGTGGGCATCAGGCTTGGAGCTTAAATGGTAATATTTGCGATAATAGGAGCAAATGATGACAATCAAAATGCCGGATAAAACGCCCTGGGGCGCCGTGCTTATTGGGTTTTTATGGCTTGTGTGGCGTGGGTTGTTGCATGTGCTTAGAATTAAACCATGGGATGAGGAATAAAATATGAAAACATTCTTTAAACTAATCCTGCTCATGCTTGGCTTCCCGCCAGCAGCAACCGAAGAACAGAAGGTTGAAAAGCTAATTACCATGCGCGAGGCAAGAGACTGCCACAACGCCATGGTTGCAACGCTTCTTGAAATTACATACAAAGCCGCAGCTTGGGCCTTGTTCCATTGGAATTTGCCATGGTTCTTTGAATCGCCGCTGATCAGCAATCCCATGAATGTTAAGCGTGCTATCGGGTCTTTGGGCTGGACTGTTCGGGAATTGGAAGACTTTCGAGAGCTACAAGAGGGCAAAATGGTTCCTGGCAAAGTCGGCATCCTGGTTCATTGCCCGGACTCTGAAATCAAAGGAACACTTATGCAGCACTGGGTTGTCTGGATGGGTAAAGACTCCAAGGGCAATCACCTCCTACATTGGGGGCAGAAGCAGGAACTTGAAGTTAAGACCGAGGAAGAAATGTTCGCTTTGTATCGCACTGGCACACCGAACTGTGCTTTTGAAGTCAGCAAAAAATGACCAGACACGCAATCAGAAACGCAATGCTAGACGCTCTCGAAAAAGTATCAACCAGGGATGATTACTACGCGATCAACCACATTTCTACCGAGAAATTGTGCGAATTAGAAGATTTTCTTGTCGGCTTCCTGCCGAGTATCGGGATTAAAGTCACTACATAGGAGATTTATCATGGAACTTTGCGCCATATACGGCTCTGTAATTGCTCTTTTAATTACCATTGTGCGCTTTGAATTAAAATAATGTCCTGGGGGTTCTCGAATGTTCGCTACTTTTCTGGAAAAGACTTCGCTGGAATGGGCGCTCAGCAAACTGACGCCCGAACTGATCGGCATAATTGCCCTGGTAGTTCTGGCGGTCTGGTTCGTTTTGCGTGCGCATAAGTATTTCAGCGATCATGCCCGGCTTGTTAAGCAGGGCGGCAAGCTGGAGCAACTTATTTCGGCCTGCCCCTGCATCAGCAAAGTTAATGGCCTTTGGCTTCAAGACGAAACCAGAAACGGCGGCCAGCCGCCAGAGAAAGTAGAATGCGCTTATCTGAAGGATAAAGGGAAAGGGGAAATATCATGCCAACCGACTGGAGCAAAGTAGATCATTTCTCAAAAGAGGAGGCCTGGGGCGATCCCGACAAGATCAATCCACTTTTGGTTTACAGTATGGATGTCTTGCGCAAATTAGTAGGACGCAAGATTATAATTAACAACGCCTACCGTCCAGGTGATCCCGGAACGCATGGAAGAGGCGACGCTGTAGACTTCGTGATTGTTGGCCTCTCTGTAGTTGATCAGTTCTTAGCAGCAGAAAAGACCAGGTTATTTACCGGACTTGGCGTTTACCCTTACTGGAATCGCCCCGGCCTGCACGCCGATGTTAGAACATTGAAGCCAAACGAGCACGGTCATAGATGGGGCCGCAACGCAGCCGGAGTTTATGTCGCCCTTGACTGGCAGTTTATCCGCAATATATAAGCCGATGGAACAGCCAGCATTAGAAAGGGAGTTCACCGATGCCGAAATCACCAAAAAAATTATCGAAATTGCCGACCGGTACGAAAGACAACTATTGCTCGCCAACATTATCATTGCCGCACAGCTGGTACGTGGGCGACAAGGAAGAAATGATACGCCGAAGAAGCCGCAAGCTCGCGGAAACTGGCGTTAAGTGCTGCCCGTTTTGTGGCGGCTCGATATGGCGCATAAATGATTGCGATAAATGCGGCGATCATTGCCAGAAAATTTAGTTTTTAGTCAGATCCTCTCACTTTAGCCCGTCAGAAATGGCGGGTTTTTTGTTTTTTACACTTTCATTAGCACCCTTTTTAGACCACCCTGTAAACTCGCTCCTGAAAAGCGTTTGCTCAGCGCGCCTACCAGGACTCGAACCTGGGGCCCCAGGATTAGGAATCCTGTGCTCTATCCACCTGAGCTATAGGTGCCGCTATTTGCTGATTCTACTAATTTTTGCTGGTAAAATCAAGCTGTAATGATTTATTGTGTTATTAATTTGTAAATCTAACAAC
The DNA here is from genome assembly GCA_018818125.1 of Candidatus Rifleibacteriota bacterium. Lineage (GTDB taxonomy): Bacteria > Muiribacteriota > Ozemobacteria > Ozemobacterales > Ozemobacteraceae > Rifleibacterium. The sequence goes on from JAHISQ010000141.1 coordinate 3,093, forward strand.
AGGAGCTCGATGTTGAAAAACTATCTGATCGCTGTAATGCTGCTGGCGGGATTCCTGATCGCGCCCGGCAATTCTTCTGTGATGGCTGCTGACACGGGCAAGCTGATCACCAACCAGTGTCGCCAGAACATTAAAATGCTCAACGAAGCTACTCAGAAATTCGTCAATGACACCGGGGATCAACTGCCGCCTTGGGCTCGGTATGAAACGGTAAAGAGCAGCCTGATGAATCTCGACTATCTGCCAACAGATCCGGTTGGCCCAACGCCTGACTGCAAATACAATCTTGTGAGTAACAGTCGCGAAGATTTTCAGTGGTATTGTAATCTGCATGGCGTTCTGGAAGGCGAAAAAACCGTAAATTTTCAGTATCACGAACATCAAATCATGGCCAAAACCACGAGCAGATACATAAACAACAAAAGATATAAAGAGCACGTCAGCGAGCTGTTACGCTGGACTGATTATGCTCCCACTCCGGTCGAACGCCTTAAATATCATTATAATATGAATCCGCTCAGCACCATACTGGTTATGGTCGGAGTATTATTGATTATATTTATTGTTTATAGAACTCTTTAAAAGCTGTTGAATTTTTCAGCGATTCAGCGGCAATTTAAGTTCTTCTGAGAGCTGCGCCAGCATGGTGTCAACCCAATAGCCGGAAAAGCCAAGTTTGCGGGCTTTAAACAAATTCAATATGGCTTTTCCACGCTGGCCCTGTTGTGTCCAGGCCATTGCCAGAATGACATAAGGCCAGCCGTTTTTGTGATTGTGACCTTCGAGATATTCTATGGTCTTTATTGGCTGGCGCAAAGCCAGATGCAGAGCAGCCAGATCGTAGATTAAAAACTCGTTGCTCGGGTTAAGATAAAGTGCCAGAGTCAGCTCTTCGTAGGCATCAAGAAAAGCTCCCCGGCCTGCAAAAACAAGACCAAGGGCACGATGAGCATCTGAATCTTCTGGATTCTTTGCAACTGCCTGCCTGGCATAATATTCAGCGGTATCGAATTCTGATTGTGTTGAATAGCCAAGCAGCGACAGATGAAAATAGATCTTGCCCAGTTCGAGATAGCCTGTCTTGGCCTCATCTTCGACGGCCTTGCCATCTTCGAACAGGACGAGAGAATCTTCATAATGTCTCCAGGCCTGGTGCAACAAATCAACGTTGCCTTGCCTGATTCCTTCTTCGATCAACTCCCGTGGTTCGACATAGGGTACACCACCCTCAACAACCCTTATTGACAGAGCTGAAGCAGTCATTGCCGAAGCAAAAAGGAAGACTGCTGGCAGAACTAATAATTTGATTTTATTGCCAATAGACATTTGCATCCTCCTGATGTTATAAATTATCCTGACTAATTCTTTATCATGTAAAGCATTCAAAATCCAGCAAAATTATGAATACAGCTGCTAAAAGCGAAAAGGCTTTTGAATCTCGATTGAACCGGCCGACAGTCTGGCTGGTGCTTTTTGTATTCTTTGCGGCACTGCCTATACTAATATATTATGATTGCTACATTCGTTACCTTGACGAAACCTTCAACCGGAACCGCGAATCTATTGTCAAAATTTTTCACCGTGAGCTGACATCTTTTGGCAGTAAAGCAACCAACCGCCAGATTTTTTTGCAGCAACTTCAGGGTTACCGTGACAGCTTTCGCCGCAATTATCCAGAAACCGATAGAAACCTCGGACTAAAAGAAGGCCTTCTGGCTGAACTACCGGAAAATGCCAGTCTTATCGTCTGGGATAACCGCGGGCAACTGCTTGAAGAGCTTTCTCAGATCAAAAGCAGCGGCTTATCAAAGGAGCAGACGAACAAACTGATCGAGATTCTGCTAAACACTCACAATGATTTCTCTGCCGGAGCAAACCTGCAGACTCTTCGCCAGATTGAACAGTTTGAACAAAGTCATGCAGATTTTTTTACAGGCCTCTTTCCACTTACTGGTCGGGCTTTCTCATTCACGAGTGCTTTTACCAGCCCGAACAAGATGTTTGGCAACTACCTTTCGTCCTCGGAAACTTTTTTCTACTGGGATTTCATGAACAACCATGATAACAATCAGGGTGGATTCATGGCATTCATACCGTTAAAAGATTTGCCAGTAACCTTTGGACTGGCTCAAATACTGCTCAGAGACCCAAGCGCGACCCCTGAAATTGCCAATGGTTTTTTTGATCAGACAACCGGACAAATTGAATTGTCTTATCCCGGTCTTTTGAATGCGGCAAAACAAGGCGTTGCACTGTTTAATGATGGGCTCAACAACCCGCTTTTTTACGATGACTGGGTGCTGTTCGTACAGCCGATGGCAGAAAGCACATCAGTTAATATATTCTCGATTTTTTCAACGCGATCACAACGTCTGGCGACTGAATCACAAAAAGGAAATGCAAAAACAGCCAGTTTAATTCTGATCTTTATTGCCGTTATCTTCTTTTATCACTCTTACAGGCTGGCATCGACCACCGGGCTATCTCTGCGAAAAAAAGTGGCTGGCCTTTTTCTGCTCTGCATGCAATTGCCAATTTCCATATTGATTTTTCTGGGAGTTCAGTTTGCGCTCAGCCAGGAAAAACTGCTGAGTCAGGAGGCCGAAACACAGCTTATCGAGTTGGTTAAGAAAGTCGATCGTTCGGCACAGGACCATTATCGAGCAACTACCGAATGGCTTAAATCCCTTAAAAGCATGCACACAATGCAACAACTCGATAAAAAGAAACTGCACGAAACTTTTTTCGAGTTCAGTCGTAACAATCAACTGCAGAGCTTTTATCTGATCGGCCTTGATGGCAATATTGAGTTTGATATTGACAATATTAAAGCAGATAACGGCAACCGTATTTTCATAAAAAGTCTTGGCATGCGCATTCTTGCGACCAGTTCTGACCAGGGCAATCTGCAACCGACCGACACGTTTTCGTCAACAGATAGCCTTTTCGACCTGATCGCGCACAAGACCGGGCACATGCATCTGGTCGTCTGGCCTGGCACCAACAAACAGAACTTTGTTTACACAGATGTGCTGACACTCGAGAGCGGAGAGCGATATGCAATAGTCGCCACCATCGACAAAACCGAGCTTGATCGCAACTATCTCAGACAGGTCGTTACCCAGCAGTACCGGCTTGGCCCTGATCGTGAAATCATCATACTCAAAGAAGATGATATATCAGACGCCATGCCTCGCCTTTCCTCAACATTCAAAGCCAATCTTCTGCCCATGCTGGCTACAACAAGAATTTCGAATGTCATCGAAACCGACCAAGTCGATGACGAAAACGATCGACTGCTGGTAGCGATCGGGCGCGGCGTAAACACCAGTGATTTTCTTATCGGTGCCAGATTCAGCTGGCATAAAATTACCGATGTCATTGACATGACTTATTTACTGGTACTGCTCGGTATCTTCTTCAGCCTTTCGGCATCGACATTCCTTATCGCCATCCTGATTCGTGAGTTTCTGACACCGGTTTCGGTTTTGTCATCGGGCGCAAAAAGCATTATTAGCGGCAACCTCGATCTTGAGCTACCGATGTTCGCACGCGACGAACTCGGGGAATTAGCAATAACGTTCAACGCTATGACCAGGCGCCTGCGCAACAGGCTCACCGAGCTAACCGTGCTCTACAACCTTACCCAGAAAGCATCTACAACTCACAGCCAGCGAGAGGTATTCGACCTCGCCGCCGGCAACCTGCAGAAACACCTGAATGCCGACACCTCTGGAACCGCATGGTTTAACGAAGGAGAAGGCATTGACAGTATTTATCTCGCAGAACATCTTCCTGACGATGAAAGTGAAGCAATCAGAAGCTGCGTTAAAAGTGCTCTGCGCACTTACCAGTCAGTTGCAGAGTTCAGCGAAAAGCTCGATCGCTTCGTTCTCGGTGTGCCGCTGTTTTTCGAAGAAAAAAAATTCGGTGCGGTCTATCTGGTTTTCCCAGAAGAACGTGGCAAAGATAAGCTGCATCTTTCTGATGACGAAAAGAGCTTTATTGAAACACTTCGGCATCATTTGTCGCTGATCATCGAAAAACAGCGTCTGTTCGAGCAGGCAATAACCGACGGCCTTACCAAACTTTATCTCAGGCGCTTTTTTCTTGCCACGCTCGACAAAGAGATTAACCGTTCCAAGCGCTATCAGCTCGACGTCAGCGTTATCCTTTTGGACATAGATCTTTTCAAAAAGTTTAACGACACTTTCGGACACCAGGCCGGTGACTACGTATTGCGCGAAACTGCGCAACGAATCATGGAAAGCATAAGATCAGTCGACACCCCAGGTCGCTACGGTGGCGAAGAAATGGCAGTCATTTTGCCACAGACCAACATTAAAGAAGCTTTTGTAGTTGCTGAGCGTATGCGAAAAGCAATCGAAGGCGCTGAATACACTTTTAAAAACGATTCAATGAAGGTTACGGCCTCGTTAGGCGTCAGCTCTCTTCATATGCGCGACATAAGCCTTGAAGAACTCATCGAAGAGTCTGATAAAGCAATGTATGTTGCCAAGGAAAAGGGTCGCAACCAGGTCAGAATAGCGCCGGAGGCAATGTAATGCAAACACCGGCAAAAAGCATCCAGAACAGGCATCTCTTTCAGACTGGCTTCACACTGGTCGAGATACTCATAGTTTTGTCGCTGGTCGGATTTCTCGCTCTGCCGTTCACAAATATGTTCATCTTTGGGGTACGCGGCAGTCAGGATAATGCAGAACATGTTCTTGCCTACAACCTCGCTCGCGAAAAGATCGAAGAGATCAAAAGTCTGCCGTTTGAACTGATAAAATCAGACTACGACAATTTTCGCGAGGTTTACCAGGATCGCCCAGGCCTTGACGAGCCGTATTTTAATGATGCCTCTTTTGAACAATACTTTTCTGACGTATTTGCAGATGAGTCCTTGAAAGACAGCAACCTGCTGTCGACCTGGAACCGTCTCAAGACAATGTATCCAAAAACCTATCTGCGCAAACTACAAACATACCCTCCAGACTATCTGAATTACCGGCGCATAGTCAGGGTCGAGAGCATTAACGAATCAGCACAACCTTCAAAAACTAAAAAAGTCAGCGTTCTGATTTTTGACAAGGAAAACAAAAAAATAGCTGAACTGATAACTCTGATAGGACAGCATAAATGATCAAACAAACTTCGCAAAAAGGCTTCACGCTGGTCGAAGTTCTTCTGTCCATGTCTCTTACTGTGCTGGTTGGCGGCGTTCTTTACCTAATGCAATCGACTGGAATGTCAACAGTGCAGAAGGGTACTTCTCAGCTTATAATCAACTCAGAGATCAGAAACAAGATGGAGAGAATAGCCAGCGATTTGCGCAATAGTAAAGAGATTCTCGACATTAAACCAGATTTGATAAAAATGCGTTGTTACAAATACTCAATCGAAAAACCAGATCCCGGTGAAGATGCTCTGGTAACCATTTCTTATGAAGTCGAGCGCGGCCAAAAACAACATATTCTCTGGCGCACAGAAAATCGCGAGAATCCGATTAAGATGCTTGCGCTCGACAAAATTGGCGAAGGAATTTTTCAGCCTTTTTTTGAAGATAGAGACACGGCCAGCCCGGTTGGCTGGTCTTTTTATCCATTCGATATGATCTCAAACGATTCAGGGCAACGACAGCGTATCAGTCTGATAAAATTAAAACTTGATTTCAGCCAGCAACGAGAATCTGCAGCTGTGATAACAAGCGTCAACCTCAGACCTGCTTCATCCAGAATCAGGCAGCCAAACTGGAAATCCAGATAATGACTTTTCCTGCATTTCTAGGCATTTGCGCAATCATTGTTCAGGCAACACTTGCAATGGTGGTAATGCTCAAAGATCCCGGTCGCACACAAAACCGTTTATTCAGCCTGCAACTCCTTCTATTCTGCTTTTGGAGCGGCGCCGAACTATATCTTCTATACGGCGGCGTCAGCTTAACCGGCATAAAGCTGCTTTTTACACCGGCCATTCTGCTTGCCTATGTTTTTTGCATATTTACGGCAATTTATCCAGAAAATCAGCCAGATGCCAGCATAATAAAGAACCGCACATATCTTGCCGTGTTTTTTCTACCGGCGGCTGCTCTGCTGTTTTTCTTGTGGACCGGGCGTCTAATCAGCGGTTTTGAACCTATTGCCGCTGGTTTTTCAATCGATCTTGGGCGTTTTGAGTTTGTCGTTAAGGGCGTAGTGATCGGGTATCTGTTTTTATCGCTGTCAACGCTTTCAAGCAGTCGCAAAAAAGCCGATACTACAATCCAGCTTCGTCGTCTGCGCTACACTTTTGCCGCAATGCTGCTGCCAGTTGCCGCAGGTTCGATCGTTATTGCCTTCAGCAAATGGTTCATTGGCGGAACCACCATGTATTCCTTCGGGCTTTTCCCGGTTTTGAGCATAATAATGAGTATAATTCTCGGCTATACGATGCTCAGATACAATCTGATGGAAATCGACCTGATCTTTTCAACCGGTCTTGTTTACACACTGCTCACCGCAATCATGGCCGGCATAATGGAGCTTTTTCAGGAGTTGATGCAGAACATTCTGAATTTTTCAGATCTCTGGAGCAAGATAATCGCCATTCTTATCATTGCCGGAATTTTTTCGCCGGTAAAAGAGCTGTTGATACAACTGGTCGACAAATTCTTCGGACGCCAGACCTTTGACTCGGCAACTGTCATGCAGACAATACTTGGCGAGCTACGTAAAATGCCGGACGAAAAAAAGCTTTTTGAAAGGTTTCTGAGTGAACTGGGGCTGGTGCTTGATTTTTCGGGTGCCAGACTGCAGCTTGCTGGACAGCCACAACTAGTTGTACCGGCAGAACTGCAAAACTGCACAATACGAGAAGAATTCTCAAAACTGCCACCAGATATTAATGATATCGACAGTATAATTCAGTATTATATCAACAGCAACAGCAACGACCTTGCCACGGCTGCCCGCGAGTTGAAAGACTGCGACGTCCGCCACCTGTTTAATTTTGCCGACAATGAGCGCCAATATGGCTTTTTGCTGTTAAGTGCAAAAAACACCAGAGTGCCCTATACGACGACAGAAATAAATCTGCTGCTGGGACTGGTAAATGAAGTTCCGCACCTATTGGCAAACCTGAGCATGATAGACCGTCTTATTAACCAGGAAAAAATCAGCCAGGAAATCGACTGGGCACGAAAAATGCTGCAGGCAATATCAGCTTCAGGCAGTATCAGCAGTTTTTCCGGCATGCCAATAGCAAGTTTCGCTTCATTGTCTACCGAAATAAAGGGTGACATGATTGACATCTGCCAGAATCAGGACAACAGCTTCATTGGCATTTACGACGCATTTCATCACGGAATACAGGCGGTTCTCACTTTAAACATCATGTTCGCTGTACTAAGGTGTTTTAGCGATATGCAGTCACAGTTGCACCATGCAAATCGGGTTTTACGATGTTTTTCACAGCAGCTTTGCTCGGCAGCAACCATTATAAAAGTAAATCAACGTAAGATTGAGATAGCCAACGTCGGCAACCCTTCTCCTCTGGTTATTTCTGCGGCAGGTATCCGCCGATTATTCGATGATCAGTCACAGCCGGTTGGATATCACGAAGAGATCAGACCTCAGTTCTGTTCGTTCGAACTTGCCGACAATGAACTGCTTTTCTGCTCGACGAATGGCATTTACAAGGCCTTTAAGCAATTGCACGGTCAGACACTCGAAGAGTTTCTTCAAAGCACAGGCAGCAACGCCATAGAACAGCTTCACCAAAAAATTATTAATTCAATCAAAACATTAACCCACCAGAATTTTACTGATGACATCACATTTTTAATGGCAGGTCAGATATGAATCAAAAATTTACCGGCAGACGCAAAAGCAGACAGATAATGGTAGGAAGAGTCGCAGTCGGCGGCAATGCCCCGATCAGCGTGCAGACCATGACCAAAACTGATACGCGCGACATAACTGCCACGCTCAGCGAAATCAATCACCTCAAGCTCGCTGGTTGCGACATCATAAGACTGGCAGTGCCCGATGCCGCGGCGGCCAAAGCGCTCAAAGAGATCTGCGCTGCCTCGCCGATCCCGATTATCGCTGACATTCATTTTGATCATCAGCTTGCACTTGATGCCATAAGAAATGGCGTGCATGGACTGCGACTCAACCCCGGCAATATCCGCACTGAGGAAAAAGTGCGAGAGGTGGTTGCCGCAGCTTCAGACTGGCAGATACCGATAAGAGTCGGTGTCAACGCCGGTTCTCTTGACCCGGCTATTAAACTGAAATATGGTGGCGTAACTGCTGCCGGGTTGGCTGAATCCGCACTGAATGAGGTAAAGCGCCTGGAAAAATATGGATTTGAGCTCATTAAAATTGCCGTCAAGGCATTTGATCTGCACACCATGTGTGAAGCAGTAAAGATTACCGCCAGTTCATGCGACTACCCGCTGCATCTCGGCGTCACAGAATCAGGACTGCCAGAAGACGGTATAATCAGATCTGCGATGGGAATTGGCAGTCTGTTGTTGCAGGGTATTGGCGATACCATAAGAGTGTCTCTTACCAGCGAATCAACCCTGGAAATAGTTACCGGCTACAAGATTCTGCAGGCAGCCGGACTGCGTGACTGCGGGCCAATTATTGTTTCGTGCCCGACCTGTGGGCGCTGCCAGATACCATTACAGGAAATTGCGCGCCAGGTGCAGCAACGACTGGCCGGGATCAAGGAAACATTTCAGGTTGCAGTAATGGGCTGCGCGGTTAACGGCCCAGGAGAAGCGGAACAGGCAGATTTTGGTATCGCCGGCGGCAAAGATAGTGGCCTGATCTTCAAACACGGCAAAGTTGTCAGAAGCCTTCCCATGGAAAAACTGGTGGACGGCCTGATTGAGGAGATATTTATCAGCCTGCAAACTAGCCCCGGTAAAGACTACGGGATACATGGCTCTAATGGCCAAAGGCCATTAGAGCCATCTAAAAAAGGAAACTAAATAATGAACCACCTGCAAAATTCCAGCAAAACTCTGCCTTTTAAGATTTTTCTCGTTCTGATAATTCTGCTGACTGTCCTGCTAGTTCCTGTTTCAGCACAGGAAGGCGAACAGACAGTCAGTTTCAGAACACCTGGCATCGAGCTGGTTTTCCAGCCCCCGCTGCGGTCTAGCATTAATTCAGCCAACCCGGCTAATATTGAGGTTCCCCGCTTAAATCTGATGGTAAACCTGTTTGAGAATTATCTGCAATATCTCAACCACCTGCAGAAAATAGCGACCGGAACTTCTTTAAGGCTTCTTTACGCACCCGAGCAGTCCATCGAAAACTGGACGGATGATGCAAAATTTATCAGGTTACGCGAAATAGGCTTGAACACATTTTTAAGCCAGGTCAACCAGTTTTTAAAAGAACGCAGCGGCACTGATGCAAATTATCTGCTTGAAAGCGCGGATTCGCTTTTTACCATTCCCGATCAACTATTGCGCCAGACCAGCAAAGTGGCGATGCGCACCGAGCTGATAAATCACTCATGTTTTCAAAAAAGCCTGGAACCCGACACAGATTTTTGCGTAATTGACGACCATCAGGTAGTTACCGCACGTCCATTCAGACGCAGCAACAGACTTTTTCTGATGACCGACGTCAATGATGTCTGCAAAGCTGATCTGCTTCTTAAACAGTCCAACGTCTGGTATGCGGATCTTGCAGCTTCTGGCGACGGCAAATATATCGCCTTTACCGATGGAATGAAGCCTATGGTAATGGCCATCACCGCCAGCGAGGGCCAACGGCTTTTCTCTGACGACAATCTCATTTTACTTTCAATGCAATGGGCGCCCAAAAAACCGCTGTTAACAGGGATGGTTCTGAACAATTCCAATCAGGAGCGCAGCTTTTTCCTTTATGACGCCGCTGCCGGTTCTATGCTTGACCTCGGCAAAGAGAAGCTGACTGAAATATCCAACTTTCTCAATCCTTACACCTGTTGGTCTCCAGACAGCAGACGCGTTATGTTGACTTCTGCCAGATCTGTGCATCTGATTGACCTTGAGGCCGGCAAGGTAGTAACCAATATCGTCAGGGTGCCAAATGAGATCGGTGAGCTCATCTGGTCTGACGACAGCAACTCGTTCGCTCTGGTGGAAGTCATTGGCCAGGCCAGACAGCGCTACATTTTCGACGACCTCGATTATCGCAAGTCGGTGTTGCACAGATATCGAATTCGACCAGATTTTTCGGTAAGTGAAGACCACGCTCAACGTGTCGAATCGCGCAATACCATAAAACTGGTATCTTTCTGGACCAACGACCGGGTACTCTATCTCGAAGGTCGGTTGATAAGCAAAAAGCTCAACACTCCATTCTGGGATTTGAGCTCAGCCTTTAAAGCTAATCTAACCGCCGGACCGGCGACTGCTGCCGAACGCGACTCATCTTCGGTAATCAGCTCGCCATCGACACTGCCAATGCAGTATTTATATGTCTTTCGCAATCTCGACAGCAAGCTTAAGAACATCTACGATGCCGGTTTCAATCACAGTAACAATCTGTTTACCGACAAGTTTGAAAACATCTGGTTTATTGGTTTGCGACGCCCTGAAGAAGTGAGCCAGCAGTCGAATGTGTACAATCACAGAGCAGCACCCTACCCCTTTCCTGAACATAATGTATCCGTATTAAGCGGCATTCCAACGAACAAAATGGCACTGTTGCTTAAGTTTCTCGAAGAGTACAATCTGCGACTCATCAGGTTCAACAGCAAGACCAGTCGCATGTTCCTGCTTGCCAATTTCAGTGGCCCGCTCAATCTCTGGTCGGGTAGTCTGCGCAAAATAGTTGATGGTCTTGGTAACGGCAACAACTGACTCTCGCCTGCTCTCACTGACTTTTCGCAATAAACTTGCCTCTTTTTGTGTTTTTCCTTATACTGTCTAGACTCAAAAAAGCAAGGGGGAAGGCGAATGAAGAAATTCAGTTTTTTGGTGATGGCCTGTTTGCTGGTGACGATCTGTTCAGCAGGTTATGCCGCAGAGGTGCTTTACGACGACACGCACGCTCAGACCGCCGGAAACGCAGACTGGATTCCAGAAGGCGCCTACTCTGAAATGGCCGACATGCTAAAAGAGAATGGTTTCACGATTACCAGCCTCAGCAAAGTAGCCGACAACAACGGTGAGATCAGTGCTGAGCTGCTTGGGAACTATGCAGCTGTAATTCTAGCCGAACCCAACAATCCATATACTGCTGCTGAACAAAAGGCAGTTGTTGAATTTGTCTACAACGGCGGCGGCCTTTTCATCGTCGGCGACCATGGGAACGCAGACCGCAACGGCAACGGCTGGGATGCCGTAAAAGTTTTCAATACCTTCACCCCCAAATTTGGTTTTAAATTCATGGGCAACAGCATCTATGAAGCCCCGATCTCAGGAACTATTAACAACAGCCATCCCGCCATGTTCGGCGTTCGTGCAGTAGGAGTCTGGGCCGGTTCGACTTTTGAACTGGTAGCAGCCGAAGAAGCAAAGGCCACCGGACTTATCGACAGTCGCATCGCCAAAGCCCCATACATTGTCGCAGCCGAATACGGCACCGGGCGAGTAGTTGCTATCGGCGACAGTTCACCTTTCGATGACGGCACTGGCAGCGGTGGCGCCAACAAACTGCACGACAGTTACGACTCCTTCATGTATTCGCACCCACAACTGGCCTACAACGCCATGACCTGGACCACCGGTAAAGTTCCCGCCAAGCGCGTTCCATCACGACCAGTGGCGATGTTTAACGAAGCAAAAAGCGAAGAGAAATCGATCAACATTCTAATCGATGCCGCTCACGGCAACGCCTCTTCTGACAAGATGAAGACCTTTGAAAAACACATGAAGCGCAATGGTCTGAAGGTCTATTTCACACTCAATCTGATCAAGCCTGAAATGCTTAAGAACTTTGCAACACTTATCATCCCTGACCCGTCGTTCAGATATATTGACACCGAGGCTCAGGCTATCGCCGACTGGTTCCTGGCTGGTGGTAATGTGATAATGGGCGCGGCCTGGGATTCATCAAAGCTGCGCGGTACCACCACACTCAACTCTATTCTTGAGAAAATGGGCGCAGTAATGCGCTTTAACGACGATCAGGTATGGGACGAGAAGAACAAGACCAACAAACCCTGGGGCGTTCTCTCACGCGGCATCAAAAAAGAGCACCCGGTGACTGCAGGCGTTACAACTGCTATAACATGGGGCACCTGTTCACTGATTAACCGCAACAAAGAACCTCTCACAGAAGAAGCCGGTGTTGAAATTCTGGTAAGCGCCAACGATGTCAGTTTTAACAAGGATGGCGACACACGAATACCAGCGGTAATATACCCCAAAGGCATTAGAATACCGATAATGGCCATGGAAAAAGTAGTGAATGGCAATCTGGTGCTGATTGGCACCTGTAACTTCACTGACTATCAGTATCCTGACAGCGACATCAACGCTTCGCTGCCAGGCCCATCACCCTTCAAACACGAAACACCTCAGCTATGGAACAACCTGTTGAGCCATCTGGCAAAAAATTCAGGTAACCGGAACACCAGAAAATAAGACCAAACTATGGGCGCCACTTATTGCAAAAATAAGCGGCGCCCGTCTTTAAACTACTATTCGGGGAAACGAAGAGCAATGGCAAATATACGCAACAAAGACTGGGCAGCTTACCTGTATCTGATGCCGGTAGTAACCATTCTACTCATTTTTCATGTAATGCCCATTTTTTACTCACTGGCGGTAAGTTTTTACGAATGGGATCTGATTGGCCAACCGGAGTTTATCGGTGCAGGCAATTACATGCGGCTGTTTGACGACCCGATGTTTTACAAATCACTGTGGAACACCCTTTATTATGCGATTTTGAGCCTTCCTCTGTCGATCATCAGCTCGCTTGTCATTGCGCTGCTTCTGAACAACCCGATCTCGGCGATGGGCCTGTATCGCACTATCTATTTCATTCCGGTCATAACATCTATAAACGCCGTAGCCATTGTCTGGAATTTTATTTACCACCCCGATTTTGGACTGCTCAACAAAATTCTCGCTATATTCAGCATCGATCCACAAACCTGGCTGCAGGATCCGTTCTGGGCCATGCCGTGTATTATCTTCATGAGCGTATGGAAGGGACTCGGTTATAACGTAATCATCTTTCTGGCCGGCCTGCAGAACATACCAAAGCATCTCTATGAGGCTGCACGAATTGACGGCGCGAGCCGCTGGCAGCAATTCAGACACATCACCTGGCCACTGCTGTCTCCGACAACATTTTTCATCTTTACTATCACGACCATTGGCTCGTTTCAGGTATTCTCACAGGTTTACATGATGACCCCCCGCGGCGGACCACTCAAGAGCACCATGGTCGTCGTCTACTATCTGTATCGCAAAGCTTTTGAACAGTTTGAGTTTGGCTATGCACTCTCGATGGCCTTTGTTTTGTTTGTGATCATCTTTGCCTGCACTCTTTTCAACAAGCTATACCTTGAAAAGAAAGTGCACTACTCATAATGGGGAAGCCATAAAACCATGATTAAAGTAAAAAACCCCGCTCATATTGCAATTCACACGCTGCTGATCATCGGCAGCATCTTCATGCTTTTCCCCTTTGTCTGGATGATAACCACATCTTTTAAGGGTGACGACGAAATTCTTAACACCAGCAAAAGCATCGTCCTGCTACCAGACTTGGTCCGGCCAGGCTTTCTCAATAACGAAGAAGACCAAAGTCGCATTGACCGCCGAACTGAGCGTGAGCGGCTGTGGGCTCTTGAACAGGAGAAACCAACTGGAGAACGCGACAAAAAAATACGCGAGCCCTTCAAATGGTATGACAACTACCTCTATGCCTGGAGAGCCCAGCCTTTTTATCGTTTTTTCCTGAACACATTGTTTGTAACCATAACGGTTACTGCGGTTTCACTGTTTTTTGCGTCGTTGGCGGCTTATGCCTTTGCTTTTTTCAACTTTCCGTTAAAGGATACTTTGTTCATGCTGATGTTGGGCACCATGATGCTGCCACAGCAGGCATTATTGATTCCAAACTATATCTTTCTGTCAAAACTAGGCTGGATCAACACCTACATGTCACTTATAGTGCCGTGGCTGGCCTCGGCCTATTCAGTATTCTTTCTGCGGCAGTTCTTCAAGCAGCTGCCCAAAGACCTGTATGAGGCCGCTACTATCGACGGTTGCAGTCGCTTTCAATTTTACTACAAGATCCTTCTGCCGCTGAGCAAGCCACCAATGGTTACTCTTGGCATTTTCTCCTTTCTTGCCAACTGGAACAGCTTCATCTGGCCCCTTATTGTAACTAACGATACCAATCTGCGCGTGATTCAGGTAGGACTGAGCTACTTTTCCAGCGAAGCTGGCACACGTTGGGGTCCGCTGATGGCCGCATCAACCATGACTATTCTGCCGTTGGTAATCATGTATTTCCTGGCGCAGAAACAGTTTGTTGAATCACAGGCCACCACGGGTATGAAGGAGTAAATATGCGAAACTTTTTAATTGCAGTATTCGCCTGTTGGCTGATCATAGTGTTTGCCATTCGCCAGGATGACAAGGCAAGTGCCGGCCTGGTCAAAAATGAAGTCGACGCTGAAGGCAAAACTCAGGTAGTCTTCTGGCACGCCATGGGTGGACCTTTGGGCATCGTCATGAACGACCTGGTAAATCGCTACAACAAAAGCCAGAATAACTATTACATCAAAAGCATCAGCATGGGCAGCTACGATACGCTGGCCAAAAAGGTTCTAGCATCTCTGGTGGCTGGAGAAGCTCCAGACATCTCGCAGAATTATGAAACACTCACCAAAAAATTCATTAAGCATCACAAGATCGTCTGTCTCGATGATCTAATTGCCTCAGAAACAGAAGATATCAAAGCCGATATCATACCGGTTCTGCTTGATAACAACACATTCGATGGCAAACTCTATTCTTTCCCGTTCAACAAGAGCGTGCCGGTGCTTTATTACAACAAAGACCTGTTTGTGAAAGTAGGCATCGACCCTGAGCAGCCACCACGCACACTTGAAGAGATGGTCAAATACTGCCGCATAATCACCGACTATCACAAGCAGACACCTGGTGCCGACCGCTCGGTGTATGGCTATGGATGCAGCAAGGCCAACGTCTGGTCTTTTTTAAACCGTGTTCTGCAATATGGCGGCAAAATCATCAGTGATGACGGCCACAAATCACAGTTTGGCGATCAGACAGCGATTAACGCCATGGCTTATCTACAGAATATGCTCAAGGAAGGTATTGCCAAAGAAGGTCAGGGTTTTGACCATCAAAATGACTTTATCGCTGGCAAGGCAGCCATAATTGAAAGCAGCATCGTCAGTAAGGTGTACATGGAAGACAGCATTAATTTCAATTTTGGCGTAGCCCCTCTGCCTGGCTACATTATAAACCCAAACGCTGAACTTACTATTGAAGAAAGCGAAATAAATCGCGGTGTTATTCTGTCGGGCAGCAACATCAATATATTCAATAATGGTGACCCAAAAAAAATTGCTGGCGCCTGGGACTTCGTCAAATGGTTTACTTCGACCGAAATTGGTGCCGAATGGAGTATAAGAACCACCTATCTGCCAGTTCGAAAGTCCTCATTACAAAGCTCTATAATGCAAGATGCACTCAAAAAAGACCCCAACATGGCAGCGCCATACGTTCAGCTCGATTATTGCCATTTTGAGCCACGTCTGAGCGTCTGGTTCGAAGTCCGCGACCTGATGGCAGACTATCTTGAAAAGGCGACCATCGAAATGGGCCCGGCAGAAAAATACTGCGAACAAATGGCTCGAGACATCGATGCGATATTAAAACATGCTTCCGACTAATTTGTTACCCATAGCTTCTGAAATAATCACGCTGATTGGAAACAGTCAGCGAATTCTTGTAGCCGCACACCTGCGCCCCGACGGCGATGCGACCGGTTCGGTCTCCGGCCTGGTCAAATCATTACAGAAAGCAGGCAAACAGGTTGACGCCGCACTTCTTGACGGAGTGCCAGAGCGTTTTGCCTTTGTTTTTCCAGCGATTGAGGTGATGCGACAGCCAGTCATCGAGTCCAACCATGATCTGATCATTATTCTTGATTCTGGCGACGAAACCCGCACGGGATTCACCTTTAACCGCGATCGCCAGAAAACATGCTTGATCAACATCGACCACCACGCCAGCAACACAATGTTTGGCGACATCAACTATGTTGACACCGGTGCCTCATCGACCTGCGAAATAATTGCAGCGCTTATCAACCATGCCGCACTGCCATTCGACAGCGAAGTGGCACTCAGTCTGATGCTGGGACTGGTAACCGACTCTCGTTCCTTTCAGAACGAGGGGCTGCGCCACACGGCGCACCTGGCTGCCGCAAAAATTCTGCAAACTGGGGTCGATACTTCGCCTATTCTGAATATGCTCAATTCGGGCCGTTGTGAGGCTGACCTGCGAGTGCAGGGCTTCGGACTCAGCAACTTCCGTCTTGAGTGCCAGAATCGCCTGGCTACGCTGATAATTCACCAGAGTGACCTCAAAAAACTCAACGCCTCGTTTGGCAATGTCTTTGCCAGTGGCCTGTTCAATCTGCTGCTGTCGATGAGTGAAACTTTTGCCAGCGTCACGATCTTTGAGCGCGAAGACGGAATGAGCTTTTGTGAGTTCAGATCTCGAGGCGGCATTGATGTGAAGGAAGTCGCGGTAGCGATGGGTGGTGGTGGGCATGTCCCGGCCTCAGGCTGCAGCCGCGCGGCAAAAGTAGATGAACTGGCAGAAGAAGCAATCAGGCTTATGGTCAAACAGGTTGAGACCTTTTATGCAAAGCAGGAGAGCGCATGCAGGTAAGAGCTGTAACCTTTTCGGTATTGCTGCTGCTAATGCTGACATTTGCAGCCATCGCCCAGGAAGAGGGACTTTCTCTCAGCGTTGAGCTTGATGGACTCGGTGAAATACTGCTTGAAAGAACCTCTGGCGACCAGATCGAAACGACCCAGCTTTTACTGAAGAAACCGGGTGGAATGCGCCAGGTAATTGATTCTTACAATGGCCTGCTGCCGACCGACTTGATTAAACATGATCTCGATGCTGACGGCAGCCCTGAATTGATCGCCCTGTTGCGACACCCTGATGGTATCGACGTAATAATGCATATTTACCGTACAGATACTGATTTCAAAAAGATCTTTCCTGAAAACGAAAACGAGAACAATCCGCTGATCTGCCGTGAAGTCTTTGTGTCGACCCATGGCAACCAGCCGGCAGTTTGCACCAGACATCTGGTTGCCTACCACGATTTTGGGCCCCCTGAGCTGTATCGGCTTGAGTTTTACCAACTCCAGAAAGATCACCTGGTTTTGGCTCAACAGGGCTTTACCGAGGGAAACCATTTTAACATTCTTATGAATCGCGGGGCCCAGGCATTTCATAGCGGGCAATATCTCGAAGCTCTCGACTATTACAATCAGGCGATCTCATCTTCCACCGGCGAGATTTCTTCGCGAGCCTTTATCGAAAGTCTTTTCTACCTTGCAGAATCGCACAAGTATCTCAAGGACTTCAAAAGTGCCCTTGAACTGTATCAGAAAATAGTGCTCGAATTCAGCCAGAATCCATTCACCAATGATGCGCAGCGCGAGGCAGAACTGATTTCGCAAAACCTCGAACATCCTGAGGCGCTTTCATTTTATATTGAAGTCAACAATCACATCAATTGTGATCGATGGGAAACCGCCCTTGAGCTTCTCCAGAAAAACCCAATGGGCAACGCAGACGGCCCACTGCTTGATCGCATGCTGTTTATTCGCGCCGAAGTTTTAACTGCCTTGAATCGTGTTGAAGAATCTATTGAGGTTTATCACACAATACAGCAGAAATTTCCTGCCAGCCCAATAATTGATGATGTTAACGCTGCACTCGAAGACATGCAGGAAAAACCAGAAGAAACTGATGGGCTATAACCTTGGCTAGCGTCGACGAAAAACCCAAAAAGAAAAAAGCCTGGCAGGCAGAAGAAAAAGAGACCTTTTCGCCTGTGCAAAAAGCGATAATTATCGCTGTTGCTTCTTTTGTCCCATTCATGCTGTTTCTGGTATTGCCAATGGTGGCTCGCGACCACTACACCCAAACCCTCAAATTACCTGAAGAGGTTTTTCTTAAGGCCCCTGAAGAAATAAACCTTGTCAGCACAGGTGAAGTAGGCGCAACTTACAAGGTCGTTATTGCCAATACTGAGTTTAAAATCCCAGAAGCTTTTACGCCAACAAAAATCAGTCGGGATCGAGTTGACTTCAAGCCTTCAGCCCGGCGTGAAGCCAGACAGATTACTATTCTGGCGCAAAATCAGACACGAACGATCCAGTATACCAAAACCGGTTTTGCACGCTGGTTTATGCCTTCGTCAATGCTAGAATTTCTGCAGACAACTCTTAGAGCGACATGGCACCCGATTTACCTGATTTTCAAAGCTCAGTTCTTCGCATCCGAAGGAATTACCGGCAGAATATTCGAAGCGCGATGGGACATACATCACCGTGGTTTCATCTTTCCAGTTTCTGGCGGCAAAGGCTATATTGGCAGGATTTTTTGCACCAACGGGCCCGGTTATTTTGAGTTTATGGTGCTCGACTCGGTCTCGCCAGTATCTCTGCGTGAATGGGTTAATCTGGCGATGCGTATAAAACCGCCATCAAACCTGGCCTCAACCTCATTATCAATTACACAAGAAACCAACAGCATCGAATCGCTGATGGAAAAAGCGGCATCCCCAGATCGCGAACCGCAGGTTCTCTCTGCGGCTCTGTCTGCATTTTATCGCACCCACAAACCAGGTTGGCTGATTCCGGTGGCTCTGGTCATGGAAAACCGCGAGTTTTTCGCAGAATTTATAGAACTGCATCAGCAGTTTCTCAATCGCTTCGAAATTGACTCTCCATACAAAATGATCTGGGATCAAATTTTCGACCGCGCTGTGAATAAGATCGTCAAGCTTGTAATAGACCCCCAGTTGCACTTGCGCGAGCTTAACGTAAGTTGTCTCAATCTCACCGAGCTCGAAATCACCCAGATCTGGATTGAAATCATGGTCAAATCACGTGTGGCCGGCAATAAAACTTTCTCGGTGCCCCTATTGCCACATGGACGCCTGTATGAACAACAGGAAAAGAACGTCATCATTCGTGCGCCAGATTCCATAAGTCTGGCAGATGCCGATAGTGTGGATTACAAGATAATTCGGCTGGATTTTGCCCACTAGTCTGAGCCTTTTAGAAAAATAAATGTGTCATTATTTGTTTTCTTACAAGCTCTTGTGGCTGGTAGAAGCGCCTGAGACACAATAATTATTTCTTAGGCTTTCGCAGTTCAGACCGGGTGTAATTGCCCCAGAATTACTGACCTGCTGGCGCCAGTGGCTGCCGGCAGATTAGCTGGGCACCTTCTTACAAAAGCATCGCCCAGCACAGCGAACGCCATAGCTTCTTTAGCCATAACCGGCACCGCAAATGCCTCGCTGGTTTTGACTTCGACAAGACCATCCAACAGTTTTGCAAGTCGGCTCATCAGTTCAACGTTAAGCGCACCGCCCCCAGATACCGCCAGATCGGCCGGAAAGTTGACTCTCTCGACAAGGGCTCTGACAGCCATAGCAATCGATTCTACCGTAATATCGAGCAGAGTAGAAAGCAGATCAGCCGGCAACATTGGCTTTTGGAGGCATGCCTCGATCTGATCGAGGCGTTCACAATTAAAATACTCCCGACCAGTCGATTTAGGCGGGGGCGCGGCAAAATATGGGTCAGTCAAAAAACGCAAAACAACCTCACGGTTGCTACATCCCGAAGCTGCCAGGCAGCCATCACGATCATAATTGCCAAGGCCAAGTCGTTGCATGGCAGCATCCATCAGCACATTGCCGGGGCCAGTATCAAAAGCGCAAACCATCTCAGGAATCCGACCCGCTTTAATAGCGCTAATATTGGCCATACCGCCAATATTCAGCAGCAGCAGATCCCGTTTTGCCTGTTTACCGAACAAGTGCAGATCAGCAAACGGTACCAGCGGCGCGCCTTCGCCGCCAACCGCCATATCTGCCGACCTGAAGTTACAGATAACCGGCAACCCAGTTCGCTGCGCCAACAAACTGCCATTGAGAAGCTGCAAAGTGCCGGTAAGCGCTATTCCATCCCAGTCTGTGGGCTGCGGCTGGTGATAAATTGTCTGACCATGTGCTGCGATGTAATCTGGTTTTCCGTGTCCTGTCGCAAAGAACTGATGACAGGCGCAAGCGTATAACTCTGCGATATAACTTGCTCCCAGTGTAATATCTCTGGCATCAGCATTGCGCATCAATTTCTGAATACGTGCAAATTCGGCAGGCTTGAAGCTGCAGCTGTCAAACCAGACCAACTCAGCAATGCCGTCACTATCAAATGACATCATAGCGCCGTCTATGGCATCACCGCTGGTGCCACTCATCATACCCAGAACCTTGACCTTTTTATTGCCCATTTAATCATGACTCCACCACTCGAATAGCGACAAAATACCCCGCCCTTCGGCAATTTACAAGTATATTAGATTTTTTGATGAGAGCTATTGGTTTTGCTGATTGGAGTATGATAAACTGAGTAAAATATTCTGAGGAGGCACTTTCAAAGTGGCTGATACCAAACAGATTCCCGACCGGCAAAAATCACTCGAAACCGCAATTTCCAGCATAGAAAAACAGTTCGGCAAAGGCGCGGTCATGCGACTTGGCAGTTCACGTCACCTGCAGGTCGAAGCAATTCCGACCGGCTCGCTCTCACTAGACTACGCGCTCGGCGTTGGCGGCATGCCACGTGGCCGTATTGTCGAAGTTTTCGGGCCAGAGTCCTCAGGCAAAACGACGGTTGCTCTGCATGTTATCGCCCAGGCCCAGAAGGCCGGTGGACAAGCCGCATTTATCGACGTAGAGCACGCTCTCGACCCATCTTACGCAAAGAAACTTGGAGTTGACACTGAGAATCTGCTGATTGCCCAGCCAAGCAGCGGTGAAGAAGCTCTCGAAATCACAGAAATGTTGGTACGCAGCAATGCCATCGACATTATAGTTCTCGACTCGGTAGCAGCTTTGACCAGCAAAGCTGAAATTGACGGCGATATGGGTGACGCGACTGTGGGTATGCAGGCTCGCCTGATGTCACAGGCAATGCGCAAACTGACCCCGGTTGTGAGTAAATCAAGGTGTGTCTGCATTTTTATCAATCAGATCCGCGAAAAAATCGGCGTAATGTTTGGCAACCCTGAAACCACTCCAGGTGGCCGCGCTCTCAAATTCTTCTCTTCAATTCGCATCGATATTCGTCGCAAAGAGGCGATCAAAGAAGGCGATGAGGCTACTGGTTTCGTAACCGAAATAAAAGTGGTCAAAAACAAAGTTGCTCCGCCTTTCCGCAAAGCCAGATTCGACATGATGTTCGGCGAAGGCATTTCAACCGAGGGTGAAGTTCTCGATATCGCCGACAACGCTAACATCGTAACCAAATCCGGCTCCTGGTATTCTTATGGCGACGTAAGAATGGGTCAGGGTCGCGAAAATTCAAAACAATTCCTGCGTGATAACCCGGATGTATTCGGCGATATCGTTCTAAAAGTTAAAAAAGCTCTCGGAATGATAAATGGTGAAACTTCTGCACCAGTCGCTGAGACCAAGGCACCAGCCACCGAATCCAAAGCTGCTGACGACAAGAAAAAAACAACCAGAAAATAGTGTTGTGAACCACCCACAGGGGCTGTATTCTCCAAAAGGCGGATACAGCCCCTGTTTTTCGAAGGCATCGGGCAGAAATAACCTGATCAGGTATTCTGTCCCAAATGCCATAAGAGGCCGAAGCAAAAATAAGTATTGATTATGTTATTTTTGCACGGCCCCTAAAAGCTGAGAGGCCCTTAAATTGGAGAGACGCCAACATAAATTAGCCACTTTTTCGCTTATTTATGGGCTGCTGGTTGTCACTCCGCTATTTTTCTCGCTGCTGCTGTGCCTGCATGTCCTGGATCATCTCAAACAGACCAGGCTGGAGGAAATCTCTGAAAACATAGAAATCCGGGCGTCTTCTCTGATCAGCCAACTCGACGCTGAGTATATCTTTCTGCCGCATTTTCGTGAGTTAGTCGATAAAATTTTGGCTCTACCACAGTTTGACGAAAGTCAAATCGTAAAGCTGGCAGAACATGCATTTTCACGAGCCTCCCAACGTTTTTTTGTCTATGTTTTTGACGCAAACGGCAAGATGCTTAGCACTGGTCTGGCACCAGAGAACACCGAAGCCGGAATCGACTATATATGGCGTTTTGCGCACGATAACACATATGAAGGTGAGTTCAGAGATCGGCGAGGAGACCTGGAAGTTCTGGTTGGCCGGTTTTTTCACCCGCGAAAGGTCAAAAACAGCAACGATATCTGTCACCCGATAGTTAACTATGGAAAGTCCGGCCTTATATACCACAGAAAAAGGCTGGCAAACAGTAAAGATAAAAGCGGTGTAGTGATTTTTCTCGATCTGCAGATAGAATTCGAGCGCCTTTTGGCTGAAAAAACGACTCAATCATCCAGCTCTGAACTTCCAGTATTTTTCGTGCGGGCCAATAAAAGTGTTTTCGCTGGCCCAGGCTTGGAAAGCAACAAAGCGGCAGCAATTCAGCAACTCAGTGAAGAGAAAAGCAGAATTGTTCACGAAGGTCGCCTATGGCGACATTTTAACTTTCGCAATTTTAACCTGTTTT
Source organism: Candidatus Rifleibacteriota bacterium (assembly GCA_018818125.1). Lineage (GTDB taxonomy): Bacteria > Muiribacteriota > Ozemobacteria > Ozemobacterales > Ozemobacteraceae > Rifleibacterium. The sequence continues at coordinate 25,900 of JAHISQ010000141.1, forward strand.
TTGGTCAACAGCTTGGTCTTGATTTCTATCAAGAACTACAGCTCTTAGCCAAGGCACTCACCTTTTTTCTGATGCTGGTTGGCTTTGCAATTTTGTGGCGTAATCTACAAACCGATGACAGCATGCATGTTTCGATACGTTATAAACTTGTCGTAATTTTTCTTTTTGCTGTTTATCTGCCGGTTCTCGGCCTTTTCATGCTCAGCTACAATGGTCTGAAAGACCGGCGAACTGTTCTCGAGAATGATGCACGCAAAGGCATGCAGGACGTTCTCTATCAGATAGACTCTGAGTTTGCAAACAAGGAAGAAGAAATTTTTGCCAATTTTGAGCGACTCTACAACGATAGATCCTGGCACAGTCAGTTGAATGACAACTGGGAACATAACGATATTCTTTTGAGAAAACACGCCGGAGTGCCTGAAAGTGGTGAGAATTTTTTCAACCACCTCGACATCCGCAACCTGCAGTTGAAACAACTTTTCACCACAGCCCGAGGTAGTTCCAATGACAGAATTAAAGACATAAACCGTATTATATCGCTGATCAGCCTCGAAAAGTTTATGCCACAGGAGTTTGCCAAAAAGCACAGCAAGCTGCGCCAGTCAGACTTCATACTCAAAAATATGATGGAAAATCCGATACTTGGCTTCAGCAGTTTTTTTGAGCAGCCAGGCCGGCTTGTTGAAATGGAATTCGAGGGTTCCAGCTTTTACTGGTATTGGAATTTTTACCCTGAGGCAGACGACAGCGTTGCTTATATGTCTGCTAATACTCGAGTAAACTTCAATGTCGAAAATTATCTCAATTCAGTATTAAAAAGACGCCGAGCCTTTGGCAACACGACTCTGATCTTAACCGCTTATTTTCCGGCACAGCAAAACTGGACACCAGAAACAGCCAGAAACGAGCCTGATCTGCTAAAGCTGATTAAAATAACTGAAATGAGCGAAACCCTTGAAACTGCGCGAATAAATTATCAGAATGATAAATTCCTCGCCACCTGCCTGGCCGGCATCAAGCTCAAGGGTGCGATTATCACGTGTCTGTTTCCCCAATCGCAAATTGACGATCAGATAAGCAACCTACGCAACCAGATATATCAGGGCATGGCGTTGATACTGGTGGTATCAGTTCTCACCGGACTGCTTCTGTCAAAAAACTTTCTGCAGCCGATAGCCGAGCTCAACTTGGGTATGAAAGCGCTAAGACAGCGCAACACAGAATTCCGCATTGAGATCGACAGCAAAGACGAGCTGGGAGAACTTGGTAAAACCTTCAACCAGATGATGGTCGATGTTCAGGAGATGTTGCTGGCTGGAGCTGTGCAACGGTGTCTTATTCCAGACAGCTTTCCTGAAATTGAGGGATATGACTGCGTTATCTACAACAAGATGGCAACCGACGTGGGCGGTGACTATGCCGATGTGTTTCCCCTTTCAGACAATCGCTATCTGATCGTGCTTGGTGACGTTACCGGGCATGGCGTAAGCTCTTCGATTCTCACCGCGATGGTCAAAGCACAGGTCTTCAGATTCGCCGGCAAAAACCGTGATTTACCCGACATTTTGAAGAGTCTGAGCGAAATGATTTATGAGCTGATGAACTATCGCAAGCTTATGACCTTTTGCGCGCTTATACTCGACACCAGAGATAACACTTGCCTGTTTGCCAACGCCGGACATCCCTTTCCGGTCTGGTGCGGCCGTAACGGGCAAATCAAAGAACTTGACCAGGCAGCACTACCCCTGGGAGTTTCGCCGCGCCGCAGCAACTACAACACAGTAGATGGAATTTTCAGTCCGGGCGATCTGATGTTGCTCTATACCGATGGCATAGCAGAAGGAGCTGGTCCCGATGGCAAGGAATTCGGTTTTGACCGGGTCAAACAAATTATTATCGAAAACCGTGAACGCACCAGCGAAGAAGTAAAAAACCAGCTGCTAAAAGAGTTCTGGCAACACTATCAACGTGAAGAGCTCGACGACGACCTTACTTTTGTAATCATCAGACGGCGCCTGCAGCAGAATCGCGCTTGAGAACGACAATCGTCAGGTCGTCGTCCGGCTCGGCATTCCCCAGCCAGGCATCATATTCGGACACAAGAGCTTTTGCAACCAGCTCGGCACTGGGCGCCTGATGTTGCGCTAGAGACTCCTTGAGGCGGTCGTAGCCATACATCTCATCCTGACTGTTTGTTACCTCAATCAGACCATCCGTGTAAAAGACTACGCATTCACCCGACTCAATCGAGAACTCATGAATTTCCATGCCGCGCAGACGGAAAAAAGCACCAACCGGAAGATGAATGTCCTGCAAATCTTCGCAACTGCCATCACCAGCGACTTTTATTGGAAAGTTGTGACCGGCATTAATAAAAGAACCGCGCCCGGTCGACATCTCGATTATTGCAGCAAAAACAGTGATCATTTTTCTGACCGGCGGAACGTGGAAATAGGTGTAAATGGCACTGTTGAGATCTTCAAATATTTCAACAAGCCCGCAATCCTCTTTTAATCCCTGATAAACAAGCGCCTTTGCCATGGCCATAACTAGAGCAGAACCGACACCGTGACCAGTAACATCACCGATCACCACACAAACCCTGTCTCTATCAAGAACTCGAACATCGAAGTAATCACCGCCAACAGCCAAAGCCATGCGATTGGCAAAGCTGATCTGATACCCTTTCAATTGCGGCGGCTCTGAAGGAAGTAGCGATTCCTGAACATCCTTAGCAAGCTGCATTTCTTTAAGATCTGCGATCATCTGATTAAAGTTAAGCGCCAGATCCCCAAATTCGTCTTTCTGATAGACCACTATTCTGAAATCCGGATCGTGGGCTTTGATGGCGTTAACCCCTTCACCCAGTCTGGCAATCGGTAAAAGGAATACGTCGGAGAGCAGCCAGCCTGCGGTCAGAGCCAATAGAAGAAACAAAAAAATCCCGGCGCGAATAAAGCGGCTCTGCCGCGCGATATCATGCTCAACAAGACTTAAGGGGTAAAAAGCGAAGAGACAATAGTCTTTGACAAACCTGCCTTGCTGACCGGTTACCAGATATTCTTCACCGCCAATTCTGACCCTGGTGTCGATAGGCTTATTGCTGAACTGGGTCAGACTGACAAAATTTTTCATCTTGCTGCCGCTTTTTAGGCGTGCGGGCAGCCACGATTCAGTTTGATTATAGTTGGCTGCAAGAATGTACGGCGCCGTCGCCCGGCTGTGACTGACTTCTACCATTCGTTGGCCAACCAGTTGCTTCAACAGACGTGAAGCAGATTGAACAATGTAAATGTAAAGCGGCTTTTCGCTTCCGGCACCAGACAATTCCCAGAAAATGAACAGTGGGATCGGTCCGAAGTCCATTTTATGAACTTCGTGAGGTCTGACGAAAAAGAAGTTCAAACCAGCTTCCGGGCTTCTGATTACCATATCAAGAATCGGATCGACAGCGTCGGCGAGCGACGTACCGAGCGCGTTATCGATGCAGTAACGCGAAAAGGCATCAGAAACCTCGCGCATTCCTTCAAAAAACAGCTCGTTCTGCTGAAAAAACAACATTTCAGCTTTGCTGGCATCGCGCAGTTCGATACTTATCAGCTCATTGGCCTCAATTTTGGCGAGAATATCAGCCTTAAGGCTGTCATCTGCCCCAGCTGCCAGCCTGCTGCTCAAGTCAGAAAAGTCATCGATAAAGTTTGCTCCGGCATTTTTGAATGATTCATCCATGCTGAAAAGAAGCTGGCGACTATGATTGGCAACCGTTGCCAGCAACGTTTGCTCTCTGTCATCGAGATAGCGGTAGCCAAGATAAGCAAACCCCATAATTGGCATCATCACTGCCATAAAGAAGAGTGCCAGCAGCTTTATGCGCAGCGAAAGATAAAACCGCCCATGCTGGATCGACCAGAAGTATAGAACAAAGGCCAATATCGCGAGCAAAATCAATCCCACATGCATCTGCACCTGTAGATGACCAAAGCTTGCGGCAGCTGTTTTAGCAGCTGCAAACAGCCAGTAACCCTCTATCTTTCTGCCGGCCCAGATCATTTCTGATTCGTCAAAAACAGCACTCTGGCCTAGAAGCACCACGCGTCGATAAATACTGCCAGCCTCTTTGCTGGCCAGGCGTCGATGCCCGAAAGGTTTGATTTCATCTTCAGTTCGACTGAAAAAACCTGCCTCAAGATGCCCAAGATTTCGCTTGCCAACCTGGCTAAGCCGAAAATCTGTTGATGGAATTTCCCAGAAGACCAAAAGTATTCCGTGCGCTGGATTTTCAGGATCGTTTGTCCAGTAAATCATACCAGAACGATGCCGGGCCATTATTGGCAGGCTGCTGTCGCGGCCTTCGATAAGTTTTGAGACTCTGAACTCTTCACCGACAAATGCTTTAAGTTGCTTTTTTATCTTTAAAAACAAACGGTTCTGTTCGGTAGGAGTTCCACGCAACAGCTCCCAGAGGCGAGACGCAATATATCGTGAACGCAGGGGTATCGAAGACGGAGTCACCAGAGCACCCGATTCGTCAAAAGCATACATATCGAATTCTACGGGCAGAAACCGCTGCAACGCCGAACAGTATTTGTCAAAGGCAGTCCGATCGGCTTTGCGTTGCCTGAGTTTATGCCAGGCACCTCGCCCTATTTTACGTAAAAAAGTGCCCGCAGCCGCTTCATACTGCCCCTGAATCAGATTTTTATCCAGCTCGCCAGACACCCTGTCGATATGTTTTGCCCGTTCGTTGGCAATCGTCTGATACCCAAGATAACCGGCAATGAGCAGGGGCAGAACAACAAAAAGGCCAAGCGGTGCAGAGTGTCTGAAAAATCTGCGCCACAAAGATTCGACAGGATCTTTGTCATTCTTTTCCATTGTTGCATCGCCTCAGAGGGTCGTGTATCATCCCCATACAACATACCACTTTATCAGTAAAAGGAAAATCAGCCGGTCTATATTGCGTAACTCACAGGTGACAGCAATAGTTATGCTCCATGCCAGCCATTACAGTGACAAATGCAAATACTAACCAACTTTATGCGCGGCTTTGCTATAGGTATAGCCAATATCATTCCCGGCGTCAGCGGCGGCACAGTCGCACTTATGCTTGGAATCTACCAGCGACTGCTTGATGCAATAAGCGCACTTGGCCTGGAGTCCCTGAAAGCATTAGTCAGCGGTCGCGAAGCGATCAAAACCGAGCTGCAGCGCGTAGACGCTGCATTTCTTGGTGCTCTTGCAGCAGGAGCCGGTGTAGCCATTGTTGCTTCGGCACGTCTCATGGGCTATTTGCTGGAAACTCATCACGACCCGACCTACGGCCTTTTCTTTGGACTGGTTCTGGCATCATTGGTTGTTCCCTGGCGACTGATAAAACACTTCTCAGCCACGAGTCTTGTCTTTTGCCTGGTTGCCATTGCGCTGGTGGTTGGACTGACCCTTGCCATGAGCGGAGAAGACCGTCTGCAGGCTGCTCAAAAAAAAGCCCTGATAAAAAGTAATGTTTCGACAACCTCGCCAATATCGAACAATCTGGCTCGCCAAACTACTGTTGCAACCGACTCTGGCAACATGTTGTTATTTTTTGCATCTGGCATTCTGGCAATTTGCGCCATGATTTTGCCGGGCATCAGCGGCTCATTCATGCTGCTGCTGGTTGGCGTTTATTTTGATATTCTTGTCTGCATAAACGAGCGCCAGCTCATGCTGCTCGCCATATTTGCTGCGGGAGCCGCAGTCGGCCTTCTCATTTTCACCAGATTTCTCAAATATCTTCTGCAGCGCTATGGCGATGCCACCATGTCGTTTCTATTCGGGCTGGTGATCGGTTCTCTATATGCAATCTGGCCGTTCAAAAGTTATGGAATGGTTGCTGGCCGGCGCGTCGACATTGCTAACATAATACCTGACTCGTTCACAGCCAACGAGGGCCTGACCCTTCTCACCATCCTGCTTGGTATTATTGTCGTCATCGTCTTTATGATGATCGAAGGCCGTCAGAAACGCCCCAAAGAACAAGCCTGACCACAAAACTACCACGGACCTTATTTTTGTGCCAGCCAGATGTTTCGATACTGCATCAGAGCCTCGCCCATCGGCCCGAGATTAAGACCCCGAACCTCAGGTTGTCGCAACAACTGCGCTGAATAAAAATGTAGAAAAAACCAGGGTGCTTCTTCTACAATCAGCTCCTCAGCCTTATGATAAATGGGGATACGTTTTTCCATGTCTGTTTCGAATCTGGCCTGATCCAGGAGTTCATCTAGCTCAGCGCTTTCCATGTGTGAATAATTGTATCCGGCACCAATGTTCGAAGAATGAAAAAGCGTATACAAAAAGCTGTCAGGATCGGGGTAGTCTACGGTCCAACCCATTCTGAAAAAGCCAACATTACCCTCTTCTACTGTTTTAAGATGGTCGCCGAACTCAAGTTCTCTAACAACGCATTTTATACCGATATCGCGCAGGTTGGCCAGCACGAACTCGGCAGTACGCGAGTGAATGGCATCGCGGTTGTATTGCAGAACAATCTCAGGGAAGCCCTTGCCATCGGGATAACCAGCCTGAGCAAGCAATTCTCTGGCTTTCACCAGATTGTATGAATAGCCAGCCAAAGCATCGTTATGCCCAGGGATACCTGGGGGCAGAACTCCGTTGGCAACAATAGCCCGGTCATTTAAAACCAATCGCACGATGGTTTCGCGATCCAATGCATAATTGAGGGCCTGGCGCACCAGTCGGTTGTCGAAAGGTGGTTGTTTCAGGTTAAGGCCCAGATAATTCGAGCCCCACAGGCTCGATTCGATGAGTCGCCCAGCCCGAAGCGGATCCTGTTTTACGTTGCGATATTGCGAATCAGGCACATCAACATGGCTGAGCCGGCCCTCGTTAAAGGCAGCGAAGCGTTCGATTTCGTCCCTGATAACAGGGAACTCAAGTCGATCAAGCCACGGTCGCCCCCTGAAATAGTCTTCGTTGGCTTCAAGCACTATGGTTTCGCCCTCCCGGCCCATCCATTTAAAGGCTCCAGTGCCGACTGGTGTCGCAGCAAGACCACCGGGCTGCCCTTCGGCATCTTCGTGCGGAACTACAAATGCGTTGCACATTGCCAGCAGTGATACGAAAGGCGCAAAAGGCTTTTCCAGTTCGAATTCGATTGTATAGGAACCAACAACTCGGATACCGGATATTTCGGCGGCATTGCCGGCGCTAAAATCACGTGACCCTTTGATCACCCAGAAAAGTGCAGCCTGTGAGTCTTCCTGTGGTTTAAGCAGGCGATTAAATGAATAGAGAACATCATACGCATTGAGCAGACGACCGCCGTTGAGAGATGGCTGACCCGCCACCATTTTGTGAAATCTGATGTCTTCACGCAAATTGAAGGTGTAGGTCAGTTTATCCTCGCTGATTGTCCAGTCTTTGGCAATTACTGGCTGCAAACATGCCTGTTCGTCAAACTCCAGTAAACCATCATAGATTTGCCGACAAACTTCGTGCGAATTCGAATCTTTAATCAGCGCCGGATCCATTACAATAAATGCATCACCAAAGGCCCGTCGGTAGATGCCGCCCACAATGGGGGCATCAGATGCCACCGGAACAGCCACGTCAATCTTATCACAACAGCCACCCAACAGGGTAAGCAGCATCAACAGCATTACCGGAGCGAGAGTTTTTCGGCTAAAAGGGTACATCATCGAACCTCTCAATAAAGATTTTACATAATACCACCCACACATAAATTATGGTAGTACACTCAAGTCGAGATAACAATTCCTGGTAAGAACCAGGTTCGCTGAAGCTGAAGACAAATACACGGAGAAAAACTTAACATAAAACCGACTCAGAGTTCCTTTTTGTTATCGAAAACAAAACAAGATAAAGCAGTAAAAAATAATTCAGATTACTGCTCAGGCAATGAATGTCAGTATTAACTTGATTTCGTGTGATTAACATGCTAGAATTTGCGTTCAACATGCTTTATCGGGAAAAACAAAGAAAGCCGCTGTGATGCGGTTTTTGTTGTTTTCCAGATCGGAAAGGAGAAGAATATGAGCGAATCGGTTGATAAAATTAAAGCTGACGTAAAAGCCTTCGTAGCGAATTCTTTTCCTTACGAAATTTTCGACATAACTTACAAGCCGGTTCATGGTCACATGGTGCTCGAAGTAACCATAGACACCCCGGATGGTGTAACCGTCGAAGACTGCGAGAAAGTCTCGCGAGGACTCAGCGACTACCTTGACGAAGTCGATTTGATTCACCAGGCTTTCACTCTCGAAGTATCTTCTCCTGGAGTTGAAAGGGTCTTCAGACGTCAGGTCGATTATGAGAGGCATGTTGGGAGACTGGTTCGCTGGACGCTGTTCGATGAGAGCACAGGTCGCAAAGAAGCATTTCAGGCGCGACTGCAGGAGTTTTCACCAGACAGAATCGTGGTTAGATCGGAAAAAGGCCTCCGCGAGTTCCCGCTAACATCGGTCAAGGAAGCAAAGGCGATTCTGGAGTTTCCACCAAGGATGCAGCGAGGATAATGAGAGGGATTAAAAATGGCTAAGACAAGTTTGATAGATGCGTTAAAAGAAGTAATTAGCGAAAAGAACCTGCCGATGGAGGTTCTGATTCACGCAATAGAAGAAGCCCTGGTGGTTGCTTACCGCAAGAACTTCGATTCAGACGAAAATGTTCGCGTTAAGCTAGACGAGCAAACGGGTGACTTCAAGGTTATCTCAAGCCGTCTGGTTATCGACAGCGAAGAACTGGAAGAGCCAGACAAAGAGTATACTCTTGAAGAAGCTCGCGAAATCGACCCTGACGCACAGCCTGGCGACGTTGTTGAAGAAGATGTTACGCCTCCTGCTTTTGGCCGCATTGCAGCGCAAACCGCCCGACAGGTGGTCAGCCAGAAACTGAAGGAAGCTGAGCGCGGCCTGATTTTCGAAGAATACCACAACAAGGTTGGTCAGGTGCTTACAGGCAAGGTTCAGCGCGTAGAGCGAGGCCATGTATATGTTGAATTTGCGAAAACCGAAGCGGTTCTGCCTCCGAAGGAGCAGATTCCGGGCGAGGTTTTTCGCACGAACGATCGCATAAAATGCTACGTTCAAGAAGTCAAATCCACCCCAAAAGGGCCACAGATCGTTTTGTCACGAGCCGCTTCAAAATTTGTCGAAATTTTGTTCGAACAAGCCGTCCCCGAAATTTCTGATGGCATTGTCGTGATAAAATCTTCGGCTCGCGAAGCCGGTCTGCGCGTAAAAGTTTCGGTGGCAACTTCCGAAAACCGCATTGACCCGGTTGGAGCCTGCGTAGGCCTCAAAGGCAGTCGCATCAAAGGTGTTGTCGATGAGCTGAACGGCGAAAAGATTGACATAGTTCGCTACAGCGAGAATCCGGGTGATTATGTAATCAACGCCTTGAGCCCGGCCAAAGTTCAGTCGGTTCAGATATCTGAAGATAAGAGATCTGCACTGGCTATTGTATTGCAAGGTCAGTTATCGCTTGCCATCGGCAAGGAAGGGCAGAATGTAAAACTGGCCTCAAAACTGACCGGAATCAAAATAGACATTAAAACGGAACAAGACATTGAACACGCAATTTCTAACAAGAACCCAGTTGAATGACAGCGCGGGCGGAGGTAATGGATGGGCATAAGAATACACGAAGCAAGTAAAAAATACAATTTAAGCAACAAAGAAATGGCAGACCTGCTGTGCAAGCTGGGCTATGAAGGGAAAACGAGCCCCCTCGCCGGGCTTCCTGACGAAATGCTCGACGTTCTCGCCAAGCATTTTGCCGGGTTGAAACCTGCAAAAGTTCCTGTCACCAAAGCAAAAGAAGAAGTCAAAGAACAGTCTAAAAAGCCTGCCAAATTAGATTTACCTAAGCAGCAGCCGGCTCCTGCCCTAGCACCGGTTCCTGTTCCGGTACAGACTCCTGTCATTGCACAGACTCAGCAGACGGTTCCAGCACGAGCAGTTGTTTCCGAAAAAGCACCTGTTATCATTGCTGAGAAGAAAAAACCGACCACGAAGCCCCGCATCGAGGAAGAACAGGAAGAGGTTGAAGTAAACAAGCAGATTACAATCATAAAAACTGCTCCTAAGAAGGAAGTTCAAACTCCAGCCAAGCAAAAGAGCGTTAAGACGAAAAGCAAACGCGCTCATTTTTCCAAGAAGGTTCAAGCCGAAATGCGTGAAGCCGAGCGTCAGACGGAAGCGATTCTCGATCGCGGCGGCAAGTCTGTTCATCAGGAAGAAGCTAACAATGCTCTGCCACGGATTACCTTGCCAGCAGACATTACAGTCAGCCAGCTTGCCAAATATCTGGAAGTCGATGCCATTGCCATAATCAAGAAGCTGTTCAGCGTGGGAGTTGTGGCCAGTCTCAATCAGCGCCTCGACGAAGCGAACATTCAGCTGATCGGTCAAGAATTTGGCAAAGACATTGTCTTAGCCGAAGACGTCTTCGAAATCGAAGACACCAAAGATATAGCCACCGATCTACGCGGTCGACCGCCGGTGGTAACCATCATGGGTCACGTTGACCACGGCAAAACTTCACTTATCGACTATATTCGAAAAGCACATGTTGCCGACAAGGAATTCGGCGGCATCACCCAGCATATAGGTGCCTACCAGGTCAAGCTGAGCACCGGCACAATAACCTTTATTGATACCCCAGGCCACGAGGCATTTACAGCCATGCGCGCTCAGGGGGCTCTGGTTACCGACATTGCAATTCTTGTTATTGCCGCTGACGACGGTGTACAGCCGCAAACAATTGAAGCGGTTCACCACGCCCAAGCCGCTGGAGTTCCGATCATTGTCGCCATTAACAAGATGGACAAACCTGAAGCCAACCTCGAAAAAGTTAAACAGCAGCTCATGCCGTTCAACCTGATTTCAGACGATTGGGGCGGTCAGACCACCATGGTTCCGGTTTCTGCCAAAACCGGTTTGGGTGTGAACGATCTGCTTGAGATGGTTCTGCTACAAGCCGAAATGATGGAACTAAAAGCGAATCCGAACAAGCCGGGCATCGGCACTATTATCGAAGCCCGTCTCGACAAGGGTATGGGGCCAATGGCCACCGTTCTGGTTCAGAACGGCAAGATTCTGGTAGGCGACCATATCATCTGTGGCAGCTCGTTTGGCCGAGTCAAAGTTTTGGTTAATGATGCCGGTGGGCGAGTTAAAGAAGCTGGCCCGGCGTTTCCGGTAGCTATATTTGGCTTGAATGAAGTTCCAAGAGTTGGCGACAAAATGGCAGTAGTCGAAAGCGCCAAATTTGCCCGCTATGTTGGCGAACTGCGCCACAAGAAGGCACGCGAAGAACGTCTCTCACGAGACAACCGCATAAAACTCGTTGATCTCTTCAAGCGGGTGACCGAGGGTCAGGCCAAAGATCTGAACCTCATCATCAAGGCCGACGTTCAGGGTTCATGCGGAGCCATGAAAGATGCTCTCGAGCGACTGAGCACCGATGAAGTCAAGGTGAATGTAATACACACCGCAGTCGGTGGCATCACTGGAGCAGATGTTAGTCTCGCTTCAGCCAGCAATGCTATTATCATAGGTTTCCACGTCAGACCCATGAACGGCGTAGAAGATGCCGCCAAAGACGAAGATGTCGAAATAAAGGTATTCAGAATCATCTACGATGCCATTGACGCTGTTAAATTAGCGCTCAGAGGCATGTATGATCCCGAATACGAAGAAGAGACTCTCGGGCGCGCTGAAGTACGCAAAGTCTACAAGATCACCGGCGTTGGCGCTATCTGCGGTTCTTTTGTGATAAGCGGCACTGTGTCTCGTAATGTTCAGGTGCGCATCATTCGTGATGGCGTCGAAATTTACGAAGGCAAGTCAAACTCACTCAAGCGCTTCAAAGATGACGTAAAAGAAGTTAATACCGGATACGAATGCGGTATCGGCATCGAAAACTATAATGACATCAAAGAAGGCGATATTCTTGAGTTCTTCAGACTTAAAGAGATAGAAAGACCGCTCTGACCGCAATGATCGTCGCAGTCGGAACCTTCGAGATGCATTTTCCTGAGGTTCACAGCCTCAAGGAAAAGCGTCAGATACTGAGAAGTCTGATCGACCGTGTGCGCGCCAGATTCAACGCTTCGATTGCCGAGGTCGCCGATAACGACCTCTGGCAAAAGGGGCGGATTGGCGTGGCAATGGTCGCGAACGATAAAATACTGCTTGAGCAGATGGCGCAAAAAATCGATGATATCATCAACGGCAACAGCCAGGCCGAAATTCTCGACAGTTATTGGGATTATATATGACAAGCAGAAGACAGGAAAAAGTTAATTCATTGATCATGCGCCAGCTGTCTGAACTGCTGCTACGCAAAGTTTCAGATCCAAGGCTGCGCGGAGTCCACGTTGTCGATGTTGACATCAGCCCGGACTTTCATCTGGCCAGGGTTCAATACAGCTTTCTCAACGAATCTTTGAAACAGGAAGATGTGCAGAAAGGTCTCGATTCCGCCAAGCCTTTTCTCCGGCGCGAACTGAACAAAGTTATTCAGCTGCGGGTACTGCCAGAACTGGCCTTCTTTTTTGACCCATCGATCAAGTACGGCGACCACATCCTTGATCTGCTCAGGTCTGTCAAACCCAAAGACTCTGACTAACAGTCACCCCACAGGATTCACAGCAATGAACGTATCATGGCCAGGCGCAGATTACGATCGACAGGTTGAACTTATCTGCGATCAACTTATGAATGCTCAGAACCTTTTCTGCATCGCACATCCCTTTTCTGATGGCGATGCACTGGGTTCGCAACTAGCTCTCTATCATTTCTGCCGTTCGCTTGGCAAAAACTGTATCTGCCTTAGTTTTGATCCATTACCAGACCAGATTTCATGGCTTTCTGGCAGTGACCAGTGTCAAAATGACCTGCCGGCAGAAATGCAGTTCGATCTTGCCTTTCTCATGGAAACTACCGAAGCACGGCGCATGGGCGACCGTATCAGCTATTTTCCGCGCGCCAAAACCAGAGTGCACCTTGACCATCATGTCGGTGTTGTCGGCCTCGGCAATATAAACCTGCTTGATGAAGGCGCATCATCGACCTGCGAAATTCTCTATAACATTCTCGAACGCACCGGGATTAAACTTAGCCTGGAATGCCGTGAAGCCCTATATGTCGGGATAATGACCGACACCGGAAATTTTCGCTACAACAACTCGACGCCGCGGTCGCATGAAATAATCGCTCGCCTGATTGACAACGATCTGGTTGTAGACGACATCTACAAAAAAGTTTACGAACAAACCAACTACAACCGCGTAGTCATGCACGGCATAGTAATGGCTCGCACCCGCCGACTGCTCAACGGAAAAATCGTCGCCAGCTGGCTCACTCTCGAAGACTTTGCGCGCACCGGAGCCGCCGAAGTTGATGCCGATGGTGCAATTCGCCACCTTAGCTGTATTACCGGGAATGAAGTTGCCCTTCTGTTCAAGGAGGGCGAAGACGGCAAGATAAAGGTCAGCTTCAGATCTACCGGTAATGTCGATGTAATGGAAATCAGTCGCCAGTTTAACGGGGGCGGGCATCGACTCGCTTCGGGTGCTCAACTCGATGGCAGCATCGAGGAGGTTATGGACAGGGTAATAAGCAGTGTTTCAGCTGTCCTGGAAAAGCCGTTACAGGGAGACCGATAAAATGGCCGATGGTTGTCTGGTAGTTTACAAGCCACGTGGCTGCTCATCACACGATATAATCGACAAGGTTCGCCGTGTTTACAAAGTAAAATGCGGTCATGCCGGTACTCTTGACCCAATGGCCCAGGGTGTTCTGCTTGTATTTTGCGGGCGCGCACTCAAGCTGTTAAACTTTATTCCGCCCGAGCACCTGGACAAAACCTATCTGATGAAAGTCGCACTCGGCTCCACCACCGACAGCTATGATGCCACGGGAAAAGTAACCGCTACTTTCGACCAGCCGATAGACTTCTCTAACGACCAGTTGATGAGCACTTTGCGTGGCTTTGTCGGCAACTATGATCAGATGCCGCCAGTCTTCTCGGCAATCAAGGTCGGCGGCAAACGCGCTTACGCCATGGCACGCGCCGGCGAAGAAGTCGTGCTGAAAAGCCGCAAAGTGCACGTAACCTCGATCCGTCTCGTTTCTGATTATGTCAGCGATTCTGTACGCCAGTTGCTTTTGCGCGTGCACTGCTCACGCGGCACATACGTGCGCTCAATCGCACACGATCTCGGTCATAAGCTGGGCTGTGGAGGGCATCTTTCTTATCTGCTGCGCGAAAGAGTAGGCAAATGGGCGTTCACTCAGGCTTTTCCATACTGGCAGATAGAAAAAGGCACGCCTTTTGTTGACACTGCTTCATTTGTCAGCTGCGAAGATATACTCCCCTATCCGCGCCTCACTGTTAATGCCGAAGGGCAGCAAAAAATCAGCAAAGGGCAGCAGATCAGCCGCAAGGAAATTGTTAAGCTGGAGACCGACAGCCCCGAACTCTGTGACATGGTACAGATAATTTCGCCGGAAGGCCGCCTGATCGCCGTTTACGGCACCCAAAAAAACCAGTCAGATGAACAGAAAGCCGGCTTCAGACTTTGTCCAGTCAGGGTTTTCCCAGAAAATGAAGCTTAAGAATCTGCTTTCCGGCAACCTGGGAATTGGCCCATGTGTCCTAGGCATAGGCACCTTTGATGGCGTGCATCTTGGTCATCGACAGCTGATCTCCGACATCATTCATTATGCGCGACAACACGATCTGCCTTCGGTCATCTTTACTTTTGACCATTCGCCACGCAAGTTTCTGTCGCCAAAAATCTTTAAAGGCTACCTGACCACACCTGAAGAAAAATTTGGCCTGCTGCTTGGCACCGGCGTTGATTATGTAGTTTTTCGCCCTTTTGACGAAGCATTTTCGACAGTCGGGCACGCCGAATTCGTTAAAGACATTCTTATCGACCAGCTTCAGGCAACAACAGTTCTGGTTGGCTTCAATTTCTGCTTTGGTGCCGGGCGGGCGGGTAACGCGCAGATACTGAGCACCGAACTGGCCAGGCATGGACGCGAATGTCAAGTTATTGCGCCGGTAATGCTCGACAATCAGGTGGTCAGCAGCTCGATCATTCGCGATGCGGTATCTGAAGGTGATTTCCCGCGCGCCAACCGTTTTCTTGGGCGCGAAGCCTGTTTTACTGGTGATGTAGTGCATGGCGACCACCGTGGTCGAGTTATGGGGTTTCCAACTGCCAATCTGCAACTTGAAGAAAGCCAGAAAATTCTGCCTCCAAACGGAGTGTATGCCTGCTACGCCGACACTCCAGAAGGCTCGCATCCGGCAATTGTAAACATTGGGGTAAGACCAACCTTCGATCGACGCACTCACTTGCTCGAAGCGCATCTGCTCGATTTCAACGGCGATCTGTATCATCGCACAATCAGAATAAGATTTGCCCGTCGAATTCGCGATGAAAAATGCTTTCCAGACATGCAGTCATTGATCAACCAGATCAATCTCGATATCGCCGCCTGTCGCCAACATATCGTCGAAAGCACCCATCAGACCTGAGAGTCTTATTTGTGGACAGGAAGCGTTCTGCGGTCAATCTTCGTCTTCTTCGCTTTTGCAGCACCAGGCGCGAGCGAGTTCACTAATGGCAGCAGCCTGAGGGCCAACAGTCATACTGAGGTGTGTGCCTCCTGGAATACCCACAATTGCTTTGCGTGGAGAACTGACCGCCGCATAACCGACATCTACCGATCGCTGCGGAGCAATGCGATCATCGCTTCCATATATCAGGCATACCGGGGTATGAATGTTAGCAAAATGATCTGGATAGTTTATTGTGCCACTGCGATCGGTAAAATTACGCGTTCGCATCCAGTTTAGAGCCTGAATGAAAGTCTCGACCGGAACGTTTACCGTGGCGGTCTTAATCAGATAACGAAACAGGTTGATATCGTGCATGCGCTCGGGCGGAGCGGCGGCAGCAAAAACAATGCACAACAGACGAGCGAGCAATTTTACTGGAACGGTTCGATAGCCGGTTAATGAAGCAATTTTAACCCAAGCCCGCATCAATGGCGGATAAATTGGGATCCGCGGAAAGCTGAACGGCGCACCTGCTGTAACAATGGCCGGCGCATCAATTATACCCTGTGCCTGAGCCGCCATGGCCAGCATGCCCCCCATGCTATAGCCAAAAACAAAAGGTTTTTCGCCAGCTTCGTTGCAAACCTGCCGCCAGATTAACGGCATATCCTGGTTTAGATGGAAATCGAAGTCCCAGGGCTGGTCGCGATGTTCAGTGAGGGGGTAGCTGATTGGGTAAATATCGAAAAAACGGCTCAAATAATGGCCAAGCCCATGCCCTTCGATAGCAAACAGATTCGCATTGTTACAGATCCCGTGCAAAAGAAGCAATGGTGGTTTTTTCATAAATTCACGTCTTCAAGGTCAGCAAGATTCTTACCGCATGAGAGATCGCAAACCAGCGGCACGTTAAGTTTAACACAGTTTTCCATGATCTGTTTAAGCAATGGCAAAACCTCCTCCAGTTCAATTTCTGGCACCGAAAAAACCAGTTCGTCATGAATCTGCAGAATCAATCTGGTGGCAAAATTCTTTTCGCACAACATGTTTACGGTGTCGAGCATCGCCTTTTTCACCAGGTCAGCAGCCGAACCCTGCAGTCTGGTGTTCTTGGCGATACGTTCAGCGCCACTGCGCAGCTGAAATTTGCCAGAATTTATATCAGGCAAATGGCGTACCCGACCAAGCAACGTCTCGACTTCATAGGTAGCGCGCGCCTGTTCCAATACTTCGTCAAAAAAACGGGTAACTTCAGTGAAGCTGTTGTAAAAGCTATCTATATATTCTTTCGCCTGCGGCCGGCTGATGGCAAGGTCTTCAGCGAGTCCATGCGCTGATATGCCATAGAGAATGCCAAAGTTAACGGTCTTGCCGACCGTGCGTTCGGCAGAAGTTACTTCTGCGGGTGGCTTGTGAAAGATCCGGCCGGCGCTGATCGCATGAATGTCAGTGTTGTTGACAAAAGCTTCGACAAGACCGGCATCCTGCGAAAAATGCGCAAGCAGTCGCAGTTCGATCTGCGAATAATCGATCGAAACAAAAAGATCACCGGGGCGAGGCGGCACAAAAGCGCGGCGGATCTTGCGCCCCCACTCAGTCTTTATCGGGATATTCTGCATATTCGGATTCGAGCTGGACAGGCGTCCGGTCGCGGTTACAGCCTGATTGAAGCTGGCATGAATCAGTCCGGTTTTGCTGCTTACAAGCGTAGTAAGTGACTCTGCATAAGTCGAACGCAGTTTCGAAAGCTCGCGATATTCGAGCAGATCAGCTCCGATCGGGTGCTGTACCGCTAACAGTCGCAACACTTCGCTGTCGGTCGAGAAACCGGTTTTGGTCTTTTTTGGCGGCTTGAGCCCGAGATCTTTAAACAGCACTTCCTGCAGCTGCTGTGTTGAGTTAACATTAAAAACTCGACCAGCACGCCGATGCACTGATTCCTCGAGCGTGGCCAGGCGATTGGCAATTTCTGCGCTGAGATCACGGAGATAATTGGAATTAAGGCCGATGCCGATGCATTCCATGTCTAGTAATATTCGTAGAATCGGCATTTCAAGTTCATCAAAAAGCTTTTTAAGTTTCTTTTCGGCCAGTTCTTTTTGGAAAAGGCGGTAAAGATGCATGGTCAAAAGAACATCCTGGCACGCATATTCGCAGGCCGCAGCCAGATCGACACTGGCAAAGCTTCCATTACCCGCCACTTCTCGATATTCAGACACTTCGTAATTTAGCAGACTTCTGCCAAGATTCTTGAGTGCATTTGAGCGGGTAGCATCGATGACATAGCCTGCAATCATGGTGTCGAACAGGTCAGAGCCGACCTCTACTCCTTCGTTGGCAAGAAAAGCAAGATCAAATTTGAGATTATGACCGACCAGACGGCGCTCTGCCAGGTTCTTGCGCAGAACTGGAAAAAAATCAGCAGCTTCGATCTGATCTTCTGGAGTCAGTCCAAGATAGGCATGGCGCAAGGGCACATACACAGCATTCTCGCTGCTGGCCGCCAGTGCGACCCCAACGATGCGATTAGCTATCGGGTCGAGTCCATCTGTTTCAAGATCAAGACAGACTGTGTCGCCAAGGCCGGCAAACCATTTGTTAAGATCTTCAATTTTACTTATGAGCAGCCTTTCTCCGGGCAAAGGCATCGATGCGACGGGAGCGACTGGATCAGTTAGATCGTGCAACTCTTGCGGCAGTGGGTCATTTACGCCCACAGGGTATGCGCCACCACTCTCAGAAGCGGGGGAACCAGCATTGCGTGGCGGCAATATATGACCGGCAAATTCTTTGAAAAGCGAACCAAACTCGTAGCGACTCAGAAAGTCGGTAAAACTGTCGGAATTAAGGTTGTCAGGATTCCATCTGAACTCTTCGGGGCTGTTTAATACGTGCAGATCGCATCTGATCGTGGCCAGATCATGTGAGAGCATTGCCATTTCACGGTCATCAATAAGCTTCTGGCGCAATTTTTCGTTATCGACTGATTCAAGTGAGTCATACAGATTCTTGATGGTTCTGAACTGCTGAATCAACGCAAGCCCTTTCTTTTCGCCTATTCCCTTAACTCCAGGAATGTTATCTGAAGAGTCGCCCATCAGAGCCTTTAGCTCGATAATGCCGATCGGGTCAAAGCCATATTCGCGGTTAAATTCTGCCGTATCTACTTCTCTGGTATCACTGACACCTTTCTGGCAAAGCTCAACAATCACATTATCATCGATGAGCTGCAGCAGATCGCGATCACCGGTGACGACAGTTACTTTATGCATTTTGGCAAGACTTTTGGCTGCTGAACCTATCAGGTCGTCTGCTTCATAATCGTCGCGGGCCAATATTCTAATGTTGAGCGCCGCGATGGCTTTATGCGCTAGCGGCAGCTGTTCGAGCAGGTCTGGTGGCGTTGGCTTGCGTTTAGCCTTGTATTCAGGGTAAAGCCGGCGACGAAAAGTGTCGCGGGAAGTATCGAAAGCTACTGCAACCAGGTCAGGCTGGCGATCTTTGAGCATTTTCAGCATCATGCGCAAGAAGCCGTACAAAGCACCGGTTTGTTGCCCATCGCTGGTTTTCAGTCGCTGATTCTGAAACGCGTAGTAAGCGCGAAAAACAATATTATTCCCATCGATCAGCAGACAGTTCGCCATGCTTTCCTCCACAAATTAACTGATCACAATATAACATCATTCATTCTAATTAGTGAATTCAATTGGTTAGCGTTGTGTAAGAATTCACTTAGCGATGACAACATAGTTTGTGGAATTTTATTCATGCTTTGAGTATTCAACCGAACTCAATTCTTTAAATTATCTGCATTATTTGTGTAATCTGCGGGCAAGATGGCCCAATGGCAGGTTTGCATTAATAGAGAAACTGGTATAAACTCTGTGCTTGAAAAGACAGCAGTTGAGGAGTGTTTCTGATGATTTCTGTGGGTCGCGAAATTCAATATGATCTGACAAGTGCCACGCGCCAGGAATGGCTGATAACCAACGGCATAGGTGGTTATGCAAGCTCGACAGTGCCTTGCATCAATACCCGTCGCTACCATGGCATACTGGTGGCTTCGAAAAGGCCACCGGTTGAACGGCTGGTTCTGGTCTCTCGCCTCGAAGAAACTCTGGTGATTGATCGTCAGGAATTCTCGCTATCTACCTGTGTACACGAGGAAGACATCAAAAACCCGGCCGGCTATCTGCATCTTGAACGATTTGAGCGCGAGCCAGTACCAACCTGGTATTATCAGATTCGAGATGTATTGCTGATCAAAACCATCAGTATGGTTTACGGCCAGAACACCAGTCTGGTAACCTACAAAATACTTGGCAATGGTCACAATGTATCGCTGCGCGTCAGGCCTCATTTTCTGTTTCGCGACTTTCATGGCAACATGTATGAAAGCAGTGGCATGGAAAGAGGCGCTCAGATTCAGGATCGCCAGATGCGTCTGCAACCTTTTGCCAATGCTCCCGAGCTGTTCATTCGCTGGGATCGCGGCAAATTCGTTGAAGATGCGCGCTGGCACAAGGATATATTTTTACAGGTCGAAGAAGACCGTGGACTGCCCGACCGCGAAGATGATTTTTCGTGTGGCTGGCTTGAGGTAAGTCCATTCAACGGTGCAGTCTCGATGCTTTTTTCTGATCAGCCAATCAGCTCGTTTAACCCAATGGATCTGCGAAAGCGAGAAGAGCAGCGACTTGAAAGCATCGCATCGTCGTTGCACTCGTCAGACCCGCTGCTGCGCAAACTTCTGCTTGCCGCAGACCAGTTTATTGTTGAGCGCCAGAGTACTGGCAGCCGCACAATAATTGCAGGCTACCCCTGGTTTTCAGACTGGGGTCGCGACAGTCTGATCTCGCTGCCGGGGCTGACACTGGTTACCGGGCGCCACGATGACGCCAGAGCCATTCTCAGAACCTTTGCAGCTGCAATTCAAAATGGTCTGGTGCCAAACTGTTTTGCCGACAGCGGCAATGATGCTTCATACAACAGTGTCGATGCTTCGCTGTGGTTCTTTGTTGCCGCTTACAAGTTGATCGAGTATACCGACGACTGGAACTTTGTTCGTGACCATCTGTTTGAGGGCATGACCGCGATTATCGAGGGTTTTATGCACGGCACCCGGTATGACATTGCAATGGACGAAGAAGACGGCCTGATCAGTGCTGGCAATCCAGATGTGCAAGTAACCTGGATGGACGCCAAAGCTGATGGCTGGGTAGTTACGCCAAGAAACGGCAAGGCCGTCGAAGTTAACGCCCTCTGGTACAATACCCTCAGGATTTTTGCATTATTTCAGGAAAAATTCGAAGGTCACTCGCGAGAAATCACGGCGCTAGCAAGAAAAGTAAAGAATTCTTTCCGAAAAGAATTTTGGAACAACCACCTTCAATGCCTTTATGACTACATCAGACCAGATGGAAAACCAGATGATTCGCTGCGCCCTAACCAGATTTTTGCCATCTCCCTGCCCTTTGCTCTTCTTGAGCACCCGGAAGAAAAGTCAGTTGTCGACTGTGTATTTTCGCGACTTTACACCTCGCACGGTCTGCGCAGCCTGTCTACAGACAACGAGCACTATGAAGGCTTCTACAACGGAGATCGCATCAAGCGAGACGGTGCCTATCATCAGGGCACGGTCTGGGGGTTTCTGATCGGACCTTTTATCAGTTCTTATCTGAAGGTTAACAACTTTTCAATGGAAGCGCAGCTGCGTGCCTCGCTGATGATCGAGCCATTCATCAATCATCTGAACAATGAAGCATGTCTGGGCAGTATTTCAGAGATCTTCGACGGCAATATGCCGCACTGCCCGCAAGGCTGCTTTGCCCAGGCCTGGAGTGTAGCCGAGCTGCTACGTTGCTACATCGAAGACATCAAGGGCCAGAAACCCGATATCGTGATATGACTGTTAATTGATCTGTTCGCTGTAGAGTTGTATATTTGAAAATCAGGGCTCGATCGTCGACCGCATAACTTTTTGCTCCAGCGACTCGCCTCTCTGATTCTCTGCCAGAAGATATACATCTGCGTCAAATCTGCTCGGCTCACAAGCTTGCGCAAAAAGTAACGCGGTCTCCTCTCTCGCAGTGAGAATGGTTTATTTTTGAAAATGTGGAGATTTGAGACAATATGGGCATGATACGTCAAGCCGGAGCTGCCGGAATGGTTTTGAGTATCGGGTTCACCGGCGGTGTTTGCCTGGGCATCAGTCTTTTTATCGGCTACAAAATTGACAGCTATTTTTCAAGCGAACCCTGGGGTATAATTGGCGGTATTATTATCGGTCTGGCTGCAGCAGTAGTGCAGACCTGGAAACAGTTACGTGAAAGTATGGACAGATTCGCAAAAGAAGATGATAGAAGTAAAGAGAAAAATACGAAGCTGTGAAACTGCTGTCCTGCTGATAGGGTTATTTGCGGCTTTTGTGCTAACACTGATATGGTACAAAGCCGGCAATTTTTATCATGCTTTCCTGATTGGGTATTCTTTTGGCTTCACAAGCTTTGTATTGCTGGCTGAAAGTTTTTCCGCATTTGAAAAAACACAAAAACGACTAGGCGTTGTAGCACTACTGTTATCGAACTTTAAGCTGCTGGCAATTGGCTTAATGATATTTGCATTAAAAACGCTCGGTTTTTCTGTTTTAGAAATGATTTTTGGGCTATTCTTCAGTCAGCTTGCTATAGGATTTTCGTTGTTATTTACTCTTTCCCTTGATAAAAAGAGTGCCGAAGAGTATAAAGACAAGATCAAAAATGCACGCACTTGAACAAAAGATTTTTTATCTGTTTCAATTCATTCCTCTGTCGCCAGGGGTGGTTTTGCCGTGGCTGATAACCGTTGCTTTTGCTTATATCTGCTGGCGATTTGGCCGCAAAATCTGCATCTATCCGCAGGACTCTTCTCAATACTGGTTTGAATACATATACGAAAGCCTCGAAGGTCTTGTCTGCACAATAGTCGGCGAACATCATAAAAAACAGCTTATGCCAGTGCTTGCAACCTGTTTTATCTATATTTTTGCGAGCAACCTGATGGGGCTGGTGCCAGGTCTTAAATCACCGACCAGTCTATTTTCAAACTGTCTGGGCATGTCACTGATTGTTTTTATTTACACTCTTTATCTCGGAGTCAAAGCGCATGGCTTTGGCTACATAAAACACTTTACCGGTGACGTCTGGTGGATGATGCCATTGATGTTGCCTATACACATAATTGGCGAGATCTCGCGCCCAATAAGCTTGACTTTACGCCTCTTTGGAAACATTATGGGCGAGGACACAGTTATCCTTGTCCTTACGGTTTCAATATTTCCTTTGCTGGTGCCGATTCCCATGCTTCTCATGGCTATTTTTACCAGCACAGTACAGGCTCTTGTGTTCACGATTCTAACCGGAGTTTACCTTTCTGGAGCACTTTCAGAAGGTCATTGATTAATAGGAGATGATTATGGATCCCAACTCACTAGGTATTCTAAAAAATATTGCAGAAATTGTGTGCGCAGCGTTCTGTATAGCCATTGGAAGTGGCGCAGCAGCCTTGGCCCAGGGGCGAGTCATCGCGCAGACGACCGACGCCATGGCGCGCCAGCCAGAACTGGTTAATGAACTGCGTTTCACCATGATCATCGGCCTGGCAATGATTGAATCGCTCGCTATTTACTGCCTGCTGATCTCTCTGATTTTGATCTTTGTTAAGTGGTAGAAATAGAAGTTTAAACTAACAATCTAGTTTGATCAGGCATCGCCTGATCAGATTGCCTTTCTGTAATAGTGGCTGCTTTATGCATATAAAACTGAACTTTTCAAAACTACTTCTGCCTTTAATGATAATATTTCTGCTGCTTGGAACGCTGGTTTCTGCAACTGGCAACAGCGCAGTTGCAGAACAAATTCTGCCGGTTCCGGCCGAAGCTCACCCGGAGTCTGCGCCAAACATGTTCGACTTCGATATGGGCATTCTGGTTTCGCAAACGATAAACTTTTTTGTGCTGCTGTTTCTGCTCAAAAGATTTTTGTTTGTTCCGATTGGTGAAGTAATCGAAGAACGCCAACGCAATCTTGGTCGCATAAAAATTGCGGCCGAAGAAGAGCATCGCACGGCTCTTACGCTCAAGAAAGTCTACGAAGATCATCTTGCCCGCATCGACGACGAGATCTATGCTATAAAACAGCAAGCGATACTTGATGCCAACAAACTGACCGAAGAACTTGCCGCAGAAGCTCACAAGAGAGCCGAAGAAATCATCGAACAGGGCGAAATGGAAGTCTTCATGGAACGTCAGACCGCCTGGGCGCACATTCGCGAAGAAGTTGTTCAGCTGACTTTGATGGCTGCCGAAAAAGTTGTCGAAGAGTCTCTTGATGACGATATGCACCACAGGTTGATACAAAACACCCTGAAAAGACTGGAAGAAGATCTTCCGGATCATAAGGCATGAACAAAATCACAAGGGTTATCTGCAAACGCTATGCCGAAGCCTTCTTTCTTGCAATCGAAGAAGACGACTTCGAAGAATGTTTCAAGGATTTCGAGGCTTTTTCGGCGATTTACTTTGGTTATGAAGGTCTTCGTGAAATTCTCAACCACCCGACCATTCATGCTCACCGCAAAATCGAGATGCTGCAGCGCATTTTTGGACCACAGGCACGACGCCGGGTTGTCGATTTTCTGTGCCTGCTGATACAACGCGAACGCATCAATCATTTCGAAGGAATTGCGGCCGAAGTCGAGCGTTATTATCGGCGCAAAAACGGAATCAGAGGCATAATTATACGATCAGCTCTTCCGCTGCACGGTGAGGAGCGCGTTCAACTGCGCGAAGTGCTCACCCGTAAATTCGGGCGCATCGAAGTCAGAGAAATCGTTGACAAAACGGTAGTTGGTGGGCTGGTTATCCACTTCGGCGATCAGGTTATTGATGATTCGCTGCGTTCACGTATCAAGCAGCTGCGCGAGCTGATGTTCAAAGTAGACGCCGAATGGCTGATGACACTGATCAATCAGCCGTCGATCGCGCTTTAAGGGAGTCACAGCATGACTATCAGATCAGACGAAATCATAGCAGTTCTCAAACGCGAAATCGAGAACTTTTCGACCGAGCTCAAAACAGTTGAAGCCGGTGTGGTCATGCAGGTTGGCGACGGGGTTGCCAAAGTGCATGGACTACCGAAGGCGATGGCTGGCGATCTTGTTGAATTCGCCAACGGTGTCAAAGGCTACGTTCTCAACCTTGAAGTCGACTGCGTAGGCTGCCTGATTCTTGGCTCTGACGAAGGGATTCACGAAGGTGACCTGGTAAAGGACACCGAGCAGATTCTATCGGTGCCAGTTGGAAAAGCACTGCTCGGCCGCGTGGTAGACGCGCTTGGTCAACCTATAGATGGCGAAGGCCCGATTCTACCGGAAGCGCATCGTCCGATCGAATCTGACAGTCCCAACATCGTGCAACGCGAACCTGTCTGTGAGCCACTACAAACCGGAATTCAGGCAATAGACGCGCTGATTCCAATCGGACGCGGCCAGCGTGAGCTGATTATTGGCGACCGTCAGACCGGCAAAACCACAATCGCCATAGATACCATCATCAACCAGAAAGATACTGGCGTAATCTGCGTTTATGTGGCTATTGGCCAGAAAATGTCGACAATTACCCGAATTGTCGAGACCCTGCGCACTCACAAAGCTCTCAGCCACACTATTGTTGTTGCATCTGCCGCCTCGGATCCGGCACCGTTGCAGTTTATCGCTCCGTTCACCGGTTGCTCAATGGGTGAGTTCTTCAGAGATAAGGGACAACACGTTCTCTGTATCTACGACGACCTGAGCAAGCACGCCGTAGCCTACCGCCAGGTTTCACTGCTGCTTCGCCGCCCACCCGGCCGCGAAGCCTACCCCGCCGATATTTTTTATCTGCACGCCCGCCTGCTCGAACGCGCAGCCAAGCTGGCAAAGGTTCTTAACGGCGGCTCACTTACTGCGCTACCGATTATAGAAACTCAGGCTGGCGATGCGTCGGCCTATATTCCAACCAATGTAATTTCGATCACTGACGGTCAGATTGTTCTCGAATCGGCACTATTTAATTCAGGCATAAGACCGGCTATTAACGCTGGCCTGTCGGTATCACGGGTTGGTGGCAACGCTCAGGTAAAGGCCATGAAAAAGGTCGCCGGACCGCTTCGGCTCGACCTGGCTCAATTTCGAGAGCTGGCGGCATTCTCGCAGTTTTCCAAAGACCTCGACCGAGCGACACAGGAGCAGCTCGCCCGCGGCGAACGTCTGGTAGAGCTGCTAAAACAGCCACAGCATTCGCCAATGGCTATTGAAGACCAGATCATCACAATTTTTGCATCGACCAAGGGTTATACCGATAACCTTAAAAAAGAAGAAGTCGGACGCTTTAAAAAATATCTGCTCAAATACCTGCATCAGAAACATCCTGAAATCATGCGCAATTTCTCGATAACCCCTGATCTGACACCGGAAGTTGAAGCCAAATTCCATGAGCTGGTCAAGGAATTCTCTGAGGAGGTCTACATGCTGCAATACCACCCGGAAGCCTATCATGCCGAGAAAGAACGACGTGAGGCCAAAGCCGCGGCCAAAGCAGAGGAAACCGCCGCTGCTGCGAAAAAGAATTAAAATGCAGATGATTAACATGCTGACTTTGAGGTTGTTCGACAGTCGCGCTTTCTGCGCAAATAGCAAAAACAGTTAAAAGATACAAAGGACAATTTTAAATGGCATCTCTACGCGATATCAGGCAAAAAATCGGTGGCGTATCGACGACCCAGCAGATTACCAGCGCCATGAAAATGATGTCTACTGCCAGGCTTGGCAAAGCCATTGAAGCGATTAACCTGACTCGTGCCTATATCAGCAAGTTCGAGCACATGGTGCAGGATCTCAAACGCGAACTACCAGACTACAAACACCCATGCATGGTGGCCCGGCCAGTCAAGTCCTCGTGCATCGTGGTAATAGGCGGTGAACGCGGCTTATGTGGCGGCTTTAATCATGACCTTAACCGCTTTGCCCAGGGCATCCTTGAAGAACACCCTGCTCGCAGCAAAAAGCTTATTGTTATTGGACGTAAAGCCACACGATATTTTGAGCAAAAGGGCTTCGAAATCTTTGAAAGTTTCCCTGATCTGACGGTTAAAACGCTTGATAGTGAGCTGTTTGTCGTGTCCAGCAAGCTTTTTAAACTCTACAATAGTGAAAAGGTCGACGAAATTCACCTGGTCTATACCAGTTTTGCATCAGCTGTAACCAGGTATCTGACCAGCATCAGACTTTTGCCCATAGACATCACTAATATGACTGGCAAACCGCCAGCAAAAAGATACCAGCCGTTTGATTTTTATCCGTCACCAGAAGAAATTTTCAATCAGTTGATGCCAAGATACTTGCGCAATCTGCTTTATCGAGCGATTGTCGAGTCATCTGCTTCTGAACAGAGTGCCCGCATGGCCGCCATGACCTCGGCGACTGACCGCGCCGAAGAAATCATAGATGAACTTAAACTAGATCTGAACCGCAGCCGACAGGCTTTGATCACCAGAGAACTCGCCGAAGTTATCGCCGGCTCTCAGTAATAAGCATCAACCAGAGCCGCCCAGGGAGCAATAAATATGAGTCAGGGAAAAATAGTGCAGATTACCGGCCCCGCCGTCGACGTTAAGTTTCCGCCAGGACAGCTGCCGAGTATTCATAATGCACTGGAAGTGCAGAACCCACTGCTGAACAGCAAGCTTACTCTTGAGGTAGCGTTGCATCTGGGGAACGACATCATCAGAACCATCGCCATGGGCCCAACTGACGGGCTGCGTCGTGATCTGCCGGTTAAAGATACCGGCAAGCCGATTTCGGTGCCGGTTGGCAACCGGGTGCTTGGGCGCATATTCAACGTACTCGGCGAAACTATCGATGATATGGGTCCGATCGAGCGCAGTGGCGAAAAATGGCCAATTCATCGCCCGCCGCCAGCTTATCGGCAACAAGGCAAAACTACCGATATTCTCGAAACCGGGCTTAAAGTTATTGATCTACTCACGCCATACGCGCGCGGCGGCAAAATCGGGCTTTTCGGCGGTGCCGGTGTAGGCAAGACCGTTCTGATAATGGAACTGATTAACAATATTGCCAAGCAGCACGGCGGCGTTTCGGTTTTTGCCGGCGTCGGAGAACGCACCCGCGAAGGAAACGACCTCTACCTGGAAATGAAGCAGTCTGGTGTTCTCGACAAGACCTGCCTGGTCTTCGGGCAGATGAACGAGCCACCCGGCGCGCGCCTGCGCGTTGCACTTTCTGCGCTGACCATGGCCGAGTATTTTCGCGATCGTGAAGCTCAAGATGTGCTTCTGTTCGTAGACAACATCTTCAGATTCGTACAGGCAGGCGCAGAGGTCTCATCACTGCTCGGGCGCATGCCTTCAGCAGTTGGCTACCAGCCTACGCTTGGCACCGAAATGGGCACACTGCAGGAACGCATTACTACGACTATAACCGGATCGATCACCTCGGTCCAGGCTATTTATGTTCCGGCCGATGATATTACTGACCCGGCACCGGCTACCACCTTCTCGCATCTAGATGCCACCACGGTATTGTCACGAAAAATCGTTGAGCTCGGCATCTACCCGGCGGTTGACCCGCTTGCCTCGAATTCACGACTCCTCGCACCTGATTTTGTTGGGAACGAGCATTACAGCGTAGCGCGGCGGGTTATTGAGATTCTGCAGCGCTACCGCGAGCTTACCGATATAATCGCTATTCTTGGCATGGAAGAACTCTCTGAAGAAGACAAGACACTGGTTAATCGCGCCAGACGCCTGCAAAAATTCTTGTCGCAGCCATTTTTTGTTGCCGAAAAATTTAGCGGATATACCGGCCGTTTTGTCGGGCTGCACGAAACGATCGATGGTTTCAAGGGTATTGTTGAGGGTAATTACGATCACCTGCCAGAACAAGCCTTCTATATGGCCGGCGGGATCAAAGACGTCGAAAAAAAAGCTGAACAGCTCAAAAAACAGGGATGAAAAGAACCTTCGCTCTTACTATAACTCTGCCCGGAAAACATCTGCTGACCTTTGAGGCACGGAATGTCGTGCTGCCATCAAAAGGAGGCTACATTGGCTTCATGGCCGGCAGACAACCGCTGCTAGCCACTATGGAGCCAGGTCTTATAAGTTTAGTCACCGTCGAAGACCGATATATGTTGTTTGGCACGACCGGCGGTTTTGCCGAGATGCTGGATAACCAGGCAAGTTTGCTCTGCGATTCGCTGATCGAAGTAAAGGACCTTGATCTGAGTGAAGAAAACGTGCCAACCGGCAAACTTTTTAACAGAGAATCCATCAATATGAGTGAAACACAAAAACGCGAGTATGTTAAACAGCTTATGATAAGACGCCTTCACAAAACTTCTGCAGTCGGCACCTCTCAAAAAACCGCACAAAAAACGGAGTAACCAATGCACAACGATCAGATATTTGTAAATCCATGCAGCAATGCGAGTCTGAAGCCAAACCGACCGATAGAGACTCGTTCTCAGGGCAAGGTTTATGCTGATGTGCCGCTGAATTTCTTTGCCGATATTGATTCACTGAAAAATTATGTCGGCGAGCTTAAAAGCCTTGGTGTCAATGTGCTGCTGATTCTGCCACACTTTCTGCCAGGTCTTTCGGCTTATGTTGTGCGCGACTATGAGCAGCCCTGCCCACTGTTCGAAACCTGGGAGGCATTTGCCGATTTTATGCTCTACGTAAAGGATCTCGGCATGGATCGTATGATCGACATCCCCTTTAATCATGCCGACTGGCAGGTCGAGAATCTCAAGCGCAAGTGGTTTAAAAAACACGACAAGAAAGGCATCGAAGCTGGTGCTGACGACGAAGATGCTGACGGAAACAGAGTCAGAGTCAACTGGGGCGCGTTCGAGCTCGACAATTCAAACCCCGAACTGCAGAACTACTGGCTCGAGAAAGTCATTTTTCCGCATATCGAAAAGCTGCATGTAAACGCAGTCAGAATTGACGCCGCATGGGGTCTCGACAAGAAAGGCCTCAAACACATTGTGGGTGAAACCCGCAAACGCTTTGGGCATGTCTGGTTTCTCGCCGAAAATCTCGGCATGGCCAGACTGCTTAAACTTGCAGAAAGTAGCATTGCCGCAGGAGCTCAACGTTTTTTCAACAACATGTACTGGTATACCGGCGGCATTTATATTCCGTCCGATGTCTACCGTCTCTACAAACGCAGTGGTGGCATGCCAACCTGTTCGATATACAGCAGTCACGACACACTGATGCCGGCAATGAAAGCATTGGCACGGGTGCGCAGCGATGAAGTAGAAGGACTTAACGATAAAGCGATCGTGCGTAAGTTTGTGCAATATGAAAAGCTGCAGTCGTTAAGGCAGCTCGATCTGGACACACAGAAGGCAGTGATTGAGTTGATGAAGCTTGATTTCGCGCTGGCTGCGCTGATGAGCTCAGACCTGATGTTCGCGGCCGGCTCAGAAAAAGCGCTGTTCGAGCGCATAGATGTGCTGCGCTCAGGCCCGGCCGAATTCGCGCGCAGTCTCGACACCGACCTGCCGGTATTTATGAGTGAGATTCTGCAGATCAAGTTCAGCCACAAATGTTTTAACAGCGAAGGCGTGTTGGTCCCGTTTGGCAGCTGGAAAGCAGCCGAACCAGGCATCAGAGGCTATGTAAAATCAATGCCAGATGGCAGTCAGGTTATGGTGGCTGTAAACAGTGGGCAGGATGCCGATGCAATCGAATTACCCAGACGCATGCGCCTCTCGGCAAAAGCCAGTATTTATGCTGCAAACGGACACTACCAGTGCCAGGTCAGTGATCTGCCTGATTCAATCGAACTGCAGCCCGGCCAAATTCTGGTTCTGATCAGCGAAGGGAAAGCCTGATGCTTTACGAAGAAACGGTAAGAACCCCGGCGCCACAGTCTTTTGTCGATGTTACCAGCCTGGTGGCCAAAGCGGTCAGATCTTCTGGCATCAGCGACGGACATATTCTCGTCTCGGTGCCGCACACCACCGCCGCGCTGACGATAAACGAAAATGCCGATCCCGCAGTGGTTACAGACATGCTGCGCCGTCTTGAACAGACATTTCCGACCCACGACCCCGCCGACCGCCATGCCGAAGGCAACAGCCACGCCCACGTTAAATCAAGTCTGCTCGGCACCTGTCACAGCTTCATCGTCAGCGAAGGATGTCTGCTTCTTGGCACATGGCAGGGCATTTACCTGTGCGAATTCGACGGCCCCCGCACCCGCCGTCTGATCATCTCGATCCCTAAATAATCTTAAAAAATAGAAGCAGGCGGTCTCATAAAAAATGAAACCGCCTGCTTTTAACTTGATCAGATATCAGTATTCGTAGATGCTGCCACCGATGTATTCGCGGATCAACACGTCCTTTGGTATAACGTCTTCGTCTTCCCAGGTTGTTAACGATTCAAGCAGGTCATGCACACGCTTGGCCCTGATGTAAGCATCCTGACGCTTGGGATCTTCGCGATAATCCTTGACGAAATCAGGAAAATAATGGAACAGATGTTTCTTGTAAATCGGCAGTTCATAAGGCAACGAGCCATCGATAACATGATCGACAGTGCCAAGAAACGGAATAATGTGCTGAATTTCTGAACGCCGCACATAATGCCAGTGTTCGAGGGTCTGGCGCGGGTTGTAGCTGCGATGCCATGAATCTCGCACCATGCGGCGCAGCAGACGCACGTCGGTCCAGCGAATGAATTCGCCGTCCTTGTTCTTGATCTGACAAAGTGTTTCGATGTAAAGCTTAAACTTCTTCTCGTCACTAACGCTGCTGGTCATAGGCCCATAGAGACCATGCAGACTATCGAGCAGCAAAATCTGGTTCTTTTCAAGCTTCATCGGGTCGGTTTCTGCTTCGCGCTTACCGGTCTTGAAGTTATAACGCGGCATCTGAATGGTCTTACCGGCAAGCAAATCGGCGAGATGCTGATTGATCAGCTCAAGATCGAGTGCTTCTGGAGTTTCAAAATCGTAGTCGCCAAATTCGTCGCGCGGATGATGCTCGAGATTGAAATAATACATGTCGAGCTCCATCGAAACCAGCTCATAGCCCTGTTTTTGAAGATGTTCGCCAACCTTGATAGTTGTCGTAGTCTTGCCAGAGCTTGATGGCCCGGCAATAATCACTATGCGCACTTCAGGCAGACGCGCAATGATCTTTTCGGCGGCAGATGCAATGTCAGCATCGTATTTTGCGGTTACATCAGCCACCAGCTGAGGGTAGGTACCATTTTTGATATGTTCGTTGATTTTTTCAACGCTGAAGCAGTTATGGTCTACAGCCCAGCTCAGCACCTGCCAGATCTTCTTGTAAGGGATATTGCCAGATGAGCTTGAGCTCTGCTTTTCTACGCCCTGGCGCAGTTTATTGTGATCATAACGGTAAAGAATAAACTTCTTGGCGGTCTTGGCGTGACCAGACTCGATCAATTCTTTTTCGATGATATCCTGCACTTCTTCGACGCTCGGCAACGCCGGCGGGTTTTTGCTCAGCTCAAGCTGATGTACAACCTTCTCACCAAGAATCTCAGCCAGGCGTCGATCATGACCACCGACTTCCACCGCCGCCCGGAAAATGGCGTTAACAATTTTTTCCTTGTCGAACGGCACGACCTCGCCGTTTCTTTTAACAATCTTTTCTAATACACTCGCTGGGCTCATAATCTACCCCCTTCGTTAGTTTTTCACGTCATTGGCTACTTTATAGGTAATAGCAAGATTACCGAGAATAGTTGCGAGATTCGAAAATTCCTTGAGCTTGTCAGGCCTTACCAGTCTTGGTTTCGGCGGCACCAGAATAATGTCGCCACGTCCGATCCTTCTTACGTTGCGCATTGCCATGACCTCACCGTTGGCCTTAACAATAACGGTGCGACGATGGTCAGAATGTGCCGAAAAACCGCCAGACCGGTTAATGTAATAACCGGCATCACGATTGTTGTTGTAGAGAATAGTAGTCGGGTTAACCACCGCACCCAGAACAGATACCGTTTTTGGCATTATCGGAATCGTGATCTGATCGCCGTCAAGCAGTGCCAGATCTTCAAATTCTCTGGCCTTGCCGCTTAAAATTTCTCCGAGAGGAATCGGAATACGCATCATCTGTCTGTCATTAATGCGTGAGCGCATTTCGATGTCGCCAAAGCCAGAAGTTTCTTTTTCGGCAGAGCTTTTAGCCACCGACTGGTCAGATGAAGACCTGTTAAAAGTAACAATCTGCTGAGCAACAGTATCGCCAGAAACAGCAGATTTGACATTTCCGGCAGCCTCCAGCTTTGCACCGGATCTCAAGAGATCTGCCCGCAGATCGAGAGTCGCCTGGCGGAACATTTCTTCCTGAACATTTTCGGCGGTTTCGAGCTGTTTGTCGGTGGTGAGATGCTCTGTGCGCCGCATGAAGACAGTGCCGTCAGCAAAGGCATCAGAGGTCAGTCCACCCGCACGTTCGATCAGGCTCGAAAGTTTTTCGCCACGGTGCTTAAGAGCATAAGGCCCGGGTCGGCGCACCTGCCCTTTGATAAGTACAACCTCCGCCTCGAGCAATGTGTCTCCTCTTGCCTGAACGCTGACACGATCGAGCGGCTGCAGACTGATATTATCGGTTGAGTCTGCGTGAACCAGTGCGTTACTGGCATTGGCGGCTATAATTTCATTGTTGCGACCAGTGCCGGCACGGGCAACCTCAACATCGCCAGAGGCATCAATGGACAGCCCACGGGCATTCATAACCAGATCTACCAGCTTCATGCCATCTCGATAAACATACTGGCCGGGACGCCGCACGGCACCATCAATATTAACAAACCTGGTCTCGGCGACCACATCTCGCTCGGCGAGAAGCGTTACCAGGTCGAGCGGCTGCAATTCAAGATTCTGCTCCTTATCATCGAGCAACGCAAATTTAACGTTGAAGGCGAGCTGCTCTTCCTTGCCAGCAACAGACTTACGGATTATCTGGCCATGTTCGAGACTGGTTTCTTCTTTAACAATTCCACCAGCCCGCGCGATGAGATCAGAAACTCGCATTCCTGCTACCCAGGCATATTCACCGGGTCGAGTTATCGAACCTTCTATAGCAACCTGGTTGCCAACCTTCTCGATGGCACGCTCCACAATAACGTCATCGCCATTCATCAGCATGAATCTTTCGAGCTCGGCCTGGTCATTGAGACTTATATCATAAGTCTGACGACGCTTGTCGCCGCTCCAACGGGTTACTTTGACTCTGCCTGAATAAGCACGCGCCTGCACGTTTCCGGCCATCAGCAGGCTCTGAGCCAACGAAGTATTTTCTTTGATCTCATAAATCGCCGGACGGGTCACCATTCCGCTGATACTGACCTGAGCACTGACCGTTGGGACAAAAACTGTATCACCATTAGTCAGAGGAATATCCTGGCTGCGGTCGCCAGAAAGCAGATAACGGTATAAGTCGATTTCTTTTGCGTTGCCAGAATCATCCAGCACTTTGATAAGGCGCATAGAACCACGTTCTGTCGGGCCACCGGCCTGATAAAGGGCGGTAAACGCTGTTGCCAGGCCTGAAGCGGTCATAGCACCAGGCTTTTCGACCTCACCTACCACGAAAATCTGAATTGTGCGCACTTTGGTCAGCGTTACCTGACCCTTGAAATGCTTAAATTTATCAGAAAGTCGGCCAAGCACGGTCTGTTCGAATTCTCCGACAGTATGTCCGGAAACAGCTAGAATACCGAGTATTGGCACATAAACCTGGCCTTCCGGGTTTACCTGAACATCATAAACGGTTTCATCGCCCAGATCTGACCAGACAATCATCTTTAGACCATCACCAGGCCCGAGCTGATAATTAGATGGTGTGGCACCGGTAAAAAGAGTTGCCTGAGCCATTTCACCTTCGTCAAAAAAGGCTTTGCCAAATTTTTCGAGAATTATTTCTGAACCCAGTCGCTTATGCACTTCATCTTCAATTTCGCTCTCGGGCACTTGCTCCTTGCGCTCCTGGTTGCGCCCCTTCAGCTCATTAAAACGCCTTTTTGTCATTTCTTCCCGTGTTAACGAAGTCTCAACAGACTTTTCTTTTACTACTTCCTGACGGGTCTTTTCGTAAAGCGACCTTTGCAGCTGTTGCAAACGCCACTTGTAGTATTCGCCGCTTTTTTTGTCGATTGCACCAGAGTCTGTCTTCGGCAAATTTGCCTGGGCCTCAACGTCTGTTAAAGACTGGCCAGTGTGGTCAAGAACCGAAGGCCTTGCTGTTTCCCCGGAACCGCCAAAGCGGCTTCCCTGAAACGGGCTTTGCGCCCAAAGACCTGAAGCGGTGAATAATACCAAAATACAAAGCGTGACAAAACGTTTCATGCGATCACCTGTATATAAATTTTTTACTTAATCGACCATTTGCCTGCTTGAGTTAACTATAAACATGCAGCGATACATCTTATTTCAGGCATCTCGCAGAGTCAAGCTGCAATGCACACTATTCACCGACGCGAAAAGCGTCAGGAATGTATTGGATCCTGGCTTTGCCGTTCGCAGGCAAGAGCA
Source organism: Candidatus Rifleibacteriota bacterium (assembly GCA_018818125.1). GTDB lineage: Bacteria > Muiribacteriota > Ozemobacteria > Ozemobacterales > Ozemobacteraceae > Rifleibacterium. The sequence goes on from JAHISQ010000141.1 coordinate 61,120, forward strand.
CGCCGACTGCGTCGAAACGGCAGCAGATGTCGGCACTGACCTTCTTGTGAGCCAGATACTGACGCGCGCATTTTTCGATCTGGCGACGTTTTTTATAATCTATGGTTTCGAGGGGGCTGCCATGGGTGGCGACGCTTTTGCAGCGCACTTCGACAAAAACCAGAACACTGCCATCAGACATGATCAAGTCGATTTCGCCGCCGCGCCAGCGGTAGTTGCGGCACACCAGTTTCATACCGAGTTCTTCGAGGTGCGTCAATGCGAGACTTTCACCCTGGTTTCCCAGTTGTTTTCTGCTATCGCTCATGACCGGTTACGCTGATCAAGCATATAGAGCTGCGCCAGAATCTCAGCCATTGCGCTCCAGAGTTCTGGTGGAATCTCAATTCCGACCGGTATTTTGGCCAGCGATTCGGCAAGCACTTTTTCTTTACGCAATGGCACTTTGTGCTCTTCGGCCATCTCAACGATCTGTCTCGCCAGCCAGCCGCGCCCGGAAGCGACAATTTTTGGAGCCTCGCCCGCCGCGCCGAAAGCATATTTAATCGCTACCGCAACATCGTCATACTTTATATCGAGCCGTTTTTTAGCTGTCATTATGCCCTCAAATCGATGCGGCCAGGTTTTTGCGCCGGCTCACAAGCTTCTTCGGCGCTGCTGAAAAAATCCTGCAACAGGCGCACCTTGCCGACAGTAAAGCGTAACTGCTCCCATTGCTGATCAGCCAGTTGTTCTTGCAGCATCGGAAAAATAGTGCGCACCTGCTCGATCACAGTTTCTTCGACGCCAAAATGCACCCATAGATTCTTTTTGAGCTGATGCAGCGCGACCTCAACCTGCCCAAGCGATGGTGGACACACCAGCAATCGCATACTGAAGCCCTGTTCCGGGTCGTTTCCGTCCGGGATAAAAGCTTCGCCTTCAAGCGTATCAGGCAGATCCTGGTCTTGCCAGAACAACGGCCACTGGAAATACATGCGTGCCTCGTTGGCACCCTCGGCCTGGCGTGTCAGCATTTCCTGCAGCTGCAGACTGGCGACAAAATCCTCTACCCCATCGCCTGGCAGCAGCCCTGCTGGTCTGGCGCCGGCCATGCCCTCTTTTACCAACTGTTGCAGTGCTTGCATGAGACGACCCTGACTCCATGATTCACGCAAGCCCGCCAGCATAGATTTTTCGAGGCCGGCAAACAGCGCAGCAAACTTGAGATTGCCGCCAAGATAATCGCGCAACAGCGAAAAGCCCGATGCTGGCAGTTTTTTTGCCAGAAGCAGCGCGATAACATTGGCGTTAAGGCGATTTAGCGTAGTA
>JAHISQ010000142.1 GCA_018818125.1 Candidatus Rifleibacteriota bacterium
AACAGGGAAAACCAACTTCCGACTTCACAGGGAATTTACCCTTCCGCGATCAATGGGAATACTTGCCATTTACACAATCACTTCGATCGTCTTGCCACTGTAGTCGAAAAACGCTTTGTCACCAGCCTTGTGAACCTGTCGCATTGTAATGTCGGTGACTCTGACGAACTGCCTGTATAAATGACAGAATTGGCTGTAGCTGTAGCCTTCAGGATGCTTTCAATGTATTCTTCCCAGAGCCGCTGTAAAGTTACGCCTGGCCTTCTCAGCTCGCTGTTGATGACACGGTAATCTGGAACAGGGACTGCTGAACTGCTCTGCGGCCTGGATGGAAAAAGCTTTTCATCAAGCTCCTCTTCCGACATTGAATCGATCTGGTAAATAGATAGCCCGGCAGCCTTAGCCCGGCCAAAGTAATCTTGTACAGTGCTTCTGGCAACGTTGCAGCTTGCTGATACTTTGCGGTCAGATAGACCGCATTCAAGCTTCAATCGTAGTATTTCTTTGATTTTTCTCATACTGATCGGCTTTCTGGACATGTATGGTTCTCCTTGGAGACCCTATGATGCATGTCCGTTCAACTTGTAGTTCGCCGCTTCAGTAAAGCGTTACGGCCATTTCGGCCACCCTTTCTGGTAATTCGGCCACTGATTCTGGAAAGTGCTAAAAAGTGGCCGAATTAAATCAGAATAGGTGGCCGGATTCGACCAGAACAGGTGGCCGGATTAAATCAGAATGACTGGCCGGATTTCGCCAGAATCCGCGTTCATAGCGACGCAGTCGCCATGAGCGACTCGATTCACCGGCATAATGGGCTCCCATTATGCTCCGCGTGAAATCGATTGTTGGCCGGCTCGTCCGTTAAACTCTAAGACAAATACAGCCTGAATTACAAAAGAGCTTTACATCGCTTTCGAGGCTTCTATCCAATAAGAGCCGATTCATTATCTACTGCACCAAGAAAGTCGATACCGTCACCTTTTTCGCTCTTTCAGCATCCTCGGTTCGCCCAAGAACAGCATTTACACTTTTGAGCAGGTCCATCTGCAAGAATCCATCAGCAAAATCCTCTTTGAGCCTCATGAAGTTTTGACGAGTGATCATCTGCGAGATCTTTTCTTTAATCTCATGCTTCTTCTGCTCAATAAGACTCTCAATATTCCCTTGATACAAAATTTCAACCTCAATCTTCACGAAGTGCGCTTCTGCGTCCGCCGTTGGCGCTATAACCTCACCAATGAGAAATCTACCTTCGGAGAGTGTGACCGACTTATTAGTCGCCTCTGCGGCTTGGACCTCTGTAATTGGTGCAAATCCACCTTTTCTGGCAGCCTGATAACTCACCATTACTCCAAAAAGCATCGTAGCCACTAAAACAATAGTACTTATGGGCAGTTTCCATGATTCCAGCATGCTTCCCTCCACTTTGGCAGGGACATTTTCCCCAATTCAAGAGAATTTCCCTTCTGTAAAGCCGAGAAATCATAACCAGATGGGGTTCACCTACCTTTAAGGTTATTTACTTGCAAGAAATACGCCAGAATCTAACCCTCGATATTGTTCTGTAAGTCATGCCACAAGCAGAAACCATTTTGCTGCCAGTATAGATGCATTCTGATAGGCAGCCTTCTTTTTGTTGGTTATGCCCCTCCCCGGTGAGCCAGTGTGGAATGCGGGTCTCTGAGGTTCCGAAACACGTCTCTTTCTCCGTGCAACGCTCTTGGGCTCCGGCGGTCTGATGCCGTCTTGCCTGTAGCGATTGCATCAATGTTAGCGCCATAAATGTGTCGCCACCACGTTTTCGCATTTCGGAGCTGAATTGCTTAGGGAGCACGCGGCTCTCCCTGCGGCCTGCAGAGAATTCCCTGTGTACGCTTCGTATGATTCGTTCCGTGAAGAGATGGCTGTTTTCTCCTTTCTCCTTCTCCAACACCTACACATACGCAACACTCGGTATAGGTGGTTGGCTAGACCTTTCCTCACGGGGACTTGCACCACGAAAGACGTGCGTTCGGCTTCGCCTCACGCACTAATAGTTATTTTTATACCGATTCTATGTTTTTTTGTAATAGACGCAAAAAATGACCTCGTCAAACTAAAAACGGCCTGTTTCCTTGGCAAAATGTGCCGGTTTTTAGGTATAATGTTGCTGTAGGCAACATTATATGGAAACGGTATAAGTATGAGAAAAAAATATGCTGGAGGACTTATACAGGAATCTTGTCTGAAAAAGTTGGCGCGGAAGCGCTGTTCACTGCCGGGTTAGCTGGGGCGCCAGGTGCAAAGTGCCAATAAGTTGATCATAATTGGTTCGCATTAGCCGCGTAGGCACTCGATCTCGAAAAAAAACCGCGAAATATCAGCGGCAGAGAAAGATTCTTGTTCGTCTTTGCTCCAATTTGCCAGATATCACAACAACAAGCTGACAGATCGGAACATTATCCGACAGCGGCGTAAGTCTAGAAAATTATCTTTGCCAGCCTTCTATTTTATAAACCTTTTCCAGTAGTTTGCGGTCGGCGGCCCCTGAATCCGGGGTGAACCAGATCTCGAAGCGAGCTGCATAGGGTTTGCCCCAGTCACCTTCGTAGATCGTGAAATGCGTGTTCGAGAAGAAGAGCTCCTTGGGATCATCAGACCACCCGATCCATTCGTTTGACATTTCTTTGAGCCTGTCTGCCGAAAGAGGGGTGCCGTTAGTGAACTCGAATGCTTTGAGATATAGCATGCCTGGTTCGCCTGGATTCACCCAGATTGCAGAATTGTAAATGCCGGGTTGAAAGGAACTGCTTAATTCTAAAACAGGAGCACCAGTGCGAATGCTTCCGGATGGGAGAGCCGTGCGAATTGACTCTCTTGTGGGCGCCTCGCCCAGAGAACTGAGCTCTTTTTCAATATGCGACAGAGCCGCTTTGCTTAATCTACGTTCTCTGGCTTCAGATTGCTCAAATACCTCGACAAAAAGTTCTTCGCCTTTGATGATGCAGTGACTTTCGTACATTTGATTTTCATTTGTCAGTATCATCGAGCGAGTCTGCCCTGCATCCATCTGAGTCGAGTCTGTCGACGCTCCAGCCCAGGGTTTGCCAGAAAAGCCAAGCGTGAAACGCGACTGAAAATTCGGAACACCAGTTTTTGCCCAGGCGTCAATGGCACTTCTCGTGTAATAGCCATGCAGATTATATTGCCAGTTGGAGCCGATCATCCATCTGCGTGTGGCGAATACATTGCCGCGCTCTTTAAAAACGCGCCAGGCCGGATTTGCGGCAAGAAATTGTCTGAATATTTCTGGAGCCGTCTTATTTAGTTTTAACATTACGCCTACATCGGCTGTGATAGTAGGGTCGTCATTGCCGGGCTTGGAAAGAGCTGTCAGAAGTTCCTGCTGAAAGGAATCGGCCTGACCGGGTGATGCCTCCTGCTCATTCGCAGGTTCTGCCATTTCTACATCGGTGGGAATGATCAGGTTGTTGACAAAGCCATCTTCTTCTGCCCAGAACTGGGGTGTTGATAAGAAAACCATTGCAACAACCAACGCTAAAACCATCCACCCAAAGCTGAAACATGCCGCAAAAATCTGTCTGAGTTTTAACTTCAAATTTGGCCGAACCTGTCTGTAACTTTTTTTATTGCATCTGAACTATGCGCCTGGCTGATGTTACCAGAAATTATTGCCTTAACTGCCCACCGATCAGAGTAATTTCGTTGCGGTCATAATACAAATGCCTGACGATCAACTCGGGAATCTGGTGTTTGATCTGGAGCTCTGCAATCGCTGCTAGAATGCTGGCAGGCTGTTTGCCGCGAAATTTTACGTTTACGACAAATTTGCGGCAGGCCTTTTTTTCAAGCCAGCGATCAAGAAGACCAATGGTAGCCATTGGTTTTACGATCATATCGCAAAAAAGCCAGTCAACCGTTTTACTGGGCATGAACGCGTAGCCGTTGTCGAGCGTATGTTCGCACAACGGGTGGTTTTCAACATGTTTCTTGAGATTGGCGGCATCAACCGCAATGACTTTGGCGCCGCGTTTTAACGCTGCCCATGTCCAGCCACCGGGTGCGGCTCCGATATCAACGCAGGTGTCTCCTTTGCGCGGATGAACACTAGCTTGTTGCCAGGCTTCTTCAAGTTTGTAATAGGATCGACAGGGAGCAAGCGGATCATGAACAACCTGCCCGGGAGAGTGATGCCAGAGAAAAGGCACCAGCCAGCCGCGTTCGGTGTTAAATCGTTGCGTAACACTTATCCAGAGACGGTCGGTGGCAACCATAATCACCTGAATGACAAGGCAGGGGCGCTTTTCGTTGATTTCGTCCCATTCCTGATAGCGTTCCAGCGCACGCCGCCGATAAGTTCCCATTCGTTCAAAAAATTTCTCATGTAACAAGGCTGGCCGGCCGCTCAAAGACTCATATTCTGTGGAGTCTTCAGTGTAAAGATCCGGAGTGCAGCATTTAAAAGTCCAGGGTAGGGGACTTTGGTCGAGATAGGGGTCGACGACTTTGCCAAGCGCCTGTACCAGATCGGCAATCGAAGTGCCTTGCACTTTAACGCAGTCAGGAAGCCATTGCCTGGCAAATACTGGCTCAAACAGGAGGTTTGATGAACTTGTTCCGCCAACGACAAGCCCCGGGGCAGGGGAATAATACTTGTTTGCCGGCTCAATTGTCGCAAGTTCCTGACAAAGAGCATCTTCCCATCCGTTTCCGCACAAGAAGCCATTAAAGATGCTTTTTTTTGCCAAAATTGGACCTCGTTTATGTGTTTGATTTTCGCCAAAGGAAAAGGCGACATTTAAATAGCATTAGAACCGGAAATATCATAGCACAAAAATATCTGGATTTATGTCAACTGGCATTGATAAGAGACAGCATTGGCCCAGCGAGTGCTTTAAACGAAGCCAGCAGGAGATAGAAACTAAAAGCGAGGATTAATGATAAGACCATGGTGACAGAGACTTGAAACTTCGCGTAGACGCGTGGTTCGGCCTCAACATAACGCAGAGCTATTTTCCCTACCCATAATGGAAGAAAAAACCATGCTGCGAAAGCTAAGAGCGCCAAAGGTTCGCATATTAACCGCCATTTATCGTAAGTCTCACATACCAGCATAACCCACGCGGTTTGCGTTGGCAGCTCGACCTTCATTGCCGTAAAAATTTCCTTGAACGATAATCCTGCAGATGGAACGCTGTGGAGTAACCAGGCCACTAAGGCGATCAGTAGCCAAAGCATGACATCTCCCCTGAAATCTGCCAACAACTCCCAGGTTGAACGTTCGTTTTTCATTTCTTCTTCTCCATCTTCGCTTATAGTCTGCTTTGATGCTAACATGTGATAGCTCTGATTCATAATGCATTTCCAAGAAATCACATATAGTCTTGTTAAAAACACTTTTACCGATTTGAGCTCCGAATTTCTTCACCCGCCGCTACATCTGCACACTCATTCGAAATTGCTGCTAAATCTGGCGATCTTTTATATAATGCACCCATATGAGGAGAAACAAAAGTTCATGCCCGATAATTTTATGCTGACATTACCTGATTCTCGTTCACCAGATTTTTACAGGCAACTCGTCGAATTTGGCCATTTTCTGGAAAAGGAGAGCCGGGCGGGGTGCCGCTACGATCTTGCCAGGTGGCCAAACCCTTTGTGGCAGAAGATCGAGGTGAATATGCTGGCTGGCCTGCAACGCTTTCTGGCGGCCGATGATCGCGGAATAACGATGTTGCAGTGGTATAATTCTGGAATATTTATAAAGGCAGCCGGAAAAATAATCGCCTGCGATATTCTGCCGATTCCACGCTATTACAACTGGCCTGAAACACCAGGCCTGACCATGAAAATAGCAGAGGCCATCGACGCGCTACTGATAACTCATGACCATAAGGATCACTATGATGCTGAACTGGTAAATGCTTGTCAGGAACTTGGCAAGCCAGTTTATATGCATTCAGGCGCGGTGCCGGCAGATTCAAGCGTGCGACCGATGACGAATGGATGCTGCTGTAAGCTTGATCAAATCAGTTTTGTTGCGCATCATGCCTGCCATGTCTGGCGCAAAAGCGAAACTGAAGTTTTGCTTGCTGTGTTCGAAGTTAAGTTTGGCGACAACTTTCGGGTGGTTCTCTGTGGTGATGCCGACTACACCAAGACTCTCGCTGGCATAAAAAACCAGCCAGACGTGCTGTTTATAACCTGGCGCAATCCTGGTCCGGAATTTGAAGATGGTCATTCAGAGCAGACAGGTACAACGCTTGACGCCGTGCAGTTGGCGATTTCGCGTTTTGCTCCGCGCCGCCTGATTCTTGAGCATTATGGCGAACTGGATCATATTTATCATGGGTTTTCAGCCAGTTACGATATGGCCGTCAACTTGATTGAGAGCATTGATACGCCTGTAACCATTCATTTCTGGGGCGATCTAGTGCCTCTCAGTAGCCAGGAATAGATGATTTTGTCTGCAGAAATTTGTTAATTTACACACTTGTTTAATCGGGAGCAAATAATGTTTTCATACGAACAGATGAAGGAAATTGTAAAGCAGAATGTGCGTGGCGGCGCTGGTGAGGTGCGCTGTCGTGACTATATCAAGGCGGACCATGCCGGCTTGCCATTTGATGCGTTCGGACTCAACGAAATGCAGCCGGGCGCGACGATTCCTGAACATTGCCATGCCGACAGCGCCGAGTTCTATTTTATTGTATCCGGGCATGGAATAGGCCTGCACAACGGTCGGCGATTTGAAGTTGGCCCCGGCGATGGCTGGTTATGCCGAGCAGGTGATACTCATGGAATTCTTAACACAGAAATTCCTGGTCAGGTGCTGTCATTTGCCAGTGTGTATTTCGCGAATCCTGATTAAACTTTTCCGAAAAGGCAAGAGATTTACTGCGTGAATAAAAGCTTCTTTCGTGATTGACGATTACTTTTTCGTATGATATATCTTGCCTGATATAACGCTTAACGGCGTTTTGCCCGATATAGCTAGAGTTGCATGAGATCTTGCAACTACAAGATTCCCAGACTGTTGAGATAAGCACTAATTAAGGAATGTACGAAAGGAAATTGAAGAAATGACCTCTCACGAGCCCATAATTTATTACACCAAAACCGATGAAGCTCCTGCACTGGCCACAATCTCTCTCCTGCCAATCATCGAGACTTTTGTCGCACCCGCCGGTATCAAGCTGGAGTTGCGGGATATCTCGGTTGCCGGCCGTATTTTAGCGAGTTTTCCTGAATGTTTGAGCGCCGAGCAGCGCCATGTAGACGATTTAGCTTTTCTCGGTGCTCTTGCTAAGAAACCTGAAGCGAACATCATCAAGCTGCCGAATATCAGTGCTTCGAATCCTCAGTTGATTGCAGCTATAAAAGAGTTGCAGGAAAAGGGCTTCAATGTTCCAGATTATCCAGTTGAACCCAGGACCGAAAAAGAAAAGGAAATCAAAGCGCGCTACGCCAAAGTTCTTGGTAGCGCCGTAAACCCGGTTTTACGCGAAGGCAACTCTGACCGCCGTGTTGCTGCGCCGGTTAAGGAATACGCTCGTAAGCATCCTCATTCCATGGGCGACTGGAGTGTCGATTCAAAAACCCATGTTGCTCACATGCGTGCATTCGACTTTTTTGGCAGTGAGAGTTCTTTGATCGTAGAAAAGGCTGGGCCGGTCAAGATTGTATTCGAAGACGAAATTGGCAAAGAAACAATTCTCAAGGAAAATATCGTTGTTGAGCATGATGACGTTATCGATTCATCGCGCATGAATGTTAAAAGTTTACGTAAATTCATAGCCGAAGAGATCGAAGATGCCAGGGCAAAGGGAGTTCTCTTTTCGCTGCATCTCAAGGCTACCATGATGAAGATCTCTGATCCGATCATTTTTGGTCATGTGGTCAGTGTTTTTTTTAAGTATGTTTTTGAAAAGCATGCCCAGACTTTTGAGAGCCTTGGAATCAATCCCAATAACGGCATGGGCGAAGTTTACGAGAAAATCAAGAAATTGCCAGCCGATCTGCAGGAAGTAATCCTCAAGGACATTGAAACAGTTCTCAAAAAGCAGCCACCTCTGGCCATGGTCAATTCCGACAAGGGCATCAGCAATCTGCATGTACCCAGCGATGTGATTATTGACGCATCGATGCCGGCCGCCATTCGCGCGGGTGGCAAAATGTATGGTCCAGATGGCGCACTTCATGACATGAAAGCGGTTATACCCGATCGCTGTTATGCCAGGATCTATCAGTCAACCATCAATTTCTGCAAGGAACATGGCGCTTTTGATCCGCGTACAATGGGCAGCGTCGCCAATATCGGCCTGATGGCGCAGAAGGCCGAAGAATACGGTTCACACGACAAGACCTTCGAAGTACAGGGCAACGGTTGTGTTCGCGTAGTTGATTCCAGCGGTACAACCCTGCTTGAGCATGCGGTCGAAAAGGGTGATGTCTGGCGCATGTGTCAGACCAAAGACATTGCCATCCGTGACTGGGTAAAACTTGCCGTAAGCCGTGCCCGCATTACTGGTCTTCCAGCTTACTTCTGGCTTTCTGCCGAGCGTGCGCATGACCGCGATTTGATCCTCAAGGTGCAGAAATACCTTAAACTGCATGATACAGAAGGCCTCGACATTCAGATTATGTCGCCGCGCGTAGCGGTATCGGCAAGTCTGCAGAGATCCAAGGCCGGACTTGATACGATCTCGGTCACCGGTAACGTTTTGCGTGACTACCTGACAGATCTTTTCCCGATCCTTGAACTTGGAACCAGCGCCAAGATGCTGTCTATTGTTCCATTGCTCAACGGTGGCGGCCTCTACGAGACTGGCGCTGGTGGCTCTGCGCCCAAACATGTTCAGCAATTCGTCGAAGAAGGCCATTTGCGCTGGGATTCTCTGGGAGAGTTCCTCGCTCTTGGCGTCTCAATTGAAGACTTTGGTCGTTGCAACAAGAATGCCAATGCTATGATTCTGGCTAAAACGCTTAATGATGCGGTTGGTCGGGTTCTTGATGGAGATATTGCCCCTTCCCGTGATGCTGCCAGCGGCATTGACAATCGAGGAACTCACATTTACCTTGCCCGCTATTGGGCAGAAGCATTGGCGGCACAGAATGAAGATCTTAAGTTGAAAGAGCGCTTCACTGTTCTGGCCAGGCTTCTTACTGAAAAGCATGACACTATTCTGGCCGAGCTAAACAATTCACGTGGCAAACCACTGGACATTGGCGGATACTACCTGCCGGATGAGAAAAAAGTCACTCAAGCTATGCGACCCAGCACTACTTTTAACAAGATCCTTGAAGACTTTGTTCAGAGCAAGTCGCTTGCAAATAGCGCAGCAGGCTGATGTTTATTCTCTGACGTTTTTTTGAATTATTATTGAGCGCCCGGCCATAAAATGTATGGACCGGGCGCTTTTCTTGTGGCCGGAACCTCTTCAGTCTTCAAGGATGTCGAATATCCATTCTGAGCTGGTTTCAAGACTGTTTCCTTCGTCGCCTGTCCAGGTAGAGCTTGAACTGCCCTGGTTGTGTGTGGTGACGCCAGTAGAATGAAGCGATTTGCCACCTGATGTGGTGACTGTGACATCCTTGCCAACAGTATTTCCGGATTTTTCCGCAGCGGTTACCACGGTGGCTGATTGACCGGAGCTATTGCTCCAGGTGCTTGTTGTTGCACTGGTATTTCCCTTCATAACGGTTTCACGATCCAGAGTCGTTTGTTTGCCGCTTTCATTGGTCCAGGATTTATCAGTATTGTATGTATTGCCGGTTTTGGTAGTAGTGCCGGAAACGTTAAGGGTTTTGCCTTCCTGGTTTTCCCATTTGCCGGTAGAATTTACCGTGTTGCCGTCTCTGATGCTTGTAGCGGTATGCTGAGCTTGTTTGCCGGCCGGTCCGGTCAGCGTGCCCTGCTGATTAACAGTATTGCCCTGTTTTACAGCGCTGCCAGAATAATTGCTTTGGCCGCCAAAAGGCCCGGTCATGGTTGCGCTACCCTGAACCTGTTTCGGATTTTGTTTTAGCGATTCAAACTTTTTAGCAAATTCAGGCATCTGTTGCTGCATACTGGTTTTGGTTTGAGGATCCATTCCCTGATACTGCTGGCGAAGTTCCTGCATTTTTTGCTGCCAGGCGGTTTTATCGCCGGAACTTTTTGCTTCCTTCAGCGCGCTGAGCTTTTCGCTTAGAGCCTTAAACTGCGGGTTCTGTTCGCGCATTTCGGCCCATTTTTCCTTCATCTGCTGCATTTTGGCAGCGTTGTTTTCTCCCCATTTTTCCTTCCATTGCTGTATTTTATCAGCATTTCCTGCAGCTCTTTGTTCTTTCCACTGCTGGAATTTTTGCGCACGCTCCTCTGAGCCTTGCGAGTTTTGCTGCTTTTTCTCCTGCATTTTCTCCTGCCATTTCTGGCGTGCCTGTTCTTTGTTAGTTGCCGCATTTTCATTGTTCTGCAGTGCTTTATCTTTCCATTTTTGCTGCATTTCGGCTTTTTTTTCGGCAATTTTAGCCTTGGCGGCTGCCGCTTTTGCTTTGGAGTTTTGACCGGCTTTGCCAGCACGGCTTTGCGCCGAAACAGGCGATTGTATAAGTGCTGATGAGGCTAATAGCAAGAACATCGCGATAGAAAGCGTTTTTTTCATTTTCCTGCTCCCACAGTGTGATGATAAATTATATCATTTTTTTTTGTACAGATTAAACTTTGCCAAGTTTCTGTTGCAGATTGATATTCGATAAGAAAAATTTAATGCAACAAAACTAAATGGCTCTGGCGTAAGTAATGTAGTAAAGCGATATTAGCTTCAGTCGGATGGCAAAGCGCGAAATGTGCTTTTCGGGCATCCGAAGTTTGTTGCATGCGTTCATAATAAGCTATAAACTGAAGAAAAGACAATTCAGGGAAGAATCATGACAGAGAACAAAGAAGCAAAGAGTCTCGTAAAAAAAGTGGATATGGGTGACATGAGGATTCTGGTGATTGGCATTATTTTGCTGATTATCCCGATACTTTTTATTCTGTTCAATTTTACCCGATCGAGCAAAAACGACGTGATAAACTCAACGCGTGATCGACTGGGTATGAGCAAAGCAGCATTTTCGTTCAAGCGAACTGCGTCACAACACCCGGCCAGCAAATCTGGTGCTGGCCCAAGAGTCCCGGCTGTGCAAGTGAGCCCGGAGAAAGAGTGGTCGCAGGCTGTAGACCGTATCAGCAAGGCAAAAGCCTACGTGCCGCCGCAGATAGCTGCAATGCCCAAGAACGATCGTAAGTATTATGAAGCCGAAATGAATAATGACATAAGAAATGCCAACATGATGATCTCGCAGCGTCGCTTTGATGAGGCGCAGGTGATATGCGAGGAGATTCTCAGAACAGAGAGCGAGAACGAGTTTTTGCGCTTCATGGCAAGTGGCAATCTGTGTACAATTTTTGATGAAAAAGGTGATGTTCCTGCGTTGCGTAAAGAATTTCTGCGTTACCTTGATCTGCTGGAAAGTCTTAAAATCAACGGGTTTACCGCAAAGAATGTAAAGGCAGGTTATCTGTCTATGAACAAGATGCTTCTGGACTTCGGCAAAATCAGGGTTGACCCGCTTGTGAGGAGCCACGTCCAGGAAATAATCAAACAGAACAATGCTGAAGGTGTGACGAACGTAGACAGCGTTCTCGATGACACCCTGGGGTATCTCAAGAATTTTCCATCGACAAAGAAATAGGAGGAGATCATGGCCAGAAGAGGAAATGTTTTTATAACAATAGTTGGTATTCTTGCTGTGCTGGCAATTCTGGCTATTTTCTTCATGAACACCACAGTCCAGGAAAAGCACCAGACCGAGCGATCTCACATCAGCACCCAGGCTCAATGTCTGGCTGAAGCTGGGCTCGAAAGAGCTCTTGGCATAATACAGCAGCAGTTAAATGATAGCGAGAAGTTTAAGGATGTTAATCATATAGCCGCCTGGATACGTGCGCCAATGAAAGCCAAAGGTGCTGGCGTTTTTGAATCAGGCATCGGTAAAGACGCAGAGCTTGATCCTGAAGGCTTGTCACAAAAATTGATACTCAAGAAAGAAGATCTCGAAGGACCAAATGGTGATGAGCTCACCAAACTGGTTGGTTTCATGACCGGCGATAATTCTGATTTTGAGATAGAGGTCAGTATTGAACTCGACAAGGCTTATTCGATAGCTGCAGAGGATGATTACCAGGTTCCTGGCGTGCAGATTCCCTGGAACTGCCACAGCGGAGTTAAAGAATTTTTCACCAACCAGGGCTTTGTTGCCCTGACACTTGCGATCCCAGAAAGTTTGAAATGGTTGCAGTTTGAGCTCAACTTTGGTGTTGGTGGACTTACGATTTTCAGCGTAGAGATTGTCAGTGTTCTTACTGACTTCGCGAAGTGGTGCAATTTTACTGCCATGGAGAATTTGCTGAAATGGACCGCTGTTCATAAGCTACTCTCAGAAGTATTACCAGACAGTATTTATCCTTATGAGATCAAGCTCGATAAAAATATTTTTCCATCACTTGCTGATAAATCAGGATTGTCGCTGCCCTCGGAACTCCAGGCAGACCGTCATACTGAGAAATACGGTATGTTTAACATTGAATCAAAGGCAACGATAATTTTTCCAACTCAGGAGCGCGTAACCAAGACGATATTTGCTACCAAGGAATTCAAATGTGCTGATGTCGAGCCAGTGGCACCAATGTACAGCTTCTTTGTTGCCAATATGCATGACGAACGCCTGGTATTTAACGATATTGGCGGTGAGCTGAGCGTTAACAATTTTGCAAATTACAGCGTAATTACTGGTAACCCGACCGAGACCGAAAAGCGCGAATTTCCTGGCCTGGTAAGGGTTAATGGAACCAACCCGATGGAAGTAAATGTTGCTTTTATCGGGAATCCCGCGGGTCCGATGGATTATCCGAAAGACTCCGGCCTTCTGAGAGCTGCTAGAGGTGCTGAATGGCTGATGATGCTGGACAACAATATTAAAGCGGTGTATGCCAAGGGCGACAAATACACACAGGTGTCTAACAAACAGATTGCCTATGTCGAGCCCAAGACGCCAGTGTCGGATTCCGCCAAAGGTGAAGCGCCTGTTGGCGGCAGTAATCCTTCGACAACGACAGGTTCCTCTGATCCGGTCACTTCAGAGTCCGCTGCGCCAGCGACCGAAAACCCGAAATCATTTATGAGTGCCGGCAAAGATGCTGTTTCTAATTTCGTAAAATCAGCGTTTTCCGGTGTGTTGAAAGTCAATGTAACTCCGAATACAACCAAGTTTGGTCTGAGCATGTTTCAGCTACCTCTGCATTTTTTGGGCTCAGACGTTCTAGGCGGCAGTATTGGGCCGTTTAAAATCAAAGACCCAATGTCGAAGTGGGAATGGCCAATGGCAGGAGTTGGCTTCCGCTACTACCGCGTGCCTTTTCCAACTCCAAGTCGCACTGTCACTCATCTGTTTGGAGATTCTTCTCTGTTTCCGACGCTCACGCGCGAAATCGAGGGCTATGTTCTTAAAGCCTATCGCCAGTGGCATTTTTGCATGATGTCTTATCCCCCGGGCCCAATTCCTCTGGGTAACCAGATTTTGACGCCATGGGGCTTTATGATTCTGCCGATTCCTTTTCCGCTCTGGCACACCCACGATATTTCTGATAAATATGGGTTTAATCTCGCAATTCTCAAGTCGCCAAAGAATGATAGTGGTGAAGTGGATACAAATACCAATTCTTACAATCCTGCATTTATGGAAAACGCACCTCCGAACCTTTATTCGCCGGAGCAGTATGCTAAAAAGGCAGTCTATTACTACCCGACTGCTCAGGATTTTTATGATGATATTCCGAATCGTCTCAAAGATGAGAATGGCAAAAAATGCTTGAATCTCAATGGTATCACTTATATCGCCGACTCAATTACTTTGCCGGCCCCAGGCGTAGCTGAAATGGCGGGCGATACCTTTTATGTTACCGGTCGTGGCGGCATTGTTGTGGGCGGCAACATCAAGCTTGAGGGACATGTTAAAGATGCATACACGGGCGAGGAAGAACGTGCCGCCGGAACTCCGAGAACCGTATTTTCACTTATCTGTCGTAAAGGTGGTCTGCTCATAGAGAGCGGCCCCGAAAATATAGAGTTTGAGGGGTCTCTCTACACCGATAAAGGAATAGCCATAAATGGTGGGCGCAGTATTCTAATCATGGGTAACTGGATAACCAACAAGTTCAGCAAGGCTCCGGCACAGGGTGATATCAGAATTGAGTATACCGCCTACAAAACCCGTAGTTCAATGACTTCACTGAATCCAACTTATGGCGTTTACGATCCTGAGAGATATATTGTATCGCTGGCTCCTGGATATGCCAGCATCAGAGCCCAATAGGAGCCGTAGCATGAAAAGCAGACAGGGTTTGTCGATGCTCGAGATAATGATGGGCGTTTTCATATTCGCTATCGCGTTTATTCCACTGTTTCGACTGGTGCAATATGGCGGCAAATCGACCGTAAAAATCAACAACTATTCTAAAGTTGCGCGCCTGGCACAGCGCCTGATCGAAGAATGCAAGCATGTTCCGTTCAAGATCTATCTCAATGATTATAAGGAAATGGGTGCTGGCGAGACTTTTGTGGTTAATCAGAATTACTACCCCAAGACGCTTGAGGCAATTGGAGAGTTCAGCGAAGAACTGAAAAGCCTTAAGGTCGAGGCTGAACTGACAGTAAAGAAGTTGCCGGATAGTCGTATCAGTGAGGTCTGGATCAACGTAAATGCGGTCTGGAAAGAAGGCGATGGCACGACTCAGGGTGACACTAATCGTCAACTGCGTCTGGGCAATGCAATTCGCAACCCTGACTGTTACATGTAAGGGAGGGGAGAAAAAATGAAAAAACGCGCAATGACTCTGGTAGAGGTGATGGTCGGGGTTTTTCTGGCCAGTCTGGTTTTAGGCGGCGGCTTTCAGATTTTCAATGCTTCGCAGCGAAAAGTTTCGCGGGCGGCTACGCAGCAGACGCTGGCCAGTGAGGTCAGAAATGCGCTGAAGGTGATGGCCCAGGATTTTAAGGCAGTTAAAGCTGACAGCCTTGAAGTTAATTCTACCGAAAATGCTAACAGTGCGGTTATCAAGTTTGACCGCTATCTGGTTACCGGTGAAGGTGATCAGGAAAAGTTGGCTTTTGACCGCTTTGAGAGTGTTGTTTACGAGTTCCGCAAGCCGTTTTTGACGCGAACTGTTGCTGGCTCAGCCCGTACTATCGCTCGTCACGTGGATTCGGTGGCGTTTTCCCGACCAGAGGCTCCCGGCGATGAGGTTCCTGCTGGTGGTCAGATTAACTACGATGAAGGTTGGGCGGCGCGCATGGATATCAACATGACCGCCAGTCGTAAGATACCGGGATCAGTTGATATGGCCAGCCATACCGAGCGTGTTTCAGTGTTTATGATCGAAGAATATTATCGTCTGATTAACAAGAATCGGTTTCTGTCTATGGCGACCTTGTCAAAAGATGATGGGGCAAAGGTTATTGATGAAGAGTTTGATTTTGACGCTTCGTTTCAAGAAGTACTGGATCCTGAAGAGCTGGCAAAATTGTCTGTGAAACAGCTCGAAGAGCTTCTGAAAGTTCAGAATTCTTCGCTTACTGAGGTGCAGGAAAAACTGACTCAGGTTGATGAATCAATTGATGGTGTTGACACGCGCGGCGATCGCACCTGGTATACGCTTTGGCTTGGCAAGGCTCCGACTGAGGTGACCGCTTTGCAGAAGGATCTTAGGAACCACACTGAGGTTAAAGCTCTTGAAAACGATCTTGAACAAATTGATGCTACTATTGTGTCTTACGAGAATAAAAATTTGCAGAACTCTTTTGCTCGCGCCGGCATAAACATTGACACCATGGACAGGACTTCAAAGGAATACAGTGATCTCAAGGAAGCCTATGATATCAAAATGCGTGATTACAGCATGAAAGAAGCGCATGATGCTGGTAAGAAGGAGGGAGACGCTGAATATGTAAGCATTTCCGATTCTTTTAATCCGGCTAATCTTCAGTGTGGTGTTGTTAAAACTTCAGATGGCAAGCAGGAATCTTTTACTGAAACCGCTGAAGACTTCGCAATTAGAAAAGAAAAGGCAGAGACAATCTATGCTAATCTGCAAAAAATTGATCTGAGCTGGCGCGAGGAGAAGGGTGCCGAATTGGAAGTAAAAAAATACACGGCTGCCAAAGACTTGCGCGATCTCGCCGAAACCAAGTTAAGTTTTGCCAGACAGCGCGATGGCAATGAGAAAAATATTGTAGAAATTAATAAGGCACTGAAAAACGCCTGATTGATTCGTGTTCATAAATTGTCGCACAGACATAAAATCGTAGGGGTTCAACCGGTTGAACCCCTACGGTTATTTTTTATAAGATTATTGCCGATAGCACAGCCTGAAATGTTGTTGCAGGAAGTTTTATATTGTTAATAAATAACCGCAGATTCTCTGTTTATCTGGCTTTGCTGTTGGTCGTGCTTACGCTTTCCTCTGGTTGTGGTGGTGGCGATGGTGGTCTGTCTGACTGGGCAAAGCCAGAGCAGGTAACAGTCGTATCCAATCTGGGCGGACAGATTTTGCCGCCGATCTCGGGAGCTACTCTGCAGGCATCATTTGCGTTGCTTTCGGTCGATGGAACCCGTGTAATTGTTGAAGAAAAGCCAGAATTCAGCACAGTTGTTGATAGCCAGGGTAAATTCGTTATCAAAAATCTGCCGGTTGGCAAGTATCATCTTGTGGCACAGACGGTTTCTGGTACTACCGCGTATAAACAGCGCTCGGATCTGATAAATTTGACCGGGCAGTATGAGACGCAGGAACTGGCACAGCCAATACCTCTGGTAGTTGCTCCTTACAGCGTCAGAATAAATGTCAGCGATCTCATCAGTGGCAACCCTGTTTCTAGTGCCAAGCTTACCGTGTGGGGTACAGACTATCTGACCTCAGCCAATGGCGACACCGAAGTCGGGCCACTACCTTCTGGCTTCTGGCCAATGCGGGTTGAGGCGACTGGTTATATGCCGGCAGTTATTCATCCGGGGTTTCAACTGCAGCGCCAGGCTCAGTTGCGCATAAGGCTCACGCCTCTTAACGCAACCGAGCGCAATCAGGCTCCGGTGGTCGAGATCGAACAGGGATTTACCAGCATCAAAACTAACGAGAGTGTTACCTTTTATGCCGCAGGATTTGACGCTGATGGAGATATCGTAACCTATGGCTGGCATGCTTCTCGTGGCAGCTTTTCTTATGACTCTGGCAGTAGTGTGGTTTATACGTCGCCAACCAGCACCGGCACCGTGCAGATAACTCTTACCGGGAAAGACAGTAAAAACGCGGACGGAATTGCTGTTTTGTCTCTGGAAATTCTTTCTGGTAGCAGTCTGCCGCCGAATCCTCGCAATCAGGCACCGTTGGCGGCCAGTGATCCTTTTCCGACCAATCTGACCAACAACCTTGGAACAGATGTTGTTCTGCGCTGGACAGGCAGTGATCCGGACAATGACCCGCTGACTTATGATCTGCTGATTGCTACTCAAGGAGCTGATCTCAAGATTGCCGCCAGTAATCTCGAAGATAGCAATTATCGCCTTACCAGTTTGCGGCCTGATCAGATCTATTTCTGGAAGGTGATCAGCCGAGATATTTATGATGCAGTTTCGCCTGATTCTCAGATCTGGCAGTTCAAGACTGGTACAGCATACAACGCAACGCCATATCAGCCGAAAAATCCTGTGCCAGAAGATCTTGCCTACGATCAACTCCCAGCCCTCAAGTTCAGCTGGACTGGCGGTGACCCGGATGTTGACGATACGGTTACTTATTCTTTCTACATCTCGACTGACTCGAAAAATCTAGAACTGGTCGCTACAACTCGTAACACAAGTTCTGAGTTAGATGGCCTGGCCTTGGGGCAGACTTATTACTGGCGGGTTGTTGCTGCCGATGATCGCGGCAAAGAGACGCCAGGCCCCGTATGGCGATTCAGCACTTACTCTGCACCAAATCAGCCTCCTTCTGACCCGGTTGCCGTTTATCCGGCAAGCGGCGCAGTTAACGTGCCCATTGATGTGCAGTTGCAATGGAGTTCGAGCGACCCAGACAATGATGAGATTACTTATGATCTGTTTGTTGGTAAGACTTTTCCGCTCGCCAAGGTTGTCTCAGACCAGGCTGGGCCATCTTATCTACCCGAGCAGTCTGCTTACTATGAATTTTTGACCAGATACTACTGGCAGGTGGTGGCCAGAGACAGTCGCGGACTGACCAACGAGAACTCGCCGATCTGGTCGTTTACCACATCGGATAAGACCAATCTCTCGCCATATGTGCCGAAAGCTCTGACGCCAGCAGCTAATGCCGTTGATGTTGCGCTCAGGCCTGTTTTTTCATGGACAGGTGGTGATCCAGATGGTGATCAAGTTGTTTATGACCTCTATCTTGATTCAGTATCGCCGCCATTACAGGTGGTTGCGGCAAATCTTGCTCTGGAGCGTTGGACTCCCGATGCCGATCTGAGCGAGGGTGTCCATTATTATTGGTCTATTGTAGCCCGTGACGTTAGTGGCAAAGAAACTCGTTCAGAAATTTACTCCTTTTTTGCCAGAACCGCCCTGGATTCGACACCGCCGACTTTGATCAGCGTGGCGCCGGCGAACGGTGCGGTGGATGTTGAGCAAACTGCAGTTTTGCGCATAGTCTTCAGTGAGCCTGTTATAAAAGATACTGCCATCGCAGCACTTAGCTTGTCGCCGTCTGTCAGCGGCAACTGGGCGTGGGAAGACGACTTTACTCTAAGTTTTTTGCCTGCTTCCCCCTGGCGTTCAGGTAGTTATAATCAGCTTACGATTGCCAGCAGCACTGTAAGGGATCTTGCCACTAACATCATGCTGACTGGTTCCGTATACCGTTTTACCATCGTTACACCTGTGCCGGTGCCGAGCAGTCATCGCTCAAGCGGATTTCCGGTGCAGGCAAACGTAAATGAAACGGTGAAATCAGAGGTGTCAGGGTTGATGTCGGGCTCAAAATCGTATGCGCTGGCGGTAGCTTCACCGAACAGCTCCAATTTTGACATTAAGGCAAGCATTGTTGCACAGCCGATCATTACTGATCCGGGATCGGCGTTTCGTGAGTTTGAACGCTATGCCGCGAGCAGAACGCCGTCAGAGCCTATTGTCAGCGCGTCAGCTGAGCCGGCGCCGATGGCTGCACCTCAGGTAGGGGTAAGTGAAAGTTTTTATATTCCGGTTTATGGTTCGGTGGCTACGACAACAGCATTTCCGAATAATGTAATTCAGGCAACCTGCCTTGGTTTGACCGATCAGACTGCAATTTATGTTGATGATTCAATCTCGAACCCCTCAATGACCTTGGTAGCTGATGTGCGCAAGCGCTTCGAAGAAGTCATACGCATAAGGATTAGAGATTATTTTGGTCAGGAACCGGCTCAGGGGCCTGATGGCGAAAGTCGATTGACTATTCTGCTGACCAGTTCGATGGCCGATGGCATTCTGGGTATTTTTTATGGCGTTGATCTTTCGGCACGGAATCCATCCGATATTCAGTTGCGCGAAAGCAATGGCCGTAAAATTCTATATGTAAAATATAGTGTCAGCAGCGATGTTACACGCTATGGCACCATGGCGCACGAATTTCAGCACATGGTCAACTATTGGCAGAAAAAGCTCAACGGTGGCAATTTTGAGGCAACCTGGCTGAATGAGGGTATGTCGAAATTTGCCGAAGAAGCCTGTGGATACGGTATTTTGCAAGGTGATGAAAATACCGCCAGTTTAATTAAGCTGACGCAGCAAAACTTCGCCACTCTTTCGCTTACCAACTGGTCTGGTCTTAACAGTTACGGGTTATCCTACCTTTTTGTCCGGTTTCTGGCTCAGGAAAACCGCTATGGCACAACCTATCGCGAAACTACCAGGGCTCTGACCAGCTCTTCTCTAACTGGCACTGCCAACGTTGCGGCCATTACCGCTGAGGCTTTCGACATAACCCTCGCCAAATTTGGGTTGAGTCTTTATCTGAATCGGTATCAGTCTGCTGACAGCAAGGATTACGGGTTGTCAGGGCTTAATCTGCAGGGTTTCTATTCGAGCGTGACTTTACCAGGATTTATACCCCAGGCGCTGACAACATCATCGGTTACCGTGCCTTTGGGAGCCAATGCGCTTCGCTGTTTTGTAAGAACCAGCACGGGAGCTGCCACAACTAATATAGAGGTAACTCCTACTTCCGGCGGACTCAAACTTTGGTTTTTCGATCAGCGCCCTTGAAGAGGGCGGTAAAGTTCGTCTGGCACTAGATCGGTAGAGGTCGGCGCAAGGCTTATCTGAAGCTGATTTTCTCTGGTCGTTCAGCCGACAAAAATCAGAAAAAAAGTTGTCAGCATAAAGATCCAGATAGAAACAATCGAGATCAGGTTCCAGTCTAATTCCTGTTCGACTAGCTCTAGAAGGCTTCGGGTGTCTTTTTTTTCTGGCTGGTCATTCATCGCTTGTAATGAAGGTTCTTTCGGCGCTTGAAAGTAGTGACTGGCGCTTGGCCAGTTCGACGTTGCCGGGATATTCTCGGGAGATATACGCAATAAGAGCACTGGCAGCCTTGAGATTGCCTTGATCGATCAATTTGTCGAGCAGCAGTATGTTGGGCTCAAGTTCAGTGGGGTGTGGCGGCATGTCGCGTTTGCTGGTGCCATCAGGAGCCGTCAGCTCAAGCCCGCATTTCGGGCAGAAATATTCGTGTGGCCGGCAGGCGTTGAAGCATTCGGTGCAATTGAATACTGATTTGCCGACCCAGACAACTGCTTTTTGAATCAAGCGGTTCCCGGAAACGAAGCCTGGGCCTTCTTCCTTGATAATTACATTGTCTGGAAGAAAATCATTTTTAAATGCTTTGGCTGCTTTATGTTGCTTGCCGTCAAAGGTTTCACCAATAGTTAGAATTCGTTGAATGGCATTTGATTTTTCGAGAATTGCTATTGAATCGCGAGCCCGAGAGTAAACATCGCGATTTTCGGGGCTCTGAGCGAGCCGATTTGCGGTAGTGCTGAGTGTTTCAAATAGATAGACACACTCCTCGGGAGCAAACGAAAAACGCTCGGACTTGGTGTTGGCTTCGCGTGACTTGATGACGCTACGCAGGGTTGCTTCAAGATCGACAATGCGCTGCTGCATCTGTTCTTTTTCGAGAAGTGCAGCTTCCGGGTTAGCCCGGGCAACAGTTGTACGCAACTTCATTGCCTCAGTTTGCGCCTCAACGAGAGCCTTCTCCATGTAGCTCATTTTGGCTTCGTAGGCCGCCATATTGTTGCGATAAGCATCAGCTGAGGGCAGGACGCTGAGCTCTCCTTCGAGTTCGCTGATTCTGGTTCTCAGAATCGAGTTCTCGTTGCGGGCAGCAGAAATCTCGGCAAGCTGGTTTTTGAGAGAATCTATCTCTGACTTGTCCATTTTCATGGCTTCCATCAGAGCTTCTTTGCCCTTGCTCAACTCAACATCTTTGTTCTGAAGAGCTTGTCGCAGTTGATGGATTGTTTCTTCACCCTTGTTTAGACGGGTTTCAAGATCGGAAATGTCTGCTTTCAGGTCTTCATAAACAGACTCGTCTACAGTGGTGTTGGTAATGATCGAAACAGGCTTGCTTAGAAGATTCTCGATCTCTTTTTTCAGCTGATCCACTTGTTCGATCAATGCTGCTTCGGTTTTCTGCTTCTTTAGTAGCTCATCCTGGTAATTTAAAAACTTATCGCTAGTATCTTGAATCTTGTTCATTTCCATGAACAAAGATTCTTCAAGCTTGGCGTTGGTATTTTTAAGGGCTTCGAGCTCGTGCTCAAGCTTTATGTAGTCTTCTGTGGCGCGTGGATCGTGATACGCGGATCCCTCAAGTTGAACAATAGTCGACCTGAGAGTAAAGGTCATGCTCTGAACCTGCCGCAATACATCATCTTTAGCTTCTTTGGAGCTGAGCGAAGGGACTTGTCCTTTGAGGTAGACAAGCAGATTTCTCACTATTTCGTCAAAAGCCAGAGATTTCACTGTTATTTTCCGGTTTAGTCGTTTTAATGTTTGAGATTACTTTAAAAGGTGTGCTTTTGCAAGTCAGTTATTTGTCAGCCTTCTTAAACCTGTATACACCATGAGCTATCATGTAAGCAACTGCAGTTAAGGTAACTATAATAAGTATATCGTCATTTATTGTAACTTTGGAAAGATCAAGAAACATTGCTTTTCGTAAAGCCGAAAAAATATAGGTGGATGGCACAAAGGGGGCGACAGAGCGCACAATGTCACTCGAGTGCTGAAGACTGGGAACCATTTGAAAGAATAGAAAAAGAGTAGTGCCAATGGCATTGACAGCTGCCTGGGTCTTGGCAAAATTCGCTATTATAAGGCCAGTAAAAATGGTCATCAAAGATCCGCAAAAAATAACCAGCAGAAGATAGCCACTGTTCTCGCTCCACTTTTGATTTATGCTGAGCATGACAACAGTAGTAGTGACTGCCAGAAAAAGGCTGAAAAGCGATTTGCCGGTAATGAATTCGCTAGTTTTGATGGGTGTTAGAAAAATTGCGTTGAGCGTTCCTTTTTCGCGCTCTTCTACAATGGCCATGGGTAGTGCAAGAAAACCAACCATGCCCATCGCCATGACCATCAGCATCGGAAACATACTGTCTGCCAATGCATTCGCGTTGCTGGTGCTGCCAGCAACCGCTTCTACTCTAAATTCAAAGGGAAGAGGTGGCGGCGTTATTGCCAGCTGAGAGCGAATTTCTGCTTCAAATACGCTTTTTAGAGTTTCGACACCAAAATCCGGGATGTGCGGAGGGTAGAGCAGGGTGACAGGCTGGTTTTTAGTTGCCCGCGCCGAAATGATTTCGGGGAGAATGATGCCGAAGCGCACCTTGCCTTCCAGGATTGCAGACTCCAGATCCTGCCTGTTCTGAAAAAATGTGATTTTTTTGCTGAGGCCCTTTTCGATAAGAGACTCGATCAATGGCTGTTGGGGACTACTGATGATGCCGATTTCCGGTAGTGCTGCAGCGGTTTTGCTCCCACTCATAACATTTGTGAACAGGAGTGAAAGAATGATCGGGGTTAACACCATTAGAATGACCTGATAATTTTTCAGGCTGTCGAGAAGATCTTTGCGAAGTATTGCCAGAATTGTTCTGTAGCTCATGCTTCCGGTTCCTCAGAGTTCGATTTCCAGCGCGCGCCTGTAACATTCATGAATACTTCCTCAAGAGTTGCTTCCTGAGAATGAATTTTGAGCAGTTGCCCAGAGCTGATAATCTGCGA
Organism: Candidatus Rifleibacteriota bacterium; assembly: GCA_018818125.1. GTDB lineage: Bacteria > Muiribacteriota > Ozemobacteria > Ozemobacterales > Ozemobacteraceae > Rifleibacterium. The sequence goes on from JAHISQ010000142.1 coordinate 23,371, forward strand.
CAGGCTGGCCAGGTCTTGTTTGCTTTCGAGAGAGAAATCACTGGTCCGCTTTGTTTCGTTTTGCAGATACTCTACGATCACTGCTTTTCTACCAAAGTTTTTCTTGAGATTTTGCGGACTGTCGCAGGCTACTATTTCTCCCAGATTCATAATAGCAAGGCGGTCGCATAGTTGGTCAGCTTCTCCCATATAATGCGTTGTAAGAAAAACAGTGGTGCCAGCATTTTTAAGCTTTTGCACCAGTTCTCTTATCAGTTGAGCAGAATGTGGGTCAAGGGCCGATGTTGGTTCGTCGAGGAAAAACAGGCGAGGGCAGTGTAAGAGGCCCCGGCCAATCAGTGCACGTTGGCGCAGGCCTCGGCTGAGATCTTTGCAGGCTTTGTGCTGGTGTTCGATCAGGAAAACTTCTGACAGCACTTCGTCTATTCTTGAAGAATCGACTTTGTTGAGGGCAGCGAAGAACTCAAGATTTTGTCGGATGGTGATTCGGTCGTAGAGATTCTGGTGGTCTGGCACTACTCCCACCAGAGTTCTGGTTTCAGCTAGTTGAGTTGGTACATCATAACCCAGAATGTTGATTCGGCCATTCTGAAACGGGATCTCGCCAATCATCATTCGTATGCTGGTTGTCTTGCCTGCCCCATTCGGGCCAAGAAATCCAAATATTTCGCCAGGTTGTACGTTGAAAGAAATACCCTTAACAACTTTTGTCTGGCCATAGGCCTTTTCCAAGCCTTCGACTTCTATTGCAAAATTCGCCATTCTGCCCGTCCTTTTAAAAATGTACCGACATTGGATTGTAACAGATTGACAGTTTTAATGCATTGTGGTTGAATGAATTTTAGAAAAGAGGACAAATGACAACATCACAAAAAAAAGCCCGGACCTTTGTTGTTACTAGTTTCCAAGGTGGCATAGGAAAGACTTTCGTTGCTGCGGCGTTAGCTTCAGCATTGCACAAGAAAACCGGAAAGCCTGTGGCACTCATCGAATTTAATCTTATGCGCCCGTCTACCATTCTTGACCAGCTTGGAGATAGTGTTCAGGTTAAGAATAGTTTTCTCGAATACTATATGGGTAACTGGGCATCTTTGTCTGCCAGCAATCTCGCCAACCATTTTACGACTCACCAGGGAGTCTATTATATTCCATTCTGTGGAAACAGGCCTGGCGAGACTCTTCAGCCAAGATTTCATTTGAGCGAAGGTGAGTTGTCTGATTCACTGCGGCACCTGATAGGGCTTTTCGAAGAACTTGAAGGCTACGTAGTTATAGATATCCTTTTTCAATTGTCGCCATTACCGACGTTTCTGCTCAGTCGAGCTGATGCATTGCTGTATGTTTACACATCACAGCCACCGTCTCCTGCATTCGCGCTCAAATTCAGGGATGAAGCCAGCTGCCGCAATGGGTTAGCTGAAAAGATTCTCTGGGTCAGGAATCACGCCGAAGATCTTTTAGAAAGCAGTGAGAGTAGACTCTTTGAGCAGGAATGCCCTGTTCCGCTCAGTGGGGAGTTGGCAATGGAAGCTGCTGAAGATAAGCTTGAGCAAAGTATCGATAATTTGTTAAAGCATGCCTTGATTATGCCCGGCGCGGGCATCGTGCCAGGCGAAGAGTTAAGTATCGTGAGCAGCATTCCTGTCGAGATTGCAGATTACCAGAAAACGCTCAGAACAGAGGTCGTAGGTGAACTCGACAAGAGTTTTGGCATATCTGATCATGAGTTGCGCGAAAAAGTAGAAGCAAAAATTGACGATGCCATGCGGCGCACGCCACCGCCAAAGGTTCGCGGTCATAATGCCGAGGCCGAGGTAAAGCGGTTTCTCGTTGATGAAATATTAGGTTTGGGGCCACTTGAAGAATTCATGCGCGACGAAGAAGTCGATGAAATAATGGTAAACGGTCCCGATAGAGTTTTTGTCGAAAAGGGAGGTCGGTTGATACTGACTGACCGTAAGTTCAACAGTTCAGACCATGTTCGCACGGTAATTGAGCGTATTCTGATGCAGATCGGTCGTACCATAAATGAACGTACTCCATATGTTGATGCTCGTCTTCTTGATGGTTCACGTGTGCATGCAATAATTCCGCCGCTTGCACTGACGGGTCCTATGATCACCATCCGCAAATTTTCGAAAATTCCCATCAGCATGGAAGATCTGATTTACAGATTCAATAGCCTCTCGATCGCCGCCGCAGAGTTTCTCAAGCTCTGTGTGCACCTTAAGAAGAATATAATCGTTTCTGGCGGTGCCAGCTCAGGCAAAACAACTTTGCTTAACGTTCTTTCGAATTTTATTCTGCCAAGTGAGCGTGTTATCTGTATTGAAGACTCTGCCGAGCTTAAGCTGACTCAGGTAAATCTTGGAAGGCTTGAAGCCAGACAGCAGGGCACCGAGGCCAAAACGCAGGTGACCATTCGTGATCTGGTACGCAACGCTTTGCGAATGAGACCGGATCGAATTATTGTCGGAGAATGCCGCGGCGCAGAGGCAATTGACATGCTGCAGGCAATGAATACCGGTCATGACGGTTCTCTAACGACTTTGCATGCAAATACGCCCAGAGATGCTTTGGCCAGACTCGAAACCATGGTGCTCATGGCCGGTGTAGACTTGCCGTTGCGGGCAATTCGTGAGCAGATAGCCAGTTCGGTGAATTTTGTCGTTCAGAATGGTCGCCTGGCTGATGGCAGTCGTCGTCTTCTTGAACTGGTCGAAGTTATCGGCATAGAAGATAACATCATAAAAACCCAGACCATTTTCAAGTTCGAGAAAAAATGGATTGGTGAAGATGGTCACGTGGCTGGTGAACTCCTTCCTACGGGTGCCCTGCCAGAATTTATCAAATCGATCCCGGGGAATTTTCTTGAGCAGCATGCGCACCTGTTTAAAATGAAAAGCCCCGCCGCCAAAATTGAGGAGGCATCGTCATGACTTTTATCCCGGCAATCAAGATCCTGGCCATTCTGGGGGTGATTATCGGCATTTATTTTGTTCTTGAGGAGCAGCTCGACATCAATTTTGATCCGAGCAAAGCTGGCAAAGACAAAGATGGTTCCGGTCGCTCGCGTTATCTTCAGGGCGTTACCGGGGCAAACCTTGAAGATCAGCTGATAGAGGTTCTTCTTATGGTCAGCTCATGTCTTAAGGCAGGCCGTAACCTCGATCAGGCATTTGAATTGGTTGCCGTCTCGACTCCACCGCCAATCTGTAATGAGTTCAGAACTCTCGTTCAGGAAAGACGTCTTGGAGTATCGATGGTCGAAGCTCTTACAAATCTGGCAACTCGGGTCCCAAGTGCCGACCTGAGACTTGCGATTAATGCCACGATTTTTCAACAGGAAACCGGTGGTAACCTGGAAGATCTCTATCGCCAGATTGTGTTGACTGTAGCTGAGCGCAAAAAAATCATGGGTAAGGTCATTGCCGGCACCGCGCATGCCCGCCTTTCGGGAAACCTCGTGGGGTCAATGCCTATAGCTCTTGCCGCTGTCATCACTGCTTTTCATCCTCAGTATCTTGTGCCGATGCTGGAAAACCCCGTAGGTCAGGCCGTTTTGATCGTTACAATCTCTGCTGCGATAATTGGCCTGATGTTCATAAACCGTATGACTAGCTCGATTCTTCCAGAAGCAGAAGAGGCGGTCATAGCCAAAAATGATGCTCGCGCCAAAGGTCAGGCGCGTTGGCCGGTAATTCGGGCTTTCCTGTCGCCTTTGACGGCTTTTAATAAATCGATTTCTGGCGAATATTTCAAGCGCCTGCGACTAGAGGTTAAGTTTTTGCTTGAAGCTTCCAATAAGGCCATCGAGTTCTCGGCTGACGAGTATCTGTCGGTAATGGAAGTCTCTACAATCGTTTTTCTGGCGATTGTAATTTTATTTGTGGATCCCTTTTCTTTTGGTCTGTATGGCTGGCTGATTCTTATTGTGTTGAGCCCGATAGGGTTTAGGTTGCCACGCATCTATCTTGGTCACCTGATTAAAAAGCGCCAGAAAAATATCGAATTTGATCTTCCTTATGTCATAGACCTGCTTTCATTGGCTATCGAGTCAGGATTGGATCTCACCGGTGGTATCGCCAAGGTTGTCGAGAAATCTCGCAACACTGATATCATTGTAGAATTCAAAATGTTTCTGTCCGATACCAAAGTTGGCAAGAGTCTCGAAGAAGCTCTTGCCGACATGGCTGAACGCGTCAGAGTTTTGTCGTTCTTTTCGTTTGTCAGTTCGCTGATTCAGGCGCAGCGCCTTGGCGCTGAAATTGGACCTACTCTGCGCGCACAGGCAGAGCAGATGCGTTATCAGCGCATGATTATGGCCGAAGAACGTGTTAATAAACTACCAGTTAAACTTCTTATTCCGCTGGTTTTCTTCATTTTTCCCAGCATTTCGGTGTTGCTGATCGGTCCTGCGGCTCTTCAGATGCAGAAGAGTATGCCGGGAGTGATGATGGCAGGCAGAGCAAAACCGCACGGTTCCGCTCTCAAAAAAGGCGTCTCCACCGGTGCAGACCTAAGCAAGTCAATCATACTTCGCGACAACTCCAAGGCGGGTAAGAAGAATTTACCTGCTCCTGTCTCTGAAAAGCCGAAATCTGTATTGATAACTGGGGAATCTATAGTTGTTCCGATTGTCCTGCCAAAACAGGAGACCCCGGGCATTATTATCGAGCCGGGCGCGATAGTGCCTCTTGGTGTGGCCTCAGGTTCTCAAATTGTCGGTCCAGACAATTGAGCGCAAAGCGCTTTTACTTCGTTTGTGAACAATGATAAAGCCTGGTAGCCGGATTTTAATAAGCGCCTGCCTTGTAGGTTGCAAATGTAATTATAAAGCACAGGAATCGTCTGTTTTTGCCTCAGACGCAAGTTTCTGGGAGCGACTGTTCGGTCTTTATAACCTTTTGCCTGTTTGCCCGGAGCAACTCGGTGGATTGCCTACGCCGCGAATACCCTGTGAACTCCAGGGTTCGGCTGAATTTGTTTTGAATGGTTCAGCTAAAGTTCTTAACCGCGATGGCCTCGATACAACAGCTTGTTTTATAAGCGGTGCTGGCGAGGTTTTGCGCATGGCAAAGCTGTTCGGAGCTGAACTTGCAGTTTTGAAAAGCAAAAGCCCTTCCTGTGGCGCTACCGAAATTTATGACGGTACATTCTCGGGCCGTTTGGTTGCCGGGTCTGGAGTTACTACCAGGCTGTTGACTGATTCTGGTATCAGGGTGATTGATGAGATAACTTTTTGTTTAGAGGCCGGGGTACATGCCTGATCTTCTTTTTGGTCGTGTGTCTTCGCGTTGCCGGAGGTTTTGTTTTTGTACCCTGTTGCCTGTTTGGATTGCGGCTGTTAGGTTTTGTTAAAAAAACGCTAAAAAATCGCAGTCAAACCCCTTCTTGGAGCGACTTCTCGCGGTACAACGACTTTTTTTTTCGCCGCCGCCAGCTTGCTAGCCCCAAACCCTGAGTGTACGCCGATTTGCGCAATAAAAAGCGTTGACCTTCGTAGTTTCCTTTGTTATTATCGGCAACAACTTAACAAAAATTTACAAAACATGCCTGGGGAAAGCTAGAGATGGGATTTCTGAGCAGTTTTAGGGTCATGAAGATTGAAGATCATGACGGCGATAGCATTGTCTTCAGAACTTCGCGAGTATGTGTTCTTCTTGGCGCACTTTTTGTTATTGCCGGAGTTGGAATAATTTTTCGATTACTCGGCGATAAACAGTTCTTTTCTCTGTTTACATTTTGCATGGTCTGCCTTGCTGTTTCTGCGGCATTCATTCTGCTCGGGCTGGTGCTTGTCACCTATCGAAAAAATGTCAGCATCAGCAGGTCACAACGAAAAATCGCTTTGCTGGAATCGAGCATTCTCGGGGTGCGCTCAACCGCATACCACTTTGATGATTTAATGAATATAGAGTTGACCAGAGCGTCAGAATGTTTCCTTACCAATACAGCGAATATCTGGGAAGTAAAGATTTTTATAAACCATGGTGACGATTTTTCGGTAGAAAAAGTCTTTTCATCAATCTGCACACGTGAGGCCAGGCTTGCCGCCGATACTATCGCCTGTGCAACAGGCAAAGAGCTTGTGATAAGCTGTATGCCAGAAGAGCGGCTAATTCTTCGTCGGGTCTGATCAGCGCTTGTTGGCGCTCAGTATCTGATGAATCTTTTCTTTTTTTGCCCTGATTAGTGCTTTAAACGCCTCTATGTCGGATTTGACGGCGAGTCGATCCTTTTTTTCTTCGACTGGCGCAGCAATTGAAGCAAACTTTAGAACTTCGTTGAGAAGTTTGGCGGCCTCATACCAGGTAACACTTTCATTGCCAGCAAATCTGCCGTCGTTATAACCAAGAGTCAGACCGCAGCCGGCAAGTTTTATGAGCGCCTCAAATTCGGGTTGCTCAATACTGATGTCACGATAATTGATTTTCTGTGCGACCAGCCGTTCTCGTGCAAAGCTGTCAAGAACGTATTCGAGTGCCAGTGCCAGATGGCGGCGGCGACTGAAGGAATCACCCTGATTGTCGGTGAAAATTGTCTTGATTTGGATCTGGTCAATTTCTTTGCCAGCGCGTCCAAAAATACCGTTAAGCATTTCGGTGAGATCGGATACGGTGACAAAAGAATCACCGTCAAAACTTGGCCTGAGAATCAGCTTGTCGAATGCGCCGCGCTGTGTGAGGTTCTCAATGGTTTCCATTATTGGGTGGCTAAGCGGAACGTCAATAAAACTAAGCTTATCGGCTGGTCTTTTGCCCATCATCTCTGATGAAACTGCTTCGTAAAATCTATAAAGAAAGAAAGTCGCTTCGCGCTTGGACAGGCTTCTATTCTTTCCAAGTGTGCCATCGGGATAGCCTCTGACAATATATTTGCTCTGCAGCCATGCTATTGATCTGGAGTATTTGTCAGCTATTCTGTAGTCGCGATAATTCACAGCCTCTCCATCGGTAAGGCTTATAACGTCTTTTCCTGCAAGCATTATTGAGGCGCGCGCCAGAGTTTCTAATGCTGTAGAGCGCGAGATATTGCCGGAGCCAGCGCGACCTGTCACTATGCCTGCTCTGGTAAGTTCTCGAGCATCTGCTGATTCCAGAGCACCAAGCAGCATCATTACCTGGGCGAGATTTTCTGCAAAGTCTGCAGAAGTGATTTTACGGTTTAATGAAGCTTTACTCAGCTGTTGTGGTGATATTAGGCCAATTTCACAGCCAAGTCTGAGTTCGCGTGGCATGCGCCCATGTTCACCGCTGGCTAGAACCATGTTGAGCAGGCCATTCCCGCCAAACAAGGCAATAAGGAGTATGGCCAGCATGGCTCCGGTTAAAAAATAATTGTTTGCCAGTTTCATTGTTTGCGCTCCATCTGTTTATATCTTGCTTCTAATATCGGCATCTGGCCTTGTGACTCTTAGAGCAGAAGAATAATCTCCTCCTTGCTAGGCTTGCTGCATGGCAGCGCGAAAGGCTGGCTGTATACCACGAATGATGATAGAATGTCGAAAAAGTCACGCAGGAGACAAATAATGAAAGCCGTTGCAAAGATGGTTGCAGCATTTTTATTGCTGAGTGCGCTGGCAGTATCCGCTGCCGGTGGCGAGTCGCTTGGTCAGGTGTTTACTCTGGATAATGGACTGAAAGTTTTTATTAAACCAGTTCACTCGGCCCCAATAGTTGCGCTCAACATCTGGACGAAAGTTGGTTCGGTGAATGAGGAGCCGGGTGAAGAAGGTTACAGCCATCTCATTGAACATATGATGTTCAAGGGAACCGCGACTTTTCCTTCTGGAGCGCTTAACAATGAAATAAAAAAGATGGGTGCTCAGCAGAACGCCTTTACAGCAAACGATTATACCAGTTATTACCTGGTTGGAGCTTCAGAGTATTTTGATAAAATGATGCAGCTCCAGGCCGATGCGGTTTTGAATAGCTCATTCGATGCAGAAGAACTCAATAAAGAAACCCAGGTAGTCATTGAGGAGTTGCGTATGAGTCTTGATAACCCGAGTGACCGAATTGTAGAGTTGATTATGGAAGAAGCCTTTCAGATTCATCCTTACCGTCATCCGATTGTGGGTTATAAAAAGAATCTTGAAGAAGTGACTCGCGAAAAACTCTACGCGTTTTACAAGAAGTTCTATGTTCCAGGCAATATGTGGGTCGTAATTGTTGGTGATGTAAAAATAGAATCGGCGCTGGAGTCTGTTCGTAAATACATGGGGTTTGCTCCCCTGGCTGCTGTGCCATCTCAACAGATCGTAGAAGAGCCTCCTCAGGAAAGCATCCGCACAAAAATAGAATATGCAGACCTGCAGCATGCCTATGTCAGAATGGGCTGGAAGGTTCCTGGCATTAAGAGCGCCGATCGTTTTCCGCTTTATGTTATTGCCAGACTAATTGGTGGTGGCATGTCGAGCTGGTTATGGCGCGAACTGGTAGAGCGTGAACAATTAGCTGTTTCTGCTGGTGCCAGCTATTATTCGAGCCAGTTTCCCATGCTTTTTCAGGTAGGTGGAGTCACTTCTCAGAGTAAGGTCAGGGCTTTTCTGGAATCTGCCCGCAAGATCGTATATCGCGTGCGCAACGGCGAAATTGACGAGGCTGAGCTGGAAAAAGCCAAGCAGCAGATAATCGCCGAAGATATCTTTGATCGAGAGACAGCAGAAAATCAGGCTACCAATTATGGTCATTTTGCAATGCTCTCCGATGTTGAAGATGCAGACAAATTTGTTGAAAATATTCGCAAAGTGACGATTGACAGTATCGTCGAGACTGCCGCAAAGTATTTCACTGATGCCAATCTGACAATTGCCAGGCTTGAACCAGAACCACCATTGCCAGATGCCGTTCCTGAGATGATCACTCTAGATAACGGCATCAGGCTTATATTAAAGCAGAATAACACTTCGCCCCTGGTCGCGATTTCTGTGAAGATTGCAGCCGGTGGCCTGATAGAAGAGCGTCGCGAAGCTGGTCTGGCAAATATGGTTGCTGAAATGTTGCCACGTGGTGCCAATGGCATGAACAATGAAGAGATAGCTGAAAAATTCGAGAGCATGGGCTCAAAGTTCTCGGTGCAGGCAAGCAAGAGCTATGTTTCCTTTGACCTGCAATGCCTCTCGGAAAATTTTATGCCTTCATTTGATTTGTTACTAGGCATTCTTGATAAACCTGATTTTCCGTCTTCTGAAGTTGATAAGCTGAAAAAGCAGGTTGAAGACTGGATAAAGGCCGATGAAGACGATTTGTATAAATACACTTCCCAAGGCGCACTTGAGGTGCTGTTTCCAGATACTCCGGTAGGGTATTCAGCTTTTGGCAAAATCGATGATGTGAGTCGAATAAAAATACAGGCTCTCAAGGAATTTCACAAAAAACACTATGTTGGCGCTAACATGGTGGTGGCAATTGTTGGTGATTTTTATTCGCGAGAACTCAAAGAGTCATTGTTGCAGGGACTAGGGCGTTTTCCGCAGGGTAAGGCCAATGAGTTTAAGGAATTTAAACTCAAAGACGTCATTGAGCCGATAAAGGTTAACCTGCAGAAAAACCGCGAACAGGCTCAAATCATCTATGCATCAAGAACCTTTGCAGCAAAAGATGAAAAAACAGCTCCGATGGCAATCGCCACAACGATTCTTTCTGGCAGCATGTCTTCACGATTTTTTAAGAATCTGCGTGCGAAAGATTCTCTGGCATACTCGACCTGGGCATTCAATGTTGGAATGGTAAATGGTGGCTATTTCCTGGCTTCAATCAGCACCGCTGCATCAAAAGTTGCTACTGCTACGCTGAGACTTAAACAGGAGATTGATCTTTTTCGCGATGAAGGCTTTACTGATGAAGAATTTGCTGATGCAAAAAAATATATTATAGGGCAATACGCGCTGACTTTTGTTGATAATCGCTCAATGGCCGACAACTATGCGTCTGACGAGTTTTTCGGCAAGGGGTTCGATTTTTATCGCAAGTATCCTGACACGATAAATGCAGTTACTCGTGAACAGGTGACAGAAGTTGCCAAGTCTTATCTGCTGGCCAGCGGTTCTTATAGTCTGGCTATTACCCAACCCTGAGTTTGGTGGAGCGGCAAATAAAAACCGGCATTCAGCTGAATTCGCTGAGTGCCGGTTTTGGTTATACCAACTAAAACATTTTAATTGAATTTATGAGCCGTAGCGTTCCTTGATGAGGTCGAGAACCATAAAGCCTACGGCTACTGATGCACGCGAAATAACTACGGCAACACTGATAAGAAATAAGGCGGTGAGTATGGTCATGTTGATTTTCCGATCCTTTTCGGTCAGACTACGGCTTTTACGGGCATGGCCGCAAAGGCTATACTACGTGCTCGCATTGACTCAAGGACTTCAGGGCCAACACGGGTTACGCTGCCTGCGCCCATGGTAAACACCACATCGCCAGGTTCGACGTAGTCTAGCAGATGCAATTTAACGTCATCGACGTTTTTAACCATCTTTACCTTGCGTCTATGTGGTACCGGCATGTTATCCAGTATTACCCGGCTGGTGACCCCTGGGATTGGTTTTTCAGAGGCTGCATAAATATCGGTTATGAAAAGTTTGTCGCAGTTGTCGAAACAGCGCCCAAATTCATGCGATAAAAACAGGGTTCTAGAGAAACGGTGAGGTTGAAAAACTACAACTACGCGGCGCGCTCCCAGTGAAATAGCGGCTTCAAGGGTTGCTTTAATTTCGTTGGGGTGGTGACCGTAGTCATCGATAAAGGTAACGCCTTCGCATTCACCCTTTTTCTCAAAGCGCCTGCCAGCTCCGCGAAAATGATTGAAACCCTGCTGTATTTCGCTGAGCGACATTCCAATTTCAGTGCAGAAAGCAATGACCGAAAGGGCATTTAAAACGTTGTGGCGGCCGGGCACTAACAATTCGAAGTGACCATAGTTGATTCCTGCAACAGTCAGCTCAAAGCTTGATCCAAATGGCTGATAACAGATGTTCGTGGCCATAAAGTCGGCCGGGGTGTCAACGCCGTAAGTAACTGTGCGCAGTTTTTCGGGAACGGCCAGATTGCGGGTAAGTGTATCGTCGGCACACATGAACAGCGCGCCGTCGCTTGAGATGTGACTGGCGAAGACTTCAAATGCCTTGATGATGGCTGTTATGCTGTCATAATGATCAAGGTGGTCGTTGTCGACATTGGTGATCACACCATATTGGGGAAAATATTTTAGAAAAGTTCCATCACTTTCGTCTGATTCTGCAACAAACAGTTCTGAGTTGCCCGCAGAAGAATAGCCATTAAGGGCGGCAACATAACCGCCAATAACGCATGTGGGATCTTTGTCTGTCATTTTTAATACAGTCGCCATCATTGAGCTTACTGTCGTTTTACCGTGGCAACCGGCAACAGCGACGCCACATTTAGAATCCAGAAAGAGTTCGGCAAGAAGGTCAGACCGATGTAAAACTGCAATGTTACGTTTATGAGCACTTACTAGCTCGGGATTGTCTATTTTGATGGCAGTGGAGACGACTACCCGACCAGCATCTTTTGGCAGATTACGTGCACTGTGCCCAATGAAAATATCTACTCCACGCGCTTTGAGAGCCTCGGTTCTTTCGCTTTCAGATATATCAGAGCCTGATATTCTGTAGCCACGATTGAGGAAAATGTGAGCTAGACCGCTCATTCCAACGCCGCCGATTCCAATGAAGTGAATCTTGCTTTGTTTAATCATTTTTAAATTCTGCGCCTCCTTGCAATTGCCCACCTCTAAGCGGGTATTTTTCTTAATACTTATCGACAGTTATCTATAAATGTTTAAGAAAAATCTATTCTCAATTGCAATTCACTGGAATGAATGCTCTGTGCACATGGCGTTAGAAAATAGCACAATTTGATGTCTTTTGCAAGAATGCCCTTAGCCTGACTTGCGCTTGAACAGCAGGCAATGTTCGCCTGAGCTGGAAAAAACAACCATAGAGGGAATTTGCGCCGATTTAAAGCCATGCGATCTACAGCCGTAAGGGGTAGAACCTTCCCATGTTATGAAAAAGTGAGCACACTCCCGACAGTTTATGTGTTGTGTGCTCTTCTCAGTGCCCTTTTTTGCCGCCGACGGCAATCTTGTGACAGCCGGTTTTGACTGGTTGGCAAGGGTGCGCGCAAATTGTTTCCGGGTTATCGGGTCAGGCCATTTCATGTGGACAATTTACCACTTTTATCAGAGCTTTTAAATAGTTCTGATAAATATTTGTTGTTTCATTGACAGGGGCATGATGAGAGAATACATTGACAACATGAGTGCAGATAAAGTCGAAAAGTGTTTCTGGTTGCTTGTCATTGCCTGGTGTCTGCTCAGAGTTATATTAATGGGTAGTCAGTATCTGGGTAATTCAGATGTTGAATTTAAAACAGCTGTGTTGCGCTATTTTAGCGAGCAGGATGTAGTCGTCGGCCGCGAATATGCCATGTATGGTTTCTGGTTCAGGGCTGTTTTTGGGTTTTTGCTGGTGGGCGGGCTGCTCGCAATGCTTAAGGGCGGTTTTTTTGAGTCGCTCTGGCGCCGCATCGGTTCTTTTGCCGGCGAAGGACTGTTACGCCAGGATCTGCTGTTCATAGTTGTTAGTTTGCTTGTAATTGAGCTTCTGTCATTTCCGGCCGCCGTATACTTTGGCTTTTGGCGTGAATCTGAGATCGGGTTTGCCAATATCGGCTTTTCAGGTTGGCTTTTGCGCTACGCCAAATCGTTGGTGATCGGTCTTAGTCTTGAGACTGCTGCAATAATTATTCTTCTCACTGTTATGCGGTGGTTTCCGCAAAGGTGGCAAATTGTTGTGCCGGGCGTAATGGGGATATTTGCTCTTGCTGTAACCCTCCTGGTTCCTGTGATTATCACGCCGCTGTTTTACAATCAAACATCTCTTGAAAATGGCGAGTTCAGAACGGGACTGCTTAACATGGCTGAAAAGGCTGGTATGCAGGTCAGTGATGTTTTTGTTATCGACGAAAGTCGTTACTCAAAGCACACCAACGCTTATTTTACCGGTGTTGGCAGCCATCGCCGGATTGTCCTTTACGACAATCTCATCAAAAGTCATACTCCTGAAGAAGCTGCATTGATTTTTGCGCACGAAGCAGGGCACTGGAAATACAGTCACGTTGCCTGGGGCCTTGGGCTCGGAGTTTTGGGCATGCTCCTCATCGCCTTGCTTTATGGCGCCTTTTATCCGTTAATGGCTCAGGTCGAATGGTTCGGTTTGAAAGGCGCTGCCAGCGCAGCAAATCTGCCGTTTCTGCTGGTGCTGGTAATGCTTTTGCAGTTGTTTGCTGCGCCAGTCGAGAGTCAGATCAGTCAGTTCATGGAAAGACAAGCAGACCGGGTCGCTCTTGAGCTTACCGGTCTGCGTGATGTTTACATAAATGCCCAGGTCAGGCTGTCGCGCGATAATCGTTCTGATCTTTTACCATCGCCGTTGCGCGTTTTCTGGCTGTATTCTCACCCTCCGGCAATTGAACGAATCCGCATGGCCGAAGAGTTTAAGCCCCTTTAGATAACGCTTTCCTGATTGTTCAGCGAGAGAATGAGCTTGTCCAGTCCAAACTCTTTTTTAAAGCGGTTAGAAAAATCAACAATTTTTACGACCTGATTGTTGAGATCCCATTTTGAAGTGTTGCCGCAGATTAGCTTGCAAAGCGTTTCATTGCGGGTGACAGGGCCCTTGATTTCGACCTTCTTGAGATCCTGAGAGAGTTCGTTGGCACCACTTTCGGTCCATCGCGATGCCAGTTCAGCCTTAGCAGGTTGATCATCAAAGGTCGGCAAAAACAGGCCAATGCTCTGATCAAAAAGAATATCGATACTTTGTTCACTGCAAACCTTTGCCAGCGGATGATCGGGGCTGATTTGCAGCAGAAGTTGCCGTTCTGGCTCGCGTTTGCCCTGAAGCTCTTTGGCAAAGGGTATCTCAAAGCTGATTCTTTCGTGATCCTTGTCGGTGATAAGACTCTCCTGAATCGGGTCGCTGGTAGTGTGGTTGACACCAAAAACTATTTTTTCAGGAGCTACTTTCCAGCCGCGCCGGGTTTCGTCAAAATGATCCATCAGGCCGGTTATCGACACGTTCTTGCTTGATATCAGATAGACTATTTTGTCGCAGTTTTGCACTATCTCTTTTGTGACCTTTGTGTACATTGAGCTCGAATCGACCACGACGTATTCATAATGCTCAAGTATAGTCTGCATAAGAGAAAACGTATGGAATTCCTTGAGGCGAATATCTGTAAGACCGTTCTCCTGAGGAAGAATTGTCAGCAGTCCACAAGGCGCTTTAACTACATACTGTGACAAATCCTTGATTTTTTCGCGGTCAACAAGCTCGTCAATAATGCGTGAACGTTTTTCGATGCCCAAACTTCGGGCGACTCGCTCGTCGCGAAGATTGGGGTCATAAAGCAGAACATCTTGCCCAAGCTCTTTTTGCATGGCCATCGCGAGATTGCGTGCAAACAGGCTTTTGCCAGATGAAGTGTCGGGCCCAAGGACGGCGTAGACATTGTGCATTTTGGTTTGAGCTGCGCCAATATTGGTTCTTGACAGGCGATTGCACAGGGTTTTGATAATGCTCAACGAAACGCCCGGACTTGTGTGCAATAGCTTGTGAAAGCTGGTTTTAGTAAGTTTTATCAGTTCGGTCTCGGCGAGGGCGACAGATGAAGCATTGCGTGGTTCCTCGGTCAGCAGAGCCATTTCGCCAAAATATTCACCAAGTTTGAGATGCGTCAGTATTTTCTTGCCGCCGCGTCCGTCGTCACAATATATCTGCACTATTCCTGACTTGATGATATACATCGCATCAGCCTGTTGCCCTTCTTTACAGATGATGGCGTCGCGTACGAATTCAACCACTTCGGCCTGTTGGCTGACGTTTTTAAGTTCCTCTTCGGGCAGGTCGGCAAAGAGCGATACACCCTTCAAAAAATCAGTCTGAACCATATTTGCTCCTCGATTTTGCTGAAAATCTTATGAGATAATGCTACAAATGCAACTGCTGCATGTCAATAGATTAGTTGCAGCAAATCTGATTGTTCCTGATCTTAAAAATTGATAATTCTCAGGTTTTTGCTTAGAATAGGGCAGATAATCAAGGGAAGGGTAATATGCACAGTCACCGTCTCTATTTGAAGAAGAACAAAGAATTTTCGCTGATGAAGGGCCATCCATGGGCTTATGGCGAGGCCTTTCGCGAAGTGCCTGCGCAGCTGGCAACAGGCGATCTGGTCGAAGTCTACTCGCATCGAGATCAGCTTCTTGGCGTAGGTTACGCCGATATCGATTCGAAGATTCTGGTGCGCATGCTGCCACTCGATCGCGGCGAAAAGCTTGAGTCTGGCATTCCCAGACTGGTGCGTCAGGCGATATCCTATCGACTGGAACGATTTAAATCACCTGATACTACAGCTTATCGCCTGGTAAATGGCGAGGGCGATGCCATACCAGGTCTTATAATCGACAAGTATGACCAGGCCGTTTCGATGCAGATATATTCACTTGGGCTTGAGCCGCACATAAAAGCCATTGTAAAAACCATAAAAGAAGTGTTGCCCGAAACTAAATGGATCTGGCGCCGCAATCAGATTCGTCTGGCGCGGGCCAATGCCGCTGAACTGGTTTGGGGAAGTAATCTACCTGAAAAAATAGAGTTCAGGGAATATGGTCTTAAATTCAGTGTTGATCTGGTAAATGGCCAAAAGACCGGCTTTTTTCTCGATCAGCGCGAGAATCGCCATCTGATCCGTTCTATATCGGCTGGAAAAAGTCTTTTGAACGTGTGCGGATATACCGGAGCGTTTACGGTTGCCGCTGCCGCTGGCGGTGCAACTCGCACAGTAACTGTAGATATTGCAAAACCTGCGCTGGTTGAGGCAGAAAGAAATCTGAAAATAAACGGACTTGGCGCTGCAGCACATCAGCTGGTTTGCGCAGACATGTATGATTACCTGGCCGGCTGTCGTCCGGGCAGCTTTAATCTGGTAGTGCTTGATCCTCCTTCGATGGCCAAGAACCGTAAGGATGCAGAGAAGGCCCTGCGCGCCTATCGTCACCTTAATCTGCAGGGCGTCAAGGTTGTTGAGTCGGGAGGCTACCTGTTCACTGCTTCATGCACCAGCCAGGTAAGTCGCGAAGAATTTGTTGAAACAGTCAGAGATGCCATTGCATCAGCCGGTCGGCGTGCCATGATTGTGCATGAAGCTTTTCATGCGCCCGATCATCCGATTGCCCTGGCTCACCCAGAAGGGCGCTATCTCAAAGGGCTGTTGCTGAAAATATATTAGGAAGTAGATTGCAATGCCAAAATCTGCCATAAATGTTGCTGCAGCAGTAATTGTTCATGAACGCAAGGTTTTGCTTGCTCGCCGTCGCGGTGGTTATCTCGACAGTCTCTGGGAGTTCCCAGGCGGCAAGTTTGAAAATGACGAATCGGCTGGCCATGCTGCGCATCGTGAGTTGATCGAAGAACTTGATATAAGAATAGTGCCCGGGCAGACCCTGTTGGTGCTCGAACATGAATACCCGGACAAGACCGTACGTCTGCACTTTGTAAAATGCCAACTCAGTGACGCACCGGACCAATGCCTGGCAAAAATGATGACGAATCCCGAAGTCAACTGGTTTGCACCAGACGATTTTCCACTCGGCGAGTTTTGCCCGGCCGATCGCATTGCAGTTGAGCATCTGCCCTGGAAACAAATAATACCCAGCGAGGAAGGCTATGAATAACGATTTGATTCTGGTTATCAACCCCGGGTCGACTTCGACCAAAATTGCCCTTTTTAACGGTCTTGAGCCCCTCAAGGAAATCGACATTACACACCAGACATCTGAACTGGCAGGTTTTGCCAGCAATCTAGAACAGCTCGATTACAGATTTGCAGCAGTCGAGAAGGCGCTGATCGACTGGAATTGCAAACCTTCTGATCTTAAAGCGGTCATAGGTCGCGGTGGTCCGCTAAAGCCCTTAAGCGGTGGTGTGTATCATGTTGGGGAATCACTTATGAAGGACCTGCAAAGTGGTAAGCTGGTTGATCACGCCTCGATACTTGGTGGTCTTATCGCCTGCAGAGTTGCAGAAAGTGCTGATATACCTGCATATATTGCTGACCCGGTTTCGGTTGACGAATTTGACGATATCGCCAGAATAAGTGGCTGGCCTGAATTGCCGCGCTTATCGTTGTCACACACGCTCAATATTAAGGCTGTAGTGGCCTTGGTCGCTGCCGAAAACGGTAAAAAACCGGAAGAAGTAAATTACATCGTAGCCCATCTTGGTGGTGGGTTTTCGATCGCAGCTCATAAAAAAGGGCGTCAGGTTGATGTAAACAATGCCAACGACGCCGGGCCGTTTTCGCCTGAGCGCTGTGGAACGCTGCCGCTGACCGGTTTGCTTAAAATGGCCTGTAGTGGCAAGTATCAGTTTAATGAGATAAAAAAAATGCTGATAGGCAAGGGTGGGCTGGTTGCGTATCTTGGCACCTCTGACTGCCGCGAAGTGCTCAAACGCATCGAGGCAGGAGATGAGAAGGCAAAACTGGTTCTTGAAGCCATGGCTTACCAGATTGCCAAAGAAATAGGTGCTATGGCAACGGTTTTGAAGGGGCAGGTGGATGCTATTATTTTAACCGGTGGTGTGGCTCATAATTCGAAGGTAGTGCCCTGGATCAAAGAAAGGGTTGAATTTATCGCACCAGTGATCGTAAAACCCGGACAAAATGAGCTGAAGGCATTGGCTGCGCACGCGTGCCGCGCTTTGGCAGACGCTTCTGTTGTTAAAGAATACTGAGAAGGAAAGGATTTTGCCATGAATTTTGCAGATGTAGACAGGCTTCTTGGAATGAAACGTGTGCCTTTGGCCGTGTGCATGCCAGAAGATACCGAAACCGTGATGGCAGCTTATGAGGCAAGTAATCAGGGGTTTGTCGAGTGTATTTTCGTCGGTAATAAAGACATTATCAGAGGTTATCTTGATAAGATCGCTCCCGGTTTCAATCCTGAGATAGTTCATTGTGAAACACCAGAAGATGCAGCATTCAAGTCGGTAGAGCTGATAAGGCAAGGCAGAGCCAGCGCTCTGATGAAAGGTTCAATCTCGACTCCAACTCTGCTTAAGGCGGTTCTAAATTCAGAAACCGGCATAAAAAAGTCACCTGTGCTGTCACATGTACTGGTATTCGAATGGGAAAACAGCCTGCGCTTTTTAACAGACGGAGGCATGCTTCCGCAGCCGAGTCTCGAAGAGAAGATTGAAATGATCAACAGCACCAAGGCTTTGGCGCAAAAATTGGGTGTCGAAGTGCCACGAGTTGCGGTTCTTTCTTCCGTCGAGAAAGTGAACCCCAAAATTCAGAGCACAATGGATGCCGCATTGCTGGCTAAGATGGGAGAACGCAAACAATTTGGAAGCGACTGCATCGTTGATGGTCCTCTGGCCCTCGACAATGCTATATCGCTTGAATCGGCACACCACAAAGGGTTGTTTAATGAAGTGGTTGGCAAAGCAGATATTCTAGTCGCGCCAGATATAGATACAGGCAATATTCTTGGTAAAATTCTGCTTTATTTCGGAAACGTACAGGCCGGTGGTATGATTTTAGGTGCTCAGTGTCCGGTCGTATTGCTTTCGCGCTCAGACGACAAGCAGACCCGGATGAATTCAATCAAGCTGGCTTTGGCAGCAGGGAAAATGTAAATTGAATTGAGCGTAGCAAGGCTGCTGAAAGTTAAAGCGCTTTCAGCAGTCTGGTCAGGCCGGTTATAAATAATTGGCAAATGCGGTAGACTGGGCTGCGTCCGGGTAGTTCGGCCAGGGCAGGGCCGACGCGATAATACAGTCGTATAAAAATTCGTCCGGCCACGCTTTGTTTGAGCACTTCTTCGCGAAAACGCCGCAGAAAAATCGTGTTCGGATGGGTTTCGCCAAAAACGCGGGTGGCGACGAAGCATCCGTCATTCGGCTTCTGCTGATCGGTTTTTTCATGGAATATTGAGTAAACATCATAGTTTGGATCAATCTGGCGAATGCGTTCAAGGGTGGTCTGAGCTTTTAACGGCTCGCCAGATCTTATACGGCAACGATAGATACCTGCGAGAGCAGTCAGATTCTGACCGTCAAAAGATAACGCATCCAGAAAGCAGCTTAAAGCCGACTCAACCCATTTGAGTTGTTGTGCAGAACCAGGCTTTTCCTGCTCGGCTTTCAGGAGAAACTCGAGACCTTCTTTGAGGTTTTGATCAAATATTTGTCCCTCAATCGTTTTTTTCATGCGCTGTGCTTTGGAGTTATTCTGGTTTTGCCTGAGGGCGACCAGAACACACGACAGTGCTTCCTGAAAATGCCATAGTTTTGACAGTGCTTCGGCCTTCATCATAAGTAGATCCGAGTTGGTTGGTTCGGTCTCGAGTCCCAGATTTACTATCTCGATGACAGAGTCGTGATTGTTGCTTTCGCTCTGCTTATTCGCTGCGACCAGCGATGCATCAGAACGTTTCTGAACCATTTCTTTCCAGTATTTTTTTGCCTCGTCAAGCAAGGCAAGACAGCGTGCCCGCTTTTCTTTGTTGTCGATCTCCGTGTAGCACTGTATCAACCCAAGAATTGCATTTATTTCGTGCGCTTCAAATTCTAGAATGTTGCGAAATGTCGTGGCTACCTCTTCAAGATCTTCAAAATGCTTTTTCCAGAAAGCTTTTATATATGGCTCTTTGTTTTTTTTGTCCTGAGCATCGGGATTTTCTTCAATAAAGTGCGAGGCACCCGAGACTACCTGATTCCACATTGCCTTTGCTTTGCTGATATGGGTTTCGATATATTCGCGCTGAATTTGTGACAGTTCATTCTTGTCGCGCATGAACACGGGCACTTCATAATATAGTCGTTTGTAAATTTCATAAGCGACGCGAATTTCTTTCTGTTTTTCTTTTAGTCGCGCCAGTCTGTACAGATAAAGAGCAGACTCACCGTTTTTATTCTTGAAATCTTCGAGCTGAGACTTTGCTACTTCGAATCGTTCAAGTAGCAGCGCATCTTCGAACGATGCGTTGAAGTCTGCGTGAGTATCGGTGTAAAAGTCTTTACCGACTCCACTCGGGCCTTGGCCGTCTGATTCTGGCATAAATTCCTCAACCAAAGATAATGTAACTATCTAGTTTAAAGTATATTACATTACTATTTAGTCAAGAAGCAAATTGCTTCAACAATATTCTGGGTTTGAAGCCAGTCCAGATTTTGTAGAAACCGATATTGCCGGCGGGCTGCCTTGTTTCGACCTGGTCGGTTTGCCCTGCTAAAGTTCCTATCCAAGGCTACTTTTCAGATTTTTCCCGATACAAATTTGTGTTACAATTTTTCTGATTTGCTCTGCAAAAAAGTAAACCGGAAGAGTCTTTAAAAAGGGATGGATACTTCATGATAAATAGATCCTTTCGTTTCACCTGTTTTTTTCTCATAATTTCGATGGTGTTTTGCCTGGCTCTAATATTTTCAAATCAGAATGCTTTTGCCGCTGCAAAGCAGAGCGTTTCTCTGGAAAAGCTTTTAAAAGAACTCAGCGATCCTACTAAGAGTGCGGAGAGCGATGCTATTCTCAATAGAATTTTTGAAGGAATCCAGGAGTTGGTGGCGCAAAAGCGTTTTTTTACCGCTAGCCGTCTGATCGACCAGCTTGAGCCTGCCAGACTTGGTCGAACATATACGCTGGTTCGTTTTCCTGAAAAGAGAGAAATAGATGCTCAGATTATAAAGATACGGAAGTTCATTGCTGCTTTTTACCTTACGAAATCCCAATTTGAGAAGGATCGGGGATTAGATGAGGAGGCCATTCGGATGAAAGGGATTGCGGATGAGTATTCCGCCGCTGTTCAAAATGCTCTCCAGTCTTTAAAAGGCCAAACGGAGGCAGATCTTACCTGTTTTGAAGACGAGCAGGGCTCGCTTCCGTTTTCAAACACCTCTTCAAGCATTCCAATGATTCCGATTCCCACGAAGTTTTTTGTTTTTTTTCCTCCGAGCACCGGAATTGCGATTCCATCTTTTTCACCTTTTACTTTTCTTCCGACAAGCGGTGCGACCTTAGACGTGGCTCTTAATCCGAATTGGTCCTGGTATTTTGGCAATTGGGGGGAGATTGCTCAATCACTTGTTACCGGAATTTCTCCCACGGGCCAACAAATCATCTGGGTCGCTGGCCCCCTTTCAGGAAACCATTGTCTGAGCTGTTCTCAAGACACCGGTCGGTGGATTATTTCTGCTGGAGAAAAAAAAGCTGACTTGCCCTCCAGTCCCAGATATCTGTTCACAGGCAATTCCTTGCCAGAGCCATTTGCTGCTGCTCAGGAACCATTGAAGAGCAAAGGAATGGCCGGCTTCACTTTCCGCGCCATAACAAGTCTGGATGTGGCGAGTTTTTCATCTGCTCCGCGTGAGGGCGTATTGATCAATGAAGTGTTTCCTGATACTCCTGCGGAATCAGCTGGGATGGCAGCTGGAGATATCCTGGTGGAGTATGGAGGAACATTGATTTCTGGAGAGTCTCGACTCAAGGATGTCATCAGCCAAAAGTATGCCTGCGAGAATGTACCGTTTGAGTTATGGAGGCAGGGAAAGTTAGTTCGAACAGCGCTTACGTTGGCGGAGCCTCCACGTGAAACTGCTTCAGATCTCAATATTGAGTATACCTTGTTTAAATTGAGAGAAAACCGGTTGCGGGCGGTTTTTGCCAGCCCCAAAGCAGTTTCTCCAAAAAAACTTCCTGGACTTTTAATTGTCAGTGCCCTCGAAAGCCCTCGTCTACGACAATTTCCGGGACTGAATTTTTCTCGCGAACTGGCTTTTTTGGCAGCACAACAAGGGTTTTGTGTTTTGCGGTTCGAATTGCGGGGCAGTGGGGATTCCGAAGGTCGGGATTATCGGGAAACCGATTTCCAGACTGAGCTTGGTGATAATCTTGCCGCATTGGATTTTCTTTACTCACGCCCTGAAATCGATCCGAAGAAGGTATTTGTTTTCGGACACAGTACCGGCGGGATAGTCGCAGCCTGGCTGGCAGGTCAAAGACCCGTTTCTGGATTGATTGTTTCCGGTTCAATTGGCCGCTCTTACGTGGAGAGGACTCTGGAAACAATCAGATTGCAAGGACAGCTTGCCGGCAAAACCGAGACAGAGATTGACGGAACGGTGAAAGATTATCTGGTTTTTTTCTCCTCACTTTTGTCAGGTGATCCACTTGCCACTATCGTCCAGAAACATCCAACGCTTTCTCGATTTGTAAACCAGAACCAACGAATCATGGATGACCGAACCTTATCTTATTGGCATCAACAACTCAATCTGAATCTCGCTTCCATTTATTCCAAAGTTAGAGCTCCAACTCTTCTTCTTTACAACGCATGTGACTTCATAACTACCCGCGCCTGTCATGAATGGATGAAGAATGTGATGAACCAGGCCGGAAATAACCAGGTGAGTTTGCGAATCATCGAAGAAGCAGATCATCATTATGCCAGGGTTAAAGACTTTGCTGAAAGTCATCGGTCGTATCAAACCGGGAAAGCATCTCTTAACCCCGATCCAATCAAGGTCATTGTGGATTGGTTATTGCAGCATAAGGAATCACTTCTATCTGGCAGCTTAAACCCAAATAATAATTAAATGAGTTTGCTGACAGATGAAGGTTGAGAATAGCGGAGGCGCTGTCATTTGCATGGCAATCGATGTGCTTGCCAATCGACAAGAGAAACTGTGTAGCTACCGTATGGGAGATTTTATGTATGTTCAAAAGAGTGCAGATGATCTTGAAAAAATGTGGATTTAGCTTTTAGAGCTTTCTTTATTGTTTTGCTATGATACAATAATTCAATTAAATGCTCGAATTTTGCATCAGAGGCACAAGAGAGTATGTTTGCCAAAGTTGCTGCTGCAACCATTTCTGGGTTTGAAGCCACCCCGGTTTTTGTAGAAACCGATATTGCCGGCGGGTTGCCTGGTTTTGATCTGGTCGGTTTGCCCGATACCTCAGTTTCAGAATCATGGCAGCGTGTTCGTTCAGCAATCAAAAATTCTGGTTTTTCGCTGCCATCAGGGCGTATAGTAGTGAACCTGGCACCGGCCGATTTGCGCAAAGAGGGCTCAGGCCTGGACCTGCCGATAGCAGTCTCAATTCTTGCCTCAATGGAACTAATTCCTCGCGAACTGAGTGATAATTACATCTTTGTCGGCGAACTCAGCCTCAATGGCGAACTACGCCACACCCGCGGCATTTTGCCAATAGCTTTGATGGCGCTGCAGCTCGGTTACAGGGGTATTGTGCTGCCTCGCGATAACGCGCGCGAAGCTCTGGTGGTGCCCGAGCTCGATGTGCTTTCTTACACGACCCTCGGCGATCTGGTTGCTGCATTTTCTGGCGATAGCCCTCCTGTTGCTGATGCTCCAGTTCACGACCACGACAATCGTTCTGACGAAATGTTCGCCTTCAATGATATGTCCGGTATTAAGGGACAGACAATGGCCCGTCGCGCCCTTGAAATTGCCGCTGCTGGCGGCCACAACATAATTTTTTCAGGGCCGCCAGGCTCAGGCAAGACTTTGCTGGCGCGTGCTCTGCCCTCAATTCTGCCGCCACTCGATTTTGTCGAAGCACTCGATGTTACCCGCATATACAGCATTAAAGGGCTGTTGCAGGCGGGAGCCGGCCTTATCAGGCAACGCCCGTTTCGCGACCCGCATCATACTATTTCTGATGTGGCTTTAATCGGCGGTGGCCGGTCGCCTGGCCCAGGTGAAGTGTCATTGGCGCATCACGGTGTATTGTTTCTTGATGAGTTGCCTGAATTCAAGAAGTCGGTTCTCGAAGTTCTTCGCCAGCCGCTGTCTGCTGGTACAGTGTCGATTTCGCGGGCAGCGCAAACCTGCCTTTTCCCGGCGCGATTTTTGTTAGCTGCCGCGATGAATCCATGCCCATGCGGATTCAGCACAGACCCGGATGCAGATTGTGTCTGCGATGCCAGGCAGATCAGTCGTTATCGGCAGCGACTTTCTGGACCCTTGCTTGACCGCATAGATCTGCAGGTTCATGTTCCACGCCTGCAACCCTGGGAACTAGCCGAAAAACCGCTTGGAGAAAGCTCGGAAGTCGTGCGCGGGCGAGTGGTTAAAGCTCGCAACCTGCAGAAGCATCGCAATGATCCGAGTGGTCTGATGCTCAACGCCTATCTTCCAGGCAGAAAGATCGAGACAATATGTAAAATTGATACTGATTCTCAGTCTTTGCTGATAAGCGCAGCGCGTAAGTTCGCGCTTTCTGCGCGCGGTTACGACAAGGTGCTGCTGATCGCCAGAACCATTGCCGATCTTGATGAATACGAGACGATCACAATCAACCATCTCGCAGAAGCACTGCAATACCGCACCAGCGGCATTTTTGAACATCTGCGCTGATATGACTTTTTGCAGGGACTGTTATAATGTGTTTGAATGTCAGAATGTTAAGCCATCGAAAGGTTGATCAGATAATGAAAAGAGCAATTATCGTGCTGCTTTTTGCCATGTTGAGCGCGCTACCAGCAAAGGCTGTATCACTTGAGGACTGGAAGGATCAGATACTTTATTTCGTTTTTATCGATCGCTTTTCTAATGGCAATCAGGCCAATGATCAGCAGGTTGACCCAACGGATATCAATGGCTTTCATGGCGGTGATATCGCTGGTTTGCTCAATAATTTAGACTATCTCGAAAAGCTTGGGGTAACCGGTATCTGGCTCAGTCCGTTTTTTACCAATCGTCCTGACCGTTTTTTCAAGCAACAACCCTATCATGGTTACTGGGCTTATGATTTCTGGTCAGTAGATTCTCGTTTCGGCAACGAGGCTGAGCTGGTTGAGTTGCGGCACCGCATGTGCCAGAGTGGAATGAAACTGCTTTTCGATATGGTGGTCAACCACATGGGCTACGATGCGCCTTTTGTCGAAGCTAACCCTGACTGGTTCAATCCATCTCTGGATATCGTCGACTGGAACGACAAAGATCAGCTGGTTAACCGGCGCATCTTTGGTTTGCCAGACTTTGACGGACAGAAGCCGGTTGTAAAGACTTTTTTCAAACTGGTAGCACGCCACTGGATTGAGCGCCTACATCCGGATGGTTTCAGACTCGATGCCGTGAAACATGTTTCGCTCGATTTCTGGCGAGATTTTAATAAGAACTGTCGAGAACAGGGCGGTCCAGGATTTATGCTACTTGGCGAATATCTGCACGGCGACCCGAAGGCGACCCTCGACATCTGGAAAGAAGGAAAATTCAACAGTCTGTTTGATTTTCCGCTTTACTACAGCATGAAAGATGTTTTTGCCGAAGGCGCTGACATGCGCCGCCTTGCTTCCAGAATTTATTTTGATCGCAACTACCCGGATGCCGGCATGCTTGCAACCTTTCTTGACAATCACGACCTTGATCGCTTCATTACTTCATGCGGCGGGGATGTCCAGAAATACCGACTGGCGCTTGCTTTCCTGCTGACTGCGCGCGGAATCCCGACGCTGTGCTATGGCGATGAGCAGGGTTTGGCTGGCGCCCACAGCCCGGAACCCGAGAACAGACG
Organism: Candidatus Rifleibacteriota bacterium; assembly: GCA_018818125.1. Lineage (GTDB taxonomy): Bacteria > Muiribacteriota > Ozemobacteria > Ozemobacterales > Ozemobacteraceae > Rifleibacterium. Next base: position 49,005 of record JAHISQ010000142.1, read on the forward strand.
TTCAATGGTATTTGACCCTGAAAGCGAGTTGTTCAATTACAGTCGTGAACTCATCGCATTGCGCAAGAGCAGTGTTGCTCTGCGCCGAGGTTTTCAGTGTCACCTGTTCGCCGATTCGTCTGCTTATGCCTTTGCCCGGCTGGCACCGGATCAGATGGCTGTCGTGGTGTTTAATAACAGTGATCAGCCGCGTTATGTAGATTTTGAGCTACCTTTTGCTGTTTGCCTGCCCAAGGTTCTTGATTCTGCTATTGGCCCGGCGCGCGCCATTATTCGACAGGGCAGACTGCAGACTTTTCTGGCAGCAAAAAGTTTTGCAGTGTTCGTTCCGGAAGCTCAGCCGGCGGTTTACGAAAAATCTTTCAGACGCTGGCAAAAGCGCTTCTTTGACGAAAAAGCCTGGGGTAGCCGCACTGTTACTCTCAAACTCAAGGGATCATATCTGCCCGAAAAAGCCAAGGTGTTTTTTACCGGCAACTTTGCTGAAATCGGTGACTGGAGCTCTGAGACTAATAAAGCATTGCCAATGCTGAAAATCTCTGACGACGAATACACGGCGACAGTCAAAATGCCGCTCGGGCGTATTTTTGAGGGCAAATGTTTTTATCGGTCTGAAGGTCAGACAGTATGGCAACCTGGCGATAATTTAATCGCCGAGGTTGCCGATGCTGGCTCAGAATACATTCACATGGAATGGAAAAATCTGGATTAAGCGCTGATTCGGCCTTAAGTTCAGATTTCGATTTCCTGTTCCATCTCTTTTTCGCACTGCTCAATGAGGGTTTTGAGGTTATCCGACTCAACACCGGTTGGCGTGTGGTTAA
>JAHISQ010000143.1 GCA_018818125.1 Candidatus Rifleibacteriota bacterium
CGGCAACGCGCTGGAACTGGCGGCGCACCTGGGCAAGGGTAAGCGGGTCGCTGTGGTTGGCCATTTTCCCCACATGGAAAACATCAGCAGGAACGCAGCTGAATTTCATATTATCGAGAAAAGGCCCCAGGAAGGCGATCTGAACGCAGAAGATGCGGTTAGAATTATTCCGCAGGCTGATGTGGTCGCCATGACGGGAGTTACCTGCCTTAACGATACAATTGAGGGGCTGCTGGCATTGAAGAAACCTGGAGCAGTGTTTATCGTGGTCGGACCGTCAGTGCCAATGAGCTCGGCTCTTTTTGATTTTGGAGTGGATGTTATTGGTGGTGCCTGGGTAGAAGATGAAGAAAGCGTTTTTAAAATAGCCATGCAGGGTGGGGCGCCCCGAAACCTGGTGGGTATGCGCAGTGTTCTCTATCCCAGGAATCCGGAGCTGCTGGCTGGCTACGAAGAGGTTCTGCCACCTGTGTAATTGGGATGTAACCCAGAAAATAAGTTTATCAGTCTTCAGCACCGGCCAGGCGGCTGAAAATTTTCATGAATGCTGCCGCAATGAGTAAGACTGGCGCTACGAACAGGGCGAAAGAATAGGCCAGGAAATAGCTGATACCAAGCAGATCGCCAAAGCTGCCAGAAGTTGTGCCGCTGATAAAGCTGGTGTATTCGCGCAAACCCAACAAATGCAGTATTGCAAAAACGATCAGGATCAGTATGCCGCGTGCCATAAAGCTTTGAGCAGAAAAGAAGCGAACTTTAAACGGGTTGAATAATTTACTGGTCATTTGCAGGCCTGCCATTCATAATAACTTTCCAGGCGGGACCCTGGGTGATTGAATAGAGCAATACGGCGTCTCCAACTGCGTTGCTGGCGCAATACTTAACCCCGGTTTCGTCATATACAGGAAAAGCGCCCAATCCAAGAGAACGATATAGAGATGCCAGATAGTCTTTGTCGTCAAACGAAGCTGCACCAAGAAATGCAAGCCCGGTTGAACCCGCCGAAAGATTTAACAGTGGAATAATGGGTCCAGAGTCAACGTCGTCGTGCCCCTTGCCGCCCGGCCATTCGTAGGCATAGCCAAAGCCGCCGACACCTGTCCTCAGGTTTTTTACGGCCAGCCAATACTGTTCTTCAGCAAATTTCGGATCAATCAGCTTTAAGCAGTGGACTACCAGCCAGATGGTGCTTCCCTCAGGGCCATCTGAAATGGTTTTGCCGGCAAAATCAAAAGAAGAGGCCAGCATACCGGTTTCTTTGTCGATAAGATTCTCTTTTGCGCTTTTTAGCCAGTTCTGGAAGAATTCAGAATGATCGGTGCCATCGAGATAGTCGCCAACTTTGATCGCCGCCAGAGCAATGCTGTTGCAGAAAAGCCAGGACTCGTCAGGGTAACTTTCGGCGCAAAGCACCGGACTCTGCTCCATTCTCTGCAGCATTATCTCAATACGCTCACGATGAAGTATTTTATACTCCGGTTTTTCTTCGAGTAATCTGCGCAGGCCGATCATGAGGGCGATTTCGCCGTCAATAAAGATTGATCTGGGAGGTTGTATCTTGAATTCTGAAATATGAGAATACGGCATCAGAAAAAAGTGAATGCCATTTTTTTCTTCGAGACTGATTGTCTCATCGATAATGCTGTCCATGACTGGCAAAACAGTCGATGTCATCGCTGGCTCGCTTAGTCCCATGTTGGCAAGTGACCAGACAAAAAAGCAGCGTGCCATAAAATCCCATTCAGCATTGCGCGATCGCATTTTTGCGAGCTCAATTGTGCGAAGTTCTGGGTCAGTCCACAGTTTAATGTGCCGGCTCGCGATTGCTCTGGCATTAGGCGCAATTTTTCCCTGAGAAATGTAATTGCTTTCGGGCTGGTCAAACAGGCGGTGAGAGTTTGGCAGCCAGATCACGGCAGCAAGCAGCAGCGATGTTATTCCCCGGCAGACGCGACAGCTGAAAAATTTTTTTAGAAAATTCATGAATGTATTTTTTTACCTGTACTAAAGTGCCATGACGATCATGGCCAGCCCTGCAGCGGTAAACGACGCCCAGC
>JAHISQ010000144.1 GCA_018818125.1 Candidatus Rifleibacteriota bacterium
ACCTGCACGGGATGAGAATGCAAGACCTGCACGGGATGAGAACGCAAGACCTGCACGGGATGAGAATGCAAGACCTGCACGGGATGAGAATGCAAGACCTGCACGGGACGAGAACGCAAGACCTGCACGGAAACCTGAACCCAATCCAAATTCTGAACCTGACGCCGATTTTTCGGATGATGACTGATGCTTTGCTGGGGGCAAATTGTTGAGGCAAGTGCATTCAGTTGCACAGGCCTGCCGACTATTATCGCACCAGGTTAAAAGTTCGAAGAAATCTCAGAATACTGGTGTCTATTGAGTTTTTATGCTTTGTGCGAAATCTCCAGTCGGCGAGTCTTTGAAAGAGCGCTGTACTGCGATGTTTTTAAGAAAAATTTATCTGGCTGGTAAAAAATGGTAGATTATTCAACTTTTTTTATCAATTCATGATATAATCTCTGCACCATGCTCGGCTCTCGGCTAGTTAAGGCCTTTTCAGAGCAGAAAAGCGAGGGAGTAACGTGCCAAGAATAGGTTTGATTGCAGGAAACGGAAGATTTCCCATTTATTTTGCCCAGGCGGCAAAGTTGGGTGGTAACGAGGTTGTTGCCGTTGCCATTCGCGAGGAAACTTCGCCAGAATTGGAAAGTCTGGTTAGTCAGATTCACTGGTTCCATGTCGGTGAACTTCAGGGAATGATTGATACTTTTCTCAATGCTGGTATTGAAAGACTGGTCATGGCTGGTAAAATTACCAAAACGCTCATGTTTGAGCGCATCAGGCCTGACGCCAGATTGATGAAGGTGTTCGAAAAGACACCAATTCGCAACGATGATGCTCTTTTGCGCACACTTGCCGAGGAATTTATTGCAGAAGGTATTCATGTTTGCGATTCGACAACATTTTTGTCGGTGCTGCTACCGGAAAAGGGTATCCTCACCCAACGCAGCCCATCGGAAGATGAATTGCTTGATATTAAATATGGTTATGAGATAGCCAAACAGATTGCAGGGCTCGACATTGGCCAGACAGTAGTGATCAAAAATCGCGCCATTCTTGCGATAGAGGCTATCGAGGGCACCGATAAGGCGATTTTGCGTGGCGGTCAGCTTGGAAACGGTGATGTAACCGTAGTTAAGGTTGCAAGGCCGAATCAAGATATGCGTTTTGACATTCCGACGGTTGGGGTTGAAACAATTCGAACCATTATTGAAGCACGTGCTGGATGTCTGGCGTTTGAAGAAATGAAAACTCTGCTTCTTGATCGCGAAGAAGTCATAGCAATGGCCGATAAAGCCGGCATAGCCATAATGGTCATCTGATCGTTAAAACAAAGAGGTAAAAATGAATACTCACGACGTAAAAATTGGCGTAATTGGAGTCGGACATCTCGGGCAGCACCATGCCAGACTGCTTGCCGAAATTAAAGGTGCAAAGCTGGTCGGAATTGTTGATGTGAACGAGGCAGGACGCGAACTGGCAGCTAAATATTCAGTGCCATTTTATACTGATTATCGTGAACTTGAAGGCAAGGTTGACGCTGTTACCGTAGTCGTTCCCACTTTTCTGCACCATGAAGTTGCAAAATTTTTTCTTGAACGCAACGTGCACACTTTTATCGAGAAGCCTGTCAGTAAAACGCTGGAAGAAGCCAATGATCTTGTGTCTCTAGCTGGCAAGAAGCAGTTAACTCTGCAGGTAGGCCATGTAGAGCGCTTTAACGCAGCCATTATGAAGTTGCAATCACTGTGTGATAGCCCGAGGTTTATTGAATGTCAGCGTATGGGGCCATTTTCTAACCGGGTTCAGGATGTTGGAGTTGTCCAGGATCTGATGATTCACGATATCGACATCGTTCTTTCACTGGTAAGATCACCGATTAAGCACATTGATGCCGTTGGCATATCAGTTTTGTCAGATAACGAAGATATTGCCAATGCTCACATCGTATTCGAAAACGGTTGTATTGCCAATCTTACCGCATCACGCATCAGCGAAGACCGTGTTCGCAAGCTACGCATTTTTGAGCTTGATAAATACTGCTCACTTGACTATGCAAATCAGGCAATAACAATGCGCCGCAAATCTAATCTCGAAGAAAAAATCATTCGCGAAGAACTCGAAGTGCAAAAGGCTGAACCCCTTCGTCTCGAACTAGAGCACTTCATTACCTGTATAAAAGAGCGCAAAAAACCTCTGGTAACTATTGAAGATGGCAAAAACGCACTTGAGGTTGCCGTCGAAATACTTGAACAGGTAAAACATAATCTGCCGAACGCGCGCTGAAACCAAACGATAAACTGATGGGTTTTGTTAAAAGAACAGGACAATTCTTCTTTGTCTGGCGTGATAAATTACCAGTTCCGCTGGTCCTGGCCATGGCGGGCTGTGCCAGACCACGTCTGCTTAACTGGTTGGTCGGGCTACCTCTGATTTTACTAGGTGAAGCCCTGCGAATCTGGGCGCTTATGCATATCGGTCCCAAGACACGCACGCGCTCAATTTGCGCTGAGCGACTGATAACCTCGGGACCCTATAGCCACTGCCGCAACCCACTTTATCTCGCTAACTTCACCAAGATTCTCGGGTTTATGGTGATTTCTGGCAAAGCAGTTTTTGCTGCTGTAGTGGCAATGTTTTATCTGCTTGAATTTTCGACCATGATTCCTTATGAAGAGGGGTTTCTGGCTGAGCAGTTCCCAGATGCACACAAGTGCTACCGCGAAGTTGTTCCGGCGTTTTTGCCGACTCTGAATGCCAACAGTCGCTTCGATGCTGCTCCAAATTTTACTTTGCCTGAGGCTCTTCGCTCAGAAAAGCGGACATTTGCTTCTACCTCTCTGATTCTTTTGCTGGTAGCTGTTGCTGCAGCTTTCAGGAAGGAGAAATCCGCTTGAGTGATAATAAGGGACTGCGCCGAATATTCTTTCTGGCAGGAGAGCAAAGCGGTGATTTGCATGGATCACTGGTAATAAAGCATCTCAGGCAGATTTTCCCAGAAATTAAAATCGACGGGATCGGCGGGCCAATGATGCAGGCGGCTGGTATGAACTGCATTCACAGCAGTGATGAGCTCGCCGTAATTGGCTTTGTCGAAGTATTAAAGAATATTCGCCATCTTTATTGCATTCTCAATGATGTCAGGCGCTGGCTTACCGCAGAGCGTCCCGACATGGTGGTGCTGATCGATTATCCGGGTTTTAATCAACGGATTGCTGAAATTGCGCGCTCGCTGAATATTCATGTGCTTTATTACATCTGCCCACAGGTGTGGGCTTGGCATGCCAGCCGGGTCAAGAAAATCACTGAGCTGATTAATGAGGCCGTAGTGGTGTTTCCGTTTGAGGTTGATATCTGGGCGAAGGCTGGTGCCACGGTAAACTGGTTTGGACACCCGCTTGTCGGTGTAGCCATGCCCTCTGGTGACCCTGAAGACCTTAAGAGGACGCTACAGGGTGCCGCTGGTTCTCTGATCAGCTTGCTTCCCGGCAGCAGAACCCAGGAAATTCATTATATTCTTCCGGTATTGTTGGATGCTGCCGAAATTATTCTGAAACAGCGTCCAGATACCAGATTTTTGCTGCCGGTTGCCGGAACAATAGACGATTCGCTGGTGTTACCACATCTAAAAGGCAGAGATTTGCCTCTGACAATGTTGCGTGGGCAGACCTACGATGCCATAGCCGTTTCTGATCTATGTCTGGTTGCCTCTGGCACGGCTACTCTCGAAACAGCAATAATCGGAACGCCGATGGTTGTGGTTTATAAGGTTAACTGGCTGACTTCATTGATTTCAAAGTTCGTTATTCAGGCCGAACACATTGGACTACCTAATGTTATCGCCGGCCGTCGCATTGTTCCGGAATTCATTCGGGGTGACTTCAAGCCCTCGCTGATTGCGGCTGGGGCGCTTGATATTCTCAATAGTCCGGAAAAGCAGACAAAAATGCGTGAAGAGCTTGATCTGGTAAAAAAAAGTCTGGGTGAGCCAGGTGCCAGCAGCAGAGTAGCTGCTCATATCGCCGCCAGGATTCAGGAGCTGCACCGCTAATGCCGACTTTTAAACGAATTCTCAGCTACTTTGGCGACTACAAGTCTTCTCTGGCTTTGGCAACCTTTTGTAGCGCGATTGTAGCTGTCTGCACGATTTTCCCGGCCTGGATCATGAAGAGTGTCGTTAACGACGTGCTGGTCAATCGCAGCGTTGAAACCCTGCACTGGATCGCGATGGCACTGGTAGTTGTGATGTTTGTTAAGGGCGTCGCCGACTTTATTCGCGGCTATTTGATGCACTATGTTGCGCAAAGCATTTTGCGAACGATTCGCACCTCCTGCCTCGACCGTCTGTTGCGTTTATCTCTTTCTTACTATGAAAAGCAGCGCACCGGTCAGCTCATGAGCCGTATCACCTCAGACGTTATGATCCTGCAGAATCTGTTGACCAGCTTTACCTCGCTGATTGGTGATTTTATCGCCTTTTTCGGCTTTTGTGGCTATATTTTTTATCTGCACTGGAAACTGGCACTTATTTCCATCGTTATTATTCCTTTCATTGGCGGGCTTATCAACAAGTTCTCGCGTAAGATGAAGAAAATTGGTTCTCGCATGCAGAGCCGCATCGGCGATATTTCTACCGTATTGCAGGAATTTATTACCGGTGTAAAGGTAGTAAAGTCGTTTACTCTCGAAGAATTTGTCAAAGATCGTTTTGAGCATGCTAACGGCGCCAACTTTAAAGAAACCATGCGTGGTGGACGAATTAACGCTGCAACCACGCCTATTATCGAGTTTATCAATACCTGTGGTCTGGCAATAATCTTTTGGTATGGTGGCTATGAAGTCATCAGAGGCAATCTCGATGCCGGCCAGCTCATCAGTTTTTTGACCGCGCTGGTCGGATTGTTTACGCCGATCAAGAATTTGTCCAAGATGAGTAATGTTATCTCGCAATCGGTGGGGGCAGGGGAGCGCGTATTCGAAATCATTGATGCACCAGTCGATGTTGAAGAACCGGACAATGCCGTTGAGCTGCCGAGTTGTCGTGGTGAGGTCGAGTTCAGCAACGTATCCTTTGCCTACAACCAGAATGAGCCGGTGTTGCGCAATGTTAACATCAAGGTTATGCCTGGTGAGGTTGTCGCCCTGGTCGGCCCTTCCGGCGCTGGCAAGACTACCTTCATCAACCTGATTCCGCGCTTTTTTGATGTCAGTTCCGGCGAAATAAAAATTGACGGAATCGATGTTCGAACGCTCGGTTTTGCCAGTATGCGGCGATTTATCGCAATGGTTCCCCAGGAAACATTGTTGTTTTCGGGCACGATCGAAGAAAACATCAGGTTTGGCAAACTAACTGCTACCCACGAAGAAATCGTTCAGGCAGCAAAACTGGCAAATGCTCATGATTTTATCATGGAGCAGCCCGATGGTTACGATACAATGCTCGGCGAGCGCGGCGTTAATCTTTCAGGCGGGCAGGCGCAGCGTGTTGCACTTTCCCGAGCCTTTCTCAAGGACCCCGGCATTCTGATTCTCGATGAAGCTACCAGCGCACTTGATTCCGAAGCTGAAAATCTGATCAAAGAATCGCTTAATCGCCTGATGAGCAATCGCACGACCTTTATGATTGCACATCGTCTTTCTACCGTGGTTAAGGCCGACAAGATTCTGGTGCTGCAAAAGGGTGAGATTGTCGAGATCGGTTCTCACAGTGAATTGCTCACTAAACAGGGCGTGTATTCACAGCTTTATCGCTCGCAATTTTGCGATCAGGCGGCCATGTGATGGCGCAAACATTTAACAACGCTATTGTTCGTCGCAATGTCAACGCAATCAGGCTCAAATCTGTTGGTGGAGCAGCATTGATTCTTGCTTTGTCAAAGCTTGTCAGAATCGAGCGTCCGACCTTTAAAAAATTCACAAAAGCCTGTGAAGACGGCCGACCAGTGGTGCTCATAGCCTGGCATGGCTCGATGCTGGTGCCGATCTATTGCTTTCGCCGCCGCAATCTTGTTAACATGACTTCGATGTCTGAAGATGGCGATATGGTTACTAATATTCTCTATGCTTTGGGCTATGAGTGTGTTAGAGGTTCGTCGTCGCGCGGCGGCATGCGTGTCCTGCTCGAAATGATACGCATCTTGAAAGGTGGTCGGAACGGAGCTATAACTGTTGACGGGCCACGTGGGCCTCGTCACGAAGTTAAGCCAGGGGTGGTTTTGCTGGCTCAAAAGACCGGGGCACTGTTGGTGCCTGTTGGAATGGGCTTTTCAAACAGTATCAGTTTTGACAACTGGGACCACACTGAAATTCCGCTGCCAGGCAGTCGTGCCGTGATGATAACCGGAGATCCCTTTACTATTGATCCTGGAATTGGCTTGCAGCATGGCTGTAAGCTGGTGAGAGACAGTATTTTTGCCTGCGAGGCGGTTGCGCGAGAATATCTTGCAACTGGACGTCTTAATAGTTGTATAATCGAAAAAACAGGTGGCATAAATTGAACCTGCAGTTGCGTGAAAAAAAGAAGCTGTTGATTGTAGCTGGCGAAACTTCCGGCGATTTTTACGCAGCTTCATTGATCGATGTGCTTAAAAAGTGCGGCGATCTTGAAATATACGCGGTTGGCGGTATTCAAACAGCCAGTCGCGATGTTAAGCTGCTTTATGACAGCACCAACTGGGCTGCAATCGGGCTGATGGAAGCAATAAAACAAGTGCCACGGCTGTTGCTGGTGCTATCGCGTCTGAACAAATTCATGCGCGAAAACCGCCCGGATCTTTTGCTGCTCGTCGATTACCCAGGCTTTAACATGCGCCTGGTGCATGCCGCCAAGAAACTCGGAATTCCGACTCTTTATTACTTCCCGCCGAGCAAATTTGCCACCGACCCGGCCAGCATAACTGATGCAGCTGGTTCAATTACCAGGGTCGCCGCCAATTTTGCCTCAACTTTTGAAATTTACCACGCCGCCGGTGCCAATGTTGAATTTGTCGGACACCCGCTGCTAGACCATGCCAAGCCAACCATGACTCCGGCTGAAACCTGCGCTAAATATGGCCTTGATCCTGATAAGCCAGTGATCGGCCTGTGTCCGGGTTCGCGCCGCAGTGAACTCGATCAGTTGTTGCCGGTCATGCTTAAAGCTGGCCGTCTGATTTACCAGAAATATCCACATTATCAGTTTGTAGTGCCAGTTATCAAGACCGATGGCAACGAAGTTTTCGGGGTTTCCAAGCAATGCCTGCGTAACCAGTTGACTGCCAGCGGCATACCGGTTACTCTCGCTGAAGGCAAAATTTACGACCTGATGCGCCTGTCACGCCTGCTTCTTATCAGTTCCGGCACCGCCACTCTCGAAGCCAGTTATGTAGGCACGCCCATGGTCATCTGCTATCGTGTTTCGACCTTTACTGAGATTCAGGCCCGCCTTTTCTATCATCTGCCGAAATACATCGGATTGCCAAATATCATTATCGATCGTCTGGCAGTTCCTGAGCTGATTCAGCACGACCTTACTCCTGAGCGGCTCGCCGAAAAAGCCTTTGAACTGCTTGAATCTGAAGCACTTTACGATCAGCAGAAAAAAGATTTTGCCGATGTGGTTGCGCACCTTGGCGAACCAGGAGCACACGAACGTGTTGCCGCGATGGTCGTTGAGATGCTTAACGGCAAATCGTCGAGTTGACCGTATGTCAGGGCTTGAACAGCTGAAAAGTTGTGTGATTGGCTTCTCTAAAACGCTTTGCAGCTTGCCGGAAAAACCCGGTCGTGTGATGGCAGCTGCAATTGGTTTGCTTGCCTGGCAATCCTGGCGCTCAGAGCGAATGCGAATCGAGAACTGTGTTGATCGCATATATTACCGCATGCGTCGCCAGCCGCCAGATGCAATTAAAAACATTGTCCGCAAGGCATTTGTGCATTTCGCACTGGTCGCCTATGAACTTTTGCGCTTTCCGACGCTGAATCAGGCAATACTTGAACAACGGGTCACTCTCGGTGGCCGTGAGATTCTTGATCAGGAGCTCAAAAAGGGAAAAGGCGTAATTCTGGCTTTGCCGCACCTCGGCAACTGGGAAATATTGGGCGCTGCGATTGCGCATGCGGGATATCCGCTCAACTCTTTTTATCTTGCTCAGAAGGAAGGTGAAATCGGTGGATTGCTCGACCACTTCCGGAATTATTCAGGAATAGTACTGCATGATCGCGATCGAGGTGGAATTAAAGCACTCAAAGCATTGCGCAATAGTGGAATCCTTGGCATGATTGCAGACCAGGACGGAGCCCGCAACGGCATCTACATGAATTTTCTTGGGCACTGGGTTAGCATGCCGGCAGGTCCGGCGAACTGGAGTCTGAAGACCGGTGCTTCTCTGATGCCTTTGTTTTCACTACGCTGCGGCCATTCGCCAGAGTATAGGGCGACTTTTCTACCGCCGGTAAGTGAAGATTCTGGCGCTGATTACAACGAACGGGTAATTTCCAGGACTGTTGCGCTTACACGCTGGATGGAAGAAATCATTCTGCAGCACCCTGAGCAGTATCTGTGGTTTTATGATCGCTTTAAGCCGCGTCACGAGGCTTGGATCGCCGCTGAGAAAAATAAGAATGGCCAGATGTATCACGGAGAACCGCGATATGGCAGCTGACAAAAAGCAGGAGTCTGCCGGCTTGAGTTTGCGGGCCCGCACCGCGCTGGCTATTTACCGTCTAAGCTTTGGAGTGGCTGGACTGGCTGCCGCCGCGACTGTACCCTGGCTGAGTTTATACAGTCGCCGGGTAAAAGAAGGCTTTGCCGATTTTCTTGGACAGGTTTCCCGCTGTGACGGCCGCCAGATCTTCTGGATTCATGCAGTTTCCATGGGCGAAGCCATGGTTGCCTATGGTTTTGTCGCCGAACTCAAGCGTGAGTTCAAAGATTGCAAAATAATTTTTACCAGTACTCACCCCGATGTCATTGCCGGTGCGCGCAAACGTGGTTTGGCATCGGTAACAGCTTATTTTCCTCTCGATACCCAGATCAGCATGTCTCGGGCTTTTGAGCGCTGGCAGCCATCTGCTGTGTTTGTCAGCGAAACCGACTTCTGGCCTGAGTTCTCGACGCAATGTCGCCAGCGTAAAATTCCGCTGTATCTGTTGAACGGTCGTATCAGCATCAGTCTGGCAGCTTTTTATCAGCAGTTTCCGGGGCTGTCTGAGCTGGTGTTCTCGGCATATTCATTGCTGGCAGTACAGACGGAGACAGATGCCTCGCGCTTGCAGATGATGGGCGTAGAATCCGGCCGAATTGCCGTAATGGGAAACATGAAGGCCGATCTGACTGTCGCACCTGGCAGTGTCGATTTAAATCCGTTCAAGAACTGGTTCGCCAGTCGCCAGGCTGTGGTAATGGGCTCTCTGCATCCGCCTGAGTTCAAAATGCTGCTGCCGGCGATTAAATCTCTGGCGGCCTCGGGCCGTGCGTTAATCGTGGCGCCGCGAAATCCCGCATTTGCAGCAGAATGGCAGCAGATTTTGCGTGGAGAAGGCATCGAAACATGCTTGCGCAGTGGCAATATTGTCAGCTCATCTGTGCTGCTCCTTGATACAATGGGTGAATTGGCTGCAGTTTATGCTCTGGCCACTGTTGCGCTGGTTGGTGGCAGTCTTGTCGGCGATGTCGGTGGTCACAACCCGCTCGAAGTCATTCAGCAGTCCGTTCCGTTGCTAATGGGGCCGAACTGCCGCAATTTTGCCGACCTTGTTGGTGAATTGAAAAAAGCTGATGCAATGATATGCTGTGGCGATTGTACCGAGGTCGAAAACGCGATTAATCGCTTGCTCGACAATTCTGATCTGGCTGCTGCCATGACATCGCGGGCAAACCAGGTTTTGGCAGCGAATAAAGGTGCTCTTTTCAGGACTTTACAGCTGATAAAAGAGCACTTTTTGAATCATTTCCCCCCAAAAATTCGATTGTAAATTCTTCGGATTATCGCTGTGACAAAATATCTTTTTTGTTAGAAATCCAGGGGGGGGGATAATCTAGAAAATTCCTATAACAATAAGGATGGGAGATTTCTCAAAGGGACGAATTGCTGGTAGGGGTTAACCAGTGCTTGGCAACTTTTTTGAGCGATCTGGAAAGGGAGATGAATGAGTATGAGAAGATGCTTGATAATGGTGGCGCTGGTGGCCTTTCTTGCTCTGATTGCGGTTCCGTCGTTTGCCCAGGAAAATCCCTCATTTTACAGTTTTGAGGTTATACGGGATGGATACGCTTGGGGACCAACTCTTGATGGCTATTATATTGATCTGGAAGGCAGGGTTTTCGAATTTGAAAACTCTGAAAATTTTTCCATGAACGAAGGAATCGGTGATCTGGGAGAGATCAACAATACCTCCCGGACCATGACTATCGCAGATCTTGATGAAAAGCACGGTTCCGGAAGAAAAGAAACCGGACGAATCTCCCGGGAAGATTTGACCTCGCTTACCGCCCTTATTAACAAGGCCAAAACGGGAGAAAATCCAAGTATTCCTGTTGTCGGAGAAGACATCATTTACACCGAATTCTATATGCGGGAACTGAAAACGGGAAGTGAACAGGAGATTCTTTCAACCCTCCTGGCGATCTCTTTTGGCGATGCGATTTCCATCCGAAATAATCCCGAAGCTCGCCAAATCGTCGATTTCCTTTTAAAGCTCAAAAAACGGTAATTTTTCCAAATAGTATTCGGGAAACCAGCGATGTTTGAGCTTATGCGCGACCCAGGAAAATTGGCGTAGAAAAATTCATTTTGTTTAAAGTCTGACCAGACAACCCAGACCATTGCTTTCATCAAGGAACTCAGAAAGATCAAGATTTACTTTTTCATATTCTAAATGTGATATAATGGCCTAAATTACCAGGATGCGTGAATGGCAGAATATCAGATAAACACAATCGAAAGTGGAATTACCCAGATCACCGTTTCGGGAAGCGTCGAAAGTAATGATTCAGAGCTTTTTCGAGCCTTGTCACATCTTTCCAATAATAATTGTGCGCTAGTAAATTTGTTAGAACTCTCTGAAACCTCAGAGGACTTGTTTCTTCATCTGGCCGACATTTCTTCCCAAACTAAGATAAAGGTCATTGTTAAGAAACCTGAGTTTGTAACAAAATGTAACGAAATTGGGCTTCAAATATTTCCAACCATAAAAAGTGCTTCTTTGTCCTATGCCGGGGAGGAAACTCTTCGCATTCTAATTGCACAATTGCGAGATGTTCCTATTCTCAATACCGAGGCATACAAGCTCATTCAGTATGTTGCTTCGCCAGATGCGAACTTCCCAGAATTGGAAAAAATGCTGCAAAACAACGCGGGGTTATGTAGTCAAATTCTTCGCACGGCCAATTCTCCTTATTTCATGCGAAGTTCGAAAGCGGAAACTTTACAACAAGCCATGGTAACTCTAGGGTTTGCCCCTCTTCGTCAGATTTTTGTTTACAATTTCTATAACAGTGTCGGCAATTTTTTTGGAGCGCAAAAGGAGACGGTCGAACATGGCCAAAATTGCGCGAAGCTGGCCGAATACATTGCTAAATCGGCTGGAGCTTCATATACTGAATGTGCCAAAATAAGGCTGATCGGGCTTCTACATGACGTTGGACGACAGGCGTTAGCATTTTTCTTTCCGCAACAATATGAAAAAGTGCAACATATGGTAAAAGTTGAACAGAAACCAAGTTTTTTGGCGGAACTAGTTGTTTTTGGAATAGAACACCAAAGTATTGGGAGTATTCTTGCCAACCGCTGGAATTTTCCTGATTACCTTTCGAAAGTCATTGCCGATCACCATTATTTACAGGCAAAGGATTGGAATACGCTGACATTGCCCGTATTTTGCGCGAACAACTTTCTGAATCAGATGGATGGAGACCCGTTTTCTCCATTTTATCATAAGCTTGAAGGGTATTTTTTCTTGAAGAGGGCGGAATTACCTTGGAAAGATATTGATGCCGAATTACTTGAATTCTTGGATCGGTCGCAGGAATCTTAAGAAATCAAAACCAACAGCCGGTCTTGCCTACATTTTTGCAATAATCCGCATCATGCGGAAGCTCTCTACAGCCCAACAAATCACTGCACCTGCCTACGCTTCGTTTCGCAGGTGAATTCCATGCTCAGTTAAAAATATAAGGAAAGTAAAGCCCTGTGTGGGATTGTGAGATTCTTTTAAAGTTTATCTTTACTGGAAGGGGTTTTATAAATAATAATGTGCTGTCGAATGTTCAGCAAACACCTGTATTGCAATTAACATAATCACTTCCAATTTCTCTATGGACAGATATGTAGGATTAATATGAACTCTATTGTTTTTCCCACCCTGGTCATTGCATTTCTGCTTTTTGCAGCAGGAGAGAAAAGCATGCAACTTTGTCAGACACCAAAGAGAAAGTTCTTACTTCTCGCTTTGTGGCTGAGCCTGGGGATCCCGGGCTTTCTAATTCCCCTTTACTACCTTCATTGGTTTGATAATGCAAAGTGGTTTTATGAGTTCCGCTCACTGCCTTATACCGAACTCACGTGTGCAGTTACAGGACTTTTCCTGGGAGGATTGGTCGGCTTTCTGCCTGGCCCAAGGATTTTCGCACGGACTTTTCTTGTAATTTTTCTTTGTATTTGCATAATAGCTCCTCATCTTAAACCTGTTCTCGCACCCTTAGCGAATCAAAGTTTCTCAGACCGATGGCGCGAGAATGTGTGTCTACAGAGCACGCAATCATCTTGCGGGGCAGCAAGTGCTGCAACTGTGTTTAGACAGTTTGGCATTAATCTGACCGAACATGGTATTGCCAGGGAGTGTTTCACCTACGCCGGAGGCACAGAGAACTGGTATATTGCACGAGCGTTTAGAAATCATGGATTAATTGTTCGTTACAGGATTGAAGATGGGTTTCCTGCTGACCTGCAAACTCCTGCCATCGCCGGGGTTCGTTTGGGTGGTATTGGCCATTTCATAGCTATCCTTGGGCAATCTGATGGAAAAATTGTTACTGGGGACCCCTTGATCGGTCTAAAAGAGGTGCCAATAGACCATATAAAGAAAGAGTTTGATTTTACTGGTTTTTTTATGGAGATAGGCAAAAAGGTCGATTAGCGACCTGGCTGGTAGAAAATTGCTGAAGTCTGGTCAATTGTTGCCTGTATCAGTGAAAATAAGGGAGAAACAATGATAGGGTTCCGGGCGGTGATTTCCCCTTTGTTGCTCCGGGATTATTCATTGCGGGAAGTTTCTGGGGCCTCTCTGTGTTCCGAAACATCCTTCTTATTCCCGTTCTTTGGCGAGAACAAAGCTATCCTGCTCTGCTCTCTTTTGGTGGAGCTCGTGGAGGACACTGAGAAGAGCTTTGTCGAGTGGAAATTCCTCAGAATGACCGGATTCGCGAATGCCGGTGCCGGAGTTTAGTTCGTCGGTTTCGTTCGAACGGCCAGATTGCCTTCGATCGGACTGGTTGCCAGGCGCCAGTTCGCGTCTTCGAACCAGACGGAGCCTCTATAATTATTCCATGTTTCGATATCGTAGGGGTACAAATCTGAGGCCCACGTCTCTTGGACCGACAGAATTCCCTGACCATCGAATGTTCGTTGATAGTTTGGATATACCGCAAATCCCGCGAGAAATGGTCGAATTTCAGCGGTTGATGCCTGTCGCCAGCCACCACCATCAACACCTAAGCTGGCCACTCTGTCCACATGTTCAAACCAGGTATCGTTCTCACTCGTCTCATACCACTGCAAGTTGGTTTCGTTGTCAGTGATGATTCCATTGAGATCTTTCACATAGCGAGCTGTGATCGTTTTCGAAAGTGTTTCGTTGCAGACTGTCTCAACTCCAGGGACGACAGAGAAAGCGCTAACCGTCTTCTCGACGTATTCATCCAATGTCAGGATAATCGAGTAAGTGCGAGCTTCGAGATCAGGAAAACGAAACTTTCCTTCTAAGTCGGTCTCCATTTTTTCGATTTCGGTTGTGCCAAGCATAATTCGCACGGTGGCATTCGACAGAGCCTGCTCGGATTGCGAATCTTTGATGCTCCCGGTCAGCGTTCCGGTTCGAATCTGAAGCTCAATACGCAGGTCGCTAACGCTTCCATAGGTGATGACGTGAGAGCGGGAATGCGTCTCGAAATTCGTGTGGGAAAATTCGAGTTCAACGTCGCCATCGCGGTCACAAATGACCGAAAATCTGCCGTCAATACCGGTCGTGGCGCTGGCGATGGTGACACCGGCTCTTTTGACAACCACTTTCGCGTCAGAGATGGGAGTCGGGTTTGGCAAGGCTGTCTTGTCGACGATCAGACCCTGAACGGTTGGAGTCGCTCGCTTCATGCGCCGACTGCCTTGATCGTGAACAGTATTGGAAAAGGCATACGAGAAGACCATGTATGGAGACACGTCGTCGGTTTCCCAAACGAGGTCTTCAAAGCCATCGTGCTTGCAAGTGACTGTCGATGGCCCCGGCGCGGCGTCCATAAAGAACCAGCCATCAGAACTGCTCGTGGCAACAAACTCAGGACTGCCTTCTCGCTGTACGGCAATCGAGACTCCGCCCAGCGCCCAGCTATCCGCATCGTCGAGCAGGCGACCGGAAAGCCGGCCATAGAAAGGAATCTGATCTTCCCAAAGCGTTGTCTCGAAATTGAAAAGTTCATAATTCCACTCGCCGAGAGTGACAACCCATACTTTGAGGATCAGGCCGACAGATCCGGCTATACCGGCTTTGATGGAACCGTTTAATTCCCAGAAGGCCTGATTGGCCCATTCGGTGGCCAGGGTGACGAATGCTTTGAGTTCCGCCTTTGGCCCAAGTGCCCCAAGCAGCTTGACCGCGCAGGAAACAGCGACATACGCTTCCGCGCCCACCTGTCCTTCTATTTCGTAGGAGAATAGTCGCTGTGATCGCGTCGTTGTTCGTTCGTTCAGATATTGCCAATCAGTCTCGGGAGAATAGGTTGCACCGACACGCACTCGGTAGCCGAATTCCTGCCCCACCATGATTGTCCCTTTGGCCCCCGCAGCAACTGTGAACCCGACTGGCACCGAAACTTCGATCGAACCCGCCACCGGGCCGACGAAAAAGGGGGTCTCCCAGTGAATCAATTCTTTTTCCCATGTTTTTTCGAGGCTGGAATCGCAGGTCCCGGTGATTTTGACCGTCCCATCGAGATCGCCGGTGAAAACGAGACGGAAAACTTTCAAGCCGTCGCTGGCCGAGTAGTCGAAGGCAAAATCCACATCTGGATCAAAGTT
The DNA here is from genome assembly GCA_018818125.1 of Candidatus Rifleibacteriota bacterium. Classification (GTDB taxonomy): domain Bacteria; phylum Muiribacteriota; class Ozemobacteria; order Ozemobacterales; family Ozemobacteraceae; genus Rifleibacterium. The sequence continues at coordinate 15,252 of JAHISQ010000144.1, forward strand.
GACATCGGCTTCGACGGCGACGTTCCCGCCGGCAAAAGGGAGATCGGCGTGAGCTTGTCGGAGCGTACCTTGAACCATTGAGGTGAGAATAGAGGCTTTGATCACGGCATTTGGCTCGGGAGTGCCACTGGCGTTGCTTGCTTCGAGAAGTCGGCGACTTGCGACAACCGCTTGCGACAGCAATCCGGTGTAACCGACTTTGATCTCGGAAAAGGCGTCTTGCAGAAGCGCCGATTCGGTCGTCAGCGTCATGATGGCGGAAGTGCCGTTGGTCTGGGTATCCGTAACCGCGGTGACACGACGAATGAAGCCACCTTCAGTATTGTATCCGACGAGAATGCTTCCCACCGTGATTTTGACGCTTTCCGACGCGGGCAGGGTCATCGTCACATTGGCCGATCCGCTGGCAGGATCGACTCCGGGAGGGAAAGTAAATACCGTGCTGTCTTGCTGAACGAAGGTTTCCGGCTTTAAGGTTCCGGAATACTCGAGTTGTGGAACGCGAGGGCCTGTTCCGCCACCTGCGGGAACAGGGGAATCCTGATCGTCAAAATGTCGGAAGCATCCGGCCAGAAAGGTTATTGTAAGAACTAGGACTAAGGCAAAAACCAGGATACGTTTCATTCTCATTGATCCTCATTTATTATATTTTTTACCAGAAGGAATTTGCATTTCTGCCCTAAAAAATAGTATACCCATTTTTTTTAGTCAAGGGTAATTTGTAATGGCAGGTCAAACGCACTAAATGCTGTATTCCGGACAAAGAAGAGGTCCCCCTGGCTGTAATGCCTGGGGGACCTACATGACGACGAACGCCATACGTGAAAATTTCCATAAAAAATTCATGTTTACCTGCCTTCTTGTTTGGTTCTGGATAGATGCTTTTGGAAGCCAGCCTAGTAGAGTAAATGACAAAAAAGACAATGTCAGTAAAGACTGAATTTTTACATTATATCGGAAGGCCTTGCCCCCCTGAATTTCGTTTGGGATGGGGGATGTTCCTCGAAGGGATGGATTTCCGGCAAGGGATGAGTGGTTAATTCTTTTAGGCGCCTTCAGGATAGAGAATGACAGCAACAATTTCTAAAAAAACAAGTCAGCGGCATAATCCGGCACTATGGTAAAATTTTCAGGTCCTCGTCGTTTATTTCCAGAACGGGTGGCCGGATTGACCAGGATACGTACATTACGACTCAATACAAGAGAGCGGGATCTTGAATCGTTATAATTCAATTTGAATGTCGATAACCGAGATGCCGATGAATGCTGGAGGCAACTGTGAAATACCCTGAAACCCGCAAATGCGACCACGTTGATACCTATTTCGGGAAGAAAATTCCCGATCCCTACCGTTGGCTTGAAGACGACAACGCCATCGAAACCCTTCAGTGGGTTGATGAGCAGAATGCATTGACGAATTCGTTTCTCGAAAGCGTTCCCTATCGAGCAAAAATCCGGGCCCGTCTTGAGACTATCTACGACTATCCGAAATATTCGCCGCCCTGTGAAAAGGCTGGGTATTTCTTCTTCACCAAGAACAACGGTCTGCAGAACCAGTTCGTTCACTACATTCAGAAAGGCCTAGACGGAAGTCCCGAGGTTCTCCTCGATCCAAATGCAATGTCTGCGGACGGCACCGTGCAAATCAGAGAGTGGGAGGTGTCGAAAGATGCAAGGTTTATGGCCTATTCTTTGGTCGAAAGCGGCTCTGATTGGCAGGAAATTCGCATCATGGACATTCGAACGAGGGCGCTTCTGCCAGATCGCCTCAAATGGGTTAAGTTCTCGACCATTGCCTGGCGTGGTGACGGATTCTACTACAGTCGTTATGATGCTCAACCGGACTCCGGCGTAGCACTGTCGGAAAAGAACGAGAACCATCGCGTGTTTTATCACACACTTCACACCGATCAGGATTCTGATGAACTGATCTTCGAAGATTCAGCTCATCCGCAACGCTTCCACATGCCATCCATCACCGAAGACGAGCGCTTTTTGCTGTTGTATATTTTGGATTCGAGCATCGGCAAGAAGGGCAATGCCGTCTATATCCGAGACCTGGGCAACAACGAGGCAGTCTTCAGACCCCTCTTTAGCGAGTTCGATGACTTCTTCTGGGTGATCGACAGTAATGACGACATCCTGACCATCCATACCAGCAAGAATGCCCCCAACGGAAGGGTGTTGTGTGTCGATACAAACAATTTCGACGAACACTCGTGGCAAGAGATCATTCCCGAGCGCTCCGAACCCATCGAGTCGATTACTGCCGCGGGCAAAAAACTCTTTCTCGCCTACTTGAAGGACGTAACGCACCGCATCAGCGTGTATGATGCCGAGGGACATTTTGAAAACGACATCGCCTTGCCGGCGCTGGGCACCGCAGAAGGGTTCGTCGGAGAAAAGACCTCGAGTGTCGTGTTCTACACGTTCGAATCGTTTACCTCTCCCCCCATGAACTACAAATATGACATTGCCTCTTGCACCAGTGAGTTGTTTCAATCATCGTCGGTCGATTTCGAACCCGACAATTTCTCTATCGAGCAGGTGTTCTACGCGAGCGCTGACGGCACGAAGATTCCGATGTTTATCATCTGCAAAAAGGGTGTTCAACGCGATGGGCACAATCCCACTCTTTTATATAGCTATGGCGGTTTCGGTTCAATCCTCAATCCAAAGTTTGACCCATTGAAAGTAGCCTGGATGGAGCAAGGTGGCATCTACGCCGTGGCGAATCTGAGGGGGCGGTGGTGAATACGGTGAGAGATGGCACGAAGCCGGTATGAAACTCAAGAAACAAAACGTTTTCGATGATTTCGTCGCCGCGGCCGATTGGCTGATCTCGAACAACTACACGTGCGCCGCCAAATTGGTAATTAGCGGCCGCTCGAACGGAGGTCTGTTAATCGGCGCAGTCATGGCGAAACGTCCTGATCTCTGCAAAGTCGCCATTCCGTCAGTCGGCGTCATGGACATGCTACGGTTTCAAAAGTTCACGATTGGCTGGGCCTGGCAAACAGAGTATGGTTCAAGTGATGACGCGACGTATTTTCCGTATTTGCTGGAATACTCGCCGCTGCACAATCTGAAGGCCGGGGTGCAATATCCCGCGACTCTTGTCACGACCGCAGATCACGACGATAGAGTTGTGCCAGCCCACTCGTTCAAGTTCATTGCAACGCTTCAAGAAAAGCAGGCTGGCGACAACCCTACATTGATACGTGTCGAGAAAAAGTCAGGCCATGGCGCCAGTAACACGAGTAAACGCATCGACGAGACGGCAGATGTCTACACGTTCATCTTCAAGAATCTGGGTCACGAGCCAACGTATTGAACCGACAAACTATTCGTAGATATTTGTGATCTTACCCTTAAGGTCGTGCTCATAATAGGTTAAGGGGATAATTTCATCTTTTCCAGCGTAATATGAATACTCATATGTTCTGAGGCTATAATGAACGGAGTAGATTATTTTTTGCCGCTCATTTTCCAAGTTAGTGATATTCAAATCTACAAATGGGTAGCTAGTTGTGTCAGTATAATTATGCAGTTTTTTGCGATCTGAAATTATAGACTTGATTATTGCCTCATGATTTTCTTCACTTAACAGAGCACTACCACCACACCTGATACTCTCAATTGCTTCTGTCATGTGCTGTGACTTGGCTATCCCATCAACCACGACAATTGCTTCAAAGCCATCACTCCATGCATTCTTCACAGGTTTTCTTATTTCTTTTTCAGTGATCCTTGAATAAACGATGAATAGCAAGACTATGCCAAAAATCAAAGCGGCAAGCACAATAATCATTCGCTTCAAAATTTTCACTAAGTCCTCCTTAAATACTTTGTTTTGAACCGCAATCTGACTGACCCGGAAAAGGAGTATTGCTAATATTCATTGAATTGAACTCGGAATCTCAGGTCGCAGTTTTTGATTTCTCCTCCAGACCCAGACATTTCATCTCAAGCAGCGCAGCGAGAGCGAGACCGCGACTAGTCATGATTTCTTTAGTGGAAGAGTTGGTAATAATGGTTTCATTTCCGGTTTTGCACATGACCAGTTTCAAATGATACAGATTTTGGGATTTGTTTTCTGGATCTGATGCATCCTCCAAGAGAAGATGAGAGACTTCAGAAAAAGATCCCAGCAAAGATTTTCGTCGAGAAAACAGGATTCGGGAATGGAAAAAAATTTCTCGGGTGTTCAAGTCAAAAAGATAGTATTCATCAATAAGCCACCGCCGCACCGCCAGCAATGTCACCACAATCGAACTGCAGTCCAGCAAGATCAAATAGAAAAATCGCGGATTTCCAGTGAGCAAGTTCCATTCAGAGGAGAGCATGAAAATGGTGGTCACTGCGAAAAAGATGCTGACGCCACCCAAAATGGCCCACTCCCATAGGGTGTCGAGATCGCTCTTTACCATTTCAAATTCATCCTCGGCTGGACGGTCCAAAAATTTACTTTCACAAAACAGTTCCCACAAAGTGGGAAAGAATGGCGGTAACGGCGCCCCGATAATAGTGGTGAAAAAGTTTTCCTGGTGAGCCTTCCACTCGGCCAAGGTTGCCGGGATGAGCAGGTTAAGAAACGGACAGCCAAGGATTTTTGCTAACCGACGGGCATAGCCTTCAAGATGAGCCTCGATCTCCACCTCTGAAAACTGGGACAAATCGGGCGTCGGAAGTGATAGTTTCATGCCGGTTTTGAAAATCACATGAATAATGCAAACCTTTTTCGTTGTTTTCTGCAGGATCCCGGAAATTCTGTGTGAACGCCCCAGGACGATGCCGGCGAGTTCTTCGGAAGCGATATCATGGGTATCTACCATCAAAGGATTAATGGTAAATCGAATAAACTTCTTCTTCTTCGGAGAAACCACATAAAAGGCCCTGGAAAAATACTGTAGAATTAACGCTCCGCTCAAAGCTGCCAAAGCATCAGAGGTCACCCAGAGGGGAATGAGAGAAACCCGGATTATCCAGAAAAAGAGGCTGATAAGGCCTATTCCTCCGCACAGCCAGGTGAGCATTGTCAGAAACTTCTGAAACGTTGTTTGAAAATGCAGGTAAATTGGCATGTATCCTGGCAATGGGAACGTCTGGGAAATCGTTGGCTTTGTCTTCTTATCTGGAGGCGTAGGGGGTAATGCCGACATTCGGGTGGGATCTTTCTCTAATTCAGGAACCATCAAGAACAGGCTGGAAGCCACACCCATGCTGCAGAGAAGCACATATCCAACGGAGTAACGATATGCATCGAAAAACTGGGCGATGTCGATGGCCAGTTTGTATAGACCTTTATGTCCCGTGGTGAGAAGTGAAACATCATAAAACTGGGTGATGACTATGCCCACGAGAAACAGACTGAACACTGAAAACCCTAAAATCGCTCGCATTGGCCGGTATGAAGGCTCTTTTAGAATGACTCCCAACGGAAACAGAGGAAACGCCAATGGTAAAAAGCACAAAGCGGAAATCATAGAAATAAAGAAGATGAATCCTTCTATAATTCTAATTGGAAGAGAGCTTCTTTCACTATAAATAAATGAAATGGGAATTCCCAGGAGGGCGAAAAACAGAAGCTGTCCAACTATCCGCTCTACCGAAAAAGAACCCGCCAACCAGTAAATCGTCCCTCCCAGAACTAAAATGCTTATACAAAGAGCAGATTTCCCAAGAAAATCCAGGATATCCATCCCCGTAAAAACCGCTGGGTTCAAGTCTGTCTGAGCAAATTCCGGATCACTCGTCTGACTAACCATTGATGGCATATTTACTGACGACGAGATTAAAGTTGGCCTCAACTTCTGCTCACTCAGCTGGTTAACCAGTTTATTGAAGGAGTCCTTCTCTTTCTTTTTCCGCTCGTATGCTTTACGTTTTTTGCTCGACATGTTTTTTCGAATCTGCTTTCAACACTGTCTTCTGTTCGTTTCACCCGTGCCGTTTTTCTTGTTAATGAACATGACGGGGCGTGTCTCTCATCGCAGATGAGTTCAGTTTCTCCATCTTTGGTCATCTTCGGCTGTAAATTATATCAAATTTCTCAATAGATATGGTGGCAAATCCTTTTCTATAGTCCAAGCGTTGCTTTCAAATCAATCATAGAATGTTTCACCCCAGTAGTCTGCTGGAATTCAGCTCAAAATTCCCATAAGAAACTGAAAAGCCGAAAACAGCCATGAGGACAAAATATCGGCAAGCCTAAAAGCCGCTGGAAAAGGAAAACCCTTCGCATGGGTTCAAAAAAGTTCAGAAGATTGGTAGTTTGATATGAAATAAAATAGAATCATAGTTCGCAAGCAGCAAAAATGCTCAGGCATTTTACTTTTAGAGAAAAGCTTTGTTATCATTGCCGGGTGGCTCGCTTTTTGCATAGCTAATAAGGAGATTCATTATTATGACAGGTGAGGAATATCTTGTAACTGAATTGAAGAAATACAACTGTATCTGCTACTATCCCTCATCTGGCACTGATTTAAGCAATATAGATTATTTTAGTTCAGGTATGAAGGCCTTGGGCGAGAGAATCGGTGGCATTCAATCAGAAAGCAATATCTCTGAAGACTCCTCCTGTATAGAAAATGCGCCGGATCTTTTTATTCATACAGATATCAATTCCTATCAGGAATTTGAATCAGGACTGGGTATGCTGCCAAATGAATGCGGCATACATGGAAGTTTTGAAGTGCTTGAATTCAGGGAGCTTCCTGCACTTAAAGATCCGAATTTGATTTGCGGCAATTTCGAACACTCTGGTAAATGTTTTGAATACAAGCTGCATGTTTGGGGTTCAAAAAATACTAAGACTTTGATTTTTTGTCTTTGTGAAAATGAATATTTTGTTTCGAAGATATTGCTTGCTAACAGCATAAATGTTTCTTTTATCTGGTCGCGCAATTGGAACGGAGGACAGACATACGGAACATGGTTGGCTAATGTCCTGGATAAGCTTCATACAAACAAAGTCTACACAGACTGGCTGTGTGTTCCAGGCAAAAGAGGTGAGCCCCGCAATCGATTTGTTGAAGAAAAATATCCTGAATTGATGATTCCCTCAAAGGTTAAACTCGTCCGAAATGACGATGTACACTGGATTGATGAGGGCTCTCACGGCTGGGTTGAAGAATTTGATGTTTTAATGCAAAGTTAAGCAATATTTTAGACCCGAACAATTTTGCAATTTCGGGTCAGTGCTAATGATCTTTGGAAATGTTTCGCGCTTGTTTCAGCTTAGACTTAAGTGCTCAGCAGGTCTCTATATAGCGCTTCTTATGGTCAGATAGCTGCCAGCTGATACCATTTATATCGGTAAACTCAAGGTTATCTGCATCGGTTGCGATGCCGGCCTGGTTAAGAGCCGCGACTGTTGGCTCTACATCGCAGATCAGTCGCAATTTTTGGCGGCTATTGCTATATGGCCGATTGGGGCGGTCATAGATTTCGATACAGGTTTGTTCAATTTCGATGCGTGGACTTTCTACGCGCAGCAGGGTCATGTTGTCGTAGTCTTGCATGCGTATAACGCGCTCAAGGGCAAGCACTGTTCGATAGAATTCAATGCTGGCGCCGGCATTTTCCGCCAATAGCCCTACTGGAGTGATTTGAATCATAATTTGCCTGCCTGTTTCTGATTTTTACGCCCTTATCGGCAGCATCAGCAATTTCTTTTACGAATTTCGCAAAAAGAGACTGGTAGGGGAAATATCTTGCCACTGACTGACCATAAGACTTATAATGATCCCCGAAGTGTTTTGAATTACAGGCAAATGCCAGATCAAAGCAAGGAAGGATAAGGTTATGAAAATCGCTGTTCAACCGTTGCCCGTTAGCGAATTGAAGCCCCTGATAACAGATACAAGCAAGTTGGGTTTCTGCAAGTTTTTTACCGACCGTATGTTTACCATGGAATACAACGAGGAGGAAGGTTGGACTAATCCGCAGATCGGCCCTGTAAGGCCTTTTGAGATTGATCCGTCTTCTCTTGTGCTACATTATGCACAGGAAATCTTTGAAGGGCTCAAGGCCTTTAAATGCAAAGATGATTCTATTAGATTTTTTAGGCCGGAAATGAATGCCAAGCGCTTCAACCGATCGGCAGACCGCTTATGCATGCCACATTTTCTCGAAAGCGACTTTCTCGAAAGCATATATGCATTGGTAAATATAGAGAAGAGGTGGGTGCCCGATAGTAGGGGAGCCTCACTTTACATCCGGCCATTTATGTTTGCGACTGACAAGGCGCTTGGGGTGAGAGCTTCTTCTAACTACCTTTATTGCGTGATTTTGAGCCCAGTAGGCCCATATTACCAGGAAGGTTTCAGCCCGATCAGTCTGTTTGTTTCCGATGAGTTGACCAGAGCTGCCAAAGGTGGCCTGGGTGAAGCCAAGACTGGCGCAAATTACGCAGCAAGTCTCCTGGCTGGCCGCATAGCCCGTAAAAAAGGCTGCGCACAGGTTCTCTGGCTAGATGGTGCAGAGCATCGCTATGTTGAAGAAGTTGGCGCCATGAATATTTTCTTTGTTTTCAACGGGAATCAGCTGGTGACACCGCAGCTTAATGGCAGCATATTGGCTGGAGTTACCCGTGACAGCGTGCTTAAGCTCTCGTCTATGCTGGGTTTGCGGGCCGAAGAACGCAAAATTTCAATTGATGAAGTTATCGGTGGTATTACTACCGGCTCGATCACCGAAATTTTTGGAACTGGCACCGCTGCCAGTATCTCGCCTGTTGGTAGTTTGCAGTATCAGGAAAATGACTATGTTGTGAATAATCGTAATGTTGGATCGGTCAGTCAGCAGCTGTTTGATACTCTTCGTGGTATACAATATGGCGAAATTGACGACCCATTTGGCTGGACAGTTCCGCTTCAGGAGCCACAGGAAAAAGTTCTCTCTCTCTGACTTCATTAAATCAGACAGCCCGCCCGCTTTTTTTGCAGGGTGGGCTGTTTTTTTGTCAATAAATTCGCGACTGCTTCCGATAACTGGTTTTACAAAACCAATTTACAGGCAGGTGTAATATGGATGACATCACAAACTGGCTGCTGAAAAACAGTGCGTTAAAGAATTATGATGACCCCGAGGTTGATCCCGACAAAGTGGTAGGCCGGCATCGCAAGGCGATTGCCTCGGCGCGTTCGGCTCTGCGGCAGCATTTGCAGCTGCAGTTGCAATCGGCTCTCAAGAGTTTTTATTCAGATGAAGTTCCTGGAGAAAATTTTTTGATCAGCTGACTTCTTGTCTAGTCATATTTTCAGCCCTGATTATTATGCACTGTGCATAGGGCACGTAAAAAAGCTGTCTATTGTATCAGTTAAAGCGTTTGAAGTATGTATTTTGTGACAAAGCCGCATTGGATATGGATTGATGATTCATTTGTCATTTGCAATGAGCACACTTTGTCCATATAATTGCGACACCCTGACAGCGAATATTTTGAAGAGGTAGTAATGAGTAATACATTGGCTGTGCCAACAATCAATCGAATGTTTGAAGAACACTCCGATCATCCGGAGGCGCTTTTGCATAATGAAACCGTGCAGAAACCGGTTCTGAAAGTCGTGCCCCCGCCGCCGACTGAACCGCCTACACTCGAAGCCCTTGCTTCCATGTATGCAGTGCAAAAGAGGGAATGCTGGTTGTGTGAGGGTATTTCACGCAAAATTGTCGAGGGAAAAGAAATTTCTGAAGATGACAATTGGCACTTTACCTCGTGCGTACTAAGCTGGGAGCATTTGCATCGCAGCTGAGTTTATAAGGATTCGCTAAGAAAAAGAACTGTCGTTTCTGGCAGTTCTTTTTTTTTCCGGGCTATAATGAATCTGCAATGTCTGGCCGATTTGTTTAGGGTCCGTTAAACAATAATCATTACAATGGTTATTGTTTTTACGGCCCCTTATGGCCGGGTGCTTAAAGAGAATGTAACTGTTATTCTTTAACAAGGCCTTAGAGACTAAATATTATCGATTACCAAGTTCAGGAGGAACCGGTTGAAGCGTTCAATCTGGCTCGCAGGTGCAATGATGCTGACTCTGGCTGCCCAGGCTGGTGCGGCTATTTATTCTTATCGAGATGAACATGGTCGTCTATTTCTTACTGATAGTCCGCCAAATCGCAACTACAAGATTGTTGTGACCAGTCGCAAAGAGCGCGAGGGTCCTGACTCGCCTACGCAGGCAACATTTGCCGCAAGTGCCCAGGCTTCAGCGCAGAAATTTATGCTGCCCAACGACGAAACCTTCAGCAAATACATCAATGAAGCGGCGCAGCAGCATGATCTCGATCCCTATCTGATAAAATCTGTAATCAAGGTCGAATCGGACTTTGACCCGAGGGTTCGCTCTTCAAAGGGCGCACAGGGCCTGATGCAGCTGATCCCATCGACGGCCAGTCTGGTAGGTTGTTCTGATTCCTATGATCCCCGCCAGAATATACTCGGCGGAGCGAATTACCTTCGCATGATGCTGAAACGCTTTGACGGCAAGATTGAGTATGCATTAGCCGCCTACAATGCTGGACCCGGTAATGTCGAAAAATACAAGGGTATTCCTCCTTTTCGTGAAACTCAGAACTACGTGCGCAAAGTTAAGCATTATTATAAACAATATGCTTCTAATCCAACGCTGGCAAAGACCAGTATTCGGAAAACTGCTAAAAAAGCACGTGTAATACCGGTTTTGCATACAGATTTGTCTAAGAGACTTGCTAAAGCCTACGAAAGTTTTAACAAGAACGACTTAGAAGGCGCCATGGAAACATATCGACAGATTCTTAACATTTACCCCACCAACACTCAGGCGCTTTATAATCTTGCCTGTCTGCTTGACATGGAAAGGTGCTACGAAGAGGCAATTGATATCTATGTGGCGGCCCTCAAGCAGGATCCGTATCTCGACAAGGCTCTTTACAACCTGGCGGTGATCTATGAGCGTCTGGGCATGCACAGGGAAGCCATAGATACCTGGAAACATTATGTTTCAGTAGCCAAAGATGAAGATAAAATTGTTATGGCAGAGAGATTCATGCGCGAACTGCGTGATTATGCATCGTTAAACTGAATGGTAGGTTAAATGGCGGAAACTCCTTCCAGATCTATATTTGAAAAGCTGATTTATCTCGGCATAGCCACGTTTTTTCTGTGGCCGTTTGTTCAGTTGTGGTCAATCAAGGCCCTTCCGCTTTTCGAAACGGATACGCATCTGCGTGCCTCTGTAGCGCTGGAAAACCTGATGGAAGAAGCTCTTTGTCGCCCTTATGATCGTGCCAGCAGCAAATCGTCTTTTCAGCCGGTGAAGGGTGGTGAAGATATCAACCTTTACGGAAGAGTAGAGGTGTTTCTGCACCCCGACATGCCAGCAAATATTATGATCAGATCAACTGTGCGTTGGGGCATGTTTCCTTTCAGCAAAAGCCTGAGTCTCGAATATCTGCGTGCGAGGACCCGCCCATGAAAAAGCGAAAATCAGGTATAACCGTCTGGGAAATTGTCTTGTTTACCGTTTTTCTTGCTATTGCCGGTGGCGCTTCGGTGTTTTTCTTTTTTCTGAATTCTACCGATGTTCGGAAGGCTCAGCAGAAATATGCCTGGGTACAGCATATCAATAGTGTTCTCGACGAAATTTGTCTTGAGATCGCTAATTCAGCGCAATTTGAACATCCGTTTAATGGCAGTTCGCCCGAGTGCTTTTTCAAGGTTGCAGTCGAATCCGGAACTCTTTTGCCTGACGAAAATCAAGAAGGTTTTTCATTCAGCAATAATACTCTGGTATACATGTCTCGCAGTGCAGCTGCTACCAACGATTTTAGACGTCTTGGCCGCTATGAGAACCCGCTGATTACAAACTGTAGCGATGGCAAATTTACACGTCAGAGCTCCGATCAGCTCGAAATTAAGTTTTATGCAAACGCTCCGGGAGTGCCAAATAGTGGTCGCGAATTTTACCGGTTGGTAAACCTGAGGAACAGATGAGTAGAGTACCAGACGAAAAACAATCTCTGATCCCATTGGTAGTGATGATCTGCTTCACAGTGTTGTTGGTTGCAGCACTGTTTTACCGTGTCTATCAGGCCGATAGAGACCTTGGGATGATGCGGGTTGCTGAACGTCAGGCGCGACTTGCTGCAGAATCAGGCATAAACTATGCTATAGAAAGAATGCGCAGTGCAGTTTCGTCTTCGGACCGAGCTGCTGACCCGACAGTTTTGTCTTCGTTGTTTTTTTCGGAGAACATAGAGAGCACCAGTTGGACACAGTTTGGGCAAAAAAGTCGGGCATTTTTTAGAATTATTTCGATTCGAAAGCTTTCTGATGTTAACAAAACTAAGACCGGAATGCTGGACGAAGACCTGCAATACCAGGTTATTGCAGAGGGGCGATGTGGCAATTACCGTTATTCCAGTGCCGCTGTGGTGCAGTTTTATGATCTGGTAAAAACATTTGCAGTGTTTTCCAGCCTTGACGAATTTTATTACGGAACACCAATCCAGCCATGGGTTGAACGCTCAGGTAGCCTCGAACTTTTTGTTGACGCAAATGCCGAGCTTTTTGATTCCGGCCGTTTGTCAAGATTTGGCATCTGTTATGACCCTATACTGCTGCATCAGATGTACCAACCAGAAGGCGAGGATCCTTTCAATCCGGCTCCCGGCAACAGAAAAATGGCTGGCAATTATGGTCGCATATATATGCGTGGTGGCGAGTCACCCTGTTTTGGACCTCTTTATTGCGATGGATCAGTAGTTGTTGATTCACATACTTTTTTCGGTCCAGTGCAGACAGCCCAGTATTTTTATCGGCGTGGCGCCAGTCAGCCGCGTGTAAGCATGGGTAACACTGCTGTGGCGATGAATTCGAGTCTGCGCATACAGCACGCTGTCGACAGTCTCGAAGGTCGAAACCCGAATGACGTGCTCATAGATAGAGATTCTGAAAACTATCGCTCCTATATTCCTCAGTGGCGACCTGATTTTAGTGCTTTGCGCGAAATAAGCCGAGCTCGGGGGATTTACATTGATGCTGAAGGTAAAGGCTTTATCAATGATGCCCCGGTTGATGTCGACTTCCACCCGGGCGAAGAACTACTTTACTCCGACAGCTATCATGGCCCGAACTCTGTTACTCTCGAACAGGACGTGTTCAAGAAAAAGTTTATCGTTCTCTCTTCAGATAATAATTTTGACGGCTACAATAACATCAGTGGCGCAAATTTGCGGGGCGCACGCATTCTGTTTTCAGAGCGCTCGATTTATCTGCGTGGCGATATAGGCACAGATCTCGTGGTAGTAACACCTGGTCATATTTTTATTACCGGTCCTACTAATTTCGACTCGAACATGAGTTTGTTCCTGATAGCCGGAGAAGGCACAGCATTGTCGACCGTTGATCTTGAACGCTACATAAAAGAGAACAGCGCAAATGAAGAATTTATAGAGGCAGCGAGAGAATGGCTGATCAGAGCTGCGATTTATAAGCCCGGTGCCGGTGTGTATACCAGCACGTCACGACCACAGAAGGGCGCACCACTTAATTTCAGGCGTCTTTTTTCGGGGCGCAGTCTTAAGATACATGTGCAGGGAGCCTGTATTGGTGGCAATCTGCAGCGCTGGATTGATAACAGTGAAGAGAATAGTTTGCGTATAACCCACAACCCGCAGGCAGTCGAGCGCCTGAACATCAGGCCAGTTTCGATTAATCTTTTACGGCAACGCACTCGCCCAGACAGGTAGCTTTATGGATCATTTTGCCGGCAATCTTGAAAAAGTCAAAGCGCGGATTTCTGCTGCAGAGCGCCGTGCTGGTCGACCAGGCGGTTCTGTTAAATTGTGTGCAGTGTCAAAAACTGTTGATCACTGCGCGATTGCCGCCATGCATGCTTGCGGGCAACAGGTATTCGCTGAAAACCGACCTCAGTCTCTGCGCGATAAGTCGGTGCTTTTGCAACAAGCGCGGGTCAGTTGGCATTTTATCGGGACTTTGCAGAGTAATAAAGTCAAATACGTGTTTCCCGTCGCTGATCTGGTACACTCTATTGACCGCCGCGAATTGCTCGATCAATTTGCAATATGGCATCAGAAAAGCGGGCGAAAGTGCCCGATATTGCTCGAAGTTCATATTTCCGGGGAAGAAGCCAAACAAGGATTTGCCTGCGAAGAGATACTGAGCGTAATTGAAGATTATCGCGAAAACGAGCATCTTGATATCCGTGGCCTGATGGGAATGGCACCGTTTGTTGCTGAAGAGGATATTATCAGAAGCTGCTTCAGGCGGCTGCACGAACTGTTCGAAAAGAGTCGCGCTTTGCAGGGGGCGGCATATCATGCTCTTGAATTGTCAATGGGCATGTCTGGCGATTTTGAGATCGCCATAGAAGAGGGTGCCACCATCGTGCGCATCGGCACCGCTCTATTTGCGCTGCCAGGAGAATGATATTATGCTTATATTAATCAATGTAGTGCGTGCTTTGCAGTTTTTAGTGTTTATCAGAGTGATGTTAACCTGGATAATGCCGGGCAATCCGCCGCGCGCGATTCTGCCGCTGACGAGTCGTATCGATCGGGTTTTAAAACGTTTTCAAGTGCTGATTCCAGCTGGTCAGGGCTATGTGGATCTTGGTCCAATGCTTTTTTTACTGCTGCTGGAAGTGGTTAACCGCATTTTGATCGGTATAGTTCTTTCTGGCGGTTGAGCTTTATTCTATTTTTTCGATCAGCAGACAAATTTTTTCAAGCTCGGCAAAATCTGCGGAAAAAGCTTCTGTTGCTGCCCGATTCAAGTCATAGCCCATACCCAGATATTCCAGGAATCCGGCAATCCGGTCCCAGTCATATTTTTGAACAAGTCGCGCACTTGTAATCAGCGATGCCTTATATAATATGGCAGCCTGCTTGCGGCTTGGATTGAGGCGAAATAACTGGTCAATCTCGCTGAACGACTTAAATTCTGATTTCTGATCAGGATAGGTCCAGCGCTCGATATTCTGATAGTTGTTCTCAAATATCTGCGCCAGCCCTTCGTTTAACCATATCGGGCAGCTGCCCGAAGTGATCAGGTAAATTACGTGGTGGGTATACTCGTGCATTACTGCGTCTTTAACGACTGCCGGCCTGATATTTCTTGTCGGTACCGGCAGTCTTATTCGGCCATCATAAACTCCGCCGGCCCATTCCGGCAGATCATGAACTTTACGGAACGTTTCGGTCTGCAGTATCACCACCTGTGAACGCTGCGAAGGATAAAAATCAAGTTGCCGGCCAATTTCTTCGTATGCATCTTCAAGCAGTCTCAACATTTCTTCAGACCAATCAGAGGTGAACGTGTCAGGGCAAGTCAAGCTGAAGTGGACGCTTGTATAGGTTGATGTGCTTGCTTCTACACTCACCTCGCGGCTGAGACGTTCCAGATTCTTTGCGATCTCCGGATCGGCAGGGTTGAGCTCGTGAGCACGTTTTAAATGATAAGAACTTTCGTCGAGCTGACCACAGCGCTGTAGCAGCCGACCAAGAGTCGCGTGTACATCAGCATTGTCAGGGACTCTTTCAGTTAGTTCCAACAGCGTCGCAACCGCGGCGTTTGTGTTCTCGGTCTTTTGCAGTGCTGCTGCGACTTTTAAGCCAATTTCGACGTCGTTGGGTCGGATCGTGATGATCTCGCGTGCCTCTTTTTCGACGGCAGCCGAATTTTTGAGGTTTACCAGAATAGAGAGCAGGTTGAGGCGGATCGAAATATCTTCGGGTTTTTGTGCCTTTGCTGCATCAAACTGCCTTATGGCTTCTTCATATTGCTTCTGCTGGGCTAGAAGCACGCCGAGATTGTTGCGGGCGCAAGCCAGATTCGTCAGAGCCGTGTCGTTAAATGGATTGAGCTGACAGGCTTTTTCAAAATCGCGTATTGCCTCGCTGAGGTTGCCCTGTGAAACCTTGAACATGCCCTGGCGGTTGAATACCCACGAATCTTCTTCATGGTCGGCCTGGCATACGCCTGCAATCATTGCCAGAAATAGGCAAAGAGTTAATATATTTTTATTGGCAGAAGTCATCCCTTTATATCTATTTTAAGTCCTCTGGTGCCATCAGGAATCTTGGGGTGTTTTTCGTCTTCATCTTCTTTCTGGTTCTCGTCTCTGGCGTTCTTTGCAGCTTTCTGTTTGCTTTTCTGCTTCTTTTCAGATTCCTCGTCTTCTTTGCGTATAACTGCCCCATCGGTCGTCTCAGTTTTCTGAACCGTTTCGGTTTTCTGCGCACTGGCATTCTTATTCTGGGCAAGGTTTTCGGCCAGACCCGCTTCCTGAGCTTTCTGGTGCTCACGTAAGCGGCTGGCTTCATCATTTCCCATTAAACTGGTTTTAAGGTCGATCGGACCCACTGACATATTACACCTCTCTATTATTAATATCGGCATAAACCAAATGTAAATCAAGTGCCAAACATGCTTTG
>JAHISQ010000145.1 GCA_018818125.1 Candidatus Rifleibacteriota bacterium
CACGTTTCAAAATTGAATAAATCAGCTGGTTGTATTTCTTGTTACCAATCCAGTAATGTTCTCGATTTTCCCCGTCTTTTGTAAATCCCAGCTGCTTCAGCAATTTTACAGAGGCCAAATTACATGAAGCAGTGCTGGCATAGATTTTATTCATCTGCAGACTATCGTCAGAAAAAACAAGTTCCAGCATTTTTTTAAGCATAATTCGCCCAAGACCGCGCTGACGATGGCCCGCCGGCAGATAATAGCCGATTTCTGTGCTTCGATTTCTCGGGTTCATATCAAAACATCGGCAGCGCCCCAGAGCCACTTTTTCTGACTCTTTGTGGACAAGGACTTTGGCAATTACGCTGTTGTTTGCAGAAAGCTCTAGTTGTTTTGCTTTCCAAGTTGAAAAGTCTGGCAAAGGTTTGAGCGGGCGGCAGGTAAAATGTTCCATTTCGGGGTCTTCTTGTGACCAGGCGTAAACCTGTCGCAAAATATTTTCGTCAGGTTCAATCAGCAGATAATCAGATTCAATCGGGTTCTTAGCTTTCATTTGCGTTCTCCAGATCTGATTTGCCAGCGCTTTTGATTCCTTCAGTCATACTCAGGGATTAATCACATTTGGCAGCTCAACGACCTGTGAGACGTTTTTTCAGGGTTTTGCGCAGACGGTGAAATTCAAGGTATATGTTGGCAATTTTTAGCGTCAGCCTGTCTCCAGATGATGCCTTGATCACAGATGGCCGAACAAAAACGGTGTCAGCGCCAGTTTTATACCAGGTTTTGTAAGCATTTTCGCTCATCCAATTATTGATTTCATTAATATACGGATTGGTATATGCTGCGCCATGTGTCTCTAACGATATCACTGCCGGGCGGCTTGCCATGGTTTTTAACACAAACCATTCGGCGCCTTCAACGTCAACGCTCAGCAGATCAATTGTTCCATCATCAATTTTGTCGAAAGGCACAGCTTGAACTACAAATTTATCAGTTTCGTTGACTTGATAATTGTCATTAAGAATCGCTGGTGACGCCTTCAGTTCGCTGACAAAGGTCGACGCTTCACGCTGCACAAGTTCTATCTCGCCAGTGCGGTCAAAAATCGCCACTTCGTGCAGGGTGATATTATTCTGCCCGCTGAAATGTTCTTTAATCTGCAATATAGACTTCGGATCTGGCTCAACCAGAGTCGTTTTGATGCCTGCCTTGATGAAATTATAAATGTTTGAGGTCTGGGGTTTGTAAACACCGACTTCTGCAACATGAGCAGGTTTAAAGCCTATTTCAGTTGCTCGGTCAAATAATGATTTGTTGTTTAGGAATTTTTTCATGATATTTTGGCGGTTCTCGCAGTTCTGTAATTATTCTGTCAGATACTTTCGGGGACTTTCACGAACGACTTTGAGCTGCTGCGGAAACACTTCCTTGAGATTAATTTTGAGATCGGCGAAGATGCTGACGGTAACCTTGCCACAATCCGTAAATATAGCTGGTCTGCCGTATAAACCATCTGAGCCAAGCACATAGACGTGAACCAGGCGATTGGTCGGATCTGCGGTCCAGAATTCTTTTACACCGTGGCGCTCATAAAGGTCGCGTTTTTGTATACAGTCTTTCGAAGCAGTCGTTGGCGACAATATTTCTATCACCAGATCAGGAGCCCCTCGACAGCCTTTTTCATCAAGCTTATTTTCGTCGCAGACTACCAGAATATCCGGCTGAACGACGCTTTTGATCTCCTTGTCTGGCTCATCGCCTTCGGGAAAGCGAACATCAAAAGGGGCTGCGTAGACTTTACATGGCTTACCGCGCAGATATGACTTGAAGGCAAAAAATAATTCACCTGAAATATCTGCGTGAATCTTAGCTGGCGCTGGCGACATGTCATAAGTAACGCCGTCGATCAATTCCCAGTGCTCATCTTCCGACCACTGGCTGTAATCGCCGTAAGTAAAGTGCTGGTCATCGCTTTTGATTGGCTGTGACATGATATGTTCCTCTGAATTATGCATACAAGTTCGGTAGTGCCTGCCCATTTGATCATAACATCACTGCCTGGCATCGTCAATTCAAACGGGTAAGAAGCAGGCAACAGAGCCGATACAGAGGTCCGGCTGTTTGGCTTGCTGACCGCGTTCTGCCCGGCGGCAACTGACTGACGCCGGACAGAGGATGGCAACTTACTTTACTTTTTCAGCGCGAATGTAATAGCAGTCGCCAACAGTATCAGAATCAAAAGGCGGTGCCATCTGGGCGCTGGCGCTCTCGGGTGTTCGCACCGTCAGAATGTAGACACGGGCAAGGCCATGTGTCTTATCTTCAGGCTTTTGAACGGCCAGCAATACCGGCAGCCCATACATTACAGGCTTGCCGAGTAGATCTTTTTTTTGAACAGACCATTCGCCGGTGATCACCGTGCCAAGCACTGTATATTTCTGTTTTTCGTCTTTCCCCCAGGTGTTTTTAAAGTATTCGAGGGCGCCGGCGCGGTCAGCAGCGCTGCCTTTGCCGGCAGGCCAGTTGCGCTGGTCTACTTTTTCTTCAAACTTTTTGATGTCTTCAGCCAGCTGACTGGCAATACTGGCGTTGGCTGTGTAACCAGCTACATACTTTTTGCAAAATTCTTCGAGCTTTTTGATTTCTGCGTGTCTTTCAAGCCTGAAAAAATCGTGGCGTGATGACAGTGACGAGATTTCCTGTTCGATCATGCCATTAACCTTTTCGCCGAGGCGTCCGGGTATTGCTTCTATATCAACCATAGCCTTTTTAAAATTTTCCCATGGATAAACCGCTTCCATGCCGCCGGTTGCTGCTTCTATTGCCTCGCGCGTATTGCCATATTTTTCCTCAAATGCGCTTATGGCTTTTGTAAGATCGGCTTTTTTGTCGGCATATTCATTCAGTAATTCGAATGCTTCGCCGATTTTTGCAATGTCATTTTCGTGACTACGATTGTTAATTGGGTTGAAATATTTGTCGTTGTAATCTTCCCATTGTTTTTTAAGAGAATCAGCGGCTTCTGTGCCAGCCGCTTCTCCAGCCTTTTGTTGAGCTACTTTTTCCTGTGTTTTTGCCAGTTCCAGCGTGGCCCATGCGCTGACTGCTGCTACGCGCTCCTGCACAGCTATTACATCTGGGTGATCACCAGCATTTTCCTGTGCTGCCATGGCGGCAACTTTCTCAAGCAGACCGGGCAGGTTGTCGATTTTTTGCTGAATACTGCTGAATGTTGATTCTATGCTGTAGGAAGAATAATCCTGCTGAATGCGCAACATGCGGTCTTTCTCGTAATTCTCAAGTGAATCAAGACTTTTTGTGAGCTCTTTTATTTCCTGGGCAGTTTTGCGTGGAAGCTTGTCTGATTTGGAGGGTGATGTGACGCTCTTGGCAGGCGCCTGTGTGGCCACCGGAACTGAACTGGAACCACTGGTTGTTTTACCCAGCTTTTTTGCCAGATCGCTTTGTAATTTGGTCAACCGCTGTTCAAATGATTTTAGCTGTTTATGCTGTGGTTCAAGTTTTTTTAAACTCTCGATCAGTTCAGAGGATTTCTTAATTCCTGCTTCTGAGGCTTCAAACTTGCCGTTAAAAAATGTACTCTGTGCATTTCTCAGCTCGGTATTAATTTGTTTTTCAAGATCCTTGGCGTCCTGCGCTTGCAGTGCTGACTGGCAAACGAATACAAGCAGACAGGCAAAAATAAGTAGATAGGCGGATTTGTAACTCATAACGCTCCTCTGGAAACAATATGTTTATAGCTTACTCATAATATATCAGTTTTCAATTCCTGCCAACCTTGCCAAATTTTATGACCAGCATGTGTTAGAAGGTATCTAAGCCAATCATGCAGCAACACTGATACATTTGTCACTCGCAATTTGTGTCTATTGTTATATTATTATTAATATTACTGGAAATTTGTGTGTTTCTTTATACATTATCTGATTACAGACAGGTGATGTTCCTGCTGGTAGATGTTAAGGCGGGTTGGTGAGTAATCAATGAAAAGAAATGGCAGAGGGGTATTTTTAAAGATTGCAGGAATTTTACTGCTGATAGTTGTCGCGCTATTTCGGCTACTTGAAGCCGAACCAAACGTGAGACCCGACGAATACTTTGCGCAACCGCCTTCAATATCACATCTGAGCCCGGAGTCGGTAAAGGTCAGCTGGACACCATACCCGGGATTCAACGCCAGCACTCATTATCAGGTGGATGTTGACCACGCACTTTATGGTTCTTCGACAAAAAACACTCGCGAAACCCTTGTGCGTCTTGTCCCTGGCGGCACTTACAGCTTGTCGATAGTAACCTACGATAAGGGGGCGGCTGTGGGAGTATCAAGCCCGACCAGTATATTAATGGCACCGGCTGCACCCGCTGCAATAGGCATTTACGATCTTGGTTCTGCTTCTGTCGGCCTTTTCTGGCAGAACGTCGATACTGCTACCGGCTACCGGGTATATCAGGCATCAGACACACTATTACAGGAACTGCCGGCTACGCCGACCCGGGTTTTTCTGACTGGATTTACGCCCGGCAGCTCTTTAAATTTGCGACTTACCGCCATTAATGCCAGCGGTGAATCTTATTTTGCTGATGTGTCGGTCCAACTGCTGCCACCGCCGCCAGTGCTTACGATAATAGAAGACCAGATCGGAGCAGACTGGTTCTCTTTCAAGTGGGCGCCGATTCAAAACGCTTTATCATACCAGGTTCTTGTTAACGAAACAGTAGTGGCGACGCTCACATCTACTATTACTCAGTATCGTGTCGATGGGCTTCCTGCCGGCGATACCGTGTCGCTGCGCATGACCGCCCAAAACACCTCTGGTTATTCAGAACAGTCGGAAGCGCTGATAATTCAGCTCATTCCTGCTGCGCCAATACTGGCGCTGACTGAAGTATCGTCTTATTCCTGCACGTTGCAATGGTCAGCCGCAAACGGCGCGGCATACTACAAAGTTTATCAGAATGACGAGTGGGCTATTTTTAATGTTCCTTCATCGATTACCAATGTGACAGTAACCCAGAACATCACAGAGGGGATGACCGCTACCTACACCGTTCGTGCTGTTAACGGCACCGGCGAATCGGCACACTCAAACCCTGTTGTGGTGACCTACGCCAGCGAATCGGCAATTATCAGGAACGGTGGCGACCTGACTGGTGTGCAAGCTACGTTTTCACAGCTTAGTGATACTCTACCTCTGTCATTGCGCGGTCAGCCGTTGGTGTGGGTTTATTTTCCGCCCGAGCTCGAAGGGCCTGCACTGGAAATCGAGGCTTCTTACTTCGAATTTCTGACCGCCATGCCGGAAATGTCTTCTGTGCGCTTCATTGGCGTTTTTACCAGAGATATAACCAAAGTCAAAGTTGCTAAACGACCGAATTTGATCTGGAAAAAAGTTCCTGTCACACGCCAGCTGAAAATTCCCGGACACTTGCCAATGGTGCGCTTTTATGAGGCCAGCGGCAAGCTACATAGCATAGTTCGCATTTCGATGGCTATAATGTCGCCTTATGATGTCTATAAAGAACTTCCCGAAGTGTTTGAGAAGAGCGACAATATGTTGCAACTCTATCAGGAAACTCATAAGCGCTTCGATAGCCTGCATCAGAAGTAGTATTCACAAACAAAAGCCCGGTCGCAAGTATAACTTGCGACCGGGCCTGTTTTAAACGCCAGTATCAGATTACTTGTCAGTAACCTGCATCACAAAGCTTTCTGAATGGCTGTTGAATTCTGGTGCATACATGCACTGAATCTCGGCCATGCCGCTCTGATATGTGCCCTGAAGCTGCACGCGCAGCTCGTATTCGAATACATAGGTGCCTTTGGGCAGGTAATCAATGTAAAAATGCGTTGCAGTATCCTTGGTTGCCTCGTAGTAAGCAAGACCGTCCTGATACTTGTAACGCGAAACTACATTTAACGGTTCCAGGCCGCTGCCGCGCTGATCTTTCATGTGAATGTATTCCATGTCTCGGTCAGTGCGCAGTTCGATACGAACCACCACCAGGTCGCCGACCTTCAGATCGCCCTTCATTGGTGTGATAGTTGGGCCTTTATCGGTATCACGCTTCACAAACAGCGCTTTTTTCAGCTTGAGATTGGTTTCATGAGGTGTGACTTTGCTCATATCCTCAAGATACTGCCAGTGAACAGCACCCCAGGCGATGCCTTCGTCTTCTTTGATCACCTCGATGTTGCCCATTTCAGATTTAACCTCTGAGCCGGCATAAATCTTCTGATAATAACCAGTGCCAGCCTCTACACGCTCAGGCTTAACTTCGTCGCCGCCAAGCAGCACCCTGACAAGTTTGTCAGAGGCAAGCAGGTTGGCGCCGCGCAGCAACAGCGCATAAATTGCATCTGAAGTCGCTTTGGTGGTTTTCCAGTTCTGGGTCTGTTTCTGTTTGAGCAGCCAGATTTTGCAATCCTCGACTGCTTCCATGTCTTTTGTAACTTCGCTGAACATCTCAATCATAACCGCCTGAGTCTCAATCTCAGCCCGGTACCACCAGAACGACAGCTCGTTCTCGCGCCAGAAGCGACCAAGCTCTTCATCGGTTACGCTGCGTTCCTTGATGCTCTTGACTATGTCAGACGGAACAGTGCTGTCGCCAAAACGCTTCAGCGCGATAGCAATGTGCCCCTGAGCGAGTCTTGAGCCGACCTGCAGCCATTTTTCTCTGGCTTCATTGAGGAAGAAATCGACGGCGGTTTTGCTGCCGGCAGGTATTGGCTTTTCCTTCAGGAAGAAGCTGCGGCCATACAGATAAAGCGCAGTAATCGGACTGATGTTGGTGCGGTTTTTATAGTCGGGATGTCTGATGATTTCGCGATAGACTTCATCAATCCACTTGTCGAGGTGATTAAGTGACTTGAGCGCAATTTTTACATCGACATCGACGCCAAGATGGCGCATACGCCCGTACCCGGTCATGATGTAGAGAGTGATAAAGGAGTTGGGGTGTCCACCCGGGAACCACGGAAAGCCACCATCAGACATCTGCATTTCGGCAAGTTTTTTGTTGCCTCGTGACAATTCAGAGTCGATACGGGCGCGATCAAAGAGAATGCCGAGTTTATGCTTCTGCTCGGTTTCGTTTTTGGCGTCAAGAACCCATGGTGTTTCGAGCAGAGTAACCGATTTGAGGTGCTCGTTTTTCTCGAGATTAGAGAACAATGCCTTGCTGCCCTGTGCGGCTTCAGCCTTCCAGGTGTCGAAGACTCTCTTGATTTTGGGATCAGAATTGGCAATGAATGAAGCAAGACTGTTTGCATAAATGCGGTTGAAGACCTGCTCTGAACATTCATGCGGGAACTCAATGAGATACGGCAGAGCTTGAACTGCATACCATGCTGGATTGGAAGTAACTTCGACAGTCAGGCCCTGATGTTTGAGAGTGTCTGATTTTTTCGATTCAACCAGTTTCTTGAAGGTGAATTTCTTGTTCGCCGGCCCTTTGATTGGCAGCGGTAGAGATTCAGTTACGAAGATATGTCGAGAAAGAATCGGCACCATACCCTCTTCGCCGTCAGACAGACTATTGGTAGCACCTACAACGGTGTATTTTACAACGCCTGGTGTATCAGGAACCTCAATCTTCCAGCCGAACGAGCGCGATTCACCAGCTGGAACACTGAACTCGAACGTTGGCTTGTCGAGCTTGAATTCAGCATTTCGGTCAACGTCGGTTATTGTGTCCTGAAGCTTAAGGCGTATTTGCCCCTTCTGCTCGACTTCTGAAAGGTTTGTCACCTTAGCGGTAAAGACGAGTTTGTCACCTTCACGCATGAATCTTGGCGGATTCGGCTGCACCATGAGATCCTTTTGTGTGACCGTTTCACCGATCAGCATGCCTGATTGCAGCTCTTTGCCATGTGCGAAGCCCATAAATTTCCAGGTGGTCAGCGCCTCTGGCATTGTGAATTCTACAGAAACCTTGCCGTCGGCATCAACAGTAAGATGAGGCTGAAAGAATGCTGTTTCGTTAAGGTTAACGCGGGCAGAAACCTTGTCGAGATCAGGCGCCTGAGGAGCACTGTCGCCACCACCGTTTGCTTCCTGTGGTGCCATGGCACCACCCGAAGGTGATGATTCTTCTTTGTCAAATGAATCAGCCATATCCGATTTCTTGCTTTTTTCCATCATTATGCCATCGTCTGATTCGCTCAATGCCTGCGCTGCCATTGTCGGCATTGGCGCGCTATTACTCCTGCTCATGCGCAGGCTTTTGCCCTCATAAGCGTAATTGTAGCCAAATATGTCCTGCTGGATACTGCTGGGTAGCTGCGGGTATTGGCGATAGCCAATGCCAGGATAAGAGTTGAGTTCATTTCGCCAGACATAAAGGCTCTGTGCCTGGTTGAATGCGTATGGTGACACCCGGTTGTATTCCTGATAGAAAACCGGGAAACTGGTTGGCCAGCTGTGTGGCGCGAACGCGTCGAGGCTTGCGTCATACATGCCGGCAACCATTTCGATTGCGCTTTTTTCGGCGTTTTCACCAGTTATCTCTATCTTCCAGGTATCCTTTTGTGCGGGTTGCATTTTCGAGGTCATGTGTGCAAACTTGAGTTGCAACTGCTTGTTGGTCCAGGGCACGATAGCCATATGAGTATGGAAATACTCACGATTCTCTTTGATCTGCATGATTCTGACAACGAAACCGCCACGATGCTTTTCGCTTACTGGCAGTTTGATGTACACTTTGCCTTTGTCAACGTCTGTCCAGAAGGCTTGTATGATCTTCTTGTGATGTTCGACTTCGATATAGGCCGGGCCTTTGCCATAACCGGTTGCCCAGAATGCTTTAAAAGTATCTCCTGGTTGTAGCGCACCGCCAGTGTCTCTAAAGAAGAATGGAATCTTGATGCTGAAGTCGTTACTCTCGTCATTGACAGCCATGAAGTTGGAAACAGCATTAACCGGAGTGTTATAGCGGTCCCGGCTCTGCGCTTTGATGCGATATGCACCTTCGGGCAGTTTCAGTTCGCAGACGAAATTGCCATCAATACTGGTATTAAAGGTTTGTTCAAAGACAACCTTGTCTTCTTCCCATGTTCTGATGTTTGACTTGTCGTTCTTAGCCACTGTCGTGCCGCGCATATAGCTTTGGCGATGCGCGCGAGCCGGCTGTTTAAGCGAGTAGACCAGGAAACTGCCGGCACCGGCTATGCCTTTTCCGTCAAGGGTTGTTGTATTAACAACTACTGAAAATGGTTGGTTGGCTGCGCGCACGTCCTGGTTGCTGAGGTTGAGCGCCAAGGCTGTGTAACCGACGCGAACAATCTGCTTGCTTGACCGGGTTTCGCCGGTGCCGTCGGTAACGTCGGCAGACACTGTATACATAAATACAGGCTCGTCGGCCTTGTTAACGGCACGGTCGGGCAGGGCAGTAAAGCTGATGATAAACTCGCCATTCTTGTCGGTCACGGTGGTGCCATGGGCGATTTCCTGTGAACTGCCGGGATCGAAATACCACCAGCACCAGGGCGGGTATCTTACTTCGCGGACAACGCGGTATTTAACTGCGCCATCGTCAATTTTGGCACCAGTGTAGGCCAGCGCGCGACCGGTCAACTGCACAACCTTGTCGAGTTGAAAAGCCTGCGTGGGGGTGTCTATATTGACCTTGAATTTGGGGCGTTTGTACTCCTCGACGCGAATCTGGGCACCGCTGTTAAAGGTGTTCGAATAAATATTGTAAACGCCGGTCAGACGATCAGCTGGTGCTATAAAAGTGCCTGAGAATGAACCAAACTCATTGGTCTTGAAGCTCTCGTTTTTCACTTCCTGACTGTTAGGGTCGCGCAACAGCACATTTACGCTGGTGCCGGCCGGCATGGTTTTATATTCGCTGGTTCTGGTGTCGTGCCTGGCAACGATGCCTTTGAAATAAATAGTCTGGCCGGGTCGGTATATTGAGCGGTCGGTAAAGAAGTAAACGCGGGTGTCTGCCGAGTAATCGTTGCTTTCATACGAATAAAAATCGGTAGTGCGATAAATGATGTGACCCTTGTGCTCAGCGATAAAGAAGCCGTTGCCCCGGTTCGAATCAAAAACGGCAAGACCATCTTTATTGGTAGAACCGGTCATGATCTGGCGCCAGCCCTTGTCGTATTCGTGGCTGTAACCACGAACCTTGATGGCTTCCATTGGTTCGCCGGAAACATTGTTAACTATAAAGACTTCCTGTTTGCCTTCACGTTTGCGGATTACCATGCCGAGCTTGGTAACGATGATTGGAGTCACCTGCAAAGCATTTTGTGACTGGTTGAAGTTTTCTTCAACGCTGGCTGCGAGATAATAAAGACCAGACTGCATTTTAGGCAGATCAATCAGCGCTTCGCATGACTTGTATTCCTGGCCCGGGTCTACGTCTACGCTCCACTTATCAATGGGTTTGCGCTGAAAAATACCGGCGTAGTCGTCCCACTGAATGCCATCGGGAGAATAATTCTGCTTTTTATAAAGCTCGTCGGTGCTGCGAGGCAGCAGTCTGAAATATACCTTGTTGATATTCTTGAACGATATTCGCGCCTGCCCTCCCTCTGGCAGTATCACGCGCTCTGTTTCGATGCTTACATCGCGGCTTTTGATGCTGGCAATAACATTGTTGCAGATGCTTGCGCCATAGCTGTTAGGCCATGAGCTACTGCCTCTTTTGGCAATTTCCATGGCCTTAACGTTCTCGCCCAGGCTGACATATTCCTGCGCCGCATAACCAAGCGCAGTGGCTGAGTAGGCATGGTCTGAATGTGCTTTGGCAAAGTCTTCCAGTCGTTTCAGGTAAGTGTCGGAAAGATTATCGCCAACTGCTACTCTGCGCACCCATGCGAGTCTGAACAGGTCGTTGTCAAGCATTGCATCAAGATTGTCGCTTTCCTGAGCCGCTTTCAACAAGCGCTGCAGTAGCTTGACCGCCCGATAATTGCACGAATCGGTGTCTAATGTTTCTGGCTGCCACTTCATGAAAGTTTCGAGATCGCTCAATGCTGGTGAGTCTACAGTGATTTCGAAGGCTGTCGTTGGCTTTGCCGCGCTTTGAGCGTCTGCCATGTAAAAAGTCAGAGCCTCATGCGCAAAGAAGTCAAAAAGTGTCGGGCGCAGGTTGGCGGGCTGATTGCCAGGTTCAATAAAGCCTTCGAGAACCTTTATCGGAATCTCTTTGAGAGATTTCTCTTCCTTGAGAACGTTTTCGTAAAGGTTGCCGATATGTGCAAACAGTTTGGGAAGATCCCAGGTGGTAAAATCTTTTTCATCAAGACCTTCTGTGCGCGAACGATTGATAAAGCGGTAACTGTTGCGGTTATAGAAGTGCCAATACCATTTGGCAAGAACAATGTTAAGCAGTGGTTTAACTTTGGCGTCAGCCTTGCCAATCTCGGTTTCGAGTCGGGTAATGCGTTCTTCGGGCTTGTTGCCCTGAATGTTGCCTTCTTGAACTATGCGGTCACACAGTGATTTGACGGCATCTATCATGTGGTTTTCCTTCTGCGCCAGCTCATATATTTTTGTGAGGTGTTCAATTGCAGTTTGTGGCAGACCTTTTGATTTGGCCTCATCTACCTTGCGCCAGAGTTCAGCGCGTGTTTGCGCCAGCCCCGGCATTGTGAGCAGCAAAGCAAGAATCAATAACAGTGGTATGGGTACGCAAAAACGTTTCATAAAGCCTCCATAAAGATACCTGATGGTGTAATCTATAACGCGAACCATCAGGGCCGGATTTAGAATTTCAACAACTTACCGGTCAAGCCATTCTACTCTCAAAACTTTTAAAGTTAAACAGCCCATTTTCAAAAAGCTGAACTTCACATTTTGCCTAAATGAAAAAAAGCCCCGGTCAGGGGGCTTTTTTAATGTTCTAGTTACCAGGTTTTGTTAAGTTTTTCTTTGGCTTTAACGGCTGCTGGAGTATTTGGATAAAGGGTTACTGCTTTCTGATAGTAGTTGTCAGACGTCGGTTCGTCGCCAAGAATTTCATAGCATTCACCTGCCTGGAAAAGTGCTTCGGAAGCATAGCCGTTTGTCGGATATCTCTGCTGGAACCAGGCGAAGTTATTCGCAGCCTGGCGCAGATACTGGGCGTTAGCGGCGTTGATCCGACCATAATCTTTCTGACAAAATGCAAGAGTATAAGTGGACTCGACGACATACTCAGAGTTCGGGTAGTAGCGAAGAAAGTCTTCAAAGAGTCTTATTGCCACCAGATAATTTCTTTGCTCATATCTGATTTTAGCCTTCCAGAATGATGCGTCATCGGCATAGGTCGATCCTGGGAAACGCTTAAGCAGCTCGTCAAAATAGGTGACGGCGTTCTCAAAGTTTCCGGCTATGTACTGTGAGTGAGCGCGGTTATACAGTTCATAATCGGTGAGCTGACCGGGATAGCTGGGTGGAATCGGCTGTGGCTGTGGTTGCGGCGGCTGGTAGTCAGGGTAGCCTGGCGTGCTGCCGTTCTGCAGAGCTTCTAGGCGTTGCTTTGCCTCGGCGTAGTAGTTTGAATCAGTAAATTCGTATACGATTTTCTTGTAGGCAGCAATAGCACTGGCGCTGTCATTAAGTCTTTCATGAGTCATGCCGCTTACAAACCAGGCATCATCGACAAATTCGCTGAATGGGTAGCGTGCAATAAAGTTTCTGAATTCGTTCAGGGCTCCGCGATAGTCTGAAAGCTTCGCAAGGCAGTAGCCGATAAAATAAGTTGCGCGCTCAGCCTGATTATAATAAGAATACTTGCTGCTGACCAGACGGTAATAATGCAGAGCATTGGCATGGTCGGTGCTTTTAAGATAGGCTTCGGCAACGATAAAAGTTGCTTCAGGGGCGCGGTATTCGTAAGGGTAACGATCGAGAAATCGCTTCAAAGTCTGGATGCTGCCGTAATAGTTTCCCTGATAATAAGCATTTCTGCCGCTTTCGAAAAGGCGATCAGGAGAATCGTAACTGCCACCATTCCCGGGATAATTCGGGTTAGACGGATGGCCAGGATAAGTCGGATTGCCAGGATAATTCGGATTGCCAGGGTAAGTCGGCGGAGTGGGCTGAGTTGGCTGGCCCGGCCAGGAATCAACCCGCGGGCTCGCAAAAATATCGTTAACCAAAGAATTGCCGGTGTCAAGGGCAAAACTGGGCGACAGTGCCAGGATCATAATTGCCAGAACCAGAACGCGATGCATACTTCTCATCTTCTGATCTCCTTGTTCTCTCACACAATAAAACTATATTTTATATCGGCTTCTAGCCGCCAATGTCGTAGGGGTTCGTAGTTACCGGGGTTCCGATAACAGGTATTGAAGAAGAATCATAAGGATTCGTACTGTTTAGTTCTCCGGCAAAATAAATTTCGAGGGGAATGTAAATAGTGTAGTTGTCACTGAGCTTATAATCGTAGCCTTCAAGCCTTACCCAGTATTTTACACCGACTTTGCCAGTCAAAACCCAGCTGCGGTAGTCGCTATAGGATATATACAGGCCGTTAAACCATGCTGGCCTGTTCTCATACTCACGCCCGATCATGACCTGAGTGCGGATAGTGTGGCTTCCGTAGCCCTTTAAAACGTTATATGTGTTAGCCGGTGCCGTGCTGTCTTCAATATATGCCGAACTGTTGGGAATGAACATATAACCATATATCTGACGTGGCTGCGCTGAGAAATAGTCTGCGCTTTTTTCTGTGTCATAAGTGTTGGCATAAGGATTTGTAGAATCAGCTGTTGTAGTCAGAGTTCTGTATGTGCGCATCCAGTTGATGTTTATCTCGTCACCACGAGTTTCTCTTACTACGGCAGCGACTTCATAGGGACGCCCCGTTTCGTGAATTTGAGCTGGTGTCAGCGTGAAACTGGTGTGAATCGGGTCTGTATAAACCGGAGGGGTACCGCCACCACCACCGCCGCCTTCGGGACAGCCGGTTAGAAAAATTGAAACGAGCACTGCGGCAACCAGTGCCATAGCGCATCTTGTCGGGTTTGAAAGTCTCTTATTCATCTTTTAAATCTCCTATACAGTCTCAAAACCGCTTTGAGAACGCAAGATTTGTTCCATTTGCAGAATATGTTGTTTATAAGCTTAACATAGTATAAATTAAAAAAATAGATGAAAATTCGGCGAAATCTGCCGAAAACTTATCAGAAGCCATTAGTGCTTTAGACTAAATTCAGGAAATTGTATGAAAAAAATTCTGATTCCTGTAATGCTGGGACTGCTGTGCGCACCAGTCAGTGCCGATCAGAACCTTCATGATCTCGTCAGGGAACTCGGTTATACCGGCGACTATATCATGGAAAACCTGCCACCAGAAAAAGCTAAACCTCGGCGGGCGGTTAGAAATCCGCAAACAACGCATGTGGAGTCGCAAAGGCAGTTGATGGCACCCGAAGATCTTTTGCATCCGCGAGTGATGCAAAAAAGTGAGTCAGTGCGAATGATTCCGGTACTTTTGCGCTATCATCGGCAAAGCCCGGCTTCTGCCAAGATCACCCGTAAGCTGGCGGTGACCTGTTTGCGAAATGGGCAACCGCGTGAGGCTCTTTATTGGTACACTCAGACCTGGCAGCGTGATCGTTCTGACTACGAATCGCTCTGGAACATGGCCTGTGTTTCCTATCGCCTTGGCGAGAATGAAAAGACCAATAATTATCTCGAAGAATACAGTAAAGTTGATCCGCACAGCGCCTGGGGAAGAATGGCCCGCGAATTTCTCGAAGGCCGCTTCAGCGGCAGTGATCTCGCAGATGGCTTTTCCTCTGACGTTTCTCAAACAGGCGGCGTTAGTGATTCTTCGGCATCTTCCAAAACAGGAACTGCAAAAGGGGTTAAAGCCGCCGGAACTTCTGGTGATAACTCAGATGGCAGAGGTATCATGGTAATTGAAGGTCAAAGAACGAGTTTTGACAGATTTATGGGTGGCTACGAAGAGATTGATGTCACCCCTGAAAAGATTGATGACACAGTGAAAGGGAAGAAAAGGGTTAGGACGCCAGTCAAAGCTGAGGCAGAAGTAAGTAAAACTTCACTGCAGCAAGCTGCGATTGTAGAAAAGGCAACTCCTGCACCGACGCTGACAGAAGCGGTGCCACTCGGCGAAGCCAAGGCTGTTACCGCAACCGCCCCCCCGCTGATTCCCTGATACAAACGTATAAAACAAAAGAGCCACAGATATTCTGTGGCTCTTTTGTTTTATACTGCGTCTATGCCCGCGATTCTGCGGCAATAAACCCCATTCTCACTTTCGACAGCACATTCGGTCGGCATACTCACAGCGGGCCTGCAGGTATAAAAGCCCACATCCAAGTTCAGAGTATTTTCCCAGCGGAAATCTGCGGATCAGATCAAGCTTCTTGATATCTTGAGCCTGCAGCGTTCCGGTTATTGTAACCGTCTGCTGCTGCCGATGTTCACCTTCTACCTCGTAATAGATACGGTTGTTTGGGCCAAAACGCTGATCCAGAAGAGTGGCAGCGCCGGTGAGCTCCTTTTTAAGCCAGGCAACTATTTTTTTCTCGTCGGTTGCGGGGTCCCAGTCGTGTTTAAACGGTGGTACCGCGAACAGTGAAAAATCAAAGTATTTTTGATCTTCGAGAGGTTCAAGTTGCTTTGTTTCAAGTAACTGGCACTCTGGCATGACACGCATGACCGGAGCAGTCTGCGAATAGACAATAAATGGCACCGATATACCGATCTTATACCACTCAAGACGATAAAAGAATTCGGCTGCCGATTTTGGCGGCTGTTCAGCTATGTGACTTAAGTGACTGGAAATCGCAGCGTTGATCCCGGTTGGGTTAACGATTTTCTGCCGGTTGAGTAGGAATTTGCTCACATACATTCTAGATTATTGAAGCATCAGTCTCGCGCTCTACCGAAGTGGCAGAATCAAAGTCTGATGATTTCCCTTTGCCTTTTAGTTCTTTTTCCCTTTTTCCCTTGAAGAAGAAATACGCCATTACTGCGACCGGAATCCCATAGAACCAGAAGAAGAAACTGGTGGTGCTTTCAATTCCAGGTGGTGTTGATATTGGCGCATATCTGAAGCGGTCAAGGTTATAGAGAATGCAGATTATTGATGTCCAGACGAACAGAAAGTTCGGAATGGCTTCGGCGGCGCTCATTAGCCCCAGGCCATTGGTGCGGTCCTTGGTGAAGGGGTAAAACAGGTTGTTGCCCATAAAACCGGTTGAATCTTCGATTATATGAACCATTGACCCGAACAGGATTATCAGTGGATACAGCAGCCATCTGGGTATACTGTACATTTCGGGGTTTGGCCCCTCTGCTACCATGAAAAAAGTGTATAAACCAACCAGAAATGAGATCAGCAGGCCAAGTGTGAAGCTGTGCGACCAGGTGCGGTGCCATGGCAGGAAGACGATCTCAATTTTGCCTTCTCCGCGCTTAACAAATTCAAAGCAGGGCCCGGTCATGATAGCGATTTGCGATTTCTTGTCAAACTGCTGTAAGAACTGGCTCTCGACCTTGACCCGGGCGCTGGCTTTGGCCGGGTCTTTTAGTTCGGTGCCTTCAAACGGCATCTGCCCAGTATCTACTTCGGGGCCGATTTCGACTACGACCTCGCTGGTGGCAGAATCGAAGGCCAGCGTGTAGCTGCGCCAGAGATTCGAGCCGAGTTGCATGGTGTGCAGTTGCACAGTGCCACGGCCTTCTTTTTCAGCTTTTCTTATGGCATCGGCAACGCTTTCTGCTATTACTCTGGCATCAAGGTTTTTTGGGTCAGGCCGAATCTCGATATCAGATTTGTGAAAGTAACGCGCAAATTTAAAGTCGAGCGTGTCGGGCATGATGCCAAATATGCCGCCCAGACAGAGTATGAAAGACTGTTCCTGTGATGCCATGTGAACAGCCTGCGGAAAGAAACTTGCAACAGCAATACCGGAAATAAAATGAGTGAAACCCTTCATATTATATCAACCCCAGAAATCTCGTTACGTCGCTTCCGTAACCTGCCATGTTGATGCAGACCGGAAGAAGAAGAACGCCCATGAGGTTCATTCTTCGCGCCTGAAACATTACCGGAAGCAGACCGATGCCGGTGGCAACCGTCATGATTGCCATGCCGCCCCAGCCGGTGAAAGCAAAAACTGCCGGAATCACTATCAGCAGAGCGATTACCGACACCCAGAAATATTCAATTTTTTCGACGATCCAGATGCACATGCGCGTAAACGGTGCCAGCATCAGATATGCCATGCCAGCTGAGAACAGCATGAGGCCAACGAACAGAGCATATTCTTTGAGGGTCAGAACTGATACGACTGGCGTAACTATCCAGGCGAGACCGCCACGGGTGAGGCTCAGTCCAGGTATGAAAAACAATAGAAATGAGCCAACATAATACACGGTTTTGCAGGTGCCGTAAGACATTACGAAGAGTCGTCCGTCGCGCTGCGCCGTGGCATGGCCGGCCATCAGACCGCCGACGCCGGCGGTTACAATCGGCACATAGGCAGCAAAAAAACCACCGAGAAAGCCGCCAAAAGTGCCACGACAGACAAGGCCCCAGTCGAGTTCGATCGATTCAGGATCATGTTGTTTTGGAATCTGGCCAATGTTAATGATGTTGGTGATCAACCACGGAATTGCAAATAGCCCGACAAAAACCGGAGTGATGCTTTGAAAAGCGAAGTCTATCGGCACCAGAGTCTTTGCCATAACGATAAAGCCAAGCAGGCCTGAAAGCAGAAAGGTTATCAGGCCTACGCCAAGAAACTTCCAGCCTTCGAAGAAGTTTTCCCAGCAGCTTTCCGACTGACTTATGCCTTTTGGCCATTCTGATAGTATCATGTAAGATATTACCGATCCTAGAATCCAGAACATGTGCGGGCTGGTAATGGATTTAAGGCCCGGCATGAACCATAGAAAGGCAGGTGCCATTACTGCCAGCATTATGATGCCGCCAACTGAGCCGACG